>NZ_JCANWW010000011.1:0-182500 GCF_059553395.1 Williamsia sp. z34 | reverse complement strand
CGCCTTGGTAGGCCATTACCCCACCAACAAGCTGATAGGCCGCGGGCCCATCCCAAACCGCCGGAGCTTTCCACCACCAGACATGCATCTGGTGGTCATATTCGGTATTAGACCCAGTTTCCCAGGCTTATCCCAAAGTTTGGGGCAGATCACCCACGTGTTACTCACCCGTTCGCCACTAATCCACCAGCAAGCTGGCTTCATCGTTCGACTTGCATGTGTTAAGCACGCCGCCAGCGTTCGTCCTGAGCCAGGATCAAACTCTCCATGAAAACCTTCCAAAACCGCTCCGAAGAGCGAGTTTCAAAAAAATATGTCCTGAAGAGATTTCATAATCCCAACCAAACAAAAACTGACACCACCACAGGACTCAAAACCTGCGATGGGATCAAAAAATTATCTAACTAATGCCGGCACCACACATCCGCCAACCCGACCAAACCCCAGACTGGGATTTCGTCACCGTGACAGACATACAGCACCTAAATTGGCACTAACAATCCATCGACACACTATCGAGTTCTCAAAGAACACACCCACATCCGATCTGCACACACCTTCAACAAGTGCGTCGTCCCGGCGGGATATTATATTGTAACTTCCTCGCTGTCTCCGTCTCGGAGGCAACTTTTCAAGCTTACCGGACTCACATCCGGTCTGCAACTCGCTGCTCTCGCAGTCCGTCACCACCCGCGTTTGAACCCTCCACCGAAAGGCGGAGCACATTCACACTATGGGCGGTCTGCGTTGTTCCTTCAGGAAAAGACTTCCCTGTCGGTGTTCTCGGCTCCCGGCTTCTCGCTCTCCGGCGCCTCACTCGCTGACTTGAAGAAAGTTACGGGAACACACTGCACCACGTCAAATCGCCTGGTCAAGAGCCCATTCAGAAATTTGTTGGTTGTTTACCTCCGAAGCAACCGGGCTAATCGTCCACGTCGACGCCATAACCACGAGCCAGCTCGCCGAGTCCATAGTCGTAGCCCTGGCCGATGGCGCGAAGCCGCCACTGATCGTTGCGCCGGTAGAGCTCGGCGATGAGCATCGTGCGTTCACTGGTGGCGGCGTCCAACACGGCAGAGGCAACTGCATGGTGCTCACCCGCAACCTCAACCGATACTGCCCCGACCTGACTGAACGTAGCGTCGCCGTCGATGGCTGCGGCGATCGCTATCCGTTCGGTTGCGTCATCCAGGCAGGTCAGGTCGATACGCAATCCCTGCTCGCAGTCACCATCAATGGGGAGCATGACTCCCGCGCTTCCACTGACCGGCTGATTGAAGAACACGAAGTCTTCGTCAGAGGTCACCTGACCATCGCGACCTAGCTCGAACGCCACAACGTCGACCTCGAACCCGCGCAAGGTTTCGGCGCTCCACGCGATGTTCACCAGGTACGTCCCCACAGATGAGGGCAGGTCCATGACGGCACCGCGGCTCAGTACCGTCGCCGAGTCCGCCGATGACACCGACTGCTCGCTGCCCACGATCACCGAATCCGTATAGACCGAGTTGCCCAGTACGTCGTCGGCGGTCAGTAGCGGAAGAGCACGTTCCCGGATCCGGGGCAGCCGTTTGTCGGAGGTCCCGCCGCCCAACAGCACCACATGCGTCACGCCGGCACTGAGGTTGACGGATGGTTTCGCACCGAGCTCGATCAAGCGGGAACGGACTACTACTGCTTCGGCATGGTTGTCGCCGAGAACCAGCACCCGACGTCCTCTCCACAGTCCGCGCGCCACGGGTTCAGGTGGTCGGGTCCTTCGGGGCACGGGTTCGTCGAGCTCGTAGGTTGCCGACTTGAGAGCTCCGGCCTGCACCGCAACCAGCAACGACAGCAGCTGGTCTTCCGAGATGACCCGGATCCCCTTCTCCCGGGCTCGCTGCAGCTTGCCGGTTCCGATGTGCGGCTGATTGCACACCACAACACTGGTCTGGCCGCTGACCGAGTTCATGACATCCAGACCGGCGGCAGTCATCCGATCCGCCAGTTCGAGTCGGGGAATCTGGGTATCCCCGGTGACCGCCACCTTCATGCCCTGGACCAGGACGCCTTGTTCACCCATACGTCCCGGGTTCTTCCACAGGCAAGGGATACGAGTCACGGCGACCGGGTAGCCACGGTTCGAAACGGAGCAGTTGACCACCGGCAGCGGCATTCCCAACGTGCGCGCCAACGCGGCGCTGTGCGCAAAGACCTGGGACGTGACCCGTGCGTCGTCGAGCGCATCGTGCGCATGTCGTTGCTGGATCTTCCAATGCTGAGCGAGCGTCGAGAGCTTGTGGTTCGGCACCTCGAGCTGGAGCCGGCGACTCAGCGCCATCGTGCACAACCGACGGTTCACGGAGTGCTCGACCCTCGCGCGGTTCAGTTCAGAGGCCAGAAATCCGTGATCAAACGAAGCGTTGTGCGCGACCATCGTCCGGCCGTGAAGCATCGCGGTGAGCTGTGGCGCGATCTGATCGAATGTCGGAGCGCCGGCCAACCGGTCCAGTGTCAAACCGTGAATATGGACCGGCCCCGGATCGCATCCGGGATTGAAGAGAGTCGTGAATTCGTCCTCCACGCGGCCCGAAGAATCAAGATTGACCACCGCGACGCTCAGAACCCGGTGGTGGTTCGGACTCAACCCCGATGTCTCAACATCGACCACAGACCATCCAGAAGTTGACTCCGACAACATGATTCATCCTGCCTACAAGCCAACTTACATTCGACCGTTTGATACTAGCCCTGATCCCGCGGTCTGCGAGCGAACCGAGCCGCACTCGCCGCCAAATCCATTCGTCCAGCAACGAATCACAGGCATCCCCATTGTCCGGCGTCCCTGTTAGCATCTCGGCAGAACGAGCGGGGGCTTGTTCGGGTACTCGAACGGGGGGATCGATGCACGTCGACGCTGCGGAATTGAAAAGTGCGGCCGCCGCAATCGGAGTCCAGGCAGAATACGCAGCGTTTTGGATTGCGCCTGACCTCGACTCTGCGGCAACAGCACTGGCTGAGACCTCCACAGGATCTGCACTGCAAGGTGCTCAAGCGACTGTGCAGCAAGCCATGACGACGGTTTCCGGGCGCTACGAGGTGATCGCAGAGAGTCTCAGCGGTGCAGCCGCCCTGATTGTTTCGACCGATGAACTCGCCGCCGCACTGCTCACCTCCATCGGCGATCTGAATCAGCCACAGGCAAGCTGAGTCATCGTGGTCTACCCCACCAAATCTCTGATCATCAGGATCGACGCCACCAGCCTCGGTGCCCAAGCCGCGGGCCTGGATGGTCTCGCCAACTCGATTGAGCACGGCGCACGCACGGTCGAAAGCACGATCGTCAACCTTGATTGGTCTGGCGGTTCCCGCGAAGCCGCGGTCGATCGTGGAACCAGCGAAAAGACTCAACAGTTGCGCGTAGCGACTGCCCTGGACTCGTTGCGAGAAGCTGCCGCAACCGGGAGTACCGGCCTGCAGGCGATCATCGACGCCGTCCGACCAGCGATCCAAGACATGGAGCAGCGCGAGTTCGCTGTGTCCGAGGACTGGACAGTCACTGACACCCGGGACTATGAACTTGACGACCCAGACGTCAGTGAGGACGTCGTCAATATCAGGAAAGCCATCCAGGCGCATCGCGCCAGCGAGGCAAAGAACGCAACAGTGTCGTTCAAGTCTCAGGCAGTCTCCTTCGAAGAAATCGACGCCGCTGCATCGCAGCAGATCACCTCCGCTCTCGAGGAAATCGGCCAGTTGGCACCGGTAGTCGCTGGTCTCAGTGGCGGTGACGGTGCGACGCTCGCAAAGAAGATCGAAGCCGGAATGTCGTTGACGCCAGGCGAACTGGAGCAGTTACAGGCAGCTGGTGGACTATCCCCAGAGCAGCAGCATGCGCTCGCCGAAGGCAAACCGGCCACGATGTCGCAGGGTCAGTACGACTACCTCATGGAGATGATGCGCGAGCTTGACGACAAGTCGACCAGCGAAATCGACGCCGCACTTTCCAGCCTGCCACCCGATCAACGGGATGTGGTTCGAGGTGAAATCGGCGACGCGATCAGAATGGTCGGCAATCCGCACACGACCACCACCGCGGGCTCCAGGGGCGGGATGGACAAGCTTCCGAAGGAAATCCGCGACCTGCTGGTCGAGAGCCCGATCGTCCGCGACGTCAACGTCACCAACGGCTATACAGACCCGTACTACACGGACATCCCAAAGCTCGACCAATTCAAATCACTAAACAACCTACTGAGCAACGGGGACCAAAGCCTGCGATTGGGATCCGACGTAGACCGCGGACTGCTGAAACAGGCTTCCGAAATCGCCGGAGCAACGGAAGGCGACGACAGCGACCGCTATTGGGGCGCATACGATTCCCGTCTCGACATCGAGGACATCAACAGCACTGTCGATGCGATGCTCAACAATGCCTCAGGCGATCACCAGGCTGTTTCTGACTTCTTGAGTGGCGAGAACATGGATGTCACCATCACGCCCGGCAACCACTACGACGCCAACAGCCACTTCCTCGACCTGGTGACCCACCCGTGGGATGAGGACCAACTCGGTGCAGTCAACGTCATCGACTGGATCGGCGAGAATGCTGACGCGACCGGCTATGAGGGCGAGCTCGCAGGCCGCTCGGCCACCACCCTCGCAAACCTGTTGATCGATAACGAAACTCTTCTGAGCGGGCGGATGCCCGACAGCGACATTCCCGGAACGTATACATCGCTCGGCGAAGTCAATCCGAACCTTACCCAAGCCCTTGCCGTGTCGATGTCTCCATATCTCGCCAACTTTGTCGACGCGTCCGATGGCGCGCTCATCAACCATCATGCCGGCGCGATACCCGAGACCACAGACCTATCGAAGTTGTTCAAGGTGATCGACTCAGACCCCGTTGCCGCCAATGTCATTCACACCGCTGGTGCGCAGTGGCAAAACCATTTGGCGTATGAATACGGGCAGAACCCCGACGACGTCACGCTGGGGAACGATGCCGGCCAACTCGACCAGGCCCTGACCCAAGGCCTCCGCGATCAGCTTTCGGTCCTGAGACAGAACGAACAGTGGGACAACATCGTTCAATACAACCTTGATCAGCGAGACTACGACACGGCGATGGGCATCTTCAATTCAATTCCCCTCCCAACCGGAGTCGGTGAAGTTGCCGGAATTGTGAGTCCAACCATCAAGTACGAGATGTTTGACATTCCGAATGACCCAGCAATCCTTGATGACTCGCAATGGACGGCCGCATTGACGGAGATCGACAACACCGCGCTGACCGACAGCACCATTCGCGAGTACAGCCGCATCGAGGGTTACGCTGCGGCGAACGAAGAAGTGAGGGAAGACTTCACATACCCGGACAGCGTGACCGGCCAGGCGCATAGCTACTTCTTACCTGACGGTAGGCTCGATTGGAATGCAATTGCGGACAACCCTGGGCCGTTCAACATCGCAGCCGCCAAGCTTGGCCTCACCTTTGAAACGCACTATCAGAGCGGGCTCCATGACGAAAACATCACGCACGATCAGATTCCACGGCCTGCGGATCCGTCGAAACCGCCACACCCTCAGAGCGTCCAGGAGCCGTAGCACCATCCTCATTACTATCTCTTTCATTGTCGCTGTCGGTGCTGGTTGCACATCGCCAACAGACACTGCTGCACCAAAGTCATCTGCACCAGTTCAGGAAACAGTCGGCTATCAACTCCCTGCCGAAGTGAAATACTTCGACCGGTGGATGCCGACCGACGTCCTGGACCTCGATTCGGCAGACGCAACGTTTGTTCGTGCGTTCATCGAGTCCACATCCGTTGCATTCTTCGGCGGTGGAGCCGAGCACGCTTACCCCGGATTCGTACAGGCCATGCAACCTGCACTCCCACCGGATCGGTACCTGCGCACGCCACGCGATGGATACGGGGTGAGCTATTTCCGCGTCGTCGATCTTGTCAACCTCGACGGCAACCGAGTGCAAGTCATCGGTTGTGAAGCAGCCCCCAACGGTCACCCCAACACACCAATCGCAGAACCGAATAGGCCGAAAAACCACGGTATAGCTACCGCGTTCTCTCTCACCTACCAACGCCAGGGCCAGTCGCCTCCCATCGAACAGCGTGGAAACCAACGGGCTCCGTCTGAGTCAGTTTTCGGAGACTGGCACGCCCTCGAGTATGTAGGCGACTTTCACAACACAAAACCGGAATCGATAAGCCCTTGCATCGGAAGCAAGGATGAAGGCAACCCGTTTGCATCCTCACCCGGATGGCCCGACTCCCAGCCCCAGGTGTGAATTGAGCAGTGCGGTGAGGGTGCAGACGACACTTCGCAAGGAGTGCCGCGCAACCCAAAGTGGGCCCATGACAAAAACATCACGCACGATCAGATCCCGCGACCTGCCGATCCCTCAAAACCACCGCACCCTCAAGGCGTCCCGAATCCGTAGTGGATTTGCGCTCATCACCGCCGCTGCGATCGTGGCACTGACGACAAATTGCAGTACGACAACCACTCCCACGCAGGAGCCATCACCCGCACCACAAAAGTCAGTCGGATATCAACTCCCTCGCGAGGTCCACATCTTCTCTCGCTGGTTACCGCCCGATGTGCTTGACCTCAACACCCCCGATGCGACGTTCGTCCGCGCCTTTGTGGAGTCGACGACAGTTGCGTTTTTCGGTGGCGGAGCAGAACATGCCTACCCTGGATTTGTGGAGGCGATGCAGCCTGCACTTCCTGCCGACAGGTACCTGCGAACGCCGCGAGATGGGTACGGGGTCGACTACTTCCGCATCACCGGGTTCGTCGAACTGGATGGTGACCGAGCGCGAGTCACCGGCTGCAAGTATTCACCCAGTGCGCACCCCAACACCCCGGTCCCGAATCCGAATGAGTTCACAAAATACGGTATCGCTGCGGCGTTCTCCATCACCTATCAACGGCAGGGTCAATCGCCACCGGCGAGCCAACGCGGCGGTCAACGCGCGCCCTCTGAATCAGTCTTCGGAGATTGGCGTGCGCTTGAATACATTGCAGATCTTCAGTCGACTGATCCCGAAGCGTTGAGACCTTGCATTGGGCAGGAGGCGTCCGGCGATCCATTTGCGCCGTCACCCGGATGGCCCATGTCCCAGCCGCAGGTCTGAGCCGACGCCCCCGGCCGGCGATGACCCTTCCTACTGCACCTCCCCGTACTTCCCCGTCACGATCCGGGCGATATTGCGCAGTGATTCTGACCCCTCGTCCCAGTACTTGCTGTGTGCGGCGGTGCTGATCCAGGAACCGTTGTCGGATGTGAAGACCTGGGCACCGAACCCGCGGTCGTGTGGGTCGGCGCCGTGGACTCCTTCGACCATGTCGATCCAGTCGTTCCTCGCCACTGTCGCCCAGACCCGGTCCGAGTTCGGCCGATCATCAGGTCCGGTCAGGTGCAGGTCGTTCACGTCATCGGGTCCGCCCAACCCGGGACTGGCAACAAACACCACGTCATCGACGTTGAGTTCTCGATCCCCACTGGCCGCCTCGGCAACGACAACCGTCCCGTAGGAATGACTGACGATGGTGTTGTGCGAGGCACTCGCCCCTTCGTGAGTCGCCCGCAGACCTACCTGCAGCTCAACGAGTGGTTGGGCCCCCCGCGCGGCCGGCGCACCGGAGCCGGCCGCACCGATGTCCTGGGGTGCGTCATAACCGAACCAGGCAATGGCCGCGGTATCTGTCGTTCCGGGCGGACTGGCGGCGCGGACCATCCGCTCCGCGCGATCGACTCCCCCGCCGATCTTGCTGAGCCTCGAGCCCGTCCCCGGCACGTAGGTGACGACGTGGTCAGCGGTATCGGGATTGTTGACCGCGACCGCTCCTCGTCCCCTGGTGTCGAGTTGCATCAGATAGCGCTTCTTCCCGCCACTCTCCTTGCCGAGCGTGTTCTGCACCCCACTCAGCGCAGCGAGGTCCCGCTCGGCCTGCGCTTGAATCGACCGCTCCGAGTCGGCATCGGCGATCATTTCGCGCGCGGCGTTCTCCAACTCGATCAAATACCGGCGGTTGAAGTGATCGCGGTCGGCGACCGGTACCCCGTCCATGTTCCCGATCTCGCGATTGCTGTTCCACAACGCTGCCTTTTCCGCCGAGGTCAGACCGTCCCAGAGTGTCTTGAGCAAGTACGGGTCGCTGGGCAGCTTGCGTCTGCCATCCACCAGTTCCTGCACCACCTGCCGAAGCGGGACGGGCGCGGTGGCTCGCTCGGCATTGAGCACCAGCCCCCCGAGAGTCTTGGTGATCTGGGCGGCCAGGACCGAATCGGCCTGACCGGCAGCTGCCAATGCCTCTGCCAACCAGGCCTGGTGGCCGGCAGCTTTCCGGCCGGCCAAGGCTTGTGCCGCTTCAATCGGGAGACCGGCCGAGATGTCGGTCGGATAGCCGGGTCGAGAGCCGACCGGCGCCGTGACAGTCCCGTCGTCGGCCACGAGGTAGCCGAGCCAGGCGATGGAGTTGGCCCGGTCGCGGGCCACCCGACAGGAGTGGACGATGTCGGGCCCGAGGCGATTGATGTCGTCGGCGATGTCGAGCACGGTGATCGCCAAACGGCTACTCGCCTGAGTTTCGGCGTCGGTACGTGCCTGCGATGCTTCGGCCGCATCGCCCTGCCAGCCCTGCATAGTGGTGGTGACAGCGCGTGAGATGTCATTCATCCGCGCATCGAATGTGTCCACCGCAGAATCGATCTCGACGGCGGTGTCGGAGAGCGCTTGCGCGTGGGTCAACCACGTACGCACCTGTGTCACAGTCGGGTTGCTCATCGGTCACAGCTTCAGCAGGCCGCTGATCGAGTCGGCGTACTGATCGTCGGTCATGCCGTATGCCGAGCCGGCATCTGCGTTCCTCTGCGCCAACGCATCAACGCGAGTTGCGACCGTCGTCAAGCCGGATTCGATCTGTTCTTCCGCTGTTGCACAAGCAGCTGCGACGTCGGATCCCGCGAAACCCCGGAGCAGATCCGAAAATGCCACGTGCATGTCTATCGCCCGGATTCCATGCGCCGCGGCCCGTAGATCTGCCGCGAGGATGGCGAGCGCATCACGATCTGCCTTGAGTACCGGTGCCATCAGAGTCCCCCCCATCGGTTTCGATGAACGAGGTCGAGGTTATTGACGGCCAGCGATCGGTCCCGGCTGATCCGCCGCAATCATGCAGCGGCTGTGGACTACCCGGTCTCCTGTTGACAACGCGTAGCGACGATCACCGAGCCGACAGCTTGGCGCCCATCTTCTCAGAGAACAGCTGTGTGGCTTTCATCGGCCGCAGCATGACGGTGATTTCGTCGATCAGGTTGTCGGGGGTTTCGTGGATGAAGTCACATCCCTCGATGGCGAGGCCGTCGACCTTGGCCTTGAAGATCAGGCCGGTGTATCCGTCGAGTGGTGAATTCAGTTCGCGCAGATAGGTGAAGTCCTCGAACGTCTCGAAGGCTGCGCGCAGGATCCCATCAACGACATCACGCCCCTTGTAGGCGTTGAAGGCGACCGGACTGTGAAACACCACGTGTTCGTCGAGCATCGCGGCGATGTCGTCGATCCGATGTTCTTCGACCGCCGAGCGGAATGCATGCATGTCCGAACCTCCTCATAGCCGCCTAGAGCAACAGCTTCTTCTGCACCTTACCCATGGCATTGCGGGGTAGTTCGTCAACTACGCGAATTTCCCTGGGCCGCTTATGGTTCGAGAGCTCAGCGGCGACAAGGTCGATGAGCTCGGTCTCGTTGACACCTTCCCCGACCACGACAGCAACGATGCGTTGCCCCAGATCGTCGTCGGGCACGCCGATCACGGCGACCTCACTGACGCTCGGATGCCCGAGTAACACGGTCTCGATCTCGCCGGCACCGATGCGGTAGCCACCGGATTTGATGAGGTCGATCGATGCTCGTCCGACGATCCGATGCATGCCACCCGGGTCGATGACGGCGACGTCACCGGTCGCGAACCAGCCGTCGTCGAGCCACGAATCAGTGGTGGCGTCGGGCCGATTGAGGTATCCCCGCGACACCATCGGACCACGAATCTGCAAGTCGCCGATGGTTTCTCCGTCGTGAGGGACGTCGGCGCCCTGGTCGTCGCGCAACCGGGTTTCCACACCGGCGATCGGGTGACCGACCCAGCCCGGACGACGTTCACCGTCGAAGCGGGTGCTGATGGTGATCAGCGTTTCGGTCATCCCGTAGCGCTCGACGATCTCGTGACCGGTCAGCTCTTTGATCTTCTCGAACACCGGCGCCGGCAAGGGCGCACTGCCCGACACCAGCAAACGAGCCGACGACAGTGCACGGGCGGACTCTTCGTCGGCAGCGATCCTGGTCCAGACGGTCGGGACACCGAAGTACAACGTGCCCGCTGCCGCAGCGTAGTTCTCGGGCGTCGGTTTGACCGTGTGGATCACAGCGCCGCCCACCCGCAGCGGACCGAGGATACCGAGGATCAAGCCGTGGACGTGGAAGAGCGGAAGGCCGTGAACCAAAACGTCATTCGAGGTCCACGCCCACGCGTCCGCCAAGGCATCGAGGCCGGCGGCGATCGCGCGGCGGGTCATCGGAACGCCCTTGGGCAGTCCGGTGGTGCCGGAGGTGTACAAGACAAACGCGGTCGAGTCGGGATGAGGTTCGGGATGGCTGTGCCACGACCGCGCGTACATCCGGACCGGGAGGACCTGCAGACCGCCGGTGTCCTCGGGCGCTGCGCCGAGCCACGCCTGCGCGCCGGAGTCGGTCAGCATGTGCTGCCGTTCGGTCGCCCCGGCATCCGGTGGCACCGGAACCACGGCCACGCCCGCGATCAGGGCACCGACCACCGCGACCACGGTCTGCGCAGTGGGCTGGGCCAGCACCGCGATGCACCGGGCCCCGCGGATCCGCTCGGCCACCGAGGTGGCCGCACCGATGAGATCACTTCGGGACAGGGCGGTGTCGCCGACCGTGACGAAGGCGGGGTCGTCCGCCCGGTTGATGAGGGAGGCCTGGGTCAACGACGGAAAGAGCATCACCCGACCACTTTGTCATATCGCCGCAGCAGGTCTTCGCCGATGCGCTCGCCGGATCGGTCCGGCGAATGTCAGACCACCCGGGCACACTGCAGCAATGATTCCTCGCCCTGTCACCATCACCGTTTCCGGTCACGCTGACCGGCAGTTCGCCCCGAACCGCTGCACCCTGCATGTCTCGGTGCACGCCGATGGCAGCACCCGCGACAAGGCGTCCGAACCGGTGACAGCCGCGGTCGCCACCGTCACCGATCTGGTGAAGGCGCTGCACGAGCAACCCGAATCACCACTGAAGCGATGGTCGCTCGATCAGCTGCGCCACGACCGGTACCGGCCATACCACCGCGAAGCCAAGAAGCTTCCGTGGGTGTACAGCTCGACGGCGTCAATCAAGGTGACCTTCAAGGACTTCAGCGCACTGGGCGCCTTCATCGATCAGGTCTCGGAGATCGAGGCGGTATCGGTGGGTCGGATCCACTGGTGGCTCAGCCGGAAAGCCCAGGCGAAACGGACCGCGCAAGTTCGCGACCTGGCCGTCCGCAACGCCCTCGCCAAGGCCCAGGGGTACACGCAAGGTCTGGGCTACAGCGACTTCAATGCCGTGGCGATCGCAGATCCCGGGATGCTCGGCCTGGACACCGGCGGTTCGCACTTCGCGTCCGACGGCGGGATACCGCGCGCGATGGCCGTCTCCGCTGCGCCTCCCGGCGAGTTCGAAGACCGTCAGGTCATCGAACTCGAGCCTGATCGGGTCTACATCTCGGCCTCCGTCGAAGCCCGGTTCGAAGCGCTCAAGACCGAGCCGGCCGCCGGGGTCTGACGGCATTCTGAACGCCGGCCCCGAACTATCTTGGCTCCCTGTCACGCCGGACCGGTCGCCACCGGGTTGTCGGCGTCCGAGCTCCACTGCGACCACGAACCCGGGAACAACGTCGCATCGATGCCCGCCAGTTGCAGCGCCACGAGATCGACCGCCGCGGTGACACCCGACCCGCAATACACACCCACCGGCTCAGATCCGTCCGCTCCGACACCGGCGAAGTACTCCCGCAACTGGTTCGGCGTCCGGAAGAAACCGTTGTCATCCAGGGTGGCTGTACTCGGCGCGTTCACCGCACCCGGAATGTGCCCGGCCACCGGATCAACCGGTTCGACCTCACCCCGGAAACGTTCGGGCGCACGGGCGTCCACGAGGAGGCCGGCGAAATCGGCGACCTGCTCGGCGGTCAGAGCAGGTACTGCCCCGGCGTAGAGGTCGGGTTGGGACACCACCACATCACCGGCCACCGTGGTGGCTTCTCCGGCGGCAACGGGCTCGCCGGCCTTCACCCACGCGCCGAAGCCGCCGTCGAGTATCCGGACACCGGAGATGCCCGCCGCGCGCAGCACCCACCAGGCCCGCGCGGAACCGGCGCGATTCCAGTCGTCGTAGACCACGATGGAGTCGCCGCTGTGGACACCCCAACGGCGTAAGGCCGTCTGCAGCACCTCACCCGACGGCAGCGGGTGACGACCCCGACCCTCAATCGAGTGGTCGCTCAGTTCGGTCTCCAGATCGACGTAGACCGCCGACGGAATATGACCTGCCGCAAAAGCTTCTCGTCCGTCGGGTGCAGGCAGCGACCACCGCACGTCGAGGATCCGCAGGTCGTCGCGCCCGGATGCCACTTCGCCGGCCAGGTCCGAAACACTGATGAGTGTCATACCGCCTACCTTTCACCCCGAATCGACCCTACTCATGCGGTTCGGTATTCAGCTTGACCTTGCCAGCGCTTCGATGGAACTTTGTGCACAGACAACGCCGGGGCAAGGAGAGATCGTGGACACGCTGAATCGTAAGAAGGAACGCCGGGGCGACCGCGCGCTACTCGACGAGATCCTCGACGAGGCGCACGTGGCGACCGTGTCCACCGTGGTCGACGGGTTGCCGTGGTCGGTGCCGATGCTGATCGCCCGGCACGGCGACACAATTCTGATGCACGGGTCCACCGGCGCGGGGGCGTTGCGCCACATCGCAGCAGGGGCACCGGTGGCGATCTCGGCGTTCATCGTCGACGGACTGGTTGTTGCCGACACCCTCTTCGACCATTCCATGAACTACCGGTCGGCAGTGGTGCGCGGCACCATCGAGAACTCCGGCCTGGATCCGCGCGAAGCACTGAACGTGCTCAGCGACAGCATCCTGCCGGGCCGCAGCACCGAGGTCCGTCCGCACACCGCCAAAGAGATCGCCGCGACGATCGTGTTGTCGGTCCCGATCATCGACGGACAGTGGATCACCAAAGCACGCGCCGGTGGTCCCGGTACCGCGACCTCGGATGATTGGACCGGACACGTACCCATGCGAACCGTCTACGACGCACCCGCCAGCGAGACCGGAGGGCAGATCCCGGAGTCAGTGCGACGCCTGACCACCTAGAGCGCGCCGAGCGACTCGGTCATCTGCTTCTGCGTCTGGTCCGCCAGGCGTTTGAAGACCAGCCCGAACACCGGGTCCGACAACTTTGCGACACCGTTGAAGACGACGTGCGAGTGGTACGCAACCGAAGTCTTCGCCGGCCCCTGCGGATAGATCGAAATATCGTCGATGCTGGTGGCGGTCTTGTTACTGCCTTCGAGGGTGACCCGATCGGGATCGTCCCGGGTGAGTTTGTATTTCAGATGGGTCCTGATCCCCGCGATTTTCGAGGTGTTGTCCCACTCGGTACCCAGGACCACCGGCCCGGATCCGACCTGCGTGCATCTCTGCGTTCCAGGGTCCCAGTGCTCCGCATTGGCAAAGTCGCGCAGGTAGGCGCGAACCTTGTCCGCCGGCGCTTCGACCGTGAACGTCCGTTGAACTCTAACCATCCTCCAACGGTAGACGAATTGCCGCCGCGAAACTCCTGACCTGCGTAAACAAACCGGATTGGGATCACGATTCGTCTCAGCTGACCGCGTCACCGATTCGGCGTCGGCGGTCCTCGCGGCGCCGGCGGCGTTCATCGATGTCGAGCGTCTTCAGTGTCGCGAGCTCGTACGTGAGGTGGGCTCCGAGGTCGGGCAGAAAGTCGACGGCGTCCGTCGTCGATTCACCGAGCACCACGTCGACGATGCCCGAGGAATGCAGGTCGATGGCCCGAATACCCTGCTGCGCAGCCAGATCCGGTGCGTGATCGGTGTCGCGGTACACGATCAGGCTCGCACCCTCGGGCGGCAGCGGCGAGAGCCAGGAGTTCTCCATCGCGATCACCCGGTCGGCCGGGAACAACGCCAGCGCTGCTCCGCCGGCCCCCTGCCCCAACAGCACCGAAATCGTCGGTACGGTCAGCGCGCTCAACTCCGCAATGCAGTGCGCGATCTCGCCCGCCAAACCACCCTCTTCGGCGTCGGCGGACAGGTCGGCGCCCGGCGTATCGATCACCGTCACCAGCGGAAGTCCCAAGCCCTGCGCCAACCGCATCCCTCGACGCGCAAGCCGCAGGTCCGCAGGACCAATCAGCGCGCCGGGCACCTGCCGGTTGCGGTCCTGACCCACCACCACCGCCGTCTGGCCGCCAAAGCTTGCCAACGCCAAGATGATTCCACTTCGAGAGTCGACTTCCCCACCACCGGCCAACTCGATCGACTCGGCAGTCGAGCGCTTCAGCAGGTCGCCGACCCCAGGCCGGTCGACGGCCCGTGATGCCGTGACCACATCCCACGCAACCGGCGCCGACACCTGCGAACCCTCGTTCGGCGTCGGCCGCATGTCGCTCTCGGATTCCCGGCGCTCCAGCAGGCCGACAATCCGGGACACCGTCGCACCCAGCCCATCGACGTCGACAACCAGATCGATCAACCCATGCGACCGCAGATTCTCCGACACCTGCACCCCGGCCGGGAACTCGTGACCGTACAGACCTTCGTAGACGCGGGGACCCAGGAATCCGACCAACGCGCCGGGCTCGGCCAGCGTCACATGCCCCAATGAACCCCAGGACGCGAACACCCCACCGGTGGTCGGGTGCCGCAAATAGACCAGGTACGGCAGGCTTGCCGCCTTGTGGTCGACCACGGCGGCGGTGATGTTGACCATCTGCAGAAACGCCGGTGTCCCCTCCTGCATCCTCGTCCCACCGGACGCCGGAAGTGCCAGTACGGCAAGTCGTTCGGAGGTGGCGCGGCGGATCGCCGCGACCACCCGTCGTCCGGCTTCCCGGCCGATCGACCCACCCAGGAATCCGAACTCGCTCACCACCACCGCGATGCGCTCGCCGGACAGCGTGGCCTCACCGCACAGGACCGATTCGTCCAGGCCGGTCTTATCGCGGGCACGGGCGATATCGGCGGCGTACGCCGGATCGTCCGGCAATGTGGTCAACTCGACGTCCCAGGGCCGCCAACTGCCCTCATCCACCAGCTTCGCCAGCAGTCCGACAGCCGTCATCCGATCCGGTGTACCCGTGCTCTCGCTCACGACCTCAACGGTAGGCGGTGTGCGCTCAGAAGTATTGAGCCCCGCCGTCGACCGATACGTGTTCGGCGGTCATGAACGACGAATCATCCGAGGCCAGGAACGCCACGGCACCGGCAACCTCGTCGGGCATGGCGGCGAACTGATTGAGGAAGGACGTGCCCGCTGTCGCGAACCGCGGATTGCTGGCCATGGTCTCTTCGATCCGTTTGACCATGTCCCCCGAGCCCATCTCGGTGATCACCGCACCGGGGTGAACACTGTTGACCCGGATGTTGTGCACACCGAGTTCTGCGGCGAAAGCCCTGGTCATACCGGTGACAGCGTGTTTGCTGGTGGTGTAGTGGACCATGAACGGCTGCAGTTTCTTGCCGGCCAGCGAACTGATCAGGATCACCGATCCACCGCCACGGGTGATCAGATGCGGCGCGGTTGCCATCACGGTGTTCCACACCCCGTGACGTTGATGTCCATGTGGTCGCGGAACATCTCCGGCGTCGACTCGTCCCAGGTCGCCGGAATGCAGATCCCCGCGTTGGCGACCACCACGTCGATACCGCCGAACTCGTCCACCGCGTCCGCGGCCAGTTCCTTGAGCGCGTCGAGGTCCCGGACATCACCCTGGCGCAGCAGTGCCTTGCGGCCCTGTGCCTCCACCAGGGCCACCGTCTCGGCGAGGTCTTCCGGCGTCGCGGAGTCGTAGGGCACGCCCGGCAACGGACCGGCCAGGTCGATCCCGACGATGTCGGCACCCTCTGTTGCCAGACGGACCGCATGCGCGCGTCCCTGACCACGGGCAACCCCGGTGATGAATGCGACTTTGTTCTCGAGACGTGGCACGAAAGCTTCCTCTTCTCCGGTGATTCCCTCCAGCTTTCGCACTGTATCGGCAGAAGTTCGGCAGCCCAGTGGTTTCACGTGGACCGAGGGACCCGCTGCTCCCCCGGGCCGGCTCGACCAAGTCATCTTCCGGTGGCGGTGATCTCCCTCCGATCGCCGCCACCGGCCGATAGCCTCGTCCCCATGGACTTCGAGGATCAGCGAGCCGCGCTGGTGAGCGCCGCCCATCGACTGGCCCACCGTCGCCTCGTGATCGGCACCGGGGGCAACTTGTCGATCCGACTCGAGGACCGGATTCTCGTGACGCCCAGCGGTGCGGACCTCGAGTTCCTGACCCCGGATCAGGCGGTCGTCACCGATCTCGACGGCATGGTGCTCGTGGATACCGCCTACGTACCGACGTCCGAACTGCTCCTGCACCTGCAGATCTACCGGTCGACGAGCGCGAGGGCCGTGGTCCATGCACACCCGGTCGCCTCGATCGCGGTGGCCAACCTCGTCGATGAGCTCCCGGCAGTGCACTACACCGCGGCGCTGGTCGGTGGCGGTGTGCGGGTGGCGCCGCACGAGATCTTCGGCACCCAGGAGTTGACGGACGCCGTGGCGAAGGCCCTCGTCGAACGCACCGCCGCCCTGATGCGCAACCACGGATCCGTCGCGTACGGGGACACGATCGGATCGGCCTGCCAGCGCATCGAACTCGTCGAATGGCTGGCGGAGATCTACCTGCGGACCGCAGCGGTCGGAGATGGTGCCGTCTTGAATCAGGAGCAACTCGTTGCGGTCGCGGTGGCTGCGGCGCAGCGTGGCTATTCGCCGATCAGCAGGAGATGACGATGCAGATTGTGACGTTCGGAGCCCATGTCCTCGACGTGGTGGCACATCCGGTCGACGAGATCCCGGAAGGCCAGGGCGCGGTGCTGGTTCCGCAGATCCGGTTGGTTCCGGCGGGCCCGGCCGGGGGCACGGCGGTTGCGCTCGCCAAGCTGGGGGCGGCGGTGTCGACCGTCGGCGCCATCGGAACCGACGACTCCGGCAATCTGCTGACCACCCTCCTGCAACGACACGGCGTGGTCACCGAACATCTTGTGCGCGTGCAGGATCAATCGACATCGATGAGCGTGTTACCCATCCGCAGCAACGGTGACCGGCCGGCGATCCACATGCCCGGCGCCAATCTCACCTATCCGCTCGATCGGGTTCCACTCGATCTGTTCACCACCGCCGACCACGTGCACATCGGCGCACCGGAACTGCTGAATCCGACCGAACTGGCGCCGGTCCTCGAAGCGATACATGCTGCGGGGGTGACGATCTCCGCCGACATCCTCGCACCGGGCGACCCCGGCGTCCTGGCCTGGATCGATCCGGTACTGCCGCACCTGGATTACTTACTGCCCAATGACGAGCAGGTGCTCGGATTCACCGGGGCCACCGACCTGATCGATGGGTGCCGCACCCTCATCGGCCGCGGTGTCGGATGCGTGGCGGTCACGGCAGGTGCCGACGGAGCGTGGGTCGTCACGGCGACGGCCGCCGAACACGCAGCGGCCACCGAGGTCGAGGTCGTCGACACCAGCGGATGCGGGGACGCATTCTCGGCCGGCTTCATCGTCGGCCGATTGGCCGATTTCGGACTGCTGCGGTCGGCGCAGTTGGGCTGCGCAGTCGCCGGGGTGGTGGCCACCGGACTCGGCAGCGATCACGGCGTCTTCGACTGGGCATCGTTGACTGCCACACTTCCCGGCTGAACCGGCTCCGCTAGGGACGTTCACCTGCTTTTGCGGTCAATTCAAGAAGTAATCGACCTCAATTGCATGCAGCAACAAAGAAATACTGAATAGCACCGATGTGCCACGCACATCAGGTCGCATTTGCGATTCAATTCGCGAAAAGATCGCCATTTATTCGACTACCGTCGCGGCCGGCTCCCACCCTCGATCGACATGGCTCTGCGTACGGACACCAAATCAGGCAGCCCACGCTCCCGCTCCCCGGGCCGGCCGCCGTTTCCGGTGACATCCGACCCGCTCGACCCCGGCGCCACCGCGTACCGACTCCCGCCGCCTGCAGAGCACTTTCTCGGCCCTACCGGCAGTGATAGCCATACCGCCGAACGACGCCGGACTCCACTTCCCAAGCTTGCCGGGCTGGTACTTCGACGTGCAGCCATCACGACACCCAAGCTCGCTCGAGGGCCAACTTACACGCATAAGTAACTCGTGTGTGGCCTTTCGGCAGATGCACCCGAGCCGCTACCGACGGCCCGGTCCGGAGACGTTCGGAGAGCGAAAAAACAGTCTGGCTTACACCGGTAGTGCGTGATAACGTGACTTCCGCTACAGGGGATTGTTGTTTCTTCCAGTCCGAAATATGGAAATCACCTTCTTTTGTGGCCCGTGCGCTCCCGCTCGGTGTGGACCATTTCGAATTCCGTCGCAACAGCCGGCGATGGAATCGTCTCGCACCCCGGAGTCGATCACGAGGTTGCCCACTTCCCCGACCGCGCGTCATCGCGAACTGCTGCATCCGACGTCTTCATCGGCGTCACGTGAACTCAGCCAACCAGTCGAACAAATGGAGAAGTAATGTCGCTTCATACCACCAGCGCGTCGTTGTATCCGCCGGAAGGATTCGCTCCTCCGAAAGATCGTCGCGGACACGCCGTCGGCGACCTCGGACTCCCCAGCGGCACCGAGGTGTTCTCGGCGGACAACCACATCTCACTCGCCGACGACATCTTCTACGAACGTTTCCCGGCCGAACTTCAGGATAAGGCTCCTCGAGTGTGGTACGAGGAAGGGGCTTTTCAGCTGGGCCGCAAGGGAAAGTCGTTCCTGCCCGGCGACTTCAGCCACGTCCTGATGCAGTATGACCCGCTGGTCGGATCCGGCAGCGCCAACATCGAGGCCAGGCTCGACGAGCTCGCCGCCGATGGCGTCTCCAAAGAGCTCGCCTTCCCCAATGCGCTTCTGGCACTGCTGCATTACCCGGACCGCGACATCCGTGAGCGCGCGTTCCGGATCTACAACGAATACATCGCCGACCTCCAGGAGCGATCAAGCGGCCGGTTCTACGGTGTGGGTCTGATCAACTGGTGGGATGCCGCGGGCACCCGGCGCACACTGGATGAGCTGAAGTCGCTGGGCCTCAAGACATTCCTGATGCCACTGTCGGCAGGCAAAGACCTCGAGGGCACACCCATCGACTACGGCAGCACGTCGATGATCCCGGTGTGGGATGCCATCGAGGAGTCGGGCGTACCGCTCGCCCACCACATCGGTGAGGCCCCGTTGTCGAGCCCGTGCGAGATCAACAGTGTCGCCGTGGGCATGATGCACAACGTCGCACCGTTCCGCGAGATGTTTGCCAAGTACATCTTCAGCGGCATCATCGATCGTCATCCGGGCCTCAAGATCGGCTGGTTCGAGGGCGGTATCAATTGGGTTCCATCAGCCATCCAGGACGCCGAGCACATGCTCGCATCATTCCGCCACATGCTCAATCGTCCGGTGGAACACGATGTTCGGCACTACTGGGACAACCATATGAGTGCGTCGTTCATCGTCGACCCACTGGGTCTGGAACTGATCGACCAAATCGGGATCGATCACGTCATGTGGTCATCCGACTACCCGCACAACGAGAGCAGCTTCGGCTATTCGGAGAAGTCGATCGCGGCGGTCGTCGAGGCGCTCGGCCCCGACGATGCGGTCAAGGCCGTCAGCTCCAACGTCGCGAACTTCCTGGGCCTGCCGCAAGAAAGCGAACCGGCATCTTGACCTCATCTGTCTTGACCGGCAACAGAAACACTTTGAGCGTCCCGGACAAACCCGACCTCGCCCGAATGCGGCGCGAGGTCGGTGCCCGGATCCGCGCGGAGATGGTCGAGCGCGGCATCGGTGCATTGATCCTCCTGGGCAACAACGCGGTTGCCTACGCCACCGGGGTGAGCTGGCCGCTGGGTGATGCCGGGCTCTCCCACGTCGAACGACCGGTGGCGGTCATCCTGCCCGACGACGAGTGGCCCTACCTCTTCTTGCCGATCCGCGATGGCGCACCGGAAGATTGGGTACTGCCCGACGACCATGTGCTGCCGCCGGTCTACCTGGAGTTCGACGAGGGTGTCGAGACCTTTGCCCGGGCACTGGCAGACCTGGTGCCGGCCGACGCCGTCTACGCCGTCGACGAGAGCACCGGGGCGATGCTGCGAGCAGCCAAGCGCTTGTTCCCGTCCGGTCCACCACGCGACGCCGCGCTCGTCATCGGCGCCGCCAAGCTCATCAAGACCCCGGATGAGCTGTCCTGCATCCGAAATGCCTGTCGCATAACGGAAGAAGCGATGGTCGAGGTGCAGGCGGCCCTGGCACCGGGCATGCGGCAGATCGACTTGTCCGCCGGTTTCGTCCGGCGGGCGTTCGAACGCGGGGCGACAGCCAACATGCTCGATGCCATCTGGCAGGTGATGCCGTCGAGCAAGGAATCGGGTGTCTGGACCACCCACGGCGACCTGGCCCTTCCGCTGTTGACCACCGAACGTCAACTTGCTGCCGGCGACGTCCTCTGGGTCGACGTGAGCATCACATATTCGGGCTATTGTTCCGATTTCGGTCGCACCTGGATCGTCGGGCAAGACCCCACCCCGCGTCAGCAGGCACAGTTCCGACGTTGGAAAGACCTGATCACCGCGGTGTTCGAGACCCTGCGGCCCGGCGTCGCGCTCTCAGATCTCGCCGCCGCCGCCATCGAGGTGAACGGCGGGACCAAACCCTGGCTCCCGCACTTCTACCTGGGCCACGGCATCGGTACCTCCGCAGCCGAAATGCCCATGATCGGTACCGATCTGGGTCCCACCTACGACAAGAACTTCATCCTGAAACCCGGGATGGTGCTGGTACTGGAGCCGGTCGTCTGGGAAGACGGCACCGGCGGCTACCGCAGTGAGGAGATCGTGGTCATCACCGAAGAGGGCTTCGCGCCGCTCACCGACTACCCGTACACGCCTTATGGCGACTGAGATCCTGGCCGATGACCGCGCTCTCCGCACCGGACGACGAGCCCGCGCACTGGCCCAGATGCAGGCCCACGACCTCGACATCCTCGTCCTGGGTCGGCAGGCCAACGTCCGCTATGTCACCGGCGCCACCCAATTGTGGGTGGCCGGCACGCGGCCGTTCGCACCGAATTGTGTCCTGTCCCGGCACACCGGCGAGGTCCACCTGCTGAGCACCTGGGATGAGGGAATCCCGGACGACATCCCTCACGACCATCTGTACGGCATCGCGTGGAACCCGATGAACATCATCGCGGTGCTCAAGGACATCGACGGCGCCGCGACCGCCAGGCGAGTCGGGATCGACGCCCTCTCACCCGGATTCGCCGAACTTCTGCCCCACGCGTTCCCCAACGCCGAGCTGGTGGATGCGGAGGTCGCGCTTCGCACCGCCCGCCGGGTCAAAACCGAGGACGAGATCACGTCGATCCGCGAGGCTCTTCAGGTCGCCGAGGTGGGATTGGCGGCGGCGGTGTCCGAACTGCGCCCCGGGGTCAGCGAACAGCGGCTGACCGGCGTCCTCCTGGAGGCGATGGCCGCCGGTGGTGTCAGTACCCCGGCCACCCAGGACGGCGCGTGGGTGACCTCACCCGGCCACCACGGACGGCGCGCCAAGGGTTCGGGTGACGTACACACCGGTGACCTGGTGGCCTTCGCCGCCGGAGTTCTCGATAAGGGATATACCGGGGAGGTCGGCCGCACCTGGCCGGTCGGCGACGCGACCGATGGGGTCCGAGACCTGTACCGCCGCTCACAAGCACTGCGGGAGCGCCTCTTTGACGCCTGCCAGGCCGGAGCATCGGCCGGCGCACTCTTGTCTGCGTACGAGGCGGCCGGTGAGCCACTGCCCCCGACCCCGGTTGCCCACGGGCTGGGCCTGGGCTTCGACCCGCCGGTCGTCTCACCGCACCTACCGGAGACCAACGCGTCGGAGATACTCGAGCCGGGCATGGTGCTGGCCGTCACGAGTTACGTCTGGACCGAGGGCATCGGCGCGGTCTTCGGCCGCGATGCCGTCCTGGTCACCGACCGCAGGCCCGAGGTTCTCACCACAGCTCCCTGGTGGACCGGGTAACCCCAGTGGAGCCGAAACCCAGAGGGAGAGAGCGCAACATGTCGGATTCAGTTCCCAAGCCGGAGGAGATCATCCTCTTCGAGAAGGACCGAAAGACCAAGATCGCCACGATCACCTTCAACCGGCCCGACCAGCTCAACGCCCCGACCGCCGCGGCCCGTCTGCGCTACGGCGACCTGATCCACCGATGCAGCATCGACGACGACGTCAAGGTGCTCGTGGTGCGGGGTGTCGGCGACGACTTCGGCTCCGGCGCAGATCTTCCCGAGTTCATGGCCAACCAGAACGCGGAGTCGCCCGAGGCCCGGCTCCGCGAGTTCAAACTCGATGAAGACGACGTCACCGCGCCGCCGCGAGGGTCATTTCGGTTCGGCGCCTCCGTCAGCCAGTGGTATGCCAATCCACAGGCCGGTTGTCGCAGCCTGCAGGAGTTCAAGAAGATCAGCATCGTGGAAACCAAGGGCTACTGCTACGGCTGGCACTTCTATCAGGCCGCGGACGCCGACCTGCTGATCTCGGCCGACGACACCCTGTTCGGGCACCCGTCGTTCCGCTATCACGGCTGGGGACCCCGGATGTGGACCTGGGCACAGGCCATGGGTCTGCGGAAGTTTCAGGAGATGGTGTTCACCGGACGGGCTTTCACCGCCGCCGAGATGGACGCCTGCGGTTTCATCAACAGTGTGGTGCCCCGCGCAGATCTCGAGGCGGAGGTCGCAAAGTACGCCTTGGCCTGCGCACGCACCCGCCCGACCGACACCGTCTTCATGCAGAAGACGTTTTTCGAGATCATGAAACAGCAACAGGGCGAATACATGGGCAGCCTGATGTCGGCGTTCTTCGAGTCGATGGGCAGCAACATCGCGGCCGACGGCGACGAGGTGATGCTCGAGGACGAGGACACGTTCGGGCGCGGACTCAACAACACCGTCAAAGGCAACGACGACCAATACCCACCGGAGTTCAGGTTGAGCAAGTCCGGCCGCAAGAAGAAGAAATAATCCAGATGCACACTTCCGGTTCCCGATACCCACTCGACGGATACGTGGTGGTCGACCTGTCGGCGGGTATCGCGGGGGCGTACTGCACCAAGCTCCTGGCCGACGGCGGCGCCCGGATCATCAAAGTCGAACCCCCCGAGGGTGATCCGCTGCGCAGGTGGACGGCCTCGGGCGCACCGATCGCGCCGGGTTCCGATGGCGCCCTGTTCGGTTACCTGGCCTGCTCCAAGGACAGCGTCGTCGTCGACCCAGACGACCCCGGCGATGTCGAACTCCTGGAAAAGTTGCTCGCGGGAGCCGATGCCGTTGTCTGGTCGCACAACTCGCGGATCACCGAGCGCCCGTCGCTGACCGCCGACGAAATCCATCGCAGGCACCCGCAGTTGACCGTCACCGCCATCACACCCTTCGGCCTACACGGGCCGTGGAGCGATCGACCGGCCACCGAGTTCACCGTGCAGGCTGCCTCGGGCGGTATCGTCGGCCTCGGACGAGGGTCCCCGGGCCGCGCACCGGTCCACGTGGGCGGCCAGGTGGGCGAATGGCTCACCGGCGCCTATGCCTGCGCAGGAACACTCACATCGAGTATCGTTACCGGCCAGAGCGGAATCGGCGACCTGCTGGACGTCTCGATGCTGGAAACCGAGATCCTCTGTCTCACCTACTATTCCGTGAGCTTCTTCGACGTTCTGCAGCGACCGTTCCGCACCAAACGTGCCGCCGGCGTGCCCGGGGTGGCCACCGCGGCCGATGGTCTGGTGGCCCTGGGCTGCGGCACCATGCAGCAGTGGTTCGACCTCGCGGTCATGGTCGGGCATCCGGAGTGGATGGACGAGGAATCGACACTGACCCTCACCGAGCGGGCGCAGCAGCACGCGCCCGAGATCTACGCCTGGCTGTCCGAGCAGGACGTCACCGGCATCCGCGAGTTCGCCAGTGCGCTACGCATCCCCAATGCCCCGGTCGTCCACGGTGAAAATGCCACCGAGCAGGACCATTTCCGGGAACGCCGGACGTTCACGACCAATCCACGGGATGGATTCGACCAGCCCGCGTCACCGTTCCGGATGCAACCGGCGCAGCTTCGCCCTCCGGCACCGGCACCGGCCCTAGGCGAGCACACCGAACACCACCGCGCCCAGCCTCCGCGCCGGCGTACCCAGCCCACGAATCCCTCGGCCGGCGAACAGCTTCCCTTTGCCGGGCTGCGCGTGCTGGACATGACCGCGTACTGGGCCGGTCCATCCTGCACGCACTTTCTCGCGATGCTAGGCGCCGAGGTGATCCACCTGGAATCCACGCGTCGGCCGGACGGGACCCGGCTCATCGCCGGTGTGCCCGTCACCGAGGACCAGTGGTGGGAACGCTCTCCCATCTTCTCGGGCCTGAACACCAACAAGAAGAGTGTGACCCTGGACTTCTCGACCGACCGTGGGCAGCACTTGCTCCGGGAACTCGTGGCGACGTCCGACATCATCGTCGAGAACTACACACCACGGGTACTCGATCAGATCGGTCTCGACTTCGCCGGCGTCCACGCTCTGCGCCCGGACGCCATCGTGGTCCGGATGCCCGGCTTCGGACTCGACGGGCCGTGGCGGGAGAACCCCGCGTTCGCCTACGTCATCGAGGATGCGTCCGGGTTGACCTGGCTGACCGGGTATCCCGACGCCAATCCACTCGAGCCGTACTGCCTGGGCGACCCGAACGCCGGGGTCCATGCGCTGTCCGCGCTGCTACTGGCCCTGGAACACCGCAAGCGCACCGGCGAGGGTGTGCAGGTCGAGGTCGCGATGGTCGATGCGGCACTGGCCATCGCCGCCGAACAGGTCACCGAATACTCGGCCTACGGGAACATCCTGCAGCGGGACGGAAACCGTGGACCCGTGGCCGCGCCGCAAAACCTCTACCTGACCGCCGACGTGGACGAGTTCGGTCGCGACGACTGCTGGATCGCGGTGGCCGTGGCCACCGACACCCAGTGGACCGCACTGCAGAAGGCGCTCGGCGCACCGGCGTGGGCAACGGATCCCCGGCTCGATGACGCCGCCGGTCGTCGCGAACACCACGACCTCATCGACGGCGAGCTCGGCGCCGTCTTCCGGGCGATGAGCAGCGACACCGCCGTCGAATTGCTCTGTGACGCCGGGGTGCCCGCCGCGAAAGTGATGCAGCCGCATCGGATCACCGAGATTCCGCAGCTCGCGTACCGCCGGTTCTTCGAGCAGGTGGATCATCCGGTCAACGGGCCCGCGGCCCACAGCACCACACCGATCCGCTTCACCGACAGCATCGACCACTTCCATCAGACGCCGGCACCGCTTCTCGGCCAGCACAATCGGCAGATCCTGCGCGAACTCGGACTCACGGACGAGGAGATCGCAGCGCTGCAGTCCGACGGCATCATCGGCACCGCACCCGACCGGTGATCCCCAGACAAACGAGCCGGGAATACGAAGACGAGCCACAAATTTGTGGCTCGTCTTCGTATTTCCGGCTCGTTTGCGTTACCAGGTGACCGGCAGCTGATAGACGCCGTAGGCCAGTCGGTCGTGCTTGAACTCGACTTCTTCGAACGGGATCGCCAGCGCGAGGCTCGGGATGCGGCGGAGCAGCGTCTGGAAGACGATCTGCAACTCCACCCGCGCGAGCTGCTGACCCACGCACTGGTGAACACCGAAACCGAAGCCGACCTGCTGGCGGGCGGGCCGCAGGATATCGAGCTTGTCGGGCTCGGGGAACTCCCTGGCGTCCCAGTTGGCCGGGGCCAGGTCGATGATGATGCCCTCCCCCGCCTTGATCGTCTTGCCGCCGATCTCGATGTCCTCCACCGCAACCCGCCGTTGCCCGTTCTGAATGATGCTCAGGTAACGCATCAGTTCTTCGACCGCGTTGGCCAGCACCTTCGGGTCATCGGAATCGCGCAGCAGCGCCAGCTGCTGCGGGTTCTGCAGCAGCGCCAGTGTGCCGAGCGAGATCATGTTGGCACTGGTCTCGTGGCCGGCGATGAGCAGTCCGGTGCCGAGCTGTGCGGCCTCCCGCATGGTGAGCTCCTCGGCGCGAACCCGCTCGGCCAGCTCGGTCACGATGTCCTCGGCAGGCTCGTCCATCTTCTTCTTGACCAGCTTGATCAGGTATCTGGCCAATCCGGTCCGGCCCTCGGCCGCCTGCTCGGCAGAGGCGAACCGGCTGACCCCCGTCGTCGCGTGTGCCTGGAAGAACTCGTGATCCGCGTAGGGCACACCCAGCATCTCGGAGATCACCAGCGACGGCACCGGCAGCGCGAGGCCTTCGACCAGATCAGCGGGTTGCGGGCCGGCCAGGATCGCATCGATGTGTTCATCGGTGATCCGCTGGATGGCCGGGCGCATCGCGTCGACGCGCTTGAAGGTGAAGGGACGGGTCAACATACGACGAAACTTGGTGTGTTCCTCACCATCGGAGGTGAACACCGACCTCGGGCGCACATCAACCGTCGAGAGCATGCCCTCGTTCCAGTGCGGGAAGCCCGGGCGCCTGTCGTCGACGCTGACCCGCGGATCACCCATCAGCGCCTTCAGCTCGGGGTACCCCGTGACCAGCCATGGGGTGCTTCCGTCCCAGATCCGGACGCGGCTCAGCGGGGCGGTCTCGGTGAGGGCCCGAACCTCCGGCGGAGGCGCGAACGGACACTGCGCCGACCGCTCCATCGGGTAGTCCGGGACATCACCGGCTCCATCAATTGTGGTGCTGGGCAGCGAATCAGACACGGTCACTCCTTAGGGGGTCATCGGAAGATCGAGGGCGGTGTGCACGGCGAGACGGGTACGCTCATTCCTCCACGTGGATGGCCATCGCAGGACACACCGCCGCTGCTTCCCTGACGTGACCATGCAGTTCGGCGGGTGGATGATCGTTGAGCAGTTCGACGATCCCGTCGTCATCCCGTTGATCGAAAACATCTGCCGCCTCGAAGACACACTGCCCGGCAGCGATGCACTTGGATTGTTCGACTGTCACTTTCATACGGGCCTTCTTTCTCCGTTGCTGTGGGCAGCGGTGGCCGGCTTGTCCGAGAAGTTCCGCTTCTTCAGTGGTTTGCCGGCCACCGTGCCACCGTCGACCGGCAGTACCGTTCCCGTCACATACGACGACCGGTCGCTACCGAAGTACAGGGCCACTTCTGCCACGTCGCCGGGCGTGCCGTCGCGCCCCAGCGGCCGGTCGGCCTTCATGGCCTCGCGCACGCCCCTGGTGAACCGCTCCCCGGCCTCCGGCGACATCTTTGCCGCGGAAGTGGCGAGCAATGAGGTGGGTATGTTGCCCGGTGCAATGCAATTGACGCGAATGTCGTATTCGGCCAGCTCGATGGCCGCCGATTTCGTGAAGTGGATCGCCGCGGCCTTGGATGCCCGGTACGTCATCACACCACCACCGGCCAGTACGCCGCCGACCGAGGACACGTTGATGATCGAGCCGCCATCGGCAGTCGCCATGTGGCGGGCGGCATTTCGCGTACCGAGCATCACCCCGAGGAGGTTGACCCCCATCACGTGATGGAAGTCGGCCAGGTCATCCTGGAGAAAGCTCTTGTGCATGACCCCGGGGACCCCGGCGTTGTTGACCATGATGTCCAGTGCACCGAAGGTATCGACCGCCACCGCGACGAGCTGTTCCACCTGCCGCGGGTCGGAGACATCGGTCGGCTGGAACATTGCCTCCGGTCCGTATGCGGCGGCGAGGGTTTCGCCTCCGACGAGATCGGTGTCGGCGATCACCACCCGCGCCCCTTCGGCCAGGAACCGCTCGACGGTCGCAGCCCCGATCCCCGCGGACCCGCCCGTGACCACTGCGACCTTGCCTGACAGTTCGCCCATCGCCATCACTTCCGTTGTTCGGTCGCGCGCGGTTCCGCGCACTGTTTCTCGAAGAATTCGATGAGAAGCCGGCTCACCGCGGCCGGCTGTTCTATCTGCGGACAATGACCGGCCTGCGGAATCACCGCCGAGGTCCCCACCCGCACCCGGTCGGCCAGTTCCTTTGCCCAGCCAGGGGGCAAGAGTTTGTCGCACTCACCCTCGACAACCAGCGTGGGTACGCCGATCCGTTCGTAGGGCCGGTCATTCACCAACCCGCCCGAACCGGTACCGGCGGCGGCCTGCGCAGCCGTGTCCGGTCGCCGGAACCGGGCGGCGGCCACCGCTTCCCAGGCACCCGGCGCGGTCGACGACTCGTACCGTCGACGGACGAAGTCCCCGTCCGCGGGGTACGAGGCATCGTGGAAAAGGGCCTCGACGATCCGGCGCATGGCGGGCATCGTCACGTCATAGTCATACAGCGCCTGCATGTGTGGGCCCGGCTGGATCTCGCCGCCGCCGCAGATGGCCACCAGAGTCCGCACCGGCAACACCGGGCGGTCCGACGTCAGATCGGCCAAGAGCATGACCGCTCCCATGGAGTTCCCGACAAAGTGTGCCGAGTCCACACCCAGCACCCGACACAGTGCGGCGACATGTCGTATGCGCAGACCTCGGCCGTCGTTGAAGTCGACCACTTTTGCCGATTCCCCGAAGCCCAGCAGGTCGGGTGCCAGAACGTGAAACCGCTCGGCGAGCGGACCGAGGATGCGCTCGAAGCCCAATTCCGCACCGGCACCGAACTCTCCACCGTGCAGGAGCACCACGGTGTCACCTACCCCGCCCTCGAGGTAGCTGGTCGAGTGCCCGTCCACCACCACATATCTGCGCACGATGTGGGCGGGCGAGGTCCGGCTGCCGGAGTTCGTCATGACTGCCGCCCACCGGCTCTCGCGAAGGCCAGCACCTGCGCGGCCAGCATGTCCAGCTGTCCCCGAACCGCCTGGTCCGTCAATTGGCCTGCGTCATCCCAGATCTGGTCGGCCGAGTTGATGGCCACACCCAGCGGTGTGGGCCACGCCCGCAGCGCATGTCCGATGGACCGGAGTTGCCCGAGCGTTCCCACCGCTGCCTGCCAGCCGTAAGCACAGGAGATACAACCCCATGGCGTGTTGTCCAGGTATGTCCGCGGTTCGTCGCGCAGGTCCTCGATGTAGTCGATCGCATTCTTGATCAGCCCCGAGACCCCGCCGTGATAGCCCGGGGACGAGACGATCACCGCATCGGCACCGCGCAGGGAATCGACCAGTTTGCGCGCCTGTGGTGTGCGTTCGAGTTCGTGCGGCGAGTACATCGGCATGTCGAGGTCGGCGCCGCTGTAGATCTCGGGGTGTCCGCCCTGCCGCTCGATCGAGTCCAGGCAGTACCGCAACACCCGCTCGGTGGACGAGTTGGTGCGCAGCGTGCCGCCGAGTCCCACCACCAGGGGCCCGGCATCTACCGCCGCCGTGGGCGCGTCCGTCGCCGTGGCTCGGTTTGTCGCCGTCGTACTGTGCGTCATCGCCGGCTACTTGATCGCTATCGGATTGACCGGCGACCCCACGGCACCGGTGACTCGCAAAGGCGGTGCCACCAGCTGGAACTCGTAGATTCCGTCGGCCGCGCAATCGGCGGCCAGGGCAGTCAGATCCCAGTACTCGCCGAGCATCAACCCCATGTCGCGCAGACAGAGCATGTGCATCGGCAGGAACGTGCCCTCGACCGCCGACACCGGATCCTCGACCATCAGGTTGTCCGACGCGACCGCGGCGACCTCATGATCGTGCAACCACGATGCGCAGGTCCAATCGAGTCCGGCTCCGGGTTCGGATCCGGCGCCGGTGGTCAGGAACCTGGCCCACCAACCCGTTCGGACCAGGACGATGTCTCCGCGTCGGATGGTGACGCCCTGTGCCCGGGCGACGTCGTCGAGTTCGGCCGGGGTGATCGTCCGACCGTGTTCGAGGTACAGGTCGGCCCCACGGTGGCGGACCACGTCGAGGAGCACGCCACGCGAGGTGATCCCTTTGCTGTCCACCTTGTCTATCCCACAGTGCTTCGCGCCCATGCTCGTCACCGAATCCGCGGGGAAGTCGTTGTACAACTTCTCCTCGTAGTACACGTGTGAGAGGGCGTCCCACTGCGTCGCGGCCTGCAGCGGCATGATGATCATGTCGTCGTTGAACCGGAACGGATTGTCCTCACCGGCAAAGAACCCGCTCAGTTCCTGGCCCACCGAGTTGATATCCCAATCCGTGCAGTGCTTGACCAGGGTTTCGGCGTCGCCGCCGTCCACCGTCATCACGTGGACGGGGTTCTGCCGAAACTTGAAGGCACCCTGGGGTCCGGACGATCCGAAGTCGACGCCCAGCGGAAACACTTTGCCCGCCTTGGCCAGAGATGCCCCTTCGGCCACTTTGTCGGCCGTGATGAAGTTGAGGGTGCCGAGTTCGTCGGCACTGCCCCAACGGCCCCAGTTCCGGACCTCGTCGGCAACACGGCGAAAGTCCTTCATGGTGGACATCGTGATCGGTTCGACGGTACTGACTCCACTGTGGTCGCTCATGTCAATTCCTTGCGTCATGTGTAGGTGCTTGATGGTCGGTGACCCCGAGGGTTGACACGGGCTCACGCAGCTCGTTGCTGTTCACGATTCCGCCGTCGACCCAAACCACCTGGCCGGACACGTAACTGGCGGCGTTGCTACCCAGAAAGACCAGAACCGCAGCCTGTTCCGGCGAGGTCGACACCCGGCCCAACGGTTTCGGTATGTCGTCAAGATACTCCGGACCGTACGCGGTGCGCAGCTGATCGAGGATGGGCGTCTCGGTCACGCCCGGGGCCGTGCAATTGATCCGGATCCCCTGCGCACCAAGGTGTTCAGAGTTCCGTATGCAATAGTGGATGATCGCCTCTTTGGACAATGTGTAGCCACCGTTGGCGTGGGCTGCCGGATGTTCCCGACACCACTGCACTCCCTCGGCCATCGATCCGGTGCCGAGCAGGTCCGCGACGGTGGCCCGATTGTCGCGATACCCGGACGCGGCCATCGACGAGACGCAGGTGATCGACGATCCGCCTGGCATCCGGGAGACCAATGATTCGGTCAGATGTCGCATGCCGAGAAAGTTGATCGTCACCACCAGCAGCGAGTTCCCGATCCCGGAGGACACGCCAGCAACGTTGAACAGCGCATCGACCGCGCCGCCGCCGATCGCGGCGATGGCGCGGTCGATCGACCCCCGATCAGCGAGGTCCACCTGATGGAACTCGCTGATCGGGGAATCCTGACCCGGCGCAGATATGTCGAGACCGATGACGTCGGCACCCAGCTCGGCACTCTGCCGCGCGACCTGCTCACCGATGCCCGACGAGCATCCGGTGACCACGACACGACGGCCGTCGTAGCGCAACAGCTGGTCTAGATGGCCCATGACCGGAATACCTGCGCCGTGGCGATCACTGTGCCGCCGCCTCCTTCGCGGCTTGTGCCGCCTGGACCCGGCCCTCGTTGATCTCTGCCATCGCCTCGGGAATCTCACTCGCGGTGAAGCTTCCGCCACGACCGGTCGGTAGGCCGCCGAATGAGTAGTTCGGGTCGAACTCCGGCGCGCGCGATTCCGGGCGACGCGCCTGCACCTTCTCGATGACCGGGGCGAGTCGCTGAGCCTTTGCCTTGACGGCCTTTTCGTCCCGTTCGATGAACTCCGGCAGGACCTCTTTGCCCATCAGCTCGATCGATTCCATCGTCGCCTCGTGACAGCGTGGATTGAGCAGCAGGATGATCTCGTCGACCCCACTCTCCTCGTAGCCACGCAGGAACTCGCGAACCATCTCCGGCGAACCGATGGCGCCGCGACCCGGGCCGTAGGCGAGGGTCTCGTCGTTGGCCACCTCTTCGAGGTACCGCTCCCACACGCCCGTGCGGCCGGGTATGTGCTGTCCGGTCATGTAGTAGTGCATGATCCCGAACGAGAAGAAGCCGCCGCCGACTCCGAGCCGGTCGAGTGCCTGTTTCTCGGTCGGCGCGACCATCATCGACAAGTCGCCACCGATCGCGAGGATGTTCGGATTGATCTCCGGCGTCGACGGCACACCGCGCTCTTCGAACTCCTGGTAGTACGAGGCAACGCGGTCGCCGAGCGGTCCGGGCCCGGTGTAGGCGAAACTCAGTGCACCGATGGCCTTTTGCGCTGCCATCTGCACCGACGATGGACGGGTGCAGGCCACCCATACCGGCGGATGCGACTTCTGGAACGGCTTCGGGATCACGTTGCGGGCCGGCATCTCGATGTGCTCGCCCTTGAACCCGGTGAACGGCTCCTCGGTCATGCAGCGGATGGTCACCTCGAGGGCTTCCTCCCACTGTCCACGCTTGTCCGCCGGATCGATGTTGAACCCGGCGAGCTCGGCCACGGACGACGATTCACCGGTTCCGAACTCCACCCGGCCGCCGGAGATGAGGTCGAGCGTCGCTACGCGCTCGGCGACCCGGGCCGGGTGATTGATCCCCGGCGGCAGGTGCATCACGCCGAAGCCGAGGCGGATGTCCTTGGTTCGCTGGCTGGCGGCGGCCAGGAACATCTCGGGTGCCGTTGAGTGGCAATACTCTTCGAGGAAATGGTGTTCGGTGAGCCACACCGTCGAGAATCCCGCCTTGTCGGCGGCCTCCACCTCGGCCAGGCCCTCCTGGAACATCTTGTATTCGTCGTCCTGCGTCCACGGGCGTGGCAGGGCGAACTCATAGAACAAGGAAATCTTCATTGGTTACCTCCGATGGGAATGAAACGGTTGCGAGGGTGAAGCGGAATCCTCCTGCGGTGCTGCGACTTCGGCGGGACCGGGATTCTGTGCGATGTGACGCGCGGCGACGTATCCGAACGTCATCGCCGGGCCGATGGTGGCCCCGGCCCCGGCGTAGCTCCGGCCCATCACCGCCCCGGAGGTGTTACCCACCGCGTACAGCCCGTCGACGTGTGAGTTGTCGTCGCGCAGGACGCGGGCGTACTCGTCGGTCCGGAGTCCACCGGAGGTTCCGAGATCACCCAGGACCATCCGGAAGGCGTAGTACGGCGGTTTCGTCAACGGGTACAGATTGGGGTTGGGCAAGGTCGGGTCGCCGTAGTAGTTGTCGTAGCTGCTGTCACCGCGATTGAAGTCGTCGTCATGGCCTCGGCGGGCGAGGTCGTTGAAACGCTCTGCGGTTCTGGTGAGTTCGTCGACCGGTACCTCGATCTTGGTGGCGAGTTCTGCCAAGTTGAACCCTTCTTGGACAACTCCGGACTGCAACCACTCCTTCGGCATCTTGCGCCCGGTGGGTACCGGCGCGAACGGAATCTTGGGTAGCGGCAGGTGTCCTGCCACGACATACCTCGCCCACGACCGCGAGTCGGTGATGAGCCAGCAGGGAATGTGGGTCACCCCGGTCTTCTCGCCGGCGATCATCGCGTGGCTGAAGTCCATATACGGTGCCGCCTCGTTGCAGAAGCGGCGTCCGGCACCGTTGACCACGAACTGCGAGGGCATCATGCGCTCGTTGAGCATGAACTGCATTCGACCGTCAGGCCATTGGATGGCCGGAAACCACCAGGCCTCGTCGAGCAGTTCGGTTGCGGCCCCGACTTTCTCGGCCGCCCGGATCCCGTCACCGGTGGCCAGCGGATTTCCGAAGCTCCAATCCTCCGCCAAGACCGGTTGGTGTTCGCGCCGCCAGTCCATGTCGTGATCGAATCCGCCGGTCGCGAGAATCACGGCCCGTCGGGCCCGGATCCGCAGCGTGGCACCCTCATGCCCGACCACCGCACCGAGCACCGATCGATCAGGCCCTTCGATCAGCTCGATCATCGGCGAGTCCAGCCACAGCGGTATGCCCTGCTCTTTCATGGCCAGCCGCAGCCGGGCCGCCAACGATTGGCCGATCGCGGCGATCCGGTCACCGAACACATGGGCCCGGAACATGCGCCACAGCAGTTTGAAGAGCACTGCCTTGCCCGTCCAGGACTGCCGGATCCGATAGAACGCGCGCAGGTCCTTCGGTCCGAGCCACACTCCCTTGGGAGCCAGTGCCAGGGGCGTCAACAGGTTCTGCTCTTCGTCGCCGAGTTCCCGCAGGTCGATGGGTGGAACGTTGATGGTGCTGCCACGTTCGGACCCCCCTGGCAGTTCCGGGTAATAGTCGGCGTAGCCCGGTTTCCAGACGAACTCCAGCCACGGGCTGGACCTCTCCAGAAAATCCATCATCTCGGGGGCGGTCTGGACGTACTGCGCGATGCGTTCGTCACTGACCAAGCCCTCGGTGATTGCGCGCAGGTACTCCTGCACACCCGCCGGTTCCGGGGAATACCCCGCGCGGCGCTGGGCGGGCGCGCCCGGAACCCAGATGCCACCACCGGACAACGCCGTGGATCCACCGAATTGTGCGCCCTTCTCCACCACCAGGGTGTCCAGCCCGGCGTCAGCGGCTGCCAGTGCCGCGGTCATCCCGCCACCGCCCGATCCGACCACCAGTACGTCGACAGTTTTGTCGTAATCGCCGGCGGGGGTGATCGCCGCTGTCTCAGAATCCGTCACTGCGTCCTCCTCTGGCGGTTGTCGGGTTCGTGTGTCATGGGCGGGCTTCGGCGCTGCTTTGGGCAGCCCGGATCGCAAAGCCCGCAATCAACTCGGGCGCGGCGCGGTAGTAACGCACCGGCGTCTCGTAGGGCCCTTGAGCGGCCATCGCAGCGAAGGCCGCCACCCAGGTGCGGATCTCGTGTGCCGAATTGCCGGCATCGGTGGTGATCTGTGTGTTGGACCAACCGTCGATCTCGTCGAGCCGGCCGGTGTCGACGAGCTCCAGGAACTCACGGTCCCAATCCGGGTTCAACGGACGAAGTGGGCCACGGCCGGCGGCGAAATCCCGCGCCGCCTCGATGACCGCGCTCTGCCGGGCCGAACGCTGCTGCGGGGTCTGGTCGCCGCCGTGCACCATTCGCTCCCGGGCGCCGCCCGTCGCGGTGGCCAGTGTCGGTACCGGCGGATCATGTGACAGGCCACCGGAACCGATGACGAGCACCCGCTGATCCAGACCTCCCAGGTACTGACCCACCGCCTGCCCGAACGCGCGTACCCGCCGCAACGGACCGAGCGGCGCCGCAACGGAATTGACGAAGATCGGGATCACCGGCCGGGCCCGCGAATCACCGAGCAGGCGTTGCAGGGGCTGCACGGTGCCATGGTCGACGTCCATCGATTCGGAGACCGCGACATCGACCCCGGCCTCGAGCACCGACCGCGCGCACGCATCGGCGAGCTCGCGCGGCACATCCAGCGGGACGGCCTGCGTCCCGTAATCACCGACACCCCGGGCGGCGTTGCCGATGCAGAACGGCGGCATCACCCGGTAGAAGAATCCGTTGTAGTGATCCGGTGAAAAGATCACCACCAGTTCAGGGTCCCAACTCCGGACGAAGTCGGCGGCCTCTTCGAGCGCGGCCCCCACGTCGTCGACGAGTTCGGGCGGTGTGCCCGGGAGTTCAAGCAGGGGGCTGTGTGACACGCAGCAGAGCGCCAGTGGCATCGGTTTCCCCTTCCCCTGATCCGGCTCGCCCCGATCTGACCTGCCCTGAGCCGAGTACTTCGAGCAGTGCCGCACTTGTCTCCGGGGCACGTTGTGCGACACAGGCTGCGGCAATACACCGGTCCGGTCGCAGGAACAGGACGGAGTCGGTCTGTGCGTCGAACCAGCGCTTCACGTGGCCGCTGCTGTCACCGATGACGATGACATCGGGATCGTCGTGGCCGGTCCATTCGAGCTGACATCCCGGCCGGGCCGTGATGAATCTGGCGCCCTGGGCTTTCCACGCCGAGAACTGCTGCTCCCCCAGCACCGTGCGTGGATGGTTGTTCCAGCACAGCACTGCGAACCAGGTGCCCAGGACGTCGTCGAGCAGAACACCTTTGCGATCCCGCGTGTCCACGCTCGGCTGGATGAACAGGGTGCCCACCGCCGACCGGGCCGGACGGGGATCGGCATGGACCACCGCACCGTGCTCATACCGGGGCATCGGCTTGAATCGCATGGTCAGCACGTAGTTCTTCAGGGCGGGGAGCACGGATGCGCTGCGGATCAGCAGATCTCGGGCGGCGGCAATCCGCCTGTTCGTCGGCGAGATGACCTTGCCCACCATCGTCGACAGATCGATCATCGCCCGGGCGTGACTGCGACGTTCGCTGTCGTAGGTGTCCAGGAGAACGTCATCGGCACGACCGGTCACCACGGCGGCCAGCTTCCACCCCAGGTTGGCCGCGTCCCGGATCCCGCTGTTGTAACCCTGTCCCTGCCACACCGGCATCAGGTGCGCGGCGTCACCGGCCAGCAGTATCCGACCTTTGCGGAAGGCACCGGCGATGCGGGAGTGGTGGGTGTACACCCGACGCCGGATCACGTCGAGGTCGTCCGGGTACGGCACCAGGGGCGCGAGCAGTTTCGCGAGGAACTCGGGTCGCTGCGCCTCCTCGTCACTCTCGCCGGAGTGAATCATGAACTCGAACCGGCGGATGCCATGGGCGATCGACACCGACACGTTGGGTCGCGCCGGGTCCGCGGCCACCTCGATGTTCGGGTGTCCGAGCGGGTCGGTCGCCAGATCCACGACCAGCCATCGTGTCGGTGATGTCGTCCCCTCGAACGACACCCCCATCAGATGCCTTGTCGCACTGCGTCCGCCATCGCATCCGACCACATAGCGCGCGGTCACGGTCCGGCGTCCGCCGGTACCGGCGAGTTCCACCACCACCCCCTCGCCGGTGTCGTCGGCCGCCACCATCGGGGAGTTCCAGGCCACCTGAACATGATCGAAACGCCCCAGCCCGGCCAGGAGCTCCGCGTCGACGAGCGGCTGGACGAACGCGTTGCGCCGGGGCCAACCGAATGAGGTGTCGGTGGGCGCGATCTCGGCCAGCAGCCGGCGTTTGGCGTCGACAAAGCGCAGTATCTGATTCGGGCTGGTGTGCGGGAGGACTCGGTCGACGAGGCCGATCGACTGGAAGGTGCGCAGGGATTCGTCGTCCAGGCCCACTCCCCGTGGATAGTCGATCAGCGTGTTGCGCTCATCGACCACCAGCGTCCGAACATTCTGCAGGCCCAGGATGTTGGCGAGGGTGAGTCCGACCGGGCCGGCCCCGACGATCACGACATCAACCTGCGAGGTCTGCGGTGCGCGACCGACCTGATCACGGTCGGTGGCCCCACCGTCGAGTGCAGAGGACACGGCTCACCCTCCCAACAGGAACTCGAGATGCAGCGCGTTGAACGTCTTGGCGTCCTCGTACTGCGGCCAATGCCCGCACCCGTGCATCACCTCGAAGCGCGAACCGGGGATCATGGCCGCGATCCGTCGCCCCTCGTCGACGTTCGCGGTCGGATCGTCACTGGTCCACAGCACCAGGGTCGGCGCGGTGATACGTCCGTAATCCTCCGGGCCCAACACATTTCGGGCCCGGATGTCCCGGTCCTGCAACGCCATGATGTCGCTCATCGCATCGACGAATCCCGGTTGTCGATAGATCCGCTGCCTGCTGGCGACAATGTCGTCGTAGTCCTTCGACTTGTCCGCCATCAGCCACTTGATCCGGGCCTGCACGGTCTCCCAGGAGGGATTGCGCGCGGCGGCCATCGACAGATCGATGATCCGTTTCATCACCACCGGATCAGCCTGCGATCCACCTGCCGTGTTCAGTACCAGCCGCCCGACGCGCTCCGGGTGATCGGCGGCAACCCGCGACGCCACCCAACCACCCAGCGACTCACCACTCAGATTGGCCCGCTCGGCACCGATGGCATCGAGAAACCCGAGGTAGTGATCGACGTAGTGCGGGATTTCCAGCGCATGGCCCGGTTTGCCGGTGTAACCGTGGCCCAACATATCGATCGCCCAGGCCGAGAAGTGCTCGGAGTGTGCCTTCAAGTTGCGCACATACGCTTCGGCGTGACCCCCTGACCCGTGGAGCAGGACCAGCACCGGCTTGGTGTCGTCGCCGGCGTGGAGGTAGCGGGTCCGGACGCCGCCGACCGTCAGATAGCCCTGCTCAAAGGCAAAACCCTGAAGGTCACTCCAGATGCTTTCGTGTTCTGGCACTGGGTATCTGCACTCTCAGCGGATGATGGCGGGCATCGCGTCCCAACCCCGGACCGTCGAGGTCGGGGACAAAGTCGCGCGGGTGAGGTCCACGTCCCATTCCGGGAATCGCTTCAGAATCTCTTCGAGCGCAATCCGTCCTTCCAGACGGGCCAGCGACGAGCCGAGGCAGAAATGTGTCCCGCTACCGAAGGCAAGGTGCGGGCGGGCTTCGCGATTGATGTCGAAAACATCACCGTTCGGCGGGAACTGGCGATCGTCGCGGCAGGCGGAGGCCAGCAGCAACATCATCACGCTGCCCGCCGGTACGGTCTGACCGTAGTATTCGACGTCGCGGGTCACATACCTCGACGCATGCGGCCCTGGCAGCTCGAACCGCAGCAGCTCTTCAATCGCCTTGGGTATCAGGGCATTATCGTCGACGAGCTGGCGCCGCTGATCCGGATGCTCGGCAAGAACCTTGCCTGCCCATCCGATCAGCCGGGTGGTCGTCTCGTTGCCCGCACCGGCAACCACATTGACATAGGTCAGCAACTCTTCGCGGGTGAGTTTGCGGGTCGTCCCGGTCTCATCTTCGAACTCGGCGTTGAGCAATTCGGTCACGATGTCATCGGAAGGATGTTTGGCGCGCCAGTCGATGTAGTCGGCGAATATCTCACCGGTGTCCATCCCTTCCTCGGCGGCCTTCATCGGTTTGCCTGCCTCGGTACGCAACTGGGCATTGGCGTGTTCCCGGATGGCCACCTGATCTGCCTCCGGGATTCCGATCAGCATCCCGATCACCCGCATCGGCATCTGCGCGCCGAGATCGGCGACGAAGTCGAACTCTCCGGCACCGATCAATGGGTCAAGACTGCGAGCGCAGAACTCGCGAATCTTCGGTTCCAGTTCTAACACCTTGCGGGGCGTGAACATTCGAGCCAGGAGCTTTCGGTGAATGGTGTGAACCGGCGGATCCTCGAAGATCAGCACACCGGGCGGGATGTCGATGTTCGCCCTGATCAGCTCGAGAATCGCACCACGCGCAGAACTGAAGGTCATAGGGTCTGTCAGCGCGCCGTGGACATCGGCGTAGCGACTGAGCAGGTAGAAGTCGTGTTCGCTGTTGTAGTAGAGCGGGGCCTCTTCCCGGAGCCGCCGGAACATCGGATACGGATCAGCATTCAGTTCCACGTCATAGGGGTCGAAATGCACATCACTATTTGCGCTCACTGTCACCGGATTGCCCCTCCCTCTGTGCCGTACACGCAGGCTCGGCACGCTTCACAGACCACCCGGAGATCCGAAAGTGGCTGATGTTCTTCGCACGTTCCATCCCGGGGGCAGCCAACCCGAATTGCGGGCTCACCTGCGCCGGGAGCATTTCAACTTGTTGTCAGGCCGGTTGTGGACTGATCAGAGCTTTGCACTGACTCGAGCTGTGGAACTGTTGGCGAGCTTACACGCGTAAGTGATCGGCGTCACCGAATTTGCGGAGTTGGTTCATCAGTCGATTTCGAAGGCGTCTGACCAGGACAGATCAGGTGGATTGGCGCTGGATCAGCTCAAAGACGTTCGCGCTGCTGGGATCTTCATCGGGTCGATATCCGAGCTCGCGCATCATCGCAGCCACGGCCGCGTCGACGATCGCACCGGCATGGATCTTCACGGTGGTCAGCGGCGGGTTGCTCACCGGCCCCAGGGTGCTGGCCTCGCCACCGATGACGGCGATGTCCTGCGGGCACCGCAAACCCGCCTCACGCAACCCGTGGAGCACCACAAACGCCGCCTCGTCGCTCGCGCCGTAGATGGCGGTCACGCCGCGGTCGGCCCACTCGGTGACAATTGCCGCCGCGTTCGAGCCACTGGGCTCGAACGACCCGGTCGTGACCTCGGGAAGCCCTCGCTCCCGGGCGGCCGCACGAACACCGTCGCGACGAAATCCGTTCAGTGCCAATTGCTTGGGCACATCGATCCCGGCAAATGCCAGGTTGCTGTGCCCCTTGGAGATGAGGTGGTCGACCACCAATTCGCCCACGGAAAGGTTCAGCGAATCGAATCCCTCCAGGTGGGTACTGACCACGTCGATATGCCGGATGCCGGCGGCTTCGACCACCGCAAGGGCTTCGCCGGACAGCGGAAAGATGCTGGTCACCGCAATCGGGTTCAGATTCGCGATCGCGCCGCTCATGCTCGCCGGGTCCCTGGTCTCGAACTGCAGCGAGACCACCACACCGTGCTTGGCCAACGCGGTGGTCAGCCGGCTGCCGACCTCGATCGGCAGCTCACTGAGCGCCATGCGCGGCAGCACGTACAGCACCACGCCACTGCCGCCCACGGCAAGATTGCGGGCGGCCAGGTTGGGCCGGTAACCGAGCGTCTCGGCGGCGTCGCGGACGATCGCCTGGGTCTGGGCAGAGATCTTTTGACCGGCAACGTTGTTCAGGACGTAGCTGACGGTTGCCGGAGAAACCTTGGCCAGGCGGGCGACATCGGCTTTTGTCGGCCTCGACGGCCCCTTGACGCCCACTGCCACCTCCGGCCCCACACTCACGTTCGCCACCATGGCCCACCGGACGCGGGTGCGCCGGCAGGGGGTGCCTACTGAGTGCGAGATTATCAACACCCGGGCGGCCGCGCCGCGCACGGCTCTGCCGAAACCGGGCGAATCCGGCAGCGTCCGCCTATAGCGATGCCCCGGTTGCAGCGCGGTGACCTGCACGAAGCCCCCAGACCATGCCGGGTCCGATAGTTCCACCGGCACCGCCGTACGCGCGTCCGGTCACCCCCGCCATGGCGTTGCCGACCGCATGGAGCCCGTCGATCACCCCGCCGTCGACATGCAGGACCCGCGCATCACGATCGGTCCGCGGCCCACCCTTGGTACCCATCGCGCCCACTGTCACCGGGACGGCATAGAAGGGTCCGGTGTCGAGTGGGCCGAGGGTGCGCCCGGCGACGGTCGGCGCATTCTCGTCGCCCCACCATCCGTCGTAGGCACTCGAGCCCCGGCCGAAGTCGGGATCGGTCTCGGTGGCGACATTCCGATTCCACTCCGCCACCGTTTTCTCCAACCCGGCAGAATCGATTCCCACCTTCGTTGCGAGTTCACGTAAATCCTCCGATTCCGAAAACCATTCCGGAACCGCATCTTTCGGATCAACCCCCAAGAAACCGAATCGCTTGAAATGCAACGCGTCGAACACGATCCACCCGGGATCGTTGACGTAACCACCTTTGGGGTCCAGATAATGGAACGCTCCGGCCATCGAATTGTATTCGGACGCCTCGTTGACAAAACGCTCACCGGCACGGTTGACCATGATGCTGCGCGGGCGGGTCCGCTCGAGCCGAACGCTTCGGCTTCGTGGTCTGCCCTCGATCAGATCACCCGGGATCCGGACGATCGGGACCCACCAGGCCTCACTCATGTTCCCGAGGTCGGCGCCGAGCGCCATCGCCATCCGCAACCCGTCGCCGGTGCCGTTCGGGGGTGATACCGGACCGTGCATCGGACCTCGAAGGTACGCCTTGACCAGCCCGGGATCCCATTCGAAACCTCCGGTCGCCAAGATCACTCCGCGGCGGGCCCGGACCGCAAACTCCTTGTCGCCCTGCACCATCTGGGCGCCGGCCACCCGCCCGGATTCGGTGATGAGCCGACGTGCGCGGGCACCGGTCTCGGGGACGACCCCGACATCGAGTAATCCTCGGAGCAACCCACCGATCAGGGCGGCCCCGGCGACGCAGATGTTCGACGAATCCGAAACATCCACCGATGCATTGAGTCTGGCCCTGGTCTCGGCATCAAATCCGACGTTGCTCCAATCGGCGGGAAAGGTGGTGATCCGATTCTTCCACTCCCCCAGTCGATTGAGATCGAAGGGGATCGGGCTCAGCGAACGCCCACCCGACGGCCGGCCACCGGGCAGTTCCGGTTTGTAGTCCGGGAACCCGTCGGCGATCTCGAACCGGAGCGCGCTGTGCGCCTCGACGAAGTCGACCATCGTCTCCCCGGTGCGGACGAAGTCCTCGACGAGGTCGTCATCCATCGAGTCCAGCGACTGCGCCCGCAGATAGCTCAGGGCGTCGGCGATGGTCAGTTCGCCATCGGGACTGCGGTGATGCGCCGGGATCCAGGCGATCCCACCCGAGACCGCACTCGTGCCGCCGACGGTTGCCGCCTTGTCGTAGATGGCCACCGAGGCACCGGCGTGCGCGGCGGACAACGCCGCCGTCATCCCGGCGGCGCCCGTCCCCAGGACGAGGACGTCGACCTCGCGGTCATATGACACTGGTTCCGTTCCGGCGGTGCGCTCGCCGACCGGACGATCGGGAATGTCTGGCACGAGATGTCCTCTCAGATGGTCGGCGACAATGGCGCCGATGCCGTCGTCATGATCACTGCGTTTGCTGCGTGTGAAATAGATTCCGGCGACGAATCAGATGCTTTTGTACTTTTCCACTCGGGGTCCTGGGAAAGTCGGCCAATTCGGCTATTTGTTCGGGCCATTTATGGCGGCCAACCCCACATTCGGCGAAATGCGAACGGATATTTTCCATGTCCGGGAGTTCGTATCCGTCGCGGACCCGGATAACGGCGGCAGCGTGCTCACCGAGCCGCCGATCAGGGACGGCAATCACTGCGGCCTCGGCCACCGCAGGCATCCGCAGGAGCACTTCTTCGAGTTCGAGGGCACTGATGTTCTCCCCACCCCGAATGATGATGTCCGCTTTTCGGTCGGTGATCGTCAGGCACCCGTCGTCGTCGATCACCCCGATGTCGCCCGTCCGGTACCACCCGTCACCGTCGAATGCCGACGCGGTCAGCGTGTCGTCGGTGTACCCCGCGAACAGGTCCGGACCGCGGCTGAGGATCTCCCCGTCGCGGTCCACCCGGACCTCCACGCCGGGCATGGGACGGCCGTCGGTCATCAGCCGGTGTCGCTGCGGGGCGTCGAACGGGGAGCCGGTGATCGACGGATGTTCGGTGCTCCCGTACGCGCGGAACGCGACTATTCCGAGGCCGGTGAGGCGTTGCATGAGCGCCGGGGACACCGCGGCCCCACCGAGACCGACATACCGAACGTGGGCGAGATGTTCAGCGGTGAAGTCGGGGTGATCGAGCAGGCTGGTCACGAAGTACGGTGGCCCGCCGCCCACCGACAAGCCGTCGCGCTGCATCAACGCCAGCGCCCGGCCCGGGTCCCAGACATCCATGAGGTTCACCGGCCGACGATTGAGCACCGGGATGAGGAGCGCACCGACCATCCCGATGAAGTGGCCCACCGGGGTTGCCGTCAGCGCAGCGCCGGTGTCCTGGGTGTTCTGGGCCACCAACTGACGGGTCTCGCAGCCGAGTGTCTGATGACTGTGGATCACCCCTTTGGGCGCGCTGGTCGTCCCCGAGGTGAATGCGATGAGCGCCGGGCCGTCCGGATCGACCGGAACCGCACCGGCCATCGGCTCGTCGGCCAACAGATCGTCGAAGTCGCGGCCGACCAGACCCACGATGGGTACGCCGGCCGCAACGTCCGGCTCATGGACCAGCCGGCCGAATCGCTCTGCGGTGATGAAGACCGCCGGCTGCGCGACCGCCAGGATGTACTCGACCTCGCGGCGTCCGTAGATGTGGACGATCGGCACGACGACCGCGCCGAGCAGGCTCGATGCCCAGAAGGTGGCGGCGGCCTCCATCCAGTTCGGCAGTTGAAACGCCACCACGTCACCCGGTCCGACGCCGCGCGAGCGGAGACCGCCGGCGAGCCGGCGGGCGATCGATTCGACGTCGGCAAAGGTCCCCGACCACGGTCGGGCGTCGGAATGCACGGTGAACGACAGGTCCTTGGTGTGGGCCAAGCCCGAGTCCAGCATCTGCCCGATGGTCTGTCCGTTCCACCACCCTTCGGCCACGTAGCGAGCGCGCACATCGCCTGGGATCTCCCGCATCATCGACGCTCCACTCCTTGTGTCGAGACTTTCGCCGGGTGGGCCCGAGACGACCGACCACGGACGGATGAATTCAGTACGAATGTCCCAATATCGGCTGAAATCAGCGCTTTCCGGCGGGGCTCACCCACCCCCTGCCCAGCCGGTCACGGATGACCAAAAGCCTTGTTGCAGAATCGACCGTAGAGTAGCATTCTCGCAAACCACAAGATCGTTCTTACGGAATGAAATAGCATTCCTGATACCGGGGCGGCTTCGGCCCGAGGCCCTTCGATAAAAGTTACCGAAACGAACAGATCGGTGTTTTACGAATAGATCTGATCGGCGAAGGGGACGGGATTGAAGGGAAGACGTCGACCGCGACGGACTCCTCGAACACCCTGGCATCATCGCACCCCGCCCGGTCACATTCGACACTGTGACGTAAGGAAGGACATCTCACCGTGAGCGCCGAACAATCGACAGAGCAACCCACCGGAGGCCCGACAACGCGGAACGGCTTGCACTTCGATCGCCACACCCCCGAGTACCGGCTCCAGTTCGAGTCGATCACCTCCGAGATGCATCAGAAGTGCCCGCTCGCCTGGACCGAAACCTACAACGGGCATTGGGTGGCCGCAGGTAACAACGAGGTCTTCGAGCTCGCGCGCTCCCCGTTCGTGTCGAACGACAACGACCTCAACGGAATTCGCAAGGGGTACAAGGGGATCAGCATTCCCACACCCGAGCACGAGATGATCGCCCGGGGCGGCATGCTCGAGATGGACGAGCCCGAGCACCACCACTACCGCCAGATCCTCAACCCGTATCTCTCGCCCGCGGCGGTGAAGCGATGGGAACCGTTCATCAAAGAAGTGGTCGACGCCAGCATCGACGAAAAAATCGAAAGCGGGACAATAGATTTCGTGGACGACCTGGCCAATGTGGTGCCTGCCGTCCTGACCCTGGCCATGCTCGGTGTGCCACTGGACAAGTGGTCCCTCTACTGCGAACCGGTGCACGCCTCGGTATACACCCCGGTCAACTCCCCCGAGGCGGTACGAGTCTTCGAGTTGTATCAGGAGATGAGCCTGGACCTGATGGCCAACGTGGCCGAGATCCGGGAGAACCCACGCCCCGGCCTGATCCAGGCGCTGGTCGACATGCGGATCGACGGGGAGCCGGCACCGGAGCTCGAAGTGCTCGGAATGCTCGGGTTGATCATCGGCGGTGGGTTCGACACCACCACAGCCCTGACCGCACATGCCCTCGAGTGGCTCTCGGAGAATCCGGCCGAGCGGACCCGTCTCAGCGATGATCGCGAGGACCTCCTGAATCCGGCCACCGAGGAGTTCCTGCGTTACTTCACCCCGGCGCCCGGCGACGGACGAACCATCTCGAGTGACTGCACCTTCGCCGGTGCTGATCTCAAAGAGGGCGAGCGGCTGTGGCTTTCGTGGGCGATGGCCAACCGGGATCCCGATGTCTTCCCCGAACCGAACACCATCCAACTCGACCGTGGCGCCAACCGGCACTACAGCTTCGGCCTCGGGATCCACCGCTGCATCGGATCCAACGTCGCACGAACGGTTTTCAAGTCGATGCTCCTCGCGGTACTCGATCGCATGCCCGACTACACGTGTGATCCCGGTGCGGCCGTCCACTACGACACCATCGGTGTCATCCAGGGCATGCGCCACCTACCTGCGACGTTCACGCCGGGTCCCAAACTCGGCCCGGGCCTGGATGAGACCCTCGCCAAACTCCAAATACTGTGTGCTGAACAAGAACTCGCCGCACCGGTCACCACGGCCCGGGAGAAGAGCCAACGATGAGGGTCAACCCGGACGGCACCACCACGCCAGTCATCGACGCCAGCGTGCACATCTTCTTCACCTCGAACAAAGACATGCGCAGTTTCCTGCGAGAGCCTTTCAAGAGCCGCGGCATCCCCGACGCCGAGATGGATTGGTACGGTGCGCCCGGCGGTGAGTATGCGCCCGGCACCCGTGGTCCGGGCCGCGGGTACCCGGGCTCAGACCCGGCGCTGGTCGCAGAGCACCTGTTCGTCGACCGCGGTGTCGATGTCGCCGTCCTGCACCCGATGACCCGCGGCATCCTTCCGGACCGGCACCTGACCAGTGCGGTGCTGTCCGCCCACAACCAGATGATGGTGTCGCGCTGGCTGGAGTCGGCAGAGTTCGGGGATCACTTCCGGGGAACGATCCGGGTCAATCCCGAGGATGTCACCGGGGCGCTCCGCGAAATCGACCGCTGGAAAGATCATCCGAGGGTGGTCCAGCTCGGTGTCCCGCTGCAGTCGCGCGAGCTGTACGGCAAACCGCAGTTCTGGCCGATCTGGGAGGCCGCGGCGGACGCCGACCTGCCGGTGGCAGTTCATATCGAGACCGGCGAGAGCATCGCGTTTCCCCCGACCCCATCGGGTCATGCCCGGACGTACGAGCAGTACCTGGGTTTCATGGACCTGAACTACATCTATCACCTGATGAACATGATCGCGGAGGGCGTTTTCGAACGGATTCCGGGATTGAAGTTCGTCTGGGCCGACGGCGGCGCCGACCTGCTCACCCCCTTCATCTGGCGGATGGACACGTTCGGCCGCCCGCATCTCGAGCAGACGCCGTGGGCTCCACGCATGCCCAGCGATTACCTACCCGGGCACGTCCACTTCGTACAGAGCAGCATCGATGGTCCCGGCAACACCGACTTCGCCGGAGAGTGGTTCGGCTACACCGGAAAAGACGACATGGTGATGTTCGGGTCGAGCTATCCCCATTGGCACTGCAACTCATTGGAGGCATTGCCTGACTCGTTGAGTGTCGAACAACGCGAGAAGCTCTGCTGGCAAAACGCCGCCTCGCTCTACGGCATCGACGTCTCGGCCGCACTGACCGCACCAGGGACCGCGTGAAGGAGAAGCCATGACCACCAGCGAGATCCGGGAGCCCACACCCGATACCGAGATGACCCCGGTCCGGGTTGTCGACTCCGACGTCCACCCCGTTCCGCGGCGCGGCGAGCTGATCGACCACATCCCGGAGCCGTACCGCAGCGAGTACTTCCTGAGCCACCGGGTCGGGGACACGATCATCTACGACGCGCCCGACTACGCGCACTCCTACGCGATGCGGGTCGACTCGTTCCCGGCGGACGGGGAGTTTCCCGGCAGCGACCCCGAGTTGGCCTTTCGTCAGCTGATCATCGATGCGGGTTCGGACATCGCGATCCTGGAACCGTCCGTCAAGGCCACGCGGCTCCCCGAAACCACCGCGGCGCTGGCGACCGGCGTCAACAGCTGGTTGGACGCCCACTGGCTCGACTCCCACAACAACTGGCACCAGCGCTGGCGGGGTTCGATCTGCGCCGGCATCGACGATCCCGCGGCCGCCGTCCGGGAAATCGAGAAGTGGGCCGGGCACGAGTACATGGCCCAGATCCTCATCAAGGCCGAACCACGCCCGGCTTGGGGTAATCCCGCCAACGACCCGGTGTGGGCGACCGCGGTCAAATACGACCTCCCGGTCAGCTGCCATCTGGGCCGCGGCGCGTTCGAGACGATGCCCATGCCGCCGGTGGGGTTCCCGAGTTACAACCACGATTTCATGGTCACCTACTCCCTCCTGGCCGCGAACCAGATCATGAGCCTGATCTTCGACGGGGTCTTCGATCGGTTCCCGGCGCTGCGAGTGGTGTTCGTCGAGCACGCGTTCACATGGATCCTGCCGCTGATGTGGCGGATGGATGCAATCTTCCAGGCCCGCAAGTCGTTCATGTCGATCACCCGCAAGCCGTCCGAGTACGTGAAGGAACACATCAAGTTCACCACCCAGCCGCTGGACTACCCGGAGGACAAGACCGAACTGACCCGCGCCTTCGAGTGGATGGAGGCCGACAAGATCCTGCTGTTCTCCTCGGACTATCCGCACTGGACGTTCGACGACCCCCGCTGGCTGGTCAAGCACCTCCCCCGGCATGCCCGCGAGGCGGTCATGTTCCGCAACGGCATCGAGACCTACCACCTCCCGGAGTTCGTCCCGGCCCTCGACCATCAGGTCAGGGTGTTCTGAGATGTCCGAGGAGACAACACCGGCCGATCCCACACCGCCCCGACTCGCGCAGGGACGTGAGCACGTGGTCGCCACGGTGGCCGAGATCCCGCCGGGTTCATCGAAGGTTGTCCCGATCGGGCGTCACGGTGTCGGTGTCTACAACGTCGGCGGCACCTTCTACGCCATCGCCAACTACTGCCCCCACGAAGGCGGTCCGCTGTGTTCCGGCCGGGCCCGCGGGCGCACCATCGTCGACGACAGTGTGCCTGGCGATGCGGTGATGGTCCGCGACCTGGAGTTCATCTACTGCCCCTGGCATCAGTGGGGCTTCGAATTGTCCACCGGGACAACCGCGGTGAAGCCCGAGTGGAGCATCCGGACCTACCCGGTGCGGGTCGTCGGCGACGACGTGCTCGTCACCGCATGAGCACGGGAGAAACGTTGTCCAGTCCATCCGTCATGGAAATCAACGGCGGCAACGTCGTCTACGAAATCCTCGGTACCTCGGACGAACTCATCGTCCTGACCCCGGGTGGCAGGTTCGGCAAAGACATCCCGGGCCTGCGCCCGCTGGCTCAGGCACTCGTCGACGGTGGCTACTCCGTCCTGCTGTGGGATCGCCCGAACTGCGGAGCCTCCGACGTCCAGTTCTATGGCCGGTCCGAATCCCACATGCGCGCCGAGACACTCGCGAAACTACTGAACGGGCTCGGTCGCCGGCCGTGCATACTCGCCGGCGGATCCGGCGGCGCCCGGGACTCGATGGTGCTGACCATTCTCTACCCGGAACTGGTGAGCAAACTGGCCCTGTGGAACATCGTCGGTGGTATCTACGGAACGTTCAATCTCGGTGCGCACTATGTACTTCCGAGCCTGCAGGCAGTCCGCGGACTCGGCGCCGAAGGTTTGCTTCGGCTCCGCGAATGGCGTGACCGGATCGAGGAGAATCCGGCCAACAAGCAGCGATTGCTCGACCTCGACCCGGACGAGTTCGTGAAACTCTCGCTGCGGTGGCTCGGCAGCTACGTCTCGAAGCCGGGCCAGACGATCCCCGGAGTCGAAGACGAGTTGTTCGACCGCATCACCGTTCCCACCCTCATCATCCGGGGCGGGGAGAACGACCTCGACCATCCCAAACGCACCTCGCTGGAGGTCAGCTGCCTGATCAGAGGTTCCGTCCTGATCGGTCCACCGTGGCCCGAAGATGCCTGGGAACGTGCGATGGAAGACCGCGCGTCGGGTAGATCCAACGGCTTCAACATGTTCGACACCTGGGTCCAGGCCGCTCCGGCGATCCTGAAGTTCCTGGCCGACTCATGAGCCGCGGAGCGGTGCGCTCACACCGGCCGGATGTGGACCTCGCAGTTGAGGGAGGCCTCGAGCGCGGTATGTATGCGGCTCTCCGGAATCCGGTCGAGATCACTCTCCGGGATGTGGACGACCACCACATCCCAACCATCAGGTCCGGGTGTTCTCTCGATGTCGGCGGTCAGCCCGAAGCCGGCGAGCACGCCGTGGGCATCGTCGTCGGTTCCCCGGCTGATGAAGGTCACCACCCCGGCACGCGGAGCCACCCGGAACACGCGCTCGCACAACTCGAGTCCTTGCCGATGCAGAACGTCGGGGTCGTCCCCGGACATCAGGAGCTCGATCTCGCGACGGCCGGCCGCGGCCGACACGAGATCGATGTCGATCAGCTCGGCACCCAGATGTGCCGCACCGGAACGGAGTTGCGCCATGCCATCGGATAGCTGCCGCCCGGTGAGCACACCGTCGGGATCGACGTTGATCCGTAGCACTGCCGTTCTCATGCGGGTGAGCCTAGCCGCGGATTGTGGTGACGGTCGACGGATACCCCAACGCGGCCAAGAGAATCGAGGGACATGAGCACCACCCCCACCGATGTGCCGACCGGCCGCCCGACACAGATCGAGACGGTGGTCGCACCCGGGCTCGCGCCGCGCCTCCTGCACGCCGGTCGTGGATCCACCGAGATCGAGGATCTGACCGACTACCGCCGTGGCGGTGGGTACCGGCCGCTCGACAGCCCGGACACCCTGCTGCGCGAGGTGGACGAGTCGGGGCTGCGCGGTCGCGGCGGTGCCGGATTTCCGATGGGCATCAAACTGCGGTCGGTCCGCGATCACGGTCGACGCGCAGGCGAGGCCATCGTCGTCGCCAATGGTGAAGAGGGCGAGCCCGCTTCGGTCAAAGACCGCTGGTTGATGCGACACCGCCCCCACCTGATCCTCGACGGACTCCGGTTGGTGGCCAGCATCGTCGGCGCGCATCGGGGCCACGTCTACGTTTCCGACCGCGACGCGGCCGCCACCATGGACCGCGCGCTGATCGACGCCGCCGGCCTGCTCGGAGACCTCGAACTCTCCGTGTTCACCGTCGAGCCCGGATACGTGGCCGGCGAAGAGACCGCTGCGATTCGCGCCATCAACGGCGGACCGGCCAAGCCGAGCGACAAGCCGCCCCGTCCGTTCGAACAGGGCGTCGGTCAGATGCCGACGCTCGTCAGCAATGTCGAGACACTGGCACACATCACGTATATCGAGCGTTCTGGGGGCGCGGCGTTCCGGACCATCGGGACCACCACCTCGCCCGGCACGTTTCTGGCCACGGTCACCGGCGCCGGCACACCGGCCGTCCTGTACGAGATCCCGCACGGACTGCCGGTCACCGACCTGCTGGCGCTGCACGGCGTGGCACCGGACCGGGTTCGCGGCGTGCTCATGGGTGGTTATTTCGGTGGGCTCCTGAATCGAGACGTCCTGGGCGGCAACCTCGATCACGACAGCGTCCGTGCACTCGGCGGCGGACTCGGTTGCGGCGCCGTCTCGCTGCTCACCGACGAATGTCCGGTCGCGGTCGCAGCGTCGGTGATGAGCTACTTCGATCGGGAGAACGCCGGACAGTGCGGGTCGTGTTTCAACGGCACCGCGGCGATGTCGGCTGTCCTCGATGCCCTCCGCGATGGTGTGGCGGGCAAGGACGATCTCGCCCGCCTGCAGCGGTGGTCGGTGGTTCTCCGCGGACGCGGTGCCTGCGCGACGCTGGACGCCGCCACCAACGTCGCAGGCACCCTGCTGGCCTTCTTTCCGGACGGAGTGGACCGTCACCGATCCGGACGGTGCGCCACCTGCGACGCCTCGCCCTATCGGGCCCGGCGGCCATTCGCAGCAGAGAACGGAGAAGGACTGTGAGGATTCGCCTGGACCGCACGCTCTGCGACGGATTCGGCACCTGCGCAAGGCATGCGCCCGAATACTTTTCGCTCGACGACTGGGGCTACGCATCCCTCGTCGGAAACGGTGAGGTCCCGCCTGCCGACCGCGATCAGGTCATGCGCGCTCTCATGGACTGCCCCGCACACGCGATCATCGAGATGACAGAGGCACGAGCAACCGGGTCCGGCAGAACCGCGAAGTGAATTGCCCCTTGTGTGGCACAGTCTGCCAGTGGCACACTATGCCATGTGATCTCCGCCACACCCGGCAGTGCGGAACTGCCCCGGTACCAGCCCCGATCCACCGAGGAACGTGCCGAAAAGACCCGGCGCGCAATCGTTGACGCCGCACTGGCCGCATTCCGAATCCACGGATACGAGGCAACAACCATGGGCGCGATTGCCGCCCTCGCCGGCGTCTCTCCACGCAGTCTGTACCGGCACTACGGGAGCAAGAGCCAACTCTTCGCCGAGACCGTCGCGCTTCGCTCCGAGGACCTGATGACGTACTTCGTCGCCAATCTGGAACGAATGCCGCTGCGGGAGGCGATCCTCGACGCCGCCTGCGGAGCGACCGTCGATGCGAACGAGGAGAACCGTGAGCTCTTGCACATGGCGACCACCGAACGCGAGATGTCCCGTTTTCTCCACGTGACCACCCAGCGGATGATGCCGCCACTGGCCGACATCCTGCGTACCGCCGCCGGGGTCGACGCCGAGAACGCGGAGCCGATCGTGTGGGAGACCCGCGCAGCCGCACTCATCGGCGCGTTGACATGCGGTTTCGGACACTGGGCGGCAACCCCGGATTCGGATGTCCGAGAACAGATTTCCCTGGCGGTCGACACCGTCGTGCCCATTCTGCAGCCCACGTCCGGCACCGAGGAGTCAATCCGATGAGATACCAGCTCAATGTCGTGGCCCGCAGCATCACCGACGTGGTCCAGCACGCCGGAGGACTCGTATACGACCGGGTGATGGCCGGCTGGGACGTCACCGTGATACTCACCGACCGATGCGACACCCGGCCGGTGCAGATCCTCGGTGCAGATGTCGCCGACCTCGAAAAAGCCCTTGCCACCGGCGGTCTGGGCCGCCGTCCGCAGGCTCTTGCCATAGCCGCCGATCTGTTCACGAGCGATGACCGGATTCACGGAGGCGTGGTGAAGGCGCTCGCGGGTGGCAACGTAGAGGTGTCTTTCTGGGGCGATCGGTGGCCGCTCGATTCCGCCTCCGGCTCCGACACCGTTGTCCACCGATTGAGCTTCGCCGCGCAGGCCTTCAAGTCGCACGCGCTGACCGCGGCGGCCCTACCCGGTGACATGGTCGATTACACCGAGGTGTTCCACAGCAGTGCCGGGCAACCGGCCGCATGACCATCCGCCCGAGCCCGATCAACCCGTTCACCACCGAAGAGCCGAGGCCCGCCGGGAGGGCACGATGAGCAAAGCCGATACCACCGATCTGGCAGTTCTGGAAGCCGAAGCACTCGCCGAAGCCGCCGAGGCCAGCGCGGTCGCGGCACGTGCCCGCGCCCGAGCCGCCCGACTACGACGCGAGTCCGAGTCGGAACCCGAGCCCAAGCCCGAGCCCGAGCCGGCCCCGATCGAAACACCGGCCGCGACGGACGATGCCGCCGATGCAACCGGCACGGCCACAGCTGATCCGCCTGATGTCGAGCCGGACGATGATGCCGATGCCGCGCAGAAGCCATCCCGCACGTTACGGTCGCGGCTCCGACTCCGTCGGCCGGGCAAGAGGCTCACCGCAATGGTGCTTGCGGTCGTGGTGATCGTCGCAGCGCTGAGCGTCAGTGGGTATTTCGTCTGGCAACACCGAGAGGTGGCCGACACACAGGATCTCGAAGCCGAGTTCGACGCAGCGGCGCGGCAAGGCGTGGTCACGCTCACCTCGCTGGACTTCAATCAGGCACAGGCCGATGTCCAACGAGTGCTGGACAACTCGACCGGCGCCTTCTTCACCGAATTCCAGACGCGCGCCGATGATTTCACCAGCGTGGTCCAGCAGTCGCAGGTCACCACCAAGGGGCAGGTCAACGCTTCGGCCGTCGAGTCGATGACAGACGATTCGGCGGTGGTGCTGGTGGCAGCGACCTCCGAGGTCACCAATGCCGCCGGCGCCAAGGAAGAATCCCGGGCCTGGCGGCTCAGTGTCACCGTGACCAGAGCCGACGGGGAACTGAAGATGTCGAAAGTCGAGTTCGTCCCATGAACGAATCAAGCAAAACGGTGACCCTGACCAAAGAGCACCCCGGTCCGGACGTCGCCGACCCGGAGAACCAACAGTCGGCGCGCCACTTGCCGTCACGGTTTCGCTCGTTACCGGGTATCGGATCGAGGCCCGGACTCAGTACCGTGGCACTTGTCCTGCTGGTGGTCGCATCGTTGATCACCGCCGCTGCCGCATACTTCTTCCTGTACGCCCCGGACAAGCACTCCGATTCAGGCGCAAAGGAATCCGCGATCGCGGCAGCCGGTTCCGGCACCGTGGCACTGCTGTCGTACTCACCCGACACACTCAGCGATGATCTCGCCACCGCCAAAACCCATCTCACCGGCGAGTTCTTGACCTACTACACCGAGTTCACCGACAAGGTCGTCGCACCGGCAGCCCAGGAGAACTCGGTGGACACCCAGGCCGATGTCGTCCGGTCCGCCGTGTCGGACATCGACAAAGACTCGGCAACGGTCCTGGTGTTCATCAATCAGACCACCACCAGCACCGACAAACCCGATCCGGCATTGACCGCCAGCAGCGTCCGGGTCGCGCTGACCAAAGTCGATGGCACCTGGAAGATCTCGGCTTTCGATCCGGTCTGATCACTTCCGTCCCCGTTGACTCAGCCCTGCGGTAGCAGGCCCTGCCAGGTCGGTCGCGGCGCTGAGTCCGCAAGGTCGGTCTGCTGATACAGCACCCCATCCGGCCCGACATAGGTGCCCGTGGTCGGCGAGTACTGCACGCCCGCCGCAGCGGGCGTGATCCCCTGCGCCTGCAGGTTCGGATCTGGCGGATAGTTGCCCAGCAGCGGCTGGGTGGGAGCCACCGGCACGAATTCCTCGTCGCTGTTGCACAATTCGGCTGTTGCCGCGCGCTTACCAGGTTTGCCGAGACAGGGGATGTTCCGGGCACCCCGCACGGCGATGTCGGAATCCTGCGGCAACTTGCAGTACAGACCCTCGGGTGTGTCGATGGTGGTCGTGTCCGACGGTGGACGCCACTGATCCGGCGGTAAGAAGCCGACCGTGCAGGCCGGTGGATCGGAGATGCCGCTGATCCGGAAGTCACCCAGACCGAGTCCGGACGCGTTGTTCTTGGGTTGTACCGCCTGGATCATCGAGATGGACGGCGGCAGGAGCACCAGCAATTGCTCCAGAGCCGCGTTGTAGGTGACCGCGAGCTGACCCACCGAGGTCAGGTTCGCCAACAAGATCGGCAACGTGAACTCGACCGATTCGAGCAGGCCGGTCACCTCGCCCGAGAAGCCCGGTCCGGACGCCAGAATCGCGCGGATCTGCGGATCGTTGATCCGCAGCTGATCGGTGACACCGGCCAGGGAACGACTCCAGATCTCGATCGCGTCCGCCGACCGCACCTGCGAGGAGAGCAACGGTTCCGCATCCTCGATCAGAGTCCTTGTCGTATCCCCCAATTCACCCAAGTCGCCGGCCAGCTCAGAGGATGTGTCGATGAGCGATTGCAACTCGTAACGCTGTCCCCCGAGCCCCCGGTACAGCTCGTCGGTGAGGCTGTTCAGTTTGTCCTTCGGGATGCTCCCGATGAGGTCGCTGAGCTCGTCGAGCATCGGTCCGACGGGTTGCGGGACCTCGGTCCTGTCGGCGGTGATCACCGATCCGTCATGCAGATACGGCCCCGAATCGGTGTTGGGCCGCAGGTCCACATACTGTTCGCCGATGGCCGACATGCTGCGGACCTGTGCCTGCAGATCCGCGGGGATCCGGACATCGCTGTCGATCGACAGCGAAGCCCGGACACCGTTGTCGGTCAACCCCACCGACACCACCCTGCCGACCTCGGCGCCCCGGTAGGTGACATTCCCGAATCGGTACAGTCCGCCCGCCGCCGGCAGGTCCACGGTCACGACCATCCGGCCCACCCCGAGCTGCGTCTGAATCTGCATGTACGAGAACAGCATCACCACCATCGCGACCGTGGACATGAGCGCGAACGCGACCAGCTGGAAACGGACGAAACCGGAGAGGATCATGATCCGCCTCCGGTGATCGGCGCGCTCAGCGGATCACGAACATGGCGGCCATATCCCGGGTCACCGACCGCGGCCTGGACAACCGCGTTCGGATCTCCCAGCGGGGTACCCAGGAGGAGTTCGCGTTGCAACCGTTCGACCGTGAGGTCGACCGTGGCGTGGAGGTTGATGTAGTCGCCGCGGACGGCGCGATCGATCGTCTTCTGTCCGTACGGGTACACGGTTGCGTAAGCGATGGCCTCGTCCAGTTGTGGACCCACATCGGCCAGGGACCGCAGGGTCGGGGCCAGGTTCTCCAGATCTGTCACCAGATCGTCCTGCACCGCCGTGACCACACCGGTGGTGGTGTCGCTGAACACCCGAAGTTTCTCGAGTGCGGTGGTGATCTGCGGCCGCTGCGACACCAGGACCTCCAGCGCCGGCGGGATCTCCTGCAAGGCGTCGGCGAGGACATCCCGTTGGGTGGCAAATGTTTCGGCGAGACGATTGGCGTTGGTGATCGTTGCCACGATGTTCTCGCGCTGTTGATCGAGCGCGCCGACGAACACCTCGAGCCGGGTGACCAGGTCGCGCACGGCGTCCTCCCGGCCGCTCAACGCGGTGTTGAGCGAGGAGATGATGTTGTCGATCTCCCCGAGACCACCGCCGTTGACGATGGTGGAGACCGACGCGAGCGTCTGCTCTGTGGTCGGATACGTGGCCGTCTCGTCGAGGGGAATCGTGGCGCCCACGGCCAGCTGTCCGGCCGGCGGCACCCCCACCGGCGGGTTCAGTTCAAGGTGATTGGAGCCGAGCAGGCTCGTCTGACCGATGTGCGCCTGTGCGTTCCCCGGGACCACGACGCCCTTCTCGACCCAGACCTCCACGTCCGCATGCCAACCGGCGACGGTCATGTTCCCGATGCTGCCGACCACCACGTCGTCGATCATCACGGGCGAGTTCGACACCAGCGTACTGACATCGGCCATCCGGACGTGGAAGAGCTGGGAGTCGGAACCACGGCCCTCGGTGCCGGGCAACGGCAATGAGTTGACGCCCTGCCAACTGCAACCGGCAACCGTCAACGCCACACACACGACGATCATCAGCAGGTGTGCGCCTCGGCGTCTACGGCGTCCGGGTGTCATGACGGTCGTCTTTCGATCGGCAGGAGCAGGGCATCGAGTGGATTGGTCGCTGCCGCCGGCTTCTTGGGTGTTGTCTTTGCCGGGACCAGGTCCGGTTCGGTGTAGGTGATGTTCTTCGGATCCGCTGTTGGTCCGAGCACGGGATTGAGCGGGAACGGCAGGTAATTGAATGCCAGGAGCGGCAGGACCGGTCCCAGGTACTCACGGCATTTCTCCGCGCCCTCCTCGGAGGTCAGGTTCTCCACCGCCGCGACACCCGAGCAGATGAACTGGATGGGATTGGAGAAATTGTTCAACGTGAACACCCCTGCCTCCGTGCCGGTGTCGGGGTTGTAGATGTTGTAGAAGTTGGCCATGCTCGTCGGGAACACGTGCAACAACTGCTCGATGTCCGCCCGATGATCAACCAGGTTCTGCGTCACGTTCACCAGCCGCTGCACCTGTTCGGTCGCCTTGCTGCTGTTCGATGCCACGAACCGCTGGACTTCGACCACCGCAACCGAGAGATCGGTCAGTGCCGCATCGAGATCGCTCCGGCTCTCGTCGAGCACACTCGACAGCGTCGCCAGACGGTTCTCGAACCGCACGATCTGCTCGTCGCTGTCACTCAGCGTGGTCACAAATGTCTGCAGGTTGCCGATGATGTCGACGATGTCGCCGCTCCCATCGGCCAGGATCCGTCCCACTCCCGACAGTTGATCCACGGTCTGTCGGAGTTTGTCACCGTTGCCGTCCATCGCGTCGGCGGTGCTGTCGATGAACCGGCCGACCGTACTGCCGGAGACGTCGCCGGCGGGCCCCAGATCTGTTGCCAGTCGCGTCAATTGGGTCTTGATCTCGTCCCACTCGATCGGCACACCCGTCCGTTGCAGTGGGATGACGCCATCGTCGGGCATGACCGGCCCCTCGGTCCGATAGGCCGGGGTGAGCGCGACAACCCGGTCGGCCACCAGATTCTGGGCGATGATGATCGCCTGCGCGTCGGCCGGGATCTTCACGCCGCGATCGACTTTCATGTCCAGCCGCACCGACGTCCCCTGCGGTGTCAGACCGGTGACCGAACCGACCTTGACCCCGGCGACCTGCACCTCATCACCCTCATAGATGCCGGTTGCGGTGGTGAAGATCGCGCTGATCGATCTCGGCCCGAACGTCTTCTGGTAGACGAACACGCTGCCCGCGAGCACCACCGCCAACAGCACCACGGCGACCACTGCCCGGGCGATTCGGGTACGGGTCATCGGCCCGGCTCCACCGGAGTCCGAGCCGAGCCACCGACGGGGATCTGTCCACCCGGGATCGGGAAGGGAACACCCGGTTCGATTCCGAACGCCTTGTTGATGAACGGCTGAATCATGTGGCCGTCGATGAGGTTCGCGACGAAGGCGTTGTAGAAGGGACCGCTGGAGACCGCTTCGCCCTGGGTCAGCGACACCTTCGCCAGACCCGGCAACGCCTGCCCGATGTTGTCCCGATTCTTCTCGAGCAACGCTGCGACGGAGTTCAATCGGTCCAGGGTCGGCGCCAACTGTGCCTCGTTGTCGGCAACCAATCCGGACAATTGTTGTGCCACCGCAGAGGTGTTGGCCAGCAGGTCCACGATCTCCTGGCGCCGGTCCACCAGAACTCCCAGCAGCGCATCGGCATTGAGGATCAGCGAGTTGAGTTCGTCGCTGCGCTCGGCCAGGATCGTGGTGACCTCCCCGGTACTGCTCAGCAGGTCACGCAACGAATCATTGCGGCTGTTGATCGATCGCGACAGGTCGCTCAATCCCTCGAACGTCGGACCCAGGTGCGGCGCAACCTGATCGATGGTCGACGACAACGTGTCCAGGGATTGGTTCAAGGCATCGGTGTCGATCGAGGTGACGTTGGTTGTCAGATCCCCCAGCGCATCGTTCAGCGAATACGGCGACGACGTCCGGGACCGTGGGATGACATCCGAGGGCTGCAGGACTCCGTCACCGGCGCTGTCCAGGGTCAGCATCCGCCGGCCCAGCAACGACCCCGTCTTGATCTGCGCGGTGCTCTGGGTCCCGAGACGGACACCGTCGTCCACCCAGAACTCGACCCGGACGTCACCGTTGTCCAGTGAGACCTCGGAGACCGTACCGACTTTCACGCCCGAGAGCACCACGTCGGCCCCCGACCGCAGACCACCGGCCTCTTCGAACAGTGCCTGGTACGGCAAGGAGGTGAACCAGGTGATGTATTTCTGCCCCTGCAGGCCCACGGCCACGAACAGGCAGATCAGGACCACGCCGATGAAACCGTGTCGGGCAAGACGACCACCGCGATATTTCAGCATGTCAGGGCGAGCACCTCCCGGATGTCTGCTCGATCCACGGCAGCACCACGACCTCGCCCGACGAATCGGTCACGCGCACCGTGATCGCACAGATGAAGTACTGGATGAAGTTGCCGTATGTCCCGGTCCGCACCAGCTTCCGAAAGTTCTCCGGTGCCTTCTGCAGTGCCGTGTCGAGACGGCCTTTGTCGTCGTCGATCAGTGGCGCAAGCCTGGCGAGTTCGTCGACCGAGGTGGCCAACGGGCGGCGCGCCTGCGTGAGCAGGTCGGACACCGCTGCGGTGCCGGTCTCGAGTGCCGTGATGGCGGAACCGATCGGATCCCGTTGCTGCGCCAACTCTGCCACCAGCGTGTCCAGGCGCTCGACCGCGGCCGAGAACTCGGGGCCGCTGCGGGCCAACGTACCCATCACCGTGTTGAGGTTGTCGATCAGATCCTCGATCACCACCCCGTCGTCCGCCAGTGTCGAGACAAACGAGGACGTCTTGGCGAACAGTGATCCGACCGTCCCCTCCTGGCCCTGCATGATCTCGAGCAGCGACGACGTCAGACTGTTGACCTCCTGGGGACGCAGACCATCGATGACCGGCTTCAAGCCGCCGAGCAGAACATCGAGATCGAGTGCCGGCGCCGTCTGTTCCTCGGGAATCTGACCACCAGGCGCCAGCATTCGGGTCGACCCGGCTTCGTCGGAAAGATCGAGGTAGCGGTCCCCGACGAGGTTGAGGTACTTGACCCTGGCGTGTGTGCCGGCGGTCAGATGCACGTTCCGGTCGGCATTGAAGGTGACCTTCACGTGGTGGTCATCCTGCAGGGATACCGATTCCACCGTTCCCACCCGGACCCCGGCGACCCGGACGGTGTCGCCGGGCCCGAGCTCCGAAGCATTCTCGAAGCGTGCCGAATAGCTGTTGACCGAACCGGTCCGGAAATCGCCGAACACCACCACGAGAAATGCCGACAACACGATCATGACAATTGCGAAGATCCCGAACTTCACCGCTTGCGGGTTCCGGAGCACACTCATCTCGTCCGGCCGTCCATGATCGGACCGAACAATGCGCGCTGCAGGCTCTCGACGTTGACCTCGAGGCCACGACGGTCGGCCGCAAAGGGATTCGCGCCGACGTCGGCGACCACGAACGGGGGCTTCTCCTGATAGCCGACCGGCAGCACCTGGCACTGTGGTCCGCCCGACGCCGCGATTTTGGGCAGATTGTTCGGGTACTTGTACGGCTCGGTGCCCCACAGGAAGTTCGCGGACAGGCCGAGCCCGGGTACATCGACGGGCTGCGAATCGGCGAGGTACGCCATCCCGTCGAGCGAACACGTCAGGGACTCGTTGTATTCGTCGGTCAGCGCCAGGGTCGGGACGAGGACCGCCAGCGTCGAATCGAGCAACGGACCGGTGGTGCGCAATACCCGGTCCCCCACGTCCGCCAGCCCGATCACACTGGCCAGGAAAGCATCCAGGTTCTGCTGCTCATCGACGATCGACCGACTCAGACCGGTCGCGTTGTCGACGGTGGTGACCAACGCCGGAGCGGAGTCGGCGTAGGTCCGCAGAACCTCCGGGGCCATCTCGAGGTCACGCTCGAGCGCCGGCAGTGCCGGTTCGACGGCAGCGAGGAATCGGTCGAAGTCCACCAGCATCTGGCCGACCTGATCGCCGCGTCCACTCAGCGCCGTGGAGATCGCACCCAGGGTTTCGTTCAGCTTGTCGGGCTCGATCTGGGACAGCACGGACGTCAGTTGTTCGAAGACGGTGTTGAGTTCTACTGTGACCCTGCGGGAATCGAGGACCTGACCGGCGTACATCGGTGTCGCCGAAGGGTTCTGCGGGGGCAGGAGCTCGACGAACTTCGCCCCGAACACTGTCGATGATGCGATCTCGACCGTAACGTTGTCCGGGATGTCCGGCAGCTGGGAGGGGTTCATCTCGAGTTCGATGGACGCCTGGCCGTCGGGCAGTGTGTCGATCGAACTGACGTGGCCGACCGTGACACCGCGCATCTGCACCTTGGCGTCCGGATACATGACCAGACCGGCACGGGGTGAGAGAACCGTGACGCGAACGGTCTCGGTGAAGCCGCCGCGGAACATCGTCACGGCCACCACCAGGACCACGACCACCAGCAGTACCGAACCCAGACCGACCAAGGGACGAAGCACGTTTGACGACATCCGGTTCGCCTAACCGGACAGGTTGAAGTTGCCGTTGGAGCCGTAGACGGCCAACGAGACGAGCAGGGTGACCGAGACAACCGCGATCAACGACATCCGTACCGCATTGCCGACCGCCACGCCGACCCCGGCCGGGCCGCCACTGGCAAAGAACCCGAAGTACGTGTGGATCAAGAGGATCATCAAGGCCATCAGGAATGCCTGCAGGAACGACCACAGCAGATCGATCGGGTTCAGAAACGTCGAGAAATAGTGCTGGTACAGCCCCGACGATTGTCCGAGGATCACCACCGTGGTGAACCAGCACGCGACAAACGACGCCGTCAGCGCGATCGCGTAGAGCGGTGCCAGCACGATCATCCCGGCGATGATCCGGGTGCCGACCACATACTTCATCGGGTCGATGCCCATGGACTCCAGGGCGTCGATCTCCTCGTTGATCCGCATTGCACCCAATTGTGCTGTGGCACCGGCACCGAAGGTGGCGGCGAGCCCGATTCCGACCACCACCGGCGCAGCGATGCGCACGTTGATGAATGCCGACAGGAAGCCGGTCAGCGCCTCGATCCCGATGTCACCCAGCGAGCTATAGCCCTGGACGGCCAGTGTGCTGCCGGTGGCCAGTGTCAGGAACCCGACGATCACGACGGTCCCGCCGATCACCGCGAGGTTGCCTGCCCCCATGCTGGTCTCGGCGACCAATCGGAGCGTCTCTCGTTTGTATTGCCACGCCGCGCGCGGAGAACCGACCAGTGCCTTCGCATAGAAGATCGTGTGATCTCCGATTCCCCCGAGCGTCTTCACCGGCCGGTTCAGTTCCCGCACCGTCCGGCCGTACATCGTGCTCGGTGTCATGACATCCCCCTCATCCGGCGGTCAGCTGGACGCCGACCGCGGTGACCACGACGTTGACCACGAACAACGCCATGAACGCATACACGACCGTCTCGTTGACCGCATTGCCCACCGCCTTCGCCCCGCCGGAGACGGTCAGCCCGCGGTAGCACGCCACCAGACCTGCGATGAGCCCGAACAGCAGCGCTTTGATCGACGAGATGACGACCTCGTTGATCCCGGTCAGCAACGTGATCCCGGATGCGAAGGCACCGGGATTGACGTTCTGGACGAACACCGAAAAGACGTAGCCCCCAACCACGCCGATGATGCAGACAAGGCTGTTGAGCAACAATGCAACCAGCCCCGAGGCAACCATCCGCGGCGTCACCAGTCGCTGTACCGGATTGATCCCGAGGACTTCCATGGCGTCGATCTCTTCACGGATGGTCCGCGATCCGAGGTCCGCGCACATGGCGGTGGCCCCGGCGCCCGCCACGATCAGGACGGTGACCATCGGGCCGACCTGCGTGATCGCACCGAAGGCCGCGCCGGCACCGCTCAGATCGGCGGCGCCGAGTTCACGCAGCAGAATGTTGAGGGTGAAGCTGACCAGAACCGTGAACGGAATCGCGACAAGCAATGTGGGAACCAGCGATATTCGCGCCACGAACCAGGACTGTTCGAGCATCTCCTTACCCTGAAAGGGTCTGCGGAACAGGAACTTCACCGCATCTGCCGACATCATGAACAGGCCACCGACCGATTCGAACGGACCGGAGAGTCTGGGCCCGCGATACCCCCCGATCCGGCCGGGGCCACTGGGCTGCCACCCGGCCATCAGGATTCCGCACGATCGGCGAAAGCGGCCAAACGACAACCCATTCCCCACCTGATCGACACCATTGGCGACTGCATCCGCTCACCTCATTGTGCGAAGAATCCGATTCGGCCGCAACGTCACTCGGGTTCGATGACATTGCCCGCCGGCTGTTTTGACGTACGCGAGGTCGCAACGGCATCCGTGCACCACCGGAACGCGGACACCGAACACCGTGAACCCCCCAAACCCCGTCCGGCACCCCCGGAGAAGGTGCGGGCGTCACACAAATACCGCCCGGACAGCAGACCGCCTCATCAACCTTGCGGCCCAGTCGATTTCGCCCAGCGGTCGACGATGACCACCAGAGGCATCAACCACCCCTTTCGCACCCTGAAGGCACTCATGCCGGCGGGTTCAGCGGGGGCGTGACACTCTCGCCAACTGCCTGCGAGGCTGAACTTACACGCATAAGTAGATGATGTGAGCAGAATCGTGGAGTTTTTTCCAAATCCCCGGTCGCGGCTCGCGACCACACCTGCCGACGCCGTCCAACCGAATCGGAAAATCGGACACAGCAGCACGGATTACCCAGTGCCCCAACAATAATTCGATCAATCTTCGAATCCCGCATCGACGGGAGGGCGTCCCATATATGCTCCGCAGATCTGCAAGAGCCCAACTCCCGCGTAGGAGAACAGCCCTACCCGGTCGGTCCTTCCGCAGCCGGCGGCACGTCCATCCCGAAGTCGGGGGTAGGAACCATCGGCGCCGGAAGAACGCGGCTCGGGCAGTACGGGTCATCTGGACCTGGCCACACCCTGACACCCGAGCCATCAGGAGATCGGATCGGGGGTCCGTTGGAGGAGGATGTCAGTTGAGAACACATCGCATACTTGTCGTAGCGATGGCGACCGTGCTGCTGGTCGCCGGATGCAGTGATCGCAGCGGAGATGATGGCGGAGACGGCGATGGTGGCGGCGGCGGAACCGCGGGCGCGTCCGGCGATACCGTCTCGTCCGGTTTCGGCGACCTGACGGACGTGTGCCAATCCGGTTCGGCCGCAGGCTCACCCACCCAGGGCGTCACCGACACCGAGATCCAGGTGGGGGTCTTCACCGACCTGGGATTCACCCAGAACCCCGAATTCGTGAACGCGGCGAAGGTCTTCACATCCTGGTGTAACGACCAGGGCGGTATCAACGGTCGCAAGATCGTCGCCAACACCCGAGACGCCAAGTTCATGGAGGCCCGCCAGCAGATGGTGACCGCCTGCAGCGAGGACTTCGTACTGGTCGGTGGCGGTAGCGGCCTGGACGGCCTCGGTGTCAAGGAACGTCTGAACTGTCTGCTGCCGAGCTTCCCGGCGCAGGTTGCGCAGCTCACCTCGGCCGGTTCCGACCTCGAGATCAGTGCCGATCCCAGTCTCACCCCGGGATATGACCCGTATTACGGATTCCGGAGCTGGCTGATCAACGACGCCTATCCGGAATCGAAAGGCGCGATCGGCTTCGTCAACGGTGACTCCCCTGTCACGAAGGTCCTCGGGGCCCAGGCCGTCGAGGCCATGGAGGCCGCCGGTGCAACATTCGTCTACAACGACCTGTACCCGGCGATGGGCGTGTCCGATTGGACCCCGTATGCACAGGCGATCAAGAGCAAGGGCGTCAAGGGCCTGATGTTCTACGGTGACTTCCGGCAGCTGGCCAAGCTCGAAACCGTCTTGACCGGAATGGATTACAAACTGGACTGGATCGACACCAACAACAACGCCTACGGGCCGGAATTCATCGAACTCGCCGGGACGTCGATCGATTTCCAGAACAACTACCTCGATCTCGGTGGCAATCTGCCGCTCAACAGCGACGAACCGGCGATGCAGGATCTGCTGGCGCTGTACGAACAGTACGCGCCGGACGCGAACCTGACGTTGCCGTCCATCCGCGCGATGTCATCGTGGTTGCTGTTCGCCAAGGCCGCGGCGAGCTGTGGCGATGATCTGACCCGCACCTGCATCTACAACACCGCCAAGGCAGAAACCGCATGGACCGGAGGCGGGCTGCACACCGCGCGCAACCTCGCCGAGCCGGTTCCTCCGTCGCCCTGCTTCAACGTCGCCGAAGCCGAGCCCGACGGTTGGATCGCGCCCGATTTCGGACCGGATCAGGGTTCCTACCGCTGCGACATGCCGGTCTACAAGTTCACCGGTGAATACCCGCAGCCGATGACATTGGCAGATGTCGGCAAGAGCATGGACGACGTGCAGTAGCCAGGCCCGAAAAATCCCGGTACGGCAGATTCGGGGGTTGGCGGAAACCACAACCCCCGAATCTCGGCCGTTCAGTCTTGGTTCGTGCCGGTCAGACGCCCTTGACCGCGTCGGCGATCGGAGTCTCGCCGTTGACGAACTCGATCGTCGTACCGACACTCGACGGCGTCTCGAGAACTGCAGCGATGACCGCGGCGACATCGTCGCGGCTGACATCGTCACGCTCGGCGCCACGTTCCTTCGTCGCGATACGCCCGGTGCCGGGCTCGTCGGTCAGCGTGCTCGGGCCGACAATCGTCCACAGCAGTGTGGTCTTGCGCAGGTACTCATCGGCCTGCGCCTTCGACTCCGCGTATGCGAAGAATGGATTATCTTCCGGTACACCATGATCGGGGCCCGCACCGAAGTACGAGACCATCACGAATCGCGGCACATCCACCTTCAGGGCGGCGTCGATACTGCGTATCGCAGCATCGCGATCGACCGCGTACGTGCGCTCGGGACTTCCGCCACCGGCACCGGCGGAGAACACGACGGCGTCGTTACCCTTGATGACCTCGCCGATCTCATCCGTCGTCAGGTTTTCGATATCGGCAATGACCGGTTGTGCACCGGTTGCCCGGATGTCATCGGACTGGTCGGGGTTGCGGATCAACGCACTGACCTCATGGCCTTCGCCGGTCAGGAGTTTCGCCAGCTTCCGCGCGATCTTTCCATGACCTCCGATGATGGCGATCTTTGACATGTGAATCCCTTCGTCGTCGTCGACTCGCACTCTGATGGGCACTTGGTGGTCCAACAAGACCCACCCCGTCGGCATTCCATCGGGGGCGACGACACCGGAAATCAGTCGCCGCCGCCGGCCTGCGAACAGTCGCGGCTGATCTCTTCCAAGACCGTGATGTGGGGGAAATGTCCGACCATGAACATGCCGGCCCGGCCGAACCGATGCAGCTCTTCAGCTACCTGTGAAGATGGGCGGGCGTCTTTCGGCCCGCGCCGCGCGGCCTTCGGCCATGTCGTTGCTCTGCCACGCCAGCACCATCGCCGCGACGTGCTCGGCCGGGGGTTCATCGCGCGCACCGTCGTCGCCCAGGACCAGCTTGTAATGCCGAAGCGTCAGGGGCGCAAGCGTTGCGATCATCGCAGCCCACCGCTGCGCCTCCCCGAGATCACCGATGCGGTTGGCGAATCCGACCACGTGGGCCCGTTCGGCACTCATCGATTCACAACCGAGCAGAATCCCCGCGGCATCCCCGGCACCGACCAGCGAGACCAGGCGCTTGATCGTCCATTCATCCACCGTCACACCGATTTTCGCAGCCGGAACGGCACAGGACGACGACGGTGCCATCACCCGCAGATCCGCGGCGAGCGCCAACTGCAGTCCGGCCCCGAGTGCCGGGCCGTTGAGGGCGGCGATCACCGGCATCGGAATGTCCTCGATCAGCCGCAACGTCGCCAACAGCTTGTCGAGGAACGACTGCTCGTAGACCGGACCGGAGAGATCGGCGCCGGCGCAGAAAACACTGCCCGCACCGGTCAGGATCACAGCCCGCGCACCTGAATCGGCGGCGTCGGTCAATGCTTGCGCCAACGCCTCGACCATTTCGTGGTTCAACGCATTCCGTTGCTGCTCACGCTGCAGTTCGATGGTCAGCACGTCGCCGTCTCGGCTGGTCCCAATCATCAGGTCAGCGTACCGCTACTGTTCGATGGTGACCGCTAACCCCTTCGGCGATTCCACCGAGACCGACGTCCTGGTCATCGGCGGCGGGCAGGCCGGACTGTCCGCCGGCCACTACCTCGGCAAGTTCGGGCTGCTGCCCCGGACACTGATGGTCGATCACTCCCCCGGCCCCGGTGGGGCTTGGCAATTCCGCTGGCCGACACTGACTTTGGCCGGAACGAATGGTGTCCACGACCTACCGGGGCTGGGCCTGTCGGAGGCATTGGGCATGGAGTGCGATCAGTGGCCCGCCTCCACCGCGGTCCGGGACTACTTCGGCCAGTACGAGGAGAAGTTCGGACTGGACATCCACCGGCCGGTCGACGTCCGATCGGTCTCGCGCCAGGATGACCGGTTCCGAGTGTCCACCGCCGACGGACACGACATCATCGCGCGCACCATCATCAATGCGACCGGCACCTGGGACCGGCCCTTCGTCCCGTATGTCCCCGGCATCGAAACGTTCACCGGCACCCAACTGCACACCCACGACTACCAACGCCCCACCGACTTCGCAGGCAAGCGGGTACTGGTGGTGGGAGCCGGCATCTCCGCAGTTCAGCTCCTCATCGAGATCGCCCGTAACGCCGAGGGGGTCCAGACATTCTGGTGCAGCCGCACCGAACCCCGGTTCAGCGACGAACCGTTCTCCCCGGACCGTGGCCGCGAGGCGGTGGCCCGGGTCGAGAAGCGGGTACGGGCCGGGTTGCCACCGGGTTCCGTGGTGTCGGTGACCGGGCTTCCGGTCACCGACTCGATCCGGGCCGCACAGGCCGACGGCATCCTGGACTGGCGGCCGATGTTCACGCGTATCACGCCCGACGGAGTCTGTTGGGACTGCGAGATCGAGGGCGAGGCACGGCAGCATCTGGATGTCGACGTCATCCTCTGGTGTACCGGATTCCGCAGTGCACTCGACCATCTGGCGCCACTGCGACTACGGGCGCCCGGGGGTGGAATCGTCATGACGGGACGTCTGGCAACCGTGGTTGCAGCCTTGCCGCACCTGCAACTACTCGGCTACGGCCCTTCGGCATCGACCATCGGCGCCAACCGGGCCGGACGCGAGGCAGCCCGGGTCGTAAAAGAACTTCTCGGTTGATTCTGGCAACAAAACATCCCCCAAATTGACAGATTGTTGTGTTTTCACAACACTATGACGTGTGAGCCCGGTCAAGAAGGCAGGACATCTGCCGATATACAACCGCATCGGCGTGCTACGCGCCGAGCGGCGGATGTCTCGGGCACAGCTCGCTGAACTGGTGGGTGTCAACGTTCAATCCATCGGATCGCTCGAACGTGGTGACAACTACCCCAGCCTCGATCTGGCATTTCGCATCTGCGATGTCTTCCACCTTCCGGTGGAGGCGGTGTTCAGCCGACACGAGTTCAGCGCGATGTCAGAACAGTTGTACCGCAACGACAATGGAGGGGCACGATGAACCATCCGAACTCCCCGATCCCGGAATCGGCGAAGCCCGGCTGGTGGCGTGGTTACGAGTCGTGGCAGGCCAGGAGTCATGAGAAGTTCCTGCGCCGCTGGGGCACCCGCTTTCCCCGCTGGCGTAATCGCCGCTCCGCCAGACGATTTGTCATCGCGCTGATCATCACCTGGATACTGGTCCTCGCGTGCAGCATTGCCGCCTTTTTCACCAGTTGGTTCGGGCTGCCGTACATCGTGCTGATCTGCCTTGTCTTCCTGCCGGTCCTGTACATCTTGCGGGCGATCACCTTGAACGTCAGCGATGCACCCGCAGGATCGCTCGACGAAATCCAGTTGGCCACCCGCAACGCGGCGCGCTCACTCGCTTACACCGCACTCTGGGTGACCATGTTCATCCCCTACCTGGTGCTTATCGTGGTCTCCGTCGGCGACAGTGTCAGTGGCCAGGTGGTCTACGGCGCGGGCACCCTGCTGATCGTCCTACTGGTGGCCGGGACCTGCCTTCCCACCTGTCTGCTCGCGTGGTGGCTCAACGATCCCGACCCGGAGGACTACGCCGTCTACGATCTTCCGGACGATATGCATGCACACCTGCCCGAGGCCCGGAACGTCGCCACAACAGAAGGATTGGATACATGACAGACCCGTTGATCGTCGATGGATTGACCAAACGATACGGATCGCTCACCGCCCTGGACAACATGAGCTTCACGGTGGCCCCCGGTGAGATCTTCGGGTTTGTCGGATCCAACGGTGCCGGTAAGTCGACCACGATGCGCATCATCCTCGGCGTCCTGTCCGCCGACTCGGGGCGCGTCCTGCTGGGCGACTCCCCCATCGACCTCGACACCCGGCGCCGCATCGGATACATGCCCGAAGAGCGAGGGCTCTACCCGAAGATGAAGGTCGGCAAGCAGCTTTCGTTCTTCGCCCAGCTGCACGGGCTGTCCCGCCGTGAGGCCGACCGCCAGGTGGAACGTTGGGTCGAGCGTCTGGGAATCGCCGAGCGCATCAACGATGACGTCAACAACCTGAGTCTGGGCAACCAGCAGCGCGTCCAGTTGGCTGCAGCACTGGTCCACGATCCAGATGTGCTCGTCCTCGACGAGCCCTTCTCAGGGCTGGACCCGGTTGCGGTCGATGTGATGAGCGAGGTGCTCGAAGAAAAAGCCGCACAGGGCGTTCCGGTCATCTTCTCCAGTCACCAACTCGAGCTCGTCCAACGACTCTGTGACCGCGTGGGCATCATCAGCAAGGGCACGATGCGAGCCCTCGGCACCGTCGATGACCTGCGTTCGGCCGGCGACATCCGGCTCGACGTCGTGGCGCCGCAGGCACCACCGGGGTGGGCCGATCAGATCCCCGGCGTGCAGAGCAGCAACCACAACGGCAGCACGACAACTGTCACGATGACGCCCGAGGGCGACGAGCAGGCAGTGCTCACCACCGCGTTGAGCACTGGCCCGGTGACACACTTCGCCGTCTCCAAACCCGACCTGACCGAACTGTTCCGCGAGGTGGTAAAGGCGTGATGACAAAAGACTCTGCAAAAGAAAACAATTCGGCAGCCTCGGACGCACATCGGCTCGGTGCCGGGCGGGCGATCCGACTGGTCGCCGGTCGCGAGATCACCACGCGCGCCGCGACCAAATCGTTTGTCGTCACCAATGTGCTGCTGCTCGTGGTGATCGTGGCCGGCATCATCGTGCTCTCGATCTTCACCGGCGACTCAAAGGCCACGAAAGTGGGTCTGGTCGGGGACGACCCGCAGATCTCGCAGACCATCGTTGCGATCGGGGACGCCTCCGGCGAGAAGATCGAGATCATTCCGATCGGCAACGTCGACGAAGCCCGGCAGCAGGCCGAGGACGGTGACGTCGAGGTCGCCCTGGTCCCCGGATCGGGGAACAACTACGAGGCCATCACCAAAGATGATCTCGACGGCACACTCGAAGGCGTCTTACGAACTGCCGTCAGCCAGGACGGGCTGACCAAGGCCCTGGCAGAGGAGAATGTCGACCTCTCGCAGATCAGCGCCGACTCATCTCTCACCGTCACCGAGACCAAACCCGCCAAACCGGATGAAGGACAACGCATCGCGGTCGCGCTGACCGGTATGTCGCTGCTGATGTTCGCGGTCCTGCAAGGCGGCGGGATGGTCGCCGGCGGTGTCGTCGAGGAAAAGACCTCACGGGTCGTCGAGATTCTCCTGGCCACGATCAAGCCGCTGCACCTGTTGTGGGGCAAGATCATCGGCATCGGTGCCATGGCGTTCGCCCAGGTGATCGTGCTCGGCGGAAGCGCGTTGATCACCGCGCTGGCAACGGGGTTGCTCGACGTTCCGGCAGCTGCCGGGTCCATGTTCGTTGCGGTGCTGGTCTGGTTCGTCCTCGGGTTCCTGTTCTTCGCCACGCTCTACGCCGCCACCGGCGCGGTGGTCTCGCGGCAGGAAGAACTCGGATCGAGTTCGGCACCGTTGACGATTCTCGCGATGGCCGTCGTTTATGCGGCGGCCTTCGGCATCAGTGCCCTCGACAGCACACTCATGCAGGTCCTGGCCTGGATTCCGCCGTTCTCGGCGTCCATCATGCCGATCCGCATTGCCACCGGCGATGCGTCGATGTTCCAGATCATCGGCACCGTGGTGTTGATGATCATCGCCTGCGCGGTGGCCGCCTGGTTCGCGGCGCGCATCTATCAGCGCAACGTCTTGCGCACCGGGGCGCGCGTGAAGTGGATCGAAGCCATCAAAGGCTGATCCCGACCCGAAAGCGGTGGAGTTCTGGTGTGCCTCACCCGGGCGAAAGATCGCCAGAATCCACCACTTTCGAGGGCCGGCGGAGGAAGTAGTCGCCCTCGTCCGGAGCGGTGAGCATCCGGGTCAACGTGGCGCGGTCGAAGGGCCACAGATCGATGGCCCCGTTGTCCGTGAAATACCAGGAATTGCATCCGGTGTTCCAGACCGTGGGGCCCATCGCGTCCGCGACTTCCCGGTTGAACCGATCGGTGGCCGACTCGGTGACCTCCACCGCCGTGATTTCGTTGTCCCTGAACCGCTCCAGCCATCGAGTGATGTAACGAGCGGTGAGTTCGGCCGTGTACTGCAGGGATATCGAGCCCGTTGGTGAGTTGGGGCCGAGCACGGTGAACAGGTTGGGGAACCCCGGTATGGCGGTCATCCGGTACGCGCGCGGGCCGTCGGCCCACGCTTCGTCCAAGGTGATGCCATCGCGACCCTCGATGCGCATGGGCCGCATATAGTTGTGTGCCTTGAATCCCGTGGCGAGAACGATCACGTCCACATCGTGGTGTGTCCCGGATTCCATGAGGATTCCGTCCGGGGTGATCTCTGCGATGGCGTCGGAGGCCAATTCCGTGTTGGCGGCAGTGATCGCCTTGTAGTAGCTGCCCGACAGGACCTGCCGTTTGCAGAGTGGCTGATGATCCGGGGTCAGGTCCTCGCGTAACGAACGGTTGCGTACCTGCGCTCGCAGCGACCACCGAGCATAAACTTGTACCAATCGCCGTCGCCACGACGGTTTGGTGACGACATCGGCCAGAATCCCTGAAGCCCAGAGCAACTGACGATGCACGGAATCGTGGAATCCGGGGTATTTCGCCAAGACTGTCGCCAACACCGCCGGCTGCGGTAATCGCATCGGCGCCCACATGATCCACTGGGGTGAGCGGACGAAGTGGATCAGCCGGGCGGCAGAAGGCTGCAGGGCGGACACGACCTGCACACCGGTGGATCCGGTGCCGATCACCGCAATCGACCTGCCTGCGGTGACGAGGTCGTCATCCCAGCGGGCAGTGTGCACGGTGGTACCCGAAAAGGACTGCAGTCCGGGAATATCCGGAATCGCAGGATGATGCAGGACCCCGGTGGCACAGATGACGAAGTCGGCGACCTCAGTCGCACCATCGTCGGTCGTGACATGCCACCGGCCGCCGGACGCGTCGTAGCGGGCCTCGACCACCTCGGTATTCAAGCGCAGGTACTCGTCCAGCCCGAAACGGTCGACGACGTCGCGGTGATAGCGCTGGATCTCGTCCCCATCGGCCCATATCTGCGACCAGTCCGGATTGGGAGCGAACGAGAACTGGTAGATCTGCGACGGCACGTCGCAGGTCAGCCCCGGGTAGCGATTCCAATGCCAGACACCACCGACGTCAGTGCCCTTCTCCAGAATCGTGAAATTGCAGAACCCGGCCTTCTGCAGGGTGTAGGCGGTCGCGATGCCGGCGACCCCGGCACCGATGATCACCACGCGGGGGTCTGCCTTCGGGGCCGTCATCGCGGCATCGCATGCGGCCTGCCGGGGCCCGGCGCGGTCGGCACTGACGCCAGGTCCGCACTTGCCTGTAGTCCGTCAAACACTTCGCACAGTCCTCTCCCCTGACGACCCCGAACTCGCCGCGATGGTCCTCACCCCGAGTAACCCCGGTCTGTCGATGATGACATTGCCGTCGTGCGGCGGCTGCTGTAGGTACGTGCGCAGTAACGCCGACGTAATCCAGAAGAAACCAGAGCGGCCTAACGTCCCCGAATATGAGCCCTGCCGACTCCACGGGAGCAACACAGACGGACGTACAACCGTCCGTCGCCGCCACAAAAAGCCGCCCTTTGGGGACCGGAATCGACATATCCGGGCTGACCAAAGAGTTCAAGTCCAGCGGCCTACGTGGCGGATCATCGGTGACCGCGCTGCACGATGTGGACCTGCAGACCTCCGAGGGTGCGTTCCTGTCCTTGCTGGGTCCGTCCGGGTGTGGAAAGTCAACGGTGCTGCGGATCCTCGCCGGACTCGAAGATGCCACCGCCGGCACCGCGCTGATGAACGGCCTGTCCCCCAAAGAGCTCCAATCCCAGCACGAACTCGGTATCGCCTTTCAGGACTCCGCGCTCCTGCCGTGGCGCAGCGTGGAAGCGAACATCAAGCTTCCCCTGCAGGTCGCCGGGATGCCGGTCGACAAGGAGGCCATCAGTGACCTGATCGAACTGGTCGGACTCAAGGGCTTCGAGAAGGCAAAACCGGCGACGCTGTCCGGCGGTATGCGTCAGCGGGTGTCGATCGCGCGCGCCCTGGTCGTCAAACCGACCGCACTGCTTCTCGACGAACCGTTCGGCGCGCTCGACGACATGACCCGGCAGCGGCTCAACATCGAACTCCTTCGCATCTGGACGGAGAAACCGGCAACCACGCTGATGGTCACCCACGGCATCGGCGAAGCGGTGTTCCTGTCCGACGTCGTGGCCGTGATGAGTCCGCGGCCGGGCACCATCCTCGAGACCGTCACCATCGACCTGCCCCGCCCGCGGGTGCCGGACATGATGCGCACACCCGAGTTCCATGCCCTGCACGACCACCTCAGTGGTCTCCTGTTCGGCAGCAAGGGATCGGCGGGGGTGGCGTGAGCACCCTGACCGCGCAGCGACGTCCGGCTGGGACCCAGTTCGCCGACCGTGCGCAGCTCGCCGGAAAACGGTGGGGTGCCGGGGTGATCGGCATCGTCGCGGTACTGCTCCTCTGGTCGATGGCCGGGCACTTCGAGTGGTTCAAGGGCACCATCCCCACACCGTGGGCCGTGATCGAGACCATCAACGACAAGGGCCTGGACTACTACGTCAACAACTTCGGCCCGACCGTCGAACTGTCCCTGCGCGGCTTCATGTGGGGCAATGTGCTGGCGATCGGACTGGCCCTGCTGGTCGTGATCATCCCGCTGATCGAAGGCGTCGCAACCCAATTGGCCATCATCAGCTACTGCACACCGATCATCGCGGTGGCACCCATCGTCCAGGTCGCGTTTGCCGAGGTCCAGACGATGATCGTCTTCCTGGCCGCCATCTCGGTCTTCTTCACGACCATGATCGGCACACTGTCCGGACTTCGATCACCGCATCAGGCCAGCCTCGACCTGGTGAAGGTGTACGGCGGGGGCACAATCGCCCAGCTGGTCCGGGTCCGGATCGTCTCCGCGCTTCCCTCGACCTTCGCCGCATTGAAGATCGCGGCCCCCGCCGCCGTCCTCGGTGCGGTACTCGGGGAGTTCCTGGCAATGCCCGAAAAGGGCGCCGGCCCAGCGCTGATCATCTCCCAACAGGCCGGTGACATCCCGGCCGTGTGGGCGATCGCCCTGCTCACCGGCGCAGTGGCCGGCATCGGCTATGGGATCGTCGCCGTCATCTCCGTCTACGTCACCCGCTACAGCACCGGAATGGCAGGGACCAAATGACCGCCACCACCACCGCTCCCCCGTCGGCACCGGTCCCCGCCGATGCTGCGGACCGGGCGAACTCGGGCAACGCCAAGGCGATCACCTGGGAGATCGCCAAGTTCGTCGGCTCCCTGGTCATCTCGTTCATCCTGATCCTGGTGATCTGGTGGCTGTTCCTGCTGGCCTTCCCCGACATCGGGCCCATCATCGGCAAGACCCCGGTCGACGTCTTCCACTATCTGTTCACCGAACCGACCTCGGCGACCGACCGGGCCGAGATCATGGACAACCTCCAGATCACGTTGAAGGACGCCGGAATCGGCTTCGTCTGCGGTATGAGCGCGGCCATCGTCGCCGCGGCCCTGTTCGTGATGTTCCGTCCGGTGGCCCAGACCTTCATGCCCATCGCAATGCTGTTGCGGTCGGTGCCCCTGGTGGCGATGACCCCGCTGATCACGCTGGTGGTCGGCCGCGGCGTGGCAGTCGTCGCGGTGATGGGCGGCATCGTGGTGTTCTTCCCGGCATTGGTGATGATCATGACCGGCCTGGCCAACGCCCCACGGCAGATCAACGACGTCATCATCGCCTATGGCGGAACACGTTTGACCGCCATGCGGATGGCATCGCTGCCCTCGGCGGTACCGGCACTGTTCGCCGCCGCGAAGGTCTCGGTGCCGGGCGCCATGATCGGCGCGACCGTCGCCGAATGGCTCGGCACCAACAAGGGCCTCGGCGCGACGCTACAACAGGCACTACCCGCGGCGGCCTACAACGAGTTGTGGGCATCGGTACTGGTCATCACGGTCGCATCGATTGTGTTGTATGCGCTGGTCGGCGTCGCCGAAAAGCTCGTCCTCGCCCAGATGGGCACCAAGACAACCTGAGCTCAGTTCGCGGCAAAGGTCTTTTGTAACAATCCAATTCGCGCCGGAAATACGCCGGAAACCGAACCGCCCTAACGTCAGCGTCGAGCAATCACAACCAAGGAGTCAACACATGGCCTACACGTTCGACCGCCGATCGTTTCTTCGGTACTCCATGATCGCCGGCGGCGCTGTGGGCAGTGCCGGCCTGCTGGCCGCCTGCAGCTCCGGTGGCAGCGACAGCAAGGGAGGCAGCACCACCAACCCGAAGGTCCAGCTGTCCTGGCAGAAGAACATCGAGTTCGCCGGTGAGTACTTCGCGATCGAGAACGGCTACTACGAGGCGGCCGGACTCGGAACACCCGAACTCATCACCGGTGGTGGTCCGGGCACCGGCGTCGAGACGGGCCTGACGGCCAACAAGGTGTGGATCGGTATGTCCGCACCGCAGTTGACCGCACCGGTCATCCTGCAGGGCGCCGCGCTCAAGACCATCGCCGCGACCTTCCAGAAAAACCCCTTCTGCATCGTCTCCAGCGAGAAGTCGCCCATTCTGTCGCCAGAAGATATGAAGGGCAAGAAGATCGGAGTGCAGGCGTCCAACGAGAATGTCTTCAAGGCTCTGCTGACCGCCAACGGGATGACCGACTCCGACGTCCAGAAGATCACCGTCCAGTACGACCCCACACCACTGACCACCGGCGAGGTGGACGGCTGGGTGTCATATGTGACCAACGAACCGATCACCCTGGCCGCGAGTGGATTCCCGAACTCCAACTTCCTATTCGCCGATTTCAATCTGCCGCTCGTCGCCGAAACGCTTGTGGTGCGCCAGGAAACAATCGACAACGAACGCGACAAGCTCAAGGCCTTCCTCAAGGCAGATATCCAGGGCTGGTACGACGCAGTTGCCGACCCGGCAAAATCCGCCGAGCTGGCGGTGACCAAGTACGGCAAGGACCTCGGACTCGAGGTCGGTGAGCAGACGCTGGAAGCCGAGGCACAGAACCTGCTGATCGTCTCCGACGAGACCAAGGCCAATGGTCTGCTGACCATGTCACCGACGATGATCGACCTCAACCTCGAGGCCCTGTCCAAGGCCGGCTACGAGATCAGCGCCGACCAACTGTTCGACATGTCCCTGATCACCGAGGTCTACGCGGAGAACCCCGGACTGAAGCTGCCCATCTGACGACAACGCTCCACGACATCGCCGGCGCACCGAGACTTTCGGGTGCGCCGGCGATCTCGTGTCCGGTGTAGGCCCGGATTGATACGTTCTGTGGATGCCTATTCGTGAAGAAGTCCAGGGGCGAACGCTGATCGTCCGCCTCGAGCGCGAAGAGAAACGCAACGCGATCAATGTCGAGATGGCGTTCGGGATCAGTGCCGCTCTGGACCGTCTCGACGATGACGACGAATTGTGGACCGGGATCATCACCGGCACCCCCAAGGTGTTCTGTGCGGGCACCGACCTACGCGAGGGAGTCGGCGCCCACACCGACCGCGGCGGTGAATACGGCGTGATCAGGCGCAAGCGGGTCAAACCCCTGATCGCGGCCGTCGAGGGTCCCTGCCTGGGTGGCGGATTGGAGATCGCGCTGGCGTGCGATCTGATCGTCGCCGCGACGACCGCGACGATGGCCCTCCCGGAAAGCCGCCGTGGCCTGGTGGCGACATCGGGCGCCCTGTTCCGGGTCACCCGCTCGCTTCCGCTGAACATCGCCAAACAGTTGCTGATCACCGGCACCGGATTGACTGCGCAACGAGCCTTCGACCTGGGTCTGGTCAACGTCGTCAGTGAGCCCGGACAGGCGCTGACCGATGCGCTGACGCTGGCCGACGACATCAATGCGTCCGGGCCGGTCGCGGTGCGGGCGACGCTGGCGGCACTGGCCGAACAGACCGCGGAGGCCGATGTCGCGGGATGGCAGGCCACCGAGCGAGCCAAAGAAACCATCATCGCGTCCGACGACATGCGTGAAGGCGTCGAAGCCTTCTTCAGCCGACGTCCGCCGGAGTGGAAAGCCCGCTAGCCCGCTCCGCCGACCGTGCCGAAATCACCGCCGAGCGTGCCCTTATCGCCGCCGAACGTGCCAAAGCTGCACGAAGACAATCGGTTTGGGCACGCTCGACGGTCGGTTGGGCACGCTCGACGGTCGGTTGGGCACGCTCGACGGTCAGGGGAGGTTCTTGTAGCGGTCGAGGGCCACTTGGCGTTGGATCTTGTGGTCGACGATCGGCTCGGGATAGTCGTCGGGCCGTAGTGCGCCGGGCTCGTGCACTGCAGCCCCACTGATCCTCCGGAGTTCCGGGACCCAGCGTCGCACGTAATCCCCTGACGGGTCGAATTTCTTGCCCTGGGTGGTCGGGTTGAACACGCGGAAGTACGGGGCAGCGTCGGTGCCGCATCCCGCGACCCATTGCCAACCATGCTGGTTGCTGGCCATATCGCCGTCGACGAGCTGGTCGAGGAACCACGCCGCACCGCGTTGCCAGGGCAGGTGGAGATCCTTGACCAGGAACGATCCGACGATCATCCGGACCCGGTTGTGCATGAATCCACTCCCCAGCAGCTGCCGCATTCCGGCATCGACGATCGGGAATCCGGTTTTGCCCTCACGCCAGGCGGCGAAGTCCGCATCGGCATCGGGGCCCGAATCATGCTCCATCGCATCGAACTTCTTGTTCAGATTCCACCAGCTGCTGTCGGGACGCTGATGCAGGACGTCGGCGTAGAAGTCGCGAAAGGCCAGTTCGCGGATGTATGCCGCACGGCCGTCGCCATCGCCTGCCTCGAGATCGGCGAGCAGCGCGCGTGGATGGATGTTGCCGAACTTCAGGTACGCCGACATCCGGCTGGTCGATGCCAGGTCGGGGCGGTCGCGGTGCGTGCTGTAGTTGTCGACGTCGTCGGCCAGGAACTCCGCAAAGCGCTCGTATGCGGCGCGTTCACCGGCGGGAAAGTCCAACTCGACCTTGGCATTCGGTATCGTGATGCGGCGAACTCCGGACACGTCGTCCGGGTTGATCCACGTTGCCATACCCACGCCGGTATCGGCGGGCGCGCGCCAGCCGTGCTCGCGCCAGCGTCGAAAATAGGGCGTGAACACCCGGTAGGGTTCGCCGTCATCCTTCAAGACTCGTCCCGGAGCGACCGCGTACGGCGACCCCTCTGGACGCAAGGGTATGTCGCCCAGCGCTTTCCGGACCTTCGCGTCCCGCCGGATGCCGTACGGCGCGTAGTCGGCACTGACATGCACGGCCTGCGCGTCGACCGACCGGGCTATCGTGGGGATCAGCTTCTCCGGGTCACCACGGACGAGCAGCAGCGAACCGTCCAACTGGTCGTCGATGTCACGGAGCGAATCGTAGAGAAACGACAGGCGGCGATCACCAGAGGACGACTCGAGCGTCGGGTCGAGTACAAAACAGGCAACCACGTCGCGCCCTTGCGCGGCCAACAGCGGTGGTAGGTCACTCAACCGCAGGTCCCGACGCAGCCACAGCACAATCGGTTGCTCGCTCATCACCCCATAGTGCCCACTGCGACGGCACAATGCTGCGACCGGGGCTCCCGGCCATGCACTATGGGCACGCTCGACGGCGATATCGGCACGCTCGACGGGGTGGCCGGCGGGTGGTTGTTCAGTCGGCGGGTTCGATCCGGAAGAGATGCCACAGCCACGGACCGAGCTCGACAAACAGCCCATCACACAGGTCATCACCACTGCGCAGATACTCGGTATCCCGCGTGGTGTCCACCAACCGGAACACGCTGCCGTGCAGATCATCCCAGTTGGTCACCACCTTCCCGACGCAGGGCCGGTCGCCGATGTTGACCACCACCAGCCAGCGACTCTCACCGCTGCGGGTCCACGCCAGCAGATCCCCGAAGGAATCATTGCCCTCCCAGCCGGTGACGGCACACGGTGTCAGGTCACCGGTGCGCCACACGGGATCTCGGAGCGTCCGCAGCAGGGCGTGATAGAACGCAGTCAGTTCCTCATCGGGCTCCTCGACCGGACCTCGACCGAGTTGCACCGGCAGCCGTGTGGCCGCACCGGAGAGTTGTCCGTCATAGATCAGCTTGGCTCCGAGTGCAGTGAAAGTTGCCACTGCCGCGGCCTTTTCGTCGTTCACACCGAAGGTTGCCGCTGCCCGTGGTTCGTCATGGTTCTCGAGGAATCTGAGCAATCCACGCTGGTGGTCCGGATCGGAGAGCAAATTCTGCCGGACAACGTCGGCGCCTTCACGACCGGCGAACGCGTCGTAGAGACGCTTGTCGTAGCAGTAGTCGAACCCCTGCTCCCGGAGGCGTGATTCAAGGTCCCAGTAGGCCTCCGCGATGAAGGTGAAGTCCGGATGCACCCGGCGTACCGCGGCGATGAGCGTCGTCCAGTATTCGTCGGCAGGTGGCTGTCCCGCACGCACACCCCAGGTCCGGGTCACCACATCGTGAAGTGGCAGCATCGCCATATCGCAGCGGACCCCATCGCACTGCCCGGCGATCGACATCAGGGTGGAGATGCTCTGAGTGCGCAGCTCCGGAGAAAAGGTGTTGAGCTGCAACACATCACGCCAGGCCGGAAAGTATGGGTCCCGGCCGTTGGCAAAAACCGTTCCACCGACCTTCACAAACGACTCGGGATCATCGCGCAGTTCCTCCTCGGTACCACTGATGAAGTAGTCGGGATCGCTGCGGACCCACGGATGATCGGTGGCGACATGATTCGGGACGAAATCCAGGATCAGGGACAGACCCCGCTGCGCCAACGCGCGACGGGCGACCGCCAGACCCGCCGGCCCACCCAGCCGATCATCAACTCGATAATCGCGGATGCAGTATGCCGATCCGACGACGTCATCGTCGGTGAAACCCGGGAGGACCTGCTCGAAGGAACGCACCAGCGGCCCATCGGCCAGCGCGATGGTTCGCCCGGCCGGGCTCCGCTGCCACACCCCCATCAGCCATACCGCATCGAAGCCAAGATCTGCGATCGCGTCCCAGGCATCGTCGGGTACACCGGCCAGGTCGGTGCCCAGACCCTGCAGCCACGGCCACGTGTTGATCTCATAGATGAACGGCTGCCAGATCATGGTGCCAACCCGTCTCCGGCGGGAACCGGTGCCCGCGTTCCCGGCCGGGGCCCCAGCGGTAGCTGCTGCAGACAACAACAGAAAACCCTGCACGTGGACCGTGCAGGGTTTTCAGAAGAACAGGTGGGTAAGGGTTTAGCCAACACCCAGCAAGTCGATCACGAAAATCAAGGTCTTGCCCGACAACCGGTGTCCGGCGCCCTCGGGGCCGTACGCCAGCAACGGCGGGACGATGAGCTGACGGCGTCCGCCGACCTTCATGCCCGGGATGCCCTCTTGCCAGCCCGGGATCAACCGGTCGAGCGGGAAGTTCGCGGACTGACCGCGGTTCCAGGATGAGTCGAACTCTTCGCCGGTCTCGTACTCGACACCGACATAGTGCACGTCGACGACGCCACCGGCGACGGCCTCGGGGCCCTCTCCGATCACCAGGTCGGTGGTCACCAGTTCAGTGGGTGCGGGGCCTTCCGGCATTTCAATCTCAGGTTTACTCATAGGTCAGCGCTGATCCATCCGCAGGTAGTCACGTTCGGTGTATCCGGTGTAGATCTGCCGCGGGCGGCCGATCTTTCCGGTCGGGTCGGCGTTCATCTCACGCCAGTGTGCGATCCATCCGGGCAAGCGGCCCAAAGCGAACAAAACGGTGAACATCCGGGTCGGGAACCCCATCGCACGGTAAATCAAGCCCGTGTAGAAGTCCACGTTCGGGTACAGCTTGCGGGAGATGAAGTAGTCGTCCGAGAGGGCGACCTCTTCGAGACCCTTCGCGATGTCCAGCAGGTCGTCGTTGACGCCGAGGAGTTCGAGGATCTGATCCGCGGTCTCCTTGACGATCGCCGCACGCGGGTCGTAGTTCTTGTAGACGCGGTGCCCGAAGCCCATGAGCTTGACGCCGTCTTCTTTGTTCTTGACCTTGTTCATGAAGGCCTTGGTGTCGCCACCGGACGCCTTGATCTCGTCCAGCATCTCCAGGACAGCCTGGTTGGCGCCACCGTGGAGCGGGCCCCACAGCGCGTTGATGCCGCCGGAGATCGACGTGAACAGGTTGGCCTGCGAGGAACCGACCAGACGCACGGTCGAGGTCGAGCAGTTCTGCTCGTGATCGGCATGCAGGATGAACAGCATGTCGAGGGCCTTGACGATGTCCGGGTTGACCACGTAGGGCTCGGCAGGCAGGCCGAAGGTCATCCGCAGGAAGTTCTCGACCAGGCTCAGCGAGTTGTCCGGGTACAGGAACGGCTGGCCGACCGACTTCTTGTAGGCGTAGGCCGCGATGGTCGGCAGCTTCGCCAGCAGCCGAACGGTCGAGAGTTCGACCTGCTCGGGATCCTTGGGATCCAGCGAATCCTGGTAGTAGGCGCTCAGCGCGTTGACGGCGCTCGACAGGACGGGCATCGGGTGCGCGTTGCGCGGGAAACCGTCGAAGAAGCGCTTGAGGTCTTCGTGCAGCAGCGTGTGCCGGCTGATCTTGTTGGTGAAGCCCTCGAGCTCGGTCGGCGTCGGGAGCTCACCGTTGATCAGCAGGTAGCTGACCTCCAGGAAGCTCGAACCCTTTGCGAGCTGCTCGATCGGATATCCGCGGTAACGCAGGATTCCGGCGTCGCCATCGATGTAGGTGATCGCGGATTTTGTCGAAGCTGTGTTGACAAACCCGCCGTCGAAGGTGGTCAGCCCGGTGTCGGAGAGGAACTTGCCCAACCCGACCCCGTCACTGCCTTCGGTGGCCTTGACGATAGGAAGCTTGATCTCGCCGCCCGGATAGCTGAACGTGGCGTTTGCCTCCGCTGCGGCTCCATTGGCGGACACTGTTTCGGCGGACACTGGGTCTTCCCCTTTTCGACGGGCTGACCGGTCTTGTGGACCGGATACAGATGTTTTGAATCCAGAGTCGTCGAACCGGTCGGACCGGCCGCGCAACCCGTTAATAACTTAGTCGGTTTACAGCTCGCCCGCCCATGGAGGGTCCGCCCCAGACCGTGAGATGGTCACCGAGGCAGCCTTCGCGGCAAACTCCAGCGCCTCTGACCAGTCATTACGGCTCATCGTACGCATCACCACCGGGTCGAGCATGCGCCGCACCCCCAGACGGTGGAGCACCGCACCGCAAATCGTGTCGCCCGCTCCGATCGTGTCGACGACGGTGACCGGCGGGGCCTCGACCTCTACGGTGAAATCGGCTGTCATGGCGGTCAGACCATCGGGTCCCCGGGTGATCAGCACCGCGCCCACTCCGGCCTGCAGCCACTGGGCCGGTCCGGACCCGGCCGGCCCCTGCGCCAACCAGGCCGCATCGTCGTCGGAGACCTTCACGATGTCGAGGTGCGGCAGCCAGCCGGAGAATCGGCGCCGATACCCGTCCGGGTCGCCGATGACGCCGGTCCGGATGTTGGGGTCGAGAAGCGTCAGTCGGCCTTCTGCATGGCTGCGACGCAGCAGGTCTTCGTACACGCTCGCACCCGGCTCGAGCACCATCGACAGGGTCCCGAAGGCCAGGGCGCCGACGGTTCCGGGTAGTGGTCCCGGATCGCTCACCAGCCGATCGGCGGTGCCCTCGAGGTAAAAGGAATACTGCGCCGACCCGTCGGCGCCGATGCTCGCCAGCGCCAACGTTGTCGGTTCGGGCCCCCGTTGCAGCAGTGACAGACTCACCCCGGCGGCGCGCAAGGCCTCCGTCAGGGCCTGCCCGTACCCATCGGTGGACAGCCGGGAACACAGCGACACCGCCGACCCCAGACGCCCGAGGGTGATGGCCACGTTGAACGGACCGCCGCCGAGCGCCGGGACCAGTGGATCGAGCGAACCGCTTCCCGCCGGGACGAGATCGACCAGTCCCTCACCGCATACGACGATCTCTCTCACGCCTGCTCCACTCCTTGATTCCTCAGTCCCCAACTGCCGAACCACAGCTGCCCGGGCTCCAGCACGATCAGGTCCGTACCCGAGGCCAGCGCATTGGGCGGGGCCGTCATCGGTTCGATCGCGACGGCGCGCCCGCGTCCGGGATAGGCCTGATCGTTTCTGGGATCGGCGGTGAACGCCTGGACCCATCCGAAATTGAGGTCCGTCCACAGCTCGGTGGTGCCGGTCGGACCGATCAGCCGGTGGGTGATGATGCCGTCGTCGGCGACCATTGCGGTGAACGGGGTATCCAGCAGCCGTCCGGCCAGCGATCTCGGGGTCCGGTAGTCGTGGTCGGTACCGGCGACATCGACCGGATCTCCGCTCGGTAGTTGTCGCGTGGGGTCGAGCGGCTGGTATTGCTGCGCGGCCAGTTGCAGTGAACAGTCATCGGCGGGGTCATCGCCCACTCGGACAAAGGTGTGCTGTCCCAACGCATATGGAGCCGATTGCGTCCCGCTGTTGGTGGCGGTGTGCGTGACGACCAATCCGTCGGCGCCGACCACGTATTCGACGGTCAGATGGAGATCGAACGGCCATCCCGGATGTTGTCCCACCGCAACACCCAGCTTCACCGACGACGCGGTCTGATCAAGGATGTTCCAGTCGACCATGCGGACGAAACCGTGGTTTGCGTTGTTGCGGTCCGCTTCCGTGATCGGCAGATGGTAGGTGACCCCGTCGAACGTGTACGTGCCGTCGCCGGTCCGATTGGGCCACGGCGACAGGACCAGACCAGCGGACATCGGCGGTTTGACCCCCGGTTCGATCTCCCACGTCTCGGTCAGGAGCCGATCGCCCCACCGCACGGCCCGCAGTCCGGCGCCCGCCGTGGCGATCTCGGCGCTGTACCCGCCCGACTCGATGCTGTATCCACCCACGATCAGAAGTCTGCCATCACCGTCGTGTTTCTTTGCCGTGTCACCAAATCGTCCGCCAGATACTCGGCCATGCTGCCTGGTAACGTCTCGCGAATCCATTGAACACTGGGGGGCAACGGTGGGTAACAATCACGAACTCGAAGCAGACGAACACGCCATGTCTCGTCATTCCGTTGGACTTCGCAACGAAGGTGAGTTCGGTGGTCTCGAATTTCAGCGACACCGAACCGAGATCGGCACGTTGGCCGATGCATGGCCCAGCGGCTCCAACAGCGCGATCAGAACGCTGAGTACCAACTGGGAGTCAGCTATGGCATCGATCACTCAAACCCTCTTGGATCTTGGCGCTTCGGTTGAGCAGGCCCGAGCGGTGTTCAGTTCGGTGGATGAACAGAATGCTGATGGTCTCGGCCCGAAGCATCAACCGTGACAATCACTCTGACCGAGGTCGACCGATGGAACCCGCAGACACTGGACGAGGTGTTTGATCGCTGTCAGCGAATAAACAACGAGTGCATCAGGCTCGACGACAAGCTGCACGAGTTGTCCAAACTCGAGGGCTGGGGTGGCGAGTCAGCGACCGCAGCGAGCAGCGCAATCGGCAAGGTGCGCATCGATGTCGGCGACCTGATGGTCCAGTCGACCCACATCCGCCGGGCAGTAGACAGCGCCCAGTCAGAAGTAGAGGCCGTCAAACGCCGACTCGAAGACGCACGGAAGACGGCAAGCACAAACACTCTGCTGATTTCTACAGACGGAAAGGTGACAGAAGACGTCAACAAACGCCCGTCCATGACGGGATGGACGGTCCGAATGATCGAACACTTCGCAGATGTAAAGGCGCAGAAGATCGTCGAACTCCAGGCTGAAATCGATTCGATTCTGACCGCAGCTGCTGACGCAGACGCAGATCTGGCTGCAGCAATCCTCGGTGCCACCGGCCAAATCAACACTTCCGAGATGAATCGCAGCCAAACGGCCCGAGATGCATTTCGACGGACGTTCAACAGGGACCCAGTATCTGAAGCGGACTGGAAAACAGCTTCAATGTTGAACAGAACATCGTACGATCCAAAGTACAAGGCCGTCCCGGCGGAGATAGTGGTCTCTAGAATAGAGCCTGTACCAGGTCAGGGAATTGTTCGCCTCGGACTGTTCATCCCCAGCGAAACAGTCTTCAACTTCCCATCTGACGATCTTGGAGACAATCGACGGTTCGACCAAAACTTCGGGCCAGAAGATACTCGCGCGACCGTGTACGTCGACTACGAGAACGGAGTAGTCATCACACGTCAAAACCCGTCAGTCCAAACCGATGGGCAAGTAAAAGTAGATACACCGAGTGCAACGACATGGCAATTGCCCGACGGGACGGTCATGGTGAAATACTCAGCAACGAATGCATTTGCGCCGCCTGGGTCAGGAATAGTTGACCGTGTCGTTCGCGGTTCAGTGATACTGACTCCCAGCTCCGCAGGACCTGAGTTGTACGGCCATATCGGCGACTATCCGTCAGCGGAAGCGTATTCGGAACGATCAGGCGAGCCAACCCGTACACTGCTGCTCGATCAAGCGGACAACACCGGACCGCGCGGGCCAATGCTCGAACTCGGCAGCTACCACTTGGTCGGCGAGAAGCCCGACGGTTTCGATGACCTATTCGAAGACAAAGCCGGACCGGGTAGTCGCGCCGTGACCCCCCACCCCCGCGTTGACGGCACCCCGTCCGGGGCGGCATCTGATCCACCTACAACTGTCGTGGTCAGGGAACGGTGATCAAGCGCGAGCGGACCATCGCTGAACGAGATGGCCAGTTTTGGTTCCTGTCAACCTCCCTGACGATTGTTGTGACAGGGACGGTGATGGGGTCGTGGGAAAAGTGGTCACGCAACCGTACAGATTTCGAGTCGCTGCCAAACCCGCTCATCGCATTCATCCTGTTCATTGTGGCGGACAGTACGGCACTACTGCTTATCCGTCGGCGCCGCATCACGCCGGGACTTGCCGTAGTGCACGGGATTGCAGTTGCAGGTGTCCTTCTCTCAACAGTTCCCGCCATTGATCTGATCGTGGGCGCCGGATGAGTCTGCGACACTTCTTCGGCCCCTGGACCGCGTTCGGCCTGATGCTGGGACTCACCATCTGTTTCGCCGGATACTTCGTGTCACCGTTTATCTGGTGTGGCCTGTTCGTAGCGATGATCGGATTGAACTCGAAAAGACCAGTCATCACACAAATCGGCTGCGGCATTCTGGTGTTCCTACTCGTCCCACTGATCGCTCTGCTGATTTACTCGATATGACAACGACGGATCGGCAGAAAGGCCCGGGATGCGTGAACTACCCGCCGGGCGCGATGCCATGTTGCTCGACTTCAGCGGTGAGCCGTACCCGTCGATCGCGACACTCAAGGCGCATTCGGTCCTGAAAGCCGCTATGTCCTCAGGGCTGTTGCCCGGCGTACTCGACGTCATACCGGCAGCCGAGACCGTTCTGGTGCAGGCCGAGCCCGGAGCAGGCCTGGACGAGCTGTCGGTCCGGCGGGTGCTGCGTCAGATCGACTTCACCGACGGAGCCACCGATTCCTCGGAGGATCTCGAACCGATTTCTATCCCGTTGCACTACAACGGCATCGACCTGGACGAAGCAACCCGACGGTACGCGTTGTCCACCGCCGGAACGTCCGGCACTGTTGCGCCCGGGCGCGGTGGTCCAGCTGCCCGACATGGACGTGGGCTCATGACCGACCTCGTGGTGATCGCGCCGGGACCACTGACCACGGTCCAGGACCTGGGCCGACCAGGTTACGGGGACGTCGGCGTCCCACTATCCGGTGCTGCCGACCGACGCGCACTGCGGTTGGCAAATCGCTTGGTGGGCAACACCGAACGCGCCGCCGGCCTCGAGGTGACGCTGGGTGGATTGCGGATCCGGAGCCGCCGCCAACTTCTGATCGCGCTGACCGGGGCACCCGCCGACGCCCGGATCGACGGCGTCGACCGTGGACACCACAACGCGACTGTTCTTCCCGCCGACGCCGAACTGTTCGTACCACCACCTCACAGTGGCCTACGGACGTATGTGGCGGTCCGTGGTGGCATCGACATCGAACCGGTGCTGGGGTCGAGGTCGACCGATCTGCTGTCGGGCCTGGGGCCGGCTCCGCTGCGCGCCGGCGATGAGCTCTCCGTCGGAGACCTGGCAGGACCCTGGCCGTCAGCGACCGAAGCTCCGTGGGATGTCCTCGATCCACACCGGCCGGTGCCGCTGTACGCATCCGCCGGACCGCGGCTGACCCATGTGGACGACCCCGCCGCGCTCTATGCCGGCATCTGGACGGTCAACCCGGCCTCCGATCGGATCGGCGTCCGCCTCGAGGGCGATCAGGAGCTCCGACGACGCACAGACGCCGGTGAACTGCGACCGGAACCGGTGGCGCTCGGGTCGGTGCAGATACCTCCGAGCGGCCGACCGGTCATCTTCCTGGCCGACCACCCGACGACCGGCAGGTATCCGGTGGTCGCGGTTCTGCTGGCGGAGTCGATCGGCGTCGCGGCCCAGCTGGTGCCGGGCAGGCAGATCCGGTTCGTCACGGATTAGCCGCCACGGCATCGGATTTCATCCTCCGCTCTGCCCTGTCGCGGGCGGCCCCGCAACCGGATAACACACGTCACGACCGGGCTCAAAGTCCGGCGCGGGCCTTTCGTTCACGGTGAATCTTTCTCTTTCCCAACCTTGAAGGTCAGGATTACGGTTCCCCCATGCCTTGCACCACGACAGCGCGGACGGAGACATCATGACCGTAGATGCACCACCCGTCTCACCGACCCGGAAGGTCGCAACAACGCGCCTTACACCCGAAGGTGGATCGAAGCGCAGGCGCAAGGTTCCGCGCTGGGCGATCAAGACGCTGAGCCCCGTCGCCATCGTGGTGTTGTGGCAGATCCTCGGCGACGCCGGCGTTCTGGACGAGGACACACTGGCCACCCCGTGGCAGGTGTTCCAGACCGCGCGTGACATGTGGGAGGACGGAAGCCTGCAGGACGCGGTGACCACATCACTGCAACGCGTCCTGTTCGGCCTCGCCATCGGTTTGGCCGTCGCCACCGTGCTGGCCACCGTCGCCGGCCTGTTCCGCCTCGGCGAAGACATCATCGATGCGCCCATCCAGATGCTCCGGACCGTTCCGGTCATCGGACTCATCCCCCTGCTGATCGTCTGGTTCGGCATCGGCGAAGAGCCCAAGATCCTGCTCATCGCACTCGCAGTGACCTTCCCGCTGTACCTGAACATCTATGCCGGTATCCGCGGTGTCGACTCCAACCTCATCGAGGCCGCCCGAACCCTCGGCCTGAGCTGGTTCGGTCAGGTGCGCAATGTCGTGTTGCCCGCGGCCCTGCCCAATGCACTGACCGGCCTTCGCTACTCGCTCGGATCAGCCTGGTTGGCGCTGGTGTTCGGCGAGACCATCAACGCCACCGCGGGCATCGGCTACGAGATGAACACGGCCCGTGAGTTCTTCCGCACCGATGCCATCATCGTCTGTCTGGTGCTCTACGCACTCTTGGGCCTGGTGGCCGACTTCATCGTTCGATTCCTCGAAAGGACCCTCCTGTCATGGCGACCGGCGTTCAGCGGAGCGTGACCCCGGACCGGACCGACGACCTACCGGTCACGGTCCGTGGGTTGACCCGAACATTCGGTGACAAGGACGTCATCGACAACCTCGATCTCGACATCGAGCCCGGTCAGTTCGTTGCGCTCCTCGGTGCCAGCGGCTGCGGAAAGAGCACACTGCTGCGTATTCTCGCCGGACTCGACGCCGATATCTCCGGCGATGTGACCGTGGCGCAGGCGCGGGCAGTTGCGTTCCAGGCTCCACGGTTGATGCCGTGGAAGAAGGTCTGGCGCAACATCATTCTCGGTCTCAAAGGCGCGAACAAGGCGACCGCACTCGCCGCACTCGACGAGGTCGGACTGAGTCACCGGGCAACGGTGTGGCCGAAGGTTCTCTCCGGTGGCGAAGCACAGCGTGCCTCACTGGCCCGGGCCCTGGTCCGCTCGCCTGATCTGCTGCTGCTCGACGAACCCTTCTCGGCGCTCGACGCGCTGACCCGGCTGAAGATGCAGGATCTCGTCGAACAGCTGTGGCGCAAACACGATTGCGCGATCCTGCTGGTCACCCACGATGTCGAAGAGGCCCTGATCCTGGCCGATCGGGTACTGGTGATGAAAGACGGTCAGATCGCCCACGACCTGACCCTCGACACCGCACGCCCCCGCGACATCGCCGCACCCGACCTCGCCGCGCTTCGCATCCAGCTCCTCGGCTGGCTGGGCGTTCACACAACCCTATTCGGCACAGATGACCCCGGTACCAACCCACTCCGCGCCAACACACCCGACACCAATAAACAGGGAGCCAACTCGTGAGCAACGACGCCGACGTCGAGATCATCGGCATGATCGGAACCCAACACGTCTCCGAGATCCACGCGCCGACAACAGGTGTGGTCGATCCGGACTTCGTCGCGCGGTTCGCAAAGGTCCACGAGGAGGCCGGATTCGATCGGGTGCTCATCGGGCACAGTTCGAGCACTCCCGACGGCCTACAGGTGGCCGCATACGCTGCCGCACACACCGAGCGGCTCAAGTTCCTGATCGCACATCGTCCCGGCTTCGTCGCACCCACGGTCGCGGCCCGGGCCCTGGCCACCCTCGACCAGTTCAGTGGCGGCCGCACGTCCGTGCACATCATCTCGGGCGGCAGTGACGCCGACCAGCAGCGCGATGGTGACTTCCTCTCCAAGACGCAGCGTTACGCCCGCAGCGCCGAATTCATCGAGCTGCTCAAACTGGTCTGGACGAGTACCGAGTCGTTCGACTACAGCGGAGATCATTACCAGGTCAACGATGTTCGTTCGGAAGTCTTCCCCGTCCAGCAACCCCGGATCCCGATCTACTTCGGCGGATCGTCGGCCGATGCCTACCGGGTCGGCGGAACCCACGCCGATGTGTTCGCGCTGTGGGGCGAGCCGCTGGCGCAGACCAAGGAGCAGATCGACTCGGTCCGGGAAGCCGCGGCAGCAGCAGGCCGCACCGACGACATCGGGTTCAGCGTCTCATTCCGGCCTATCATCGGACGCACCGAGGAAGAGGCCTGGGAACGCGCGCACCGCATCCTCGAGACCATCAAATCCACGAACGGCCACTCCTTCACCGGCGCCCGCTACGACAAGAACCCCACCACCAACGTCGGCTCGCAGCGCCTCTTGCAGGCCGCCGCCGCCGGCGAACGCCACGATCGCGCCCTGTGGACGGCGACCGCGGCGGCCTCCGGCGCGAAGGGCAACTCCACCGCACTGGTGGGAACGCCCGAAACGGTGGCGGCCGCACTGCTCGACTACGTGGACATCGGTGTGAACGCACTGCTGATCCGCGGCTACGACCCCTATGACGACGTGATCGAGTGGGGCAAGGAACTGATCCCACTGGTACGCCGCGGCGTCGCCGCGCGCAAGGAATCCGCATTGGCAGGAGCACATTGAGCAACAACGACCCCCTCGTCTATGAGCCCACCGCCGCGGTCCGCGGCACCGTCGTGGTGCTGCACGGCCGGGGTGAACATCCCGGCGTGTACGAACGCTTCAGCACGCGTATCGCTTTCGACGGATACCGGGTGGTGGTTCCGCCCGTGACCGACTCACTGGATGTGGCGGCACTGTTCGCCCCGTACACCGAAGGGGGACGAATCCTCGTCGGTCATGACAACGGCGCCGCCCTCGCCTGGAATCTTGCCGACGAACTGGGCGCGGACGCAATCGTGATCAGTGGCGCGAGCCCCGAAGCCCAGTCCGTGCCAACGCTTTCTGAGCACTCCGAAGAACTCGATCTGCGATCGGCCTGCCCCGTGCACCGGGCCCGGCTCGATGCGGACGAGACCTTCGGTTGGGGCCGGCTCAGCGCTGCCCCCGCCGCCTACAACAGCAGCGGGCCATCGGTACCGGTACTGTTCGTCCACGGCGAAAACGACCTCGTCGCAGATGTCGTTCGGGCTGCCTCTCTTGCATCCCAATCGGATACCTACCGCATCTCGGTGTTCGAAGACGGTCGGCACGACATCCTCAACGACAAGATGCATCGCAGTGTGGCCGCCACGATCATGTTGTTCCTCGAAGACGTCTGCAAGGGCATCCGGACCACCGCCACGGCGACCGTGACCGCGGAGGCGCCGCTGAGGTCGAGACGGACTGCGCCGGTGCATATCTCGGCCCGCCTGAACTACACCCTCAAAGCCCTCGCCACACTGGCCTCCGACGACGGCGGGCCGGTCAAATGTGAAACCCTCGCCCGTACCTGGGATCTGCCGCTGAACTCCTTGGTGAACATCATGGGCCAGTTGCGTCGGGCCGGGATCGTGACCAGCCAGCGCGGCTGTGACGGCGGCTATCAGCTGGCACGGCCGGCGTCCGAGATCTCGGTCGCCGAGGTGGTTCGGGCAATCGAGGGGGCGGTGGTGACCCAAAGCGTCGCCGACACCGGCCAGGCACTCTGGTCGACCCTCGAAGCCCACGTCACCGACCTTCTCCAACAGTGGAACCTGGGCCAACTGCCCGGAGTACAAGCACCAAAGGAAGCAATTCACTCATGAGTACGCACGACGGTTTTCATCCGGATCTCCACACCACGAGCAGTGACTACGGGAAGCAGTCGTTGCGCGCCCGCCTGCACCATGTGAAGGCCTCGGACGTCAACGACAACACGACGCAAACCGAAGGCATGCAACGTTTTGCCGCGATCAGTGGCACCACGGTCGGCTCGGAGAAGATCTGGATGGGCGAAACCCACGTCGCCCCCGACACGGCGTCGGACAACCATCACCACGGTGAATCCGAGACCGCCATCTTCATTCGCAGCGGCAACCCCGAGTTCGTCTTCCACGATGGTGTCGAAGAGGTCCGGATCGCAACCGCCGCAGGCGATTACATCTTTGTTCCGCCCTTCGTCCCCCATCGCGAAGAGAATCCGGACCCGAAGAATCCCGCGGTGGTGGTGATCGCCAGGAGCACTCAAGAGGCGATCGTCGTCAACCTGCCCGGCTTGTACCCACTCGAAGACGAGAAGTGAAGGCAATCGCCACACCATGAAGAACATCAGCAAAAGACTGCGCCTGTCCGTAACCGCCACAACCATCGCCGCCGGGCTGACCCTGTCGATGGTGGCCTGCTCGGATGACGAGTCGACCACCAATTCCGATGGCAGCGTCAACCTCTCCGCGGTCACGCTCAAGGTCGGCGACCAGGCCGGGATCCAACAGGCCATCGTCGAGGCCTCCGGGGCCCTCGACGGGGCCGAATACCAGGTGGAATGGGCGCAATTCCCCGCCGCCGCACCACTACTCGAAGCCGAGAAGGCCGGTGCGATCGACATCGGTTACACCGGCGACGCTCCCCTGATCAACGCGCTCGCAGCCGGCGCCGATATCTCGCTGGTCTCGGTCATGGAGAACGCCGGCGCCAACGGACTGGCGATCATCGTCCCCGAGGATTCGACCATCAAGTCGGTTGCCGACCTGAAGGGCAAGACCGTTTCGCCGACCACCCAGGGCAGCATCGGGCACTACGAACTCCTGTCCGCTCTCAAAGAAGAGGGACTGACCGCCGACGATGTGACGGTCAGCTTCCTCGAACCGGTCAACGCGGCGGCCGCACTCAAGTCCGGCTCCATCGATGCCTGGGCCACCTGGGATCCGTACACCGCTGCGGTCGAGATCGACGACAATGCCCGGGTCATCCGTGACGCCGAAGGGATCTCGTCCAAACTCGGCCTTCTCAGCGCGAACAACGAGTCGCTCGCCGACCCCGCCACCAAGGCCGCGATGACCGACTTCATCGGTCGCTTCAACACCGCTTTGCAGTGGGCGAACGACAACGAGGACGAGTACGTGCAGATCTACAGCAAGCTGACCAAACGTCCGGAGAACATCGCCGCCCTGGTCGCGAAGCGATCACAGCGCGTGGCCGCCGCACTCGATGCCGAGCAGATCGCGAAGTTGCAGACGGTCGCCGACAACTACCTGCAATTCGGGGTCCTCAAGAACCAGGTCGTCATCGCCGACAACGTTCAGGATCTCGCCGTCGCACCCGTCGCCGCCGGCTGACACTCCAGCACTGGCGAAAAGCTGTCCCCGCACCGGGTATCCGGCGCGGGGACAGTTGCGTTTGCCGGCCCGGGGATCCTGGCCGGCGCGTCGATGGGGCACGTTGACACCCCAATGAGACGGTTCTAGACTTTCGTCTCAAGCGCTGAAGCAAGTCCGTCAGCCGTCGATGAAAGGCCGTCAATGACCGACGTGCACGAGTCCGAGCAGGTTGCCGAGAAGCCCATCGCCGCCACACCCGATGTGTCTGGGCTGGGTCCCGACTCCGTGACCTGGAAATTCTTCGGTGGGTGGCACGGCATGCTCATCGGCCTGTGGTCCGGGTCGATGCAGAACATGCACCCGAAACTCGGTGCCGCGGTGTGGGAGCACTCCGACTTCTTCGGTGAGCGCTGGCAGCGCCTGAACCGATCGCTGTATCCGATCATCGGAGTCGTGTTCGACGGCACCACCGAGACCGGTCGCGAGGTCCGCGACTACCACCGCGAGATCAAGGGCACGATGCCCGACGGCAGCCGGTATCACGCCCTTGACCCCGACGTCTTCTACTGGGCGCATGCCACGTTCTGGTACGGCAACATCCGCTGCGCGGAGGTGTTCGGCCCGCCGATCACCGAGGCCGAGAAACGACAGTTGTTCGAAGAGTCGCGCACCTGGTACGCGATGTACGGGGTGGGCACCCGACCCTGCCCCGACACCTACGAGGAGTTCGGTGAGTACTGGGATCACATGTGCCGTCACGTCCTCGAGGACCATCCGGCGGTGCGCACCCGTACTCGACATCTCACAGCTCCCACCGCCACCATGGCTGTCCGCGATGCCACTGCCGATCTGGAAGCTGATGGTCCGGCCGACGGAGAAGTTCTTCATCTGGCTGACCACCGGTCTCTACCACCCGGCGGTGCGCGAGATGATGGGCTTCACCTGGTCGGAAAAGGACGAGAAGCGATTTCGGCTCTTCGGCAAGGGGGTCAACGCATTCATGCACGTCCTGCCGGCGCGCTATCGTCGGCATCCACGTTGTCGAGATGCGTGGGATCGGTTGTCGGGCAGGGTTGCGGTCGACGCCCCACAACTCGAAACACCGGCACGGAACCTTCCACCCGAGGCCGTCCGGGACAAGCCGATGCACTACTGCCCGGTGACCGCCGCCCGGCGGGCGCAACTCCCCTGGCAATCCGACGAAACCGGAGAATGCCCGGTCGCGCATTGAAACCGGTTGGCATCAAAGCCGTTGATGCCAACCAGGTCGGGAATCAGTACCGCTCGGGCTCCGGGCCCAGAACGAAGCTGCGACCAGTGATCTGATCGGGAGTGATCTCGACATACTCGTACTTCAAGGTCGCGATCCACGGCGTCAGCGCCAGCTTGTCGGCTGCAAGGATTTCACTCGTGGCCACCAGGTTCCGGGCGGTTCCCCGGATGATCACACTCCACGCCCAGCCGTCGGCGGGCGAGGACGCGTCGACCTCGAACAGCACCGACGAATTGATGGTCAATTTCAGGAGTTTGCTTCCCGGTGCGGTGCGAAAGAAGATCCGACCTTCGCTCGCAACGTAGTTGACGGGAAAGATGTCGATCTCGTCATCGACAGAGACGACAACCCGTCCCAATTCGATCTGTGCCAACTTCTCCCAGCACTCGTCGACGGCCATCTCTTGGACCGGACCACCCAATATCATCGACTAATCTCCTCACCTACCACCCGACCGGTCGGCATCGTGCCAACCGCTTCGATCTCGCCGCCGGAGCGATCATCCGCCCGGCCACCGAACGTGGTCACCTCTGTAGCGTCGCATGACGGCGCCCCCACTGCTAGGGGAGAAATGCCCTACCATGGCCCCGAAGCAACCTGACCACCTGAAGTCTGGGGAGGGCGCAGAGAGCCACGCACCCCTCCTCACCTGCGGAGGACATATGACAGTCACCACAGCGCAAGCGCCCCTGACGCTGCAGAAGGTGCCACTGACCAGTGAGGCGGCGCGAATCGGGGCGACCGCCTGGCAAGCGGTCTGCGGCGGCGCCCGGTTCGCCGCTCGAGCCGTTGGGTCCGAAGATCTGGCCACCGTCGGAGCCGGTGAGACGCGCAACACTTTCGCCGCGCTCGGGCCCACCTATGTCAAGCTCGGGCAGCTGATCGCCTCGAGCCCCGGGGTGTTCCCCCGGGTGTTGTCCGATGAGTTCCGGACATTGCTCGATCGGGTTCCACCGGCAGACCCGGGCCAGGTCCGCCGACTGCTCACCGACCAGCTCGGTCGGGATCCGGACGAGGTGTTCGCCCGGTTCGATCCCGAACCGATCGCCTCGGCGTCGATCTCACAGGTACACAACGCGGTTCTGGCCACCGGCGAGCACGTGGTGGTCAAGATCCAACGGCCCGGGATCAAGGCGCGGCTGGCGGCCGATCTGCAGATCCTGCAACGTGCCGCGGCGATGGTGGAGCTCTCGCCGTACGGCCGGATGCTCAGCGCCAAGGCCGTGATCGAGGACTTCACCGCGAACCTCAACTCCGAACTCGATTTCCGGACCGAGGCCGCCGCGATGGAGGAATGGACCGACGCCATCTCCGGGTCACGTTTCGCCGATCAGGTCAGGGTGCCAAAGGTCTTCTGGGAGCACACCACCGAACGGGTGATAACGCTCGAATACGTCGACGCCATCCGTATCGACAACGCCAAGGCGATCCGTGCAGCCGGCCATGACGGCACCGAGATCGTCAAGACGTTGTTGCTCTCCCTACTCGAATCTGCGTTCACCGACGGCATCTTCCACGGCGACCTGCACGCCGGGAACGTACTGGTGGATCACCAAGGTCGAATTGTCTTCCTGGACTGGGGCATCGTCGGACGGTTCGATGACCGGTCCCGGCTGATCGTGCGGGAACTTCTCGGCAACCTGATGCGCAGCAATTATGAGGCGGCCGGACAGGCCCTGGCCGCGCTGGGAACCTTCGGCAAACCGGGTTCGGTGCGAGAGACCGCGAAAGATCTGCGCCGCGTGGCAGCGCCCATCGGTGGCACCAACCTCGGTGACATGTCCTACGCCGACCTGGGCCGTCAGCTCGCCAATCTCGCCAAGACCTACGACGCCCGATTGCCTCGCGAACTGGTCCTCGTCGGCAAGCAACTCCTGTACGTCGAGCGGTACATGAAATTGCTGGCACCGAGCTGGAAGGCCATGTCCGACCCCCAAGTTGTCGGCTATACCGCCGGGCTCCTCAAAGACTCCGCCCGCACCCGATGATGTGCTGTTCTGGCGAACAAAACCCCAGGTGAGCACCGCCAAAAGGGCACATCATCGGGGGGTGGGGGCGACTCCGGCGCGGAGCCGGGCCTCAGCGCGGCCGTCGGCCAGTTCTTCCCGGAGCTCAGGATGTTCAAAGTAGAACCTCACCAGCCAATAGGTGGCACCGCTGCCGATCGACAAACCGCCGGTATCGAGTCTGGCGGGGCGCTCGCCACTGTTGTGCGGCCGAAGGAACATCGTGCCGGCATTGCCTCGTTTTCGAGAAGTGGGATCGGTGGCGGTGATGGCCGCGATCGACTCCCACGTATGGTCAGCGTGTCCGAAAGAAGTGAGTTGCCGCACGCCCGTGGGTGACAACTCGAGGCCACCCATTCGCCCCCGGTAGACCCCCAGCGCCAGTTGAACCAGCGACACCACCGTAAAGGCCACGAAGGGTATGCCCAGGTGCCGTACTTCCCTCGAACTCAACGGCAATTCGAACCAATCCGACCAGACTCCGATCGAGAAGAGAGTCCCGCCCAGGACCCCTGCCACGAGGGTGGCGGCCACCATCACCTCGACCCCGGCGGCGTAATTCACCCGCAGGGCGTGAGCGCGCCTGTCCAGGACGGCGTACCGCAGATCGTCACTGTCATAAACGGTTCGGGCCAGGACAACCCCGAGAACCATCGTCACAAACCAGGCTCCGATTGCACCCAGGAAGAGAGCTCGCAAAAGATCGCCGTGCACGCAGTCAACGACACCGGCAACCAACATCACCACGCCGAACGATCCGAAAACGACGTACCGCAACGCGGCGAGATATTTCGAAGGAGCTTGCCAGACAGTGGGTCTGGGAAAGTTGCCACCCCGAAATGCAGCGTTCATCGGGCACACATGATCTGGCCGACCTCATCACCGAGTTTGCCGAACACCCACGTCCCAAGCATCGAACCCCCACCAGCAGCCACCGGTCCGGCCACCACCGCCGCCGGGCCGGAAACCAAGCCACCCAAGGCACCGCCACCGGCGCCTCCCACAGCGCCACCCACGGTGCCGAAGGTGCTCGAATAGAGTGCCCGGCACGTGGCGAATTGTCCGTCCGCAGTCGCCATGTCGTAGATCCCGGTCGCGACCGACAACGCCGGCCCGCCCCATTTGACACCTGCGGCGATCTTCGAAGAGGTCTCTTTGCCGACACCGGGAATGCCGCCAGGACTATCGGCGACGTTCTGCACGCCGGAGATCAACCCACCGGTGGTCGTGACCAACGGGTGCGTGAAGAACGGCGCGTCAGGTGGCACTTCCTCCGTCCGACTCCCGTCGGGGTTGTATTGCCAGCCGGTCTTGTTGTTGCCGTCTTTGTCCTGGTACCCGACAACACCGCTGCCGTTCGAGGTCCTGATGTTGGTCACCTTGCCGCCGGTGCGGTCACTGACCGTTTCTGAAACCCGCAGGATCAGGTTCCCGTCGGGGTCGTAGGTTGCCACCGACGTGCCGGTGACGCCGTCGTATCCCAGGAAGTAGTCGCCCATCTGCTCTGCCACCGGCAGATCCACCAAGTCCTCGCGAGTCCTTGGTGGCTTGTTCCATTCGGTGACGACCTGCTTGCTGCCGTCCTGCATGATCACCGTCGTCACCTTCTCGCGGTCCGTTTCGGTGGTGAGCGTCTCGGCAACCGTCACCGCAGCGTCGGCCCGCTGTACATGCTGCTGCGCCAACAGGTTCAGTGGGCTGCGCGGATCCGGAACCTCGTCGGCCGGTGACGTGAAACCCGGGACCATCACCGCGGGTAGACCTCCGGGCGCTTGCGGCATGACAAACCCGTGCAATGACGCCGCCTCGACCAAACCTCGGGCACTGGCGTCGTCCGCATCGTCGACCGCGACCAGTAGTCGATTGACCTCGGTCTGGGCATCGGTTTGACGCTTCATCAGTTCCTCGGCCCGATCACGGGACATGGCAACAGGTTTGAGCAGCACCACCCACGAATCATTGACGACCAGGTCATCGGTCTCCACGTCTGTCACCTCGTTCAGCAGCGCGGTCCGTGCGGTCGAAATGTCATAAAACGCGGTCCTCAACGCATCGGCCACGTCATCGGCGGCATCGGAGATCAGCGCGGCAGGGCGTTTGGCGCGCTCGAACATCTCGAGGGCCGCATCATGGGACTGCCCGCTCCACACCTTCAGCCCGGGCAACGTCTGACACTGACCCGAAATCGCTGCCACGGAGTCTTCGATGGCTTGCCCGCTCGCCTGGATCGGCGGGATCGATTCCAGAAGACCACCCGGTCGCCAGCCCTGGAGCCGGGTCCGGTTCGGCAGCATTACCGGGCCCGCCAGACCTGATCGAATGACTGTGCGACCGCTTCATCTTCGGCGGTGAAGTCACCGGCCACACCACCCACCGACGTCCCCATCGCCGCGATCTGGGCGCTGTAGCCGGCCACCAAACCGGCGACAAACGTGCCGATTGCCTGGGCGGTGAACTGGGTGGCGGATCCGGCCAGGACATCACAGCCGACCTCGATCTTGCCCCCGACGTCAGCGGTGGCGACTGTGCCCGCCGCCGTCTCGACCTCGGCCGCGAACAATCGAAGAACTTCCGGATCAACAAACATCAGTGCCCTCCCCCAACTCGACCCCGGACCGGCGACGTTCTGATGTTGGACGCACCGAACGCCGTCCGGGTTCCCGGGGATCGCCGCTACTTGGTGATGCGGTAGCGAACAAAGGCCGGAACCGCCAACGCGGCGAACCCTGTTCCGAGCACCACGAGGACGCCACCTCCGGCAGTGGCCGCAGCAGTTCCCACCGAGACCGCGGCGGCACCATGTAGGACATCGGCGACGCGGGGACCACCGGCGACGACCACGGTGAACACCCCCTGCAACCGGCCGCGCATCTCATCGCTGGCGGCAGTCAGCAGGATCGACTGCCGGAACGCCGACGACGCCATGTCGGCGGCACCGCCGATCATGAGCAACCCGACCACGATCGGCAGCATCGGCAGCGCGGTGTGATCGGCGAACCCGACACAGACCCCGACCCCGATGATCGCGACACCCCAGATGATCACGCAGACGATGACGGCAAGCCCCTGCCGACGAACCCGCGACACCCATCCGGAGAAGATGCCGCCGACCAGCGCGCCGAGCGCGATCGCCGAGAACAACAGGGCGAATGCGACGCCGCCGCTTTCCGGCCCACCGAAACTCTCGTGTGCCATCTGGGGGAACAGCGCCCGGGGCATGCCGAAGATCATCGCGATCAGGTCGATCACAAATGAGGCCATCAGCACCGGCTGGCCGCGCAGGAACACAAATCCCTCGATGATCGACTTCACGCCGGCCGATCTCGGTTTCCGATCATCTCCACCCGGCCGCAGCGACGGCAATTTGATGACGGCCCACAATGTTGCGAACAGGAAGACGGTGTCGACGAGGTACAGCAGTGAATATCCGAGCACCGGTATCAGCGCGCCACCGACCAGTGGCCCGGCGATCGCGCCGCCCTGCATCACCGTCATGTTCAACGACGCCGCTGCCGGCAGTTCGGCGTTCGACACCAGCTTCGGGAGAATCGCTGTCCGGGTCGGCTGATTGACGGCAAAGAAGGCCTGCTGCAACGCGAACAAGGTGAGGATGACCCACACGTTGCCAAAACCCATGGCCGACTGGACATAGAAGAACGCGCTGGTACCGATCAACCCACAGGTGGTGATGATCAACAGGATTCGACGGTCCATGGCGTCGGCCAGAGCGCCGCCCCACAAGCCGAAGATCACCAGCGGCACCAACCCGAACAGGCCGGTCAACCCGACGTACGCCGAGTTGCCGGTGAGCTGGTAGATCTGGGCCGGAACCGCCACCACCGTCAGTTGCGCACCGATGACGGTGACGATGTTCGCCCACCACAGACGACGGAAGTGGGGATGTACGAGCGGGGTGGTGTCGGCCAGGAACCGGCGGGTCACCTTTTCGAAACCGGAATGTGGTCAAACATCTACGGCTGCAACCTCGCGACGCTCCATCTGCCGTCGACCAGCGATGCGCGCACCCGGTTGTGCAACCGGTTCGCGCGGCCTTGCCAGAACTCGACCTCGACCGGGGCGATGACGTAGCCACCCCAGTGCGGGGGCACCGGAACCGGTTGCTCACCGCCGAATCGCGCCTCGATGGCAGCGGCCTTGTCCTCCAGCGCGTCCCGCGACTCGATCGGCGCCGACTGCTCCGACGCGAAGGCGGACAGCTGCGAACCGCGCGGCCGCTTGGACCAGTAGTCCGCGGTGTGTTCGGCAGGCACCTTCGTCACCGGTCCCCGGAAGTGGACCTGACGCTCCATCGCGATCCAGGGGAACGTCACGGACCCGTACGGCACCGCGCCGAGATGCCTGCCCTTGTCGGACTCATAGCTGGTGAAGAAGGTGACCCCGGCGGCGTCGACCCCCTTGCAGAGCACCGTGCGGGTCGACGGGCGACCGGCGCCGTCGACCGTCCCGAGCACCATCGCGTTCGGCTCCGGGATCCTTGCATCGACGGCCTCGCGCAGCCATTTCCCGAACAGCTCCAGCCACGGCGGGTCACCGGCCAGCCAGAGCGGATCGAGGTTGTCCTTGACCCCGTCGGCACCGGCTGCATCATCCCCGGATCCGGACCGCCCGACACCTCCGGAGGCCGCATAGGCCATCCGCATGTTGGCCAGGTCGATCGGTTTGCGTTCCACGGCCGATAACGCTACTCCCGGGTCGTCCGGAATGCCTCGGGCACTACAGTCCTAATCGGTACGCACACAGGGCAATGGCAAGGGAGCTCGCGATGGCAGTCAACGTTGAAATACCCGAAGGATTCGTCGAAGGCCTGGAGGGTGTCACCGCATTCACCACCGAAATCGCAGAACCCGACAAGAACGGCGGCAACCTCCGGTACCGCGGCGTCGACATCGAAGACCTCGTAGAGAACAACGTCACGTTCTCCGACGTCTGGGCACTGCTCGTCGACGGACGTTTCGGCGACGGACTGCCGCCTGCCGAGCCGTTCCCACTGCCCATCCACACCGGCGATGTCCGGGTCGACGTGCAGGCCGGCCTGGCGATGCTCGCACCGATCTGGGGTTATCAGCCCCTCCTCGACATCGATGACCAGACCGCCCGCGACAACCTCGCACGCGCCTCGGTGATGGCCCTGTCGTACGTCGCGCAGTCGGCCCGCGGCATCCACCAGCCGGCCGTCCCGCAGAAGGTCATCGACGAATGTGACACCGTCACAGCCCGATTCATGACCCGCTGGAAGGGCGACCCCGATCCCGCGCACATCCGCGCGATCGATGCCTACTGGGTCAGTGCCGCCGAACACGGCATGAACGCCTCCACCTTCACCGCGCGCGTCATCGCCTCCACCGGCGCCGACGTCGCGGCCGCCCTCTCCGGCGCCATCGGTGCGATGTCGGGACCGCTCCACGGCGGCGCCCCGGCCCGCGTCCTGCCGATGATCGAGGAAGTCGACCGCACCGGCGATGCCCGCGCCCTGGTCAAGGGCATCCTCGACCGCAAAGAAAAACTGATGGGATTCGGTCACCGGGTATACCGCGCCGAAGATCCCCGGGCCCGGGTGCTGCGCCGCACCGCAAAAGAACTCAACGCCCCGCGATACGAGGTGGCCGCAGCCCTGGAGCAGGCCGCACTGACCGAACTCCGCGAACGCCGCCCCGACCGGGCGATCGAGACCAACGTCGAATTCTGGGCCGCGGTCATCCTCGACTTCGCAGAGGTACCGACGCACATGATGCCGGCAATGTTCACCTGCGGGCGGACCGCGGGCTGGTGCGCGCACATCATGGAGCAGAAGCGGCTGGGCAAGCTGGTCCGTCCGGCCGCGCTCTACGTCGGCGCGGCACCGCGACGCCCCGAGGATGTCGACGGCTGGGACGCCATCGCGCCGAAGTGATCCCGGTCAGGCGGCCCTGACCGCCTGAACCCGCAGGTCGCGCTCGCCAAAACCCACCATCAGCCCCGCTGGAGGCGGACTCTAGACTGATCGCATGAGCGAAACGATCTCCATTCCGGCCAACCTTCTGCCCAGCGACGGCCGGTTTGGTTGTGGCCCGTCCAAGGTTCGCCCCGAGCAGTTGCAGTCGCTGGTCGACACCGGTGCATCGGTGTTCGGTACCAGCCATCGTCAGGCCCCGGTCAAGAACGTCGTCGGCGCGATCCGCAGCGGACTGTCCGACCTGTTCTCGCTGCCCGACGGCTATGAGGTCGTGCTGTCCAACGGCGGCACCACCGCCTTCTGGGACGCCGCCGCCTTCGGCCTGATCTCGAAGCGTTCGCTCAACCTGACCTACGGCGAGTTCTCGAACAAGTTCGCCACCGTCGCGAAGAATGCACCATTCCTCGACGACCCGATGGTCGTCTCGACCGAGCCGGGTACCGCACCGACCATCAGCACCATCAGCGCCGACAAGTACGAAGGCGTCGATTTGGTCGGCTGGGCCCACAACGAGACCTCGACCGGCGTGGCACTGCCCGTCACCCGCCCGCTGCTGGCCGGTGACGCCCTGATCGCCATCGACGCCACCTCCGGAGCCGGCGGTCTGCCCGTCAACGTCGCCGACACCGACGTGTACTACTTCGCACCGCAGAAGTCCTTCGCCTCCGACGGCGGACTGTGGATCGCCCTGATGAGCCCGGCCGCACTCGAGCGCGTGGCCACCATCGGTGCGTCCGACCGCTGGTGCCCGGACTTCCTGTCGCTGCCGACCGCCGTCGAGAACAGCAGCAAGAACCAGACCTACAACACCCCGGCCATCGCGTCACTGCTGCTGCTGGCCAATCAGATCGAGTGGATGAACTCGAACGGTGGCCTCGACTGGTGCACCGCCCGGACCGCGGACAGCAGCTCACGGCTGTACGACTGGGCACTGGCCAGCGAGTTCGCCACCCCGTTCGTGAAGGACGCCGCGCACCGCAGCCAGGTCGTCGGAACCATCGATTTCAACGATGACGTCGACGCCGCAGCGGTCGCTAAGGTGTTGCGCGCCAACGGAGTGGTCGACACCGAGCCCTACCGCAAGCTCGGTCGTAACCAGCTTCGGATCGGCATGTTCCCGGCCGTCGAACCCGACGATGTGAGCCGCCTGACCCAGTGCATCGACTACGTCGTCGGGGCACTGTAGCGGCCACTGCGCCCCAGCCCACCCCTGCTGAGCTGGGTTTTTTATGCGTGTCATGCCCACTGTTCGGGGCCTGACTGCATTACGCTGACGCCAATGCACACCGACACAGATGCCCCGGCCGGCTCCCAGACGTGAAGGAGAAGCAGATGCGTGAGCTTCGAGTCATCGGCCTTGAGCCGGACGGCCAGAAGGTGATCTGTCAGGACACCGAGTCGGGCGAGAAGTTCCGTATCCCTGCTGATGACACCCTGCGTGCGGCAGCTCGTGGTGATCTGACCCGGCTGGGCCAGATCGAGATCGAGATGGACAGCTCGCTGCGGCCCCGCGAGATCCAGGCCAGGATCCGCGCGGGTGCCACGGTCGCCCAGGTGGCCGTGGCCGCCGGGGTGCCGATGAGTCGGGTCGAACGTTTTGCCCATCCGGTGTTGCTCGAGCGCTCCCGGGCCGCCGAACTCGCCGCGGCTGCCCATCCCCTGCGTTACGACGGGCCGGCGCTGTCCACATTGGGCGAGGTGGTCGCCGCGGCGCTGGGCGCGCGTGGGCACAATCCCGAGAACACCGAGTGGGACGCCTGGAAGGGCGAGGACAACCGCTGGGTCGTCCAGGTCAGCTGGCACGTCGGCCGTTCGGTCAATCGGGCGCATTGGCGTTATCTGCCCGGTTCGAACTCGGGCACCGTCGAGGCGATCGACGAGGTCGCCGACGAGTTGATCGATCCGGACCTGAGCCGGCCGTTGCGCAGCGTGACACCACTTCCGCCTGCCGTCGACGACACCGATTCCGTAGATCCCGAACTCGCCTTCGATTACACGCCGCCGAAAGCCGCTCGGGTGTCACCGATTTCGCGTTCGGCGCGCATGTCCGCGAAACCCGACGGGTCCGAGGTCACCGTGGACGCCGACTCCGTCACCGGAGAACAAACCGCCCGGCGGGCACCTCGTCCCGCAGTCCCCGAATCTCGTCCCCGGCCGACCGCCGCCCACATCGATCCGGTCGACGAGGTCGACGAGGTCGACGACCTGCCCGAGGTGATCGCCGACGACCCGGCGTCGGACGAGCAGACCGCGACGGCGGTGGACGAGCAGACCGCGACGGCGGTGGAACCGCAGACGTCTGCGGCGCAGGAGGATGCGGCCCCCGAGGCCGAACCCAAAAACACTGAGAAGCAGGACAAGTCGGAGCCGAACCGCAAGCGTGGACGCGGGAATCGCAAGCCATCGCTACCCGCCTGGGAGGATGTACTTCTCGGGGTCCGCAGCAGCGGTAACCCGTGAACAGCGTTTAATGTTCCGTACGTGAGACAGGTCGGCACCGACGAAAGGACTTGAGTTGGCAGCGAAGGCGTCGATGCTCTGGTTCATCAACTCAAGCGATCCGCCAGCCGAGATCAGGCAGGGCCTGCGGCACGATCCCGCCGCTGCGGCAAGCCTCGCCGGCGCGTTGTGCCCCGACCTCACCGCCCTGCCCATCGGTGAGACAGACCTCGCCTCAGCCGCCACCCCCGCCGACGATCAGCTCTTCGTCGGCGTCTATGGCTCACTGATCGTCGTCACGAGCCCGGTGCTGTCCACGACCACCCCGTCCACACTGCCCGAGGCCTGGATCACCGCGGTCCCGTCGGATGAAGTGGTCGTCCTGCACACCGAACCGGAATCCTCGCTGGGAGCGTTCGCCCGCTGGGAGAACGGGACGCTGCGCCGCTCGTTCTCGGCGAACCCGGTCACCATCTACGAAAACATCGGGCTGCCCTTCATTTTCGAGGGTCCGTTCTGGGCCGGCGAGCACCCTCTGAAGTATGCCGATGGCGCCCCACCAGATCCACAGGCTTTGCCGTTCCACCCCCAGGAATTCGCCGAACAGGCGATTCGTGAATGGCTCGGATTCCGGTTCACCACCCCACTGGGTGCCGAGGATTACGATCCCTCGAAAATCGTGGTCTCGGGTTTCGCGATCCGGCCCAAGGGATATGTCCCGTCAGAGGCCGATGTCGATCTGGGATTGTCCGAGGGCAACGGGGCCACCGACCACATCCACCCGCCCGACCACGGACCGGCCGGCGATGAGCGCCGACAGTCGGGCGAGCACAAGCCGGGACGGGTCGCCCGCTGGTTCGGGTTCGGCCCCAAGTCCTAACCCCGCCCGACCCACCCTGGACACCGCGCCAGATGGTCAGCGAGCGCGTTCGTAGAAGGCCAGCGCCGCGGCCGTCGCCACGTTGAGCGAGTCTGTCCCCCGGGCCATCGGGATACGCGCCCGCACATCACCCGAACGCATCGCAGTCTCCGACAGACCCGGCCCCTCGGCCCCGACCATGAATGCCACCCGCTCGGCGTCCACGGCTTGCGACAGCGGGACGGCAGTGCGCTCGGGTGTGAGTGAAATGATCCGAAAGTTGTTGTCGCGGAGCACTTCCAAATCCGACGGCCAACTCTCGACATGGGCAAAGGGAACGAGTAGTACGTGTCCCATCGATACCCGGACCGACCTCCGGTAGAGCGGATCGGAACAGGCCCCACCGAAGATCACCGCATCCACACCGAGTCCCGCGGCGTTCCGGAAGATGCTGCCGATGTTCTCGTGGTCGTTGACGCCCTCGAGGACCGCCACCGTCCGGGCGCCCGCGAGCACATCGGCGAGCGTCAGTGGCTCGGTACGGCGGGCGACGGCAAGGACACCACGATTGAGATGAAATCCGACGATCTCCGCCATCACGGCAGCACTGGCCCGATAGAAGGGCACCCCGGCCATCGCGTCGACGGAGAGAGTGGGGGTCAGTTCTCGAAGACGCTTGTCGACGCCCAGAAACGCGTGCGGAGCGAACCTGGAGGCGGCCATCCGCTGCACAACCAGCACACCCTCGGCGATGACCAGGCCCCTGCCGGGCAGACCACCGGGCAGAACGGGCAGGTCAGGGCGCCGATCCGCGGAGTTGAGATCGCGAAAGTGATCGACCCTGGGGTCCGCGGGATCGTCGATGTCGATCACATCGACTGTGAGATCCGACATGATGCCACCTGTTTGAGTATGCGATCCGGCCATCCGGCTAGTCTGCCCGACCGGTGATGTGACAAGTTGGAAGGGTGAGTAACGGTAATTTGACGCTTCGTCGTGCAATCGACTCCGACTGGCCCGATATTGCCATCGCCGATGCGCGGGCGTTCGCATTTGTCGAGCCGCTCGACGATGAAGCCCTGGCCGACATCCGATCCAAGGTCACCGACGGCGACGCCATCGTGGTCCACGACACCTCCGATCCGGATCGTCCCGTTCTCGTGGGTGTGGCGATGTTCTTCCGGATGAAGATGTCGATCCCCGGTGGACTCCAGGTCGACCTGCCCGGACTGTCCTGGGTGTCGGTGGCCGCGACGCACCGTCGCCGCGGGATCCTCCGGCTGATGATCACCGAGATGTTCGAGCAGTGGGAACGCGAGCAGTCGGTCTTCTCGATCCTGACGGCCTCCGAGGGCACGATTTATGAGCGATTCGGTTACGGGCCTGCGGCTTTCGACCATACCCTGCGTCTGGACCTGAAGAAGGCCTCGCTGCGGGCAGCGGCTCCGGCCGATTCCCGGGTCCGGTTCGCCGACGCCGAACAGGTCCGCGAGTCGGTTCCCGAAATCCACGACCGCTGGGTGTCGACCAGGCCCGGCGCCATTGTCCGAACACCGGTGTGGTGGAACATGATCTTCGCCGACCGCCCCATCCTCCGCAACGGGCGCAGCGGACTTCACTACCTGGTGCACCCCGACGGCTACGCGAGCTACCGGATCCACCACGAATCCGAGACCGTTTCCATCGCAGAGGTTTCCGAACTCTTCGCCGTCACCGACGAGGCCCACACGGAGTTGTGGCGGGTGTTGTCGGGTCTCGATCTGGTACCGGCGATCACCGCGACGACTCCGGTGGACGATCCGCTCCCCCTCAAGCTCACCGATCTGCGGGCACCGAAGGTCACCGGCATCCGCGACAGCATGTGGCTCCGCATTCTCGATGTCGCACAAGCCCTTTCGCTACGCGAGTACGGCCACGACACCGACTTCGTGCTGGAGGTCAGCGACTCGTTCCGGGACTCCGGCGGACGCTGGAAGGTGTCGATCACCGACAATCGGGCCACCATCGGCACCACCGACGCCGAACCCACTGTCCGGATGGATATCTCGGTACTCGGCAGTCTTTATCTCGGCGCGTACCGAGCTGTCGACTTCGCGGCAGCGGAAAGGCTGTGGACCATCGACGGCGCCACCCTGCACGCGGTCGACCAAGCGTTCAGCACAGACCGCAAGCCGGTCGCCGGTACGTCCTTCTGACGGCGGATGCCGGTCACCGCCGGTGGCCGGCGCTCAGTCGCTTTCGGTGACGAGCGACTCGATGATGCCGACGGCACCGCGCAACGTGGCCAGTTGCTGGTCGTCGAGCCGTTTGAGCTGAGCCCGCAGCCATTCCTCGCGCGCGTTCGCCTCGTCGACCACCAGTGCGTCCCCGGCCGAGGTCAGGGTCACGATCACCTGTCGGCCGTCGGTCGGATGGGGTTCGCGCTTGACCATTCCCAGGTCGGCCAGCGAGGCGATCACCCGGGTCATCGACGGCGGCTGGACTCTTTCACGTGCGGCGATGGCACCAGGGGTCATAGAACCCTCGCGTTTGAGTGTGGACAGAGCCGACAGCTGCGTGAGCGACACCACGGACGAAGCCCGGCGCCCACGTAAATGCCTGGTCAGCCGCACTACAGCTATCGCCAGATCATTTGGCAACTTCTCGTCATTCTGCTCCACGGTTCGAGGATAGGTGAGCATGACCGAAATGCGCGCTGAACTGCCAAGATTCATTTGTTCACCTCACAATTGAGCGACTGGCGTAAAAAATTGCAGAAACTGCACTTCGCCCTCGGGTGAGCACCGCGAATTCGTGTGGGGCCGAAAGCGGATTAACCTGACACCATGCCCGCAGAGATTCCCGAACTACCCACCCGGTGGACCGCACCCGGACCGGTGATCGCCGTGGGGATGGCCGCGTGGTTGATCGCCACCCTCGTGGTGGCGATCTGGGACCTCGGCACCGACACGACCCTCACGATCTGCCTGGTGGGCCTGGGGGTGGGTCTGTTCGGCTGCTTCGTCGTGTATCTGCAGAAGCTCGCTGTTCGTCGAGGGAGTCCGGCCGCTCAGCAGGGCCTGTCCTGAAGGTCATCCACGTCGCAGCAGCCACGAAGAGCGCACCCAGTATCCATCCTGCGACGACATCGGTCATCCAGTGCGCTCCGAGGTACACGCGGGTGACGCCGATGCTCAGCGCGAGCAGCGGAGCGACCAGCAGGACCCACAGGTGCCCCCGAACCCACGGACTCGACCGATAGATGGCAACCGCTGTCAATCCGTACACCACCGTCGAGCTCATCGCGTGACCTGACGGGAACGAATGGGTCGACAGCTCCACCAGCCGTTCGGGCATCGGCGGACGATCACGGGAGAACAGTTCCTTCAGAGCGACCATCGTCAGTGAGCCCACGGCCGAGCCGAGGCCGACGAAGAGTGCGAGTCGCCACTGACCGCGCAGAGCGAAGAAGGCGGTGACAGCGAGCGCGACCAGGAACAGCGTCAAGGTGTTGCCCAACGTGGTGATCGCCTTCATCACCGTTGTCCAGGTCTCTGTGCGGTGATCGACCATCCAGTCGAGGACCTGCTCATCCGGACCGAACGACGTCGTCCGATCCGCCGGCGGATCGCCGATGTCCGCCACGTCAGCCGGGAATGACCCGGGACTGTTCATCAACATGGATCAATCCACTCTCGTCACGCCACCACGGCACCCGATACTCGGCACTACCGTCCCCTCGTCGCAACGCCACCGTGAGTCCGGCGTGCACCCTGATCGGTCCGACCGGCAACTCTCGGTTCTGGGACAGGGCGGTCTGCAGGGCCCAGGGCTGGGCGTCCCAGGTCGATTCCAGACCGGCCTCGACGGGACCGCCGACGAATTCCTCTGTCGCGGTCGGGAGATCAAGCAGATCAGCAAGATTGGTGGCCAGCCCGAACTCCCCCGGCATCACCGACACGGTCCCGGCCGGATCCAGCGCGGCCACCATCCACGGCGCATCCAGTACCACGGCATCGCGCGCCACCGACCCGGCCAGCGTGCGGAATCCGGCGGGTGGTTCGAGATCGTCGAGGCGGATGCGGCCCTCGCGCAGCGCCCGTGCCAGTTCCGTGTGCACGGCTGCGGCCACCGAGGGCATGACGGAGCGATTCGCATCGGCCAAGTGCCGCAGCATCATCCGAGCCTGTTGGGTGTCTTCCACATCGACACTGCCGAGCGCGGCGGCCAGGTTGTCGGCCTGGGGGTGTTCGAGCGGATCGAGCAGACCCCGGGCGGACCGGTCACTCGGCGCCCGCCATTGACCCAACCGCATCCCGTCGATCACGGCGTAGTGCCGGAGCCACCAGGCCGTATAACCGCGGCGGTCGGTGAGCAAGGCGGCGGCGTCGGGTGATTCGGCCAGCAAGGTGAGCGCCTGCGGCCACTTGTCCGGGTCGACCAGGTCGAGATCGCGGACCGCGCTCAGCGTTTGCGGTGCATCGGTCAGGGTGTCCCACCACTGCGCTTCGTCGGGCAGATCGTGGTCGGGGCCGGTCGGATATTCTTCGCGGGCCACGGTGAAATCCCAGCCGACGCCAAGCGCCCGCAGCGCCGCCGGCCCATACTGCTCCACCCATTCGGGATCGACCACACCGAACGGTGAATCATCAACCAGCACAGCGGCGAGCGGACTGTCCGGTAGCAGGAGTTCGTCCGCGGCGCGGGGTTCGTCATCGACGGTCGGCAGCTCCAGCGAGCCCAGGCGACTCGGGACCGGCGAATCCGGGGAGCTGCGAAGAAGGCCCAGCACACTGCGGACGAGTTGCTCACTGCCCGGATCGGATTCGATCTCGGCCACCAACGCCGGGTCGGCCAGCATCTCTCCCACCGAGATCCGCCGGGCACCGAGGCGTTCGAGGAGGTCGTGCACCGCAGCGGGGTGCACGGTCGGCAGCCATGACGGTGCAGCGATCTGCGTGTCGCCGGCATCGGCGGATGCATGCGGCGGCAACACCGTGCCACGGGCGCCGGGCATCGTCCGGCCATCAACCAGTGGTACCGGCAGCGCCCCGAGTTCGTCCACCTGTCCCTGTGCGAGCACCGAGAGTTCGGCGTAAAGCTCTCCCCACCACCGTGGTTCACGCTCCAGCCCGGTCAGTCGTGCCGCGACATCGGCCAGTCCGATCTCGGTGACCCCCACCGAGCGCAACCGGCTCAACGCAGACCGCTCGGACAGATCCGGATGTACCAGTGTCGCGACGATCTCCCCGATCAGCGCGGCGAGTCCCGGTGTCAGGTCGACCAGCACCTCGGCGCGAGAGGGAATCAGATCATCCCCGCCGGCGCCGGGCAGCCATCGGTGCTCACGCAGTTCATCGATCAGTGCGGTCCGCAGGCGCTCGTCCTCATGACCGGCCGCGAATCCCGGCTGCGGCACCGGCACCAACCGGTCCACCGCGGGCAACGTGGCCGCGAAGTCGGCGTAACCGGCTGCGAGCGCTGCGATATCGGCATCCGGGTGCAGTCCGCGGCGGTCCGCCGTCAACCGGACATCGCCGATACAGATGGCGGGCACCGTCAGTTCGACATCGGTCCGGGTCGGCGCCCGCAGCACCCCGGACGTCACCGGAACCACGTGATCGCCCCGCAACGGGAGTAGCCATCGGGCATGTGGCGCCACATATTCGCGCCACTGCTCGGCACCGATGGTGATGACGTCGCCGTCGCGGGTCCGCGTGAAGGTCCGTTCGCCGACCGAGATCGTTGCGATGGCAGGTAGTTCCAGCAGCAGTTCGACACTCTCGCCGCAAAAATCGGAGAGCATGCCCGCGACGTCGACCTCACCGTCGAGTTCGAGCACCACCTCGGTGTCGAATCCGGATGCCGGCTGCGCGTCGATCGGCCAGGCCAGGCGGAGCGTGGGAACCGGTTGCCCGGCCAGGTCGGTCCCGGCGAGCTCGGCCCTGGTGCGCGCCGCCGAGAACTCGATGGATCCGGTCCGGGAACGAATCTGGACGTGATCGGTCACCGCGGCCACCGCGCTGAACCCGACACCGAAACGTCCGACCAGACCCTCGCCGGACTTGTTCGAGGAGCGCAAGGCGGTCAGCGCCTGCACCCCCGACCGGTCCAGCGGGGCCCCGGTGTTCGCAACATGAAGGTCGGCGCCGTCGATCCACACGGCCACCGCACCCGCGACACCGGCTTCGGTGGCGGCGTCAGCGGCGTTGGCGACGAGCTCGGTGAGCAGGCGATCGCGATAGCCGACCCCGACGAGATCGGATTCGGCTGCGGTGTCCTCCCGCAGACGCGTGGGCGATGTCGTCCAGGACTGCAGGATCGCTTCCCGCAACCGATCGACATCAAACGGATCCGGACCGGTCATCACCGGCACCTGCCGGAGTGCGCCATCACGCGCAGCTCAGGAGTTCGCGTGGATTTCGACCGCGCCGTCGTCGTAGGCGTCGTAAGCCGGGCTGCCGGCGCCTTCCGGTGCCTTGACGTCCGAATGGGCCCCGCAACCGTATTCGGCGTGAACCACATGTCCGTCGGCAGAGAACTCGTTGGCGCAGACGCCGAACGCCACGCGCAACGAACCCACGACCGGTAGATAGAAGGCGCACGTACCGCAGCTGTGCCGCGCGTTGCGGGCCATCTCGGCGGCCGGACCGTGGTCGCCGTCGACCCAGCGCTGCGCCGCCTCGATACGGCCCTCGTAGCTCAGCAACTGCTTACGGCCGAGCCCGATCGCCTCGCCGACGGCCGCTTCTTCGTCGACGAGATCAAAATCACCGTTGTCGACATAACCGGGCACCAGACGCGGATCGTCGGCGGGAGGGGCGAGCAGATCGCCGGGGTGCAGATCGCCGGGGCGGATCCGCTGATCCCACGGCACCCAGACCGGGGCGGTCAGTGCCGAAGACCCGGGCAGCAGGGCCACCTCGTTGATCGTGACGTCGTCACTGTCGGGGCAACCGGCCAACACCACACACCACTGCCACCCGCGATATCCGGGCACATTCGCCGCGAAATAGTGGGTGACCGTGTACGGGGCCTCGGTCACCGCATCGAGGTGATCTCCGATTTCCCGTTCGTCGGCGTCGATGGCGGCCCGCGCCTGGTCGACGGCCGAGGTCAGGAGCGCCGAAACCCGCTGCTGTTCGGGCTGCGCACCATCGGTCGCTGTTTCTGGCTGTTCAGTAACCGCGTTCACCCCTCTAGTGTGCCGTATCGCAACCCGCCCGGAGCGCCCGAGGGTTGGTCGGCGGTCACGGGATAGGGAAGAATCAGCAAAGTGAACCGAGGAAATCCACCACCTGATCCTCGTGCGACCCCCTCGGACAAGGGCGGAGACGCGCGGGGCCATGGTGGCGCACCGGGACACGATCCCCGCCGGACGCCGCGCCAGTCGCCCTCCGCGCATCCGGGATCAGCCAATTATCCGGCCGACGGCGGCCCGGCCCGGCCGTCGCAGTCCGGTCCCCCGCCGCGCGGCCCCGGGATGCGGCAACCACCGCCCCCGCACCAACCGCCGCCGCCGAACCAGCAGCCGACCACCCGGGCGCCCCGGAACCAGCCGCCGCCGCAACAGGGTCCATCCGGTGCGTACCCACCGCCGGATGCGCCCGGTCGGCACGACACCCGGCAGCAGACGTCACAGAACCGGCACCTGCCTCCGCTCGACGAGACCGACTACCACAGCGACGACAACGCCCGCGCCATGCCGCGCAAGCTCACCGTCACCCGGGTGGCGGCCATGCGCGGTCGCGAACTGACGTCCAAGGGCCTGGGAAAAATCCACCAGGCCGCAACGGCAGACGGCGCCGACCGATCCGGACTGACCGCACTGACGTATCCAACCGTGGTCAACTTCGCCGTCGACGCCGCGATGACGATCGCACTGGCCAACACCCTGTTCTTCGCCGCGGCCAGTGCCGAGTCCAAGGGCAAGGTCGGGCTCTATCTCGCGCTGACCATCGCACCGTTCGCCATCATCGCTCCGCTGATCGGACCGTTGCTGGACAAACTGCAGCGCGGCCGCCGGATCGCCATGGCCGGAACGTTTCTCGGCCGGACCGTCCTGGCGCTGCTGGTGATGGCCAACTCCGGGTGGGACACGACCACGAACCAGCTGACATACGACCCGTGGGTCCTCTACCCCTGCGCACTCGGAATGTTGGTGTTGTCCAAATCCTTTGGCGTTCTCAAATCCGCGGTGACGCCACGTGTCCTCCCGCCGACCATCGACCTGCCCCGGGTGAATTCACGGCTGACCACGTTCGGCCTCGTCGGGGGCACCATCGTCGGCGGTGGTGTCGCCGCCTTCTTCGAGACGGCGCTCGGCAAGGTTCTGCCGCTGCACATCCCGGGCGCGATGGTGTGGCTGGCGATCATCACCGTGGTCGGAGCGGTGCTCTGTATGCGGATCCCGGCGTGGGTCGAGGTCACCGAGGGCGAAGTGCCCACGACGCTGACCTATCACGGGGAGCCGGCCCGACCCCGGATACCGCCACCCGACGAAACAAAGAAGTCGACCGTCAAGGCGCTCACGGCCACGATGCGACAACCGGTGGGCCGCAACGTCCTGGTGGGGTTGTGGGGCAACGGGACGATCCGCATCCTCACCGGCTTCCTGACGCTGTTCGTCGCCTTCTATGCGAAGTCTCAGCAGGGCGGCGGCAGCGGCTGGGCCCAGGTCGCGATGCTCGGTGCGGTGGGCGCGGCGGCCGGCATCGGCAACTTCATCGGCAATGCCACCGGCACCCGCCTCGAACTCCCGAACCCTCAGCGCATCGTGGTGATCGTGACCGGTACCTGCGCGGTCGTCGCGCTGCTCGCCGCGGTCTTCAGCAACCTGATCTTCATCGCCATCGCCGCACTGATCGCGTCGGGGACCAGCGCGATCGGCAAGGTCTGCCTCGACTCGTCCATCCAGACCGATCTCCCCGACGAATCCCGGGCGTCGGCATTCGGCCGTTCCGAGACCGTGCTGCAGATGGGATGGGTCTTCGGCGCCTCCCTCGGCGTCCTGCTGCCGACCAACCTGACCATCGGTTTCGGTGTGGTCACCGGCCTGCTGGCCCTCGGATTCGCCCAGACGTTCGTCACCAACCGGGGATCGACCCTGGTACCCGGTTTCGGTGGCAAGCGGCCAGACATGACCATGCCGACCGGCGCAATCCACGTCGATCCCACCGTGCGGGAGTCGTGGAACAAGAACACATCACGGAAAAAGGGTGCTCGCGAAGTATGAGTTTGACGACCGGCGAAAAGAAGTTCGCCATCATTGCGGCGATTGTTGCCGTCCTGTTCGCTGCCATCGTCGGCGGCTCGGTGGCCGCACTGACCGCGGGCCACAAGAGCGACGACGTGCCGTACGTCCAGGTCGCCTCGGGCAGCAAGCTGGTCCGCGTCGAACCGCTGGCCTACTGCAGCATCGACCTGTCGAAGTGCGACGGCTCGGCGACGAATCCACCCACGCGGGTTCCCGTCGCCGTCGGCGACACCCTGATGGTGTCGCTCTCGCATGAACTGGCGGTGGGCCCGTGGATCCTGGTGGTGCAGCACCTGACCGCCGAAGGCTTCGACAACGGCACCGAGACCATCTACCTGAGCGACTCCAAACGCACCATCACGTTGCCTTCGACGAAGGACAAGATCTTGGCCGTCGTCCAGATCACCCAGCCCTCGCAGGTGGAGACCCAGCCCGGCGTCTTCATCCAACGCGGAATCTGGGCCATCGACACCCTTCCCGACAGCGTCGACATCCCCGCTTCCGGGTAGTCGACGGCGTCGGGGGGATCAGGATTCGAGTTCGCGGGCCACGGCCCGGACAACCTCTGAAATACGTTGCGATGTCTTGCGATCGGGGTAGCGACCCTTACGCAGATCCGGCTGCACCTTGCCCTCGAGCAAAGTGATCAGATCGGCGACCATGCCGTGCAGCTCGTCGGTAGTGTGCCGCTTGGGCTGCTCCTTACGGGCTTCCCGGGTGTTCTTGGCAACGCTCGGCGCCGGGTCGAGGATCTTGACCGTGAGCGCCTGCGGGCCACGACGACCTGCGGCCATGCCGAACTCGACCTTCTGGCCGGGCTTGAGAGCCTCGGTTCCAGCGGGGAGCGCTGACGAACGTACATAGACGTCTTCGCCATCGTCTTGCGAGAGAAAGCCGAAGCCCTTCTCCGCGTCGTACCACTTCACCTTGCCGGTAGGCACTGTGCACACCCTCATCTGTTCGCGTGACCCAAAACGAAAGCGCCCGCTGTGACAATTGCGGTCCAGCCAGACGCGTTTGATCAGTCTAGCCCCTCGGCCATGCTCCGAACACCATGGTTTTCTCCCGTCATGCGGCCGGATCAGGCCTTCGCCTTCGGCTCGCCCCGCAGGAGGGAGCGCCGCCCTCTGGTGGCCGCCTGGCACTGCACTACCGTTGACCTCATGCGCAAAGCCGAAGGCGCCGGATTGCTACGGGTTGCGGTGGGGTTGTTCGCGGTTGGGCTCATTGCGCTCATCGCACTGTTTCTCGCCGAGCCGATCACCGGTGAAACCGCTCCCCTGTTCGTCTATCTGCTCATCATGTGTGCACCCCTGGGGTTTCTGCTCGGACTGATTTTTGCCCTGCGATCAGGGCGCCGGGCGAAACAACAGGCCGACCGCTCCGACGGCGACAACAGCCCGCCACTAGAGTGATCCGCGAGATGAGCCTTCACATTGACGGAGCCCTGACGCCCACCAGCGATGGTTCGGCCCTGCGGCGTGCCTACAGTTGTTTTCCGACCGGCGTCGTCGCCGTATGCCATCAGGGCGATGGTGACCCGATCGGTATCGCGGCGAGTTCTTTCGCCACCGTGTCACTCGATCCCCCGCTGGTATCGCTGTGTGTGCAGAACGAGTCGACGACCTGGCCCAAGTTGCATTCGGCGGCGGTGCTCGGCGTGTCGGTGTTCGCACACGACCAGGACGCCGAGTGCAAGCAGTTGGCAGGCCCTGCCGCAAAGCGGTTCGACGGACTCGCACTCGAGACCACCGCCGACGGCGCACTGTTCATCGGGGGCGCCGTCGCGCAACTGGCGTGTGAGATCTACAACGAAATCCCGGCAGGTGATCACAGCCTGGTACTCCTCAAGGTGCTGGCATTGCGTGCCGACACCGAGCAGGAACCGCTGGTGTTCCACGCCAGCACCTTCCGCGCCCTGGAACGCCGCGCCTGAGCCGTTTCCCGCCCGCCCCGGTGCCGTGAGCCCATTGCGGCCACCGCGTTCCGGCAGTAAACCGTAGGCTGGACCCTGTGACAGTCATCGCACTCGGTATGCCAACCGGTCCCGTCGCGCGACCGACAACCGACGCCGTCATGCCCACCACCGGTCCGATGATCGACACCTTCGGACGGGCGGTGCGCGACCTGCGCGTCTCGGTGACCGACCGCTGCAACCTCCGGTGCACGTACTGCATGCCGGCGGAGGGTCTGGACTGGCTCGACAAGGCCGACGTCCTCACCGCCGACGAAATCGTCCGGCTCGTCGGTGTCGCGGTTCGCGACCTGGGTATCCGCGCGGTCCGATTCACCGGCGGCGAACCACTACTGCGCAAGGATCTGACCGAGATCATCAGTGCCGTGGCCGCTCTCGAACCGCGCCCCGAGATCGCCCTGACCACCAACGGCCTGAGCCTGGCCCGCAGCGCCGAGGCGCTGGCCGCGGCCGGACTCGATCGGGTCAACGTCTCCCTCGACACCGTCGACGCGGCCCGCTTCGCCTCGATCACCCGCCGCGACCGACTCCCCGACGTCATCGCCGGGCTGGCCGCAGCACAGGCAGCCGGTCTACGGCCGGTCAAGGTCAACGCGGTCCTCGATCCCGAAACCGGATTGGCCGATGCCCCTGAACTCCTGAGGTTCTGCCTGGCCGAGGGATACGAATTACGCATCATCGAACAGATGCCGCTGGACGCCGAGCACCACTGGTCACGGACGACGATGGTCACCGCAGACCAGATCCTCGACACGCTGCAGGCCGAATTCGATCTACGGCCCGATACCGCACCCCGGGGCGCCGCACCGGCGCAGCGGTGGCTCGTCGAGGGGCATCACACACCGGACGGCAAGCCGGCCCGGGTGGGCATCATCGCCTCGGTGACACGGCCCTTCTGCGGCGACTGCGACCGAACCCGCCTGACCGCCGACGGTCAACTCCGCAACTGTCTGTTCGCCACGTCGGAGACCGATATTCGTGATTTGCTGAAGTCAACCGAAAATTCAGATCAGGACATCGCGCTGCGTTGGCGCGAAGCGACCTGGGGCAAGTTGCCCGGTCACGGGGTCAACGATCCGGGCTTCCTCCAGCCCTCTCGACCCATGTCGGCGATCGGGGGCTGACATGGAGATCTGCGTCAGGTTTTTCGCGGCTGCGCAGGCCGCCGCGGGGGTCGAGCAACTGGTGATACATCTCACCGACAAAGCAACTCTTGCCGATCTGGAATCCGAATTGGGGCAATCGAATCCGCGATTGGCCGAAGTGTTGCAAAGATGCTCATATCTGCATGAGTCGGTAGCGGTCCGCGACCGGTCGCGAACCCTCTCCGGGGGAGACACCGTCGATGTTCTCCCGCCGTTCGCGGGCGGTTGAGTCAGCGAACCCCCGCACGTAACCGGGTCGTTTGACCCACTTGTGCGCTTCATCCCCTTGGTTCAAACTGTGACGTTACTCACATCACGGTTCGATCACGGATCGGACACGGGACGACAGTCATATCGGTGAGCAGCAAATATGCCAAATCAGGCTCAAAAGCCCCTTCTGGACACACAGTTATGCCCCCTCGAGTAGGCGTGTGTAAGCGCGAATTAACACGTACCGTCTGAGTCGGTCGAACTGATCGACCAGATCGACCCGATCGCAACTGAATACTCTCGGATCGCCGCGCCCAACCTCGTCCCGCGGTCCGAGACACACCAAACGCAATTCAGGGACGGGGGCGGGGGACCCAAACATCTCCTGGAGATCACCGGATTTCCGCGGTCCAAGGCGGTCAACGCCTGCCGACCAACGAAATCCTTGGGGTGCAGTTCCGCATAGCGGAACCGAGCAACCTCTCGCTCGAACCCGACAGCTGACTTCGTAGGCGCGTGGAGAGAGGAAGTAAAACTTATGTCCGGACGTCATCGTCAGCCGACCAACACCGGTCGCACCGTTGCCAAGATCGCTCTCACCTCTGCCGTCATCGGCGGCGGCGCCAGCCTCGCCTTCGCAGGCGGCGGCAACGCCGGAGCAGCCACCGACGCCGAGTGGGACCGCGTCGCACAGTGCGAGTCGGGCGGCAACTGGGCCATCAACACCGGAAACGGTTACCAGGGCGGCCTGCAGTTCTCCCCGAGCACCTGGACCGGCCACGGCGGCGGCGAGTTCGCCCCGTCGGCAGACCAGGCCACCAAGGAACAGCAGATCGCTGTCGCCGAGCGTGTCCTCGCCTCTCAGGGCAAGGGCGCATGGCCCACCTGCGGCACCGGTCTGAGCGGCGCCACCCAGCGCGACGCCCCGACCGCGGCTCCGAGCCTGGAGATCCCGGCCGTGCCCGAGCTCCCGAACCTGGCGCAGGCGACCGACGACATCGTCGCTCAGCTCAAGGCCACGATCAACGATCCCGCGCTGCACCAGCTGCTCGACCAGGCCAACGCGCAGGGTGACCTCACCGCTGATCAGGTCGCACTGTTCAACGAGTACAAGGGCTACCTGCCCGCTTCCTGATCCACCTTCGGGAAGCCCCAGACGAAGGACCCCACACGCGACGCAACGTCCGTGTGGGGTCCTTTTCCAAATTCTGGAGCAGACAGCGGCAGATGGCCCGGCGTTACCGGACAGACATGGAAGTAACGCACCGGCAACAATGCGTGGAGATTGCACATATATGACGGGTACGACTGTGCAACGTTCGCGTTGCCGGTCATCGGTTCTGGCGGAAAACTCAATTCTCACAGCCCCGCACATTTCGGTCCAGGTGCGTTTTCCGGAGGAACCACATTGAACGCTCATCTCACTGCCGCCCACTGGGTGTATTTCGTCGGGATCATCGTCATCCTCATCACGATGGCAATGCGCAAGAACATCGTCGTACCTGCTGTGATAGCGACATTCCTGACCGCCTTCGTCTTCTCCGGCAGCATCATCACCGGTCTCGCATCGATCTTCAATGCCAGTCTTGTTGCCGCCAAAGAGCTTTTCAACATCTTCCTCATCATCGCCATGGTCACGGCAATGTTGGGCGCACTTCGTCACATGGGTGCCGACCGCCTGATGGTCGCCCCGTTCAGGCGCGTGATGCGGACCGGCACAAGCAGTTTCATCGTTCTGGCGATCGTCACCTACGTGATCTCGCTGTTCTTCTGGCCCACACCTGCGGTTCCGCTCGTGGGCGCAGTGCTCATCCCCGTGGCCATCCGTGCCGGCCTGTCTCCGCTGTCGGTCGGTATGGTGATCGCCATCTGCGGTCAGGGAATGGCGCTGTCGTCGGACTACATCATCAAAGTCGCTCCCGGCATCTCGGCATCGAGCGCCGGCGTGGACGCCGACCTGGTGGCCGACAAGGCGATGGTCCTATCGCTCATCGTCGGCCTGACCGCCCTCATCATCACGTTCGTCATGCAGCGCAAACACTGGCGCGCTCCGTCACCGGACCTGCTCGTCGAATGGGAGGCAGAGGCCGACCGCGGTGCCGACGACCTGCGTGATGAGCTGGGCGACGACGGTGGTGTCGGCGGACCGGATTCCGACTCCGTCGACGGCGGTCTCCCCGGACCGCGGCCCGGCGGCCCGGTGAAAGTGTCCACCGTGACCGAATCATCCTCGGCCACAACCGTTATCGAACGGGTGGCGGTACCGGGCGATCAACCGCCGGCGAAGTCGGCGATGGCTCGCACCTTCGCGATGCTGGTGCCGCTGGTCTATCTCGCCTTCGTGGTCTACCTCATCTTGGGGAAGGTGGGTGTCTTCCCAGAGTTGAAAGGTGGCGATGCGGCCGCCATCGTCGGAGGTATCGCCGCTCTGGTGCTCTTTGCGGCCGCCGCGGTCACCGACAAGGGCAACTTTCTCGAGACCACGTCCGAGCACCTCATCGACGGGCTTGTCTTCGCCTTCAAGGCGATGGGCATCGTGCTCCCCATCGCCGGCTTCTTCTTCATCGGAAACGCCGACTTCTCCGGCGCGATTCTGGGCTACTCCGACGACGAGGCAGGTCCGGCAATCCTGTTCGATCTGGTGAACTCCGCGCAGTCGCACCTCCCTCAGAACTCGTTCGTGACGGCGTTCGGCATCCTGTTCATCGGCATGATCGCGGGTCTGGAGGGCTCCGGTTTCAGTGGCCTGCCGCTGACCGGTTCACTCTCGGGGGCTCTGGGTCCGGCCGTCGACATGGATCCCTCGACCCTTGCGGCGATCGGTCAGATGGGCAATATCTGGTCGGGCGGTGGCACGCTCGTCGCCTGGTCATCGCTCGTCGCCGTGGCCGGATTCGCCCGGGTTCCGGTACTCGACCTGGCCCGGAAGTGCTTCTTGCCCGTCGTCAGCGGTCTCGTCCTCTGCACGCTGTTCGCGATCCTGTTCCTCTGACACAGATCCCGTCTCGAGTGCCCCGCCGCGGGGAGTATCCGCGGCGGGCATTCGGCGTCGCCCGGTCCGATCGTCCCCCGTCCACGCTCACCGAGGAGCCCACCACCATGCCGCTGCGCTTCCAGCTCGAACCAGCCTTCCTGCCCGTCATCGTCCTGACATTCGTCACCGGCATCGTCGACGCGGTCGGCTATCTCGCCCTGGATCGGGTGTTCACCGGCAACATGACCGGCAACATCGTCATCCTCGGTATGGGATTGGCCGGAGCCGACGGACTACCGATCCTGGGACCGTTGTTCGCGGTGTGCGCGTTCATGATGGGTGCCTATGTGGCCGGCCTACTCCTGCGGGGTCACGAGAAGACCTGGCACCTGCGTCGCACCACCGGCCTGCTGGTCGCCGGCGGTGGCGCGCTCGCCGGTTGCGCGCTGGCTCTGGTCCTGCTCGATCCACACGCCGAACCCGTCCAGATTGCCGTCGCCGCAACCACGGCTGCGGTGATGGGCACCCAGGCGGCCGTCGCCCGGAAACTCGCGGTGACCGACATGACGACGGTGGTCGTGACCTCCACCCTCACCCAGCTCGCCGGTGAGTCGTTCATGCCGGGCAGCAAGCACAGTCTCGCGAACCGGCGGCTCGCCGCCATCCTCACGATCTTCCTCGGTGCCGTGGCCGGGGCACTGCTGCTCCACCTCCACGTGGCGGTCCCGATGGCACTGGCCGCGGCCCTGATGTTCGCCGCCGCGATCATCGGTCATCTCGCCGTCCGAGAAGACCGTCGAGCGGTGCAGTATGCATAGGGTTCACCGGAAACCCTGTGCACAATCGAGCTTTCGCGGTGGTGCTCACCGCCGGACGCGGTGAGATGGTGGGAGGCGGAGCCGGTCATCCCGGCCCGGGAACGGGGACGAGGAACCGATGACCACCACTGCCGACCCGGCCAAGACGGGAAACGCCGACGACGCCGGTACCCCGTTGGCGCTCTCGGCACTGCTTGCCGGGACACTGGTCGGTACGGTCAGCAACAACATCGTCAATGTTCCACTCGCCGAGATACTTTCCGACTTCCATGCACCTCTCGAAGACGGGGTTCTCGTCGCCGTGGGCTTCTTGCTCACCTTTGCCGCGACGATGCCGCTCGCCGGGTACGTCGGAGACCGTTTCGGCAGGCGCCGGGTGTACTGCGGCGCGCTGCTGGCCACTGCAGTCTGCTCCGCCGGTGCTGCCACCGCGCCGAGCCTGGCCGCGCTGATCGCGTGGCGGTCACTCGGTGGTGTCGCAGCCGCCGCGTTCGCGCCCGCCGTAATGGGCTTGATCGCCTGGTTGTTCGGCCCGCAGCGGCGGGCCAGGGCAGTCGGCGCCTGGGCGAGCGTGAACGGGATCGGACAGGCTGTCGGCCCGTCGATGGGCGGCCTGATCGCCGGGACATGGGGCTGGCGTTGGGTTTTCGTCCCGCTGATCCCGGTGGCGCTCATCGGATTTGCAGGCACGATGCGTTGGATTCCCGCCTATCCGGGACGTGTCATGCGCCTGGATGTGACCGGTGCCGTCGCGTTGACGCTGGGGGCCGGAGTCTTGGTTCTGGGTCTGACCCTGGTGCCACAGCCACGTGTACACGTGGCCGTCGTACTCGGACTGATCGGTGTGGCCGGCGCCCTGCTGGGTTGGTTCATCTGGCACGCGCGCCGGACCGCGGCACCCTTCGTGGACGTCCGGTTGGCCGCCGAATCCCGGTTTGTCCGTAGCGCCGTCGCAGCGTGCGCCCAAATGTTCTGTCTGGGTTCAGCTCTGCTGGCCGTGCCGCTCTATCTCAACGACCACGGTGAGTCCACGGCCGCCGCCGGCCTGATCCTGTTCGCCCTGCCGACGGCAATGGCCCTGCTCGGGCCGGTGGTCGGGCGCACGTCCGACTCACTCGGCGCCCGCCGGATGATGAGGGCCGGCTTGTGTGTGCTGATTCTCGCCCAGGTCGCGATGGTGTTGGTGGTCTCGGTATCTGACGGCAACCGGTGGACCATGGTCGGGGCACTGGTCACCACAGGTATCGGGATCGCGATGGTCCAGACACCGGCTGCCGCAGGGTCGACGCGATCCCCCGCCGGCGCGCAGGGCACCGGACTGGGCCTGTTCAACCTCATCCGGTTCGGTGGCTCGGCACTCGGCGCCGCGTGGGTCGCCATCGCGATCGACAGCTGGTCGTATCCGGCACTCTTCGGGGTGTGTGCGATCGTGGCAGCGACCGGTCTCGGTGCCACCTTCCTCGGACACGATCCGGAAGGCGTCAGGGTCGAACCGCCCAAGAAGTTCAGCGGTAATTGATCTCGCCGTCCACCGCGTGGTGGATTTGTTCGAGCAACTCCAGCCGGATGGCCAACCAGACCGTGAACTGGTTCTCCGGCACCCGGACATCGATTCGCAGGGCCTTGGTGATCCGGTCCAGCTTGGACAGCATCGTGTTCCGGTGGACATTCAGGTCCCGCGCGGCAGCGTTCACGTTACCCCCGACGCGGAGATAAGCGACGAGAGTGTCGTAGAGGTCCGAGCCCGGACGCAACGGCCCCAACACATCTCGGACGAGTTGTCGGCCACGATCGGTGCCGGAGACCAGTTCGAGGACCCCGAAACCACGCAGGTCGCGATACGCGATCGACCCGGTCATCTGCAATCGCTGACCGATCCCCAGCGCGACCCGTGCCTGCCGATAGCTCTCCCGGATCTGATCGACACCCAGGGCCGACGCGCCGTGTGCCACCCGGGTGGTGCGTCCGCCGCGACGTTGAGCATCGAAAGCCATTGCCTCCGCGTAGTCGGCCATCTCGACTTCGATCTCCCGGTCGTCGCGGGACTTCAATGTCCGAACCACCACCAGCACATCACCGATCACCGTGACGTACGAGCGGACCGCCGGATCCGGGAGCACTCCCGCGACGTGACGCGCGATCTTCACCAGACTCCCGCTCCGGTCGGAATCGGACGAGTTCATCTTCGGCGCGGGCACCGGCACCACGAAGACACCGAACGTCGATGTGAGGTCGACATCGTGGTAGTCCGCACGTGTCTGCAGGTCGTGTTCGCTTGCAAAACTGCCGTGTACAAGTGCCTGTACGAAATCGCCACGTGCACGTTCCTCGGCTTCATCGACGCTGCGTTGCCGCAACATCTCTGACCCGACTATCGCGGTCGCCTGTGCTGTGACCACCGCATGCTGAGCAAGATCGTGCGGGCCAGGGGACGACGGTCCACCGGCCAGCACGACAACCCAGCCCTCGAACCATTTGCCGAGCATGATGGAACTCGCGGTACAGGTATACCTGGACTCCTCGTCGTCGAGTTCGACGACGCAGGTGGTGGCGCCGTGTGCGGACCGGCCAGAAGTACGACCCTGTCTGTCCACCAAACTATTTCGCAGTCGTTCATACACTGAGGCGGTTTCTTCCCCGGCCATACCGTGTTGGGCGACAACGGTGCCGCGGGCATCGAGCGCGAGCGCCGGACACTGGGCGAGCGCCGAGACCTCTCGGATCAGGATCGCCATCCCGGCACCTCGGTGCAGCAGCCCGGCGAGCGTGCTGTGCACGTGGGACGAGTACCGCATGACGTGCACTTCTTGATTCAGGGACCGTTCTGCCAGAAGACGATTCAGGTCGGCAAAACCGATCGGGAACGACAGTTCGACCACAGCCATGTCCTCCGGCAGGTCCATGGCGGCGACCGCCGCCGGGATCGAGCCGTCGATGATCAAGGCCGCAGCACCGCGCGCGGCCAGCGCGGTCAATGCCTGTGGATTGCCCGCGATCGCTTCCGGGCGGGCATACACCGCAACCGCGTCGAGGTTGTCGTAGCGTCCCATGACCTCGCTGAACGGCAGTGCCCACGTCAGCGGACGATCCAAGCAACCTGTTCCGGAAACCACCGTTGCACCGGCCATGAGCGTTTCATCCAGGAGGCCGCGGCCGGTGAGTCGAGGGCTGGGTTCCATGACGGTTTGCCTTCTTCCACAGGGGATGTGATGCCGACGGTTGCCGGACACACTGCATCCACCCATTATCGGGGTCACTCGCACTCAAGCGATGTGCACAATGCCCACATATTGCATTGATCCTAAGCCACTTTCACCACGTCGTTCACGCTCGGGCGCTGTTAGAAATGAGATGTCCCGCTGGCGACCGCCACGATCGGACACCGGCACCCGATATCCACCGTCATGTTCGGTGGACCCCTCGAAGAGAGCGACCCCATGCATCAAATACACCGGATCACCCTCGACGACGCGCTGCCGCTTCTCATCGCCGGCCGCGCGAAGGCCGACGAGATCGGCGTCAAGCAGACACTGTGTGTATGCGACGAGAGCGCAAATGTCATTGCCCTGCACCGCCTTCCCGGTGCCCGACTGACCGGCGTGGACATCGCCATCGCCAAGGCATTCACCGCGGCCGGTCACGAACGGGCGACCCATCTGTTCAACGAGCCGCCGAACGGCCCGGCACTTCCCGGCAACGAGGCCTTCGGCATCAGCCACATGCTGCCCGGGAAGTTCGCCATCTTCGTCGGCGGCTTTCCCCTGATCTATGACGGTCAGATCGTCGGCGCCGTCGGGATCAGTGGCGGCAACGGTGAACAGGACAAGGCCGTCGGCGCCGCGATGCTGGCCGAGTTCACGTCGCTGACCTCGGTCGCCGCGCACTGACTGTGCACATCGACCGTGATCACCGGCCGGATCCGGCCACTGTGAACCTGGCCGGGCGCGATCGTCGCCGATAGCGTCAACAGCACCGAATCCAGGTGCAAAACACCGGTTTTCGCTTCATCAACGGCCGCAATGGAGCTGCCCGCGATTGCGCCCGCACACGAATCGAACATCCTCGAGAGGAAATACCATGACCGAATTGCTCGGACGCGACGAGTTCCGCACCGCGCTGGAAGGTGCGATCAAGGGCCGTGAGGCCAAGAACGCCTCCTTCAGCAAGGCCTGGGCGGAGGGCAAGCTCGAAAAGCACCACTTCGCCCGGTGGGCCGAGAACCACTACCACTACGTCGGCCCCTTCTCCGACTACCTCGCGAACATCTACGCCAACACCCCCGATCACTACACCGATGCCAAAGACTTCACCCTGCAGAACATGTACGAGGAAGAACTGGCCGACATCCGGCACACGGACCTCCTCATCAAGTTCGGTGAAGCCTGTGGCACCACCAAAGAACGCATCGAGGATCCCAGCAACATGAGTGCCATCACCCGTGGCCTGCAGTCGTGGTGCTACGCGGTGTCCTCCCGCGAGAACTTCGTCGTCGCGACGGCCGCACTGGTGGTCGGACTGGAGTCGCAGGTGCCCAGCATCTACAAGAAGCAGATCATCCCGCTGCGTGAGGTGTACGGCTTCACCGAGGACGAGATCGAGTTCTTCGACCTCCACATCACCTCGGACGTGGTGCACGGCGAACGCGGTTACCAGATCGTCCTCGACTGCGCGGACACCCCGCAGTTGCAGCAGCGCTGCCTGCAGCTGGTGCGGTGGGGCGCGGAGATGCGCTTCTCCTACACCAAGGGCCTGTACGACACCTATGTCGCGCCGGACCTGGAGCTCACCTCGGCCTGATCTGCCGCCTGAACTGTGGACCGGCCCGCGTGACGATCCGCGGGCCGGATCACCACCACGGACTCGACCCTCTTCGGGAGAACGGAAGACCCCCCATGCTCGACGACGCATCCCCGTCCACTGCGCCGCCCCAGCACTGGGTGGCGGTGGCGACCACGAAGGAAGTCACACGACGCCGAAAACTGCTCGTCGAGGTCGACGGTGTCGGCATCGCCCTCTTCAGTACGGGCGAGAAGATCTACGCCTTTGCCGACCTCTGCGTCCACCAGGACCGCTCGCTGATCAAGGGCACGCTGCTCCACGGGAGAGTGATCTGTCCCGGACATCAATGGCGTTTCGACCTGGAATCCGGCTATGAGGAAGACCAGGACCTCTGCCAGCCCACCTACGGTGTCGCGGTCCACAACGACACCGTCTATCTCGATCCGATGCCGCGCATCCGACGCGGCCACAACGACTCCCGTGAGGATGAGCCATCATGACGACCACCGTTGCGACCGTGGGCGCAGGTCAAGTCGCCGCCGTCGTCGCCCGGACGTTGCGCCGGCGCGGATTCGACGGACGCATCGTCCTGCTCGGCGCCGAACAGCATGCGCCCTACCAACGCCCGCCACTGTCCAAGGAATTCCTCTCGGGCCGTGAGTCAGCCGATTCACTTGCGCTGCTGACCCCGAAGTGGCTCTCGGAGAACATGATCGAACTGAGGACCGGGACAACAGTACGGCGGGTGAATCCTTCCGATCGCAGCATCGAACTCGATACCGGAGAACTCCTGGACGTCGATGCCGTGGTGTTCGCGACCGGTGGACGTCCCCGCACCCTCGAGACCACCGGCACCCGACCCGACCTCGTCCACCACCTCCGGACGCTCGATGATTCGATGGCGTTGGCGCAGCGATTGACTCCGGGCAGCCGCCTCGCCATCATCGGCGGCGGTTTCATCGGCCTCGAGATCGCCTCGACCGCAATCGGTCTCGGCGTCTCGGTCACGGTGCTCGAACGTGGAACCACACCCCTGGCCGGCGCCCTGGGCTCGGAGATCGCCGAATACTGCACCGGCCTGCACCGCGAACGCGGCGTCGAGATCCACACCGCGGCGCTGGTACGCGAGGTGACGACCTCCGATGCCGGCGTCCGGATCATCCTGTCCGATGGTCGTATCGTCGAAGCGGACGCCGTCGTGGTCGGGATCGGAATCGAACCGAACGTCGAGGCCGCGGCCGCGAGCGGACTGCTCACGACCGGCGGCATCGTCGTGGACGAATCCGGTCGGACCGGTATCCCCAACATCTACGCCGCCGGCGACGTCGCCTGCCGCATGTCCGAGACGGGCCCGGTCCGCGTCGAGCATTTCGACAACGCGAACCGGCAGGCCGGCGTCGTGGCCAACGCGATCGTGGGCCGGGATACGGCAGCCGACGATCCGCACTGGTTCTGGTCCGATCAGTACGGGATGAACATCCAGTTGGCCGGAAACACCCGCGGCGCCACCGATCTCGTCTTCCGCGGGGATCGTGACGGCGGAGAGTTCGCAGCCTTCTATCTTCAGGAGGGCATCCTGCGGGCGGCTTTCGCGATCGATCGTGGCGAGGACATCATGGCCGCACGGGAATTGATCGGACAGCGCGTCGATCGTCGGGTCCTTGCCGACGAGGACGCGGACCTTTGGGAAATCGGCGAACAGGTGGTCAGTTGAGCATGAGTATCGAGGGTATGAATTTCGTGGCGGGGCAATGGATTCCGTCAGCATCCGGAACCCGATTCGAACGCCACAATCCGGCGGATCCGGACGATGTGATCGGATCGTTCCCCTATTCCGACGCCGATGATGTGGCCGGCGCCGTCGACGGCCTGGTCGCCGGTTTCGCCGAGTGGTCGCAGAGCCCTCCTGAACGCCGGGCGGCGATCCTGGAGGCCGCCGCGGTGCTGTTGGAGCAGCGCGCCGACTCACTGGTCGCCGAATTGATCCGGGAGGAGGGCAAGACCGCCGCGGAAGCCCGGATGGAGGTGAGCCGCACACCGATGAACTTCCGTTTCTACGCCGGTGAGGCGACACGTGCGACCGGCACCACCTACCCGTCCCCGGGTGATGGTCTGGTCTACACGGTCCGGGAACCGTTCGGGGTCATCGGCGCCATCACACCCTGGAACTTTCCGCTCAACATCCCCTCCCGCAAGATCGGGCCCGCCCTGGCCGCAGGAAACGCGGTCTTGTTCAAGCCCTCTGAACTGACTCCGCTGATGGGACAGCGCCTGGTCGAGGCCCTGCTCGACGCGGGCCTGCCGCCGCAGGCGATCGCCCTCATCCAGGGTGACGGAAAGGCAGGCGCCGCAGTCGTTGCCGACGAACGGGTAGATGCGGTGACCTTCACCGGGTCCACCGACGTGGGCCGGGCGATCCACCGTGAGGTCGGGCCCGCCCGGCGGGTGCAACTCGAGATGGGCGGCAAGAACCCGGTGGTGGTGCTGGCCGATGCGGACCTGGACAAGGCCGCGGCCCTCATCGTCAAAGGCGCTTTCGGCCTGTCGGGCCAGGCCTGCACCGGCACCAGTCGGGTGATCGCCGACACCACCATCCACGACGCTCTCCTGGAGCGGGTCGTCGGATTGACCGAGAACCTCGTCGTCGGTGCCGGCACCGCACCCGGTGTCGCCATGGGACCTCTCGCCAGCGAGGCACAGCTGACCAAGTTCCTGCACTACGTCCAAATCGGCACGGACGAGGGTGCCCGGCTCGTATCCGGTGGCACCCGCTGTACCGACGACCATCTGCGCCGCGGATTCTTCGTCCGCCCAGCTGTTTTCACAGCCACCCCGGACATGCGCATCGCGTCCGAGGAAGTCTTCGGTCCGCTGCTGGCCTTCCACCGGGTGAGCTCGTTCGAGGAGGCCATCACGCTGGCCAACAACACGGACTTCGGTCTGAGCGCATCGATCGTCACGCAGAACCTGGCCCACGCCAACAGTTTCGCCAACCGCTCACGCACCGGTCTGGTCAAGATCAACCAGCCGACAACCGGCATGGCGATGAACGCACCCTTCGGTGGGTACAAGAACTCGAGCACCCAGACGTTCAAGGAACAGGCCGGGCCCACGCTCATGCAGTTCTACCAGTCGGAAAAGACCGTTTATCTCAACCCCACCCCCTGACCCCTCGCGGTCTCACCTACTGGAGGAAACCTTGGAGTTCAAGAGAGTCGCCCGCTCGGGGCAGGTGCCCGAGGGCATCGTGCGCCGGTTCTACGCCGACGAGTACGAGGTGGCCGTGTCGCGACTGGACGGCAAGGCCTACGCCACATCCAATTACTGTTCACACCTCGACTGCCTGCTGTCGTCGGGAAAGCTCGTCCAGGACGGCATCGGTTGCTCCTGCCACGGAAGCGCATTCGACCTCGAGACCGGTGAACCCCTCTGCCCACCGGCGACCGAGCCGATCAAGACCTATCCCGTCGAGGAACGTGACGGGGAGATCTTCGTCGGTATCGATCCGACCGAGCCCCCGGAGGGGCCCCGCCGGCGCAAGCTCCGCAAGTCATGACCACCAGGTCGCTCCGGCCTCCCACCCTCGCGACCGGCGCCATGGTCTCGTCGAGTCATCCCCTGGCCAGCCAGGCCGGCGCCGCAGTCCTCGCCGACGGTGGCAATGCGATCGATGCCGCGCTCGCGATGGCCGCGGTCACCTGGTTGACGCTCCCCGGCCAATGTGGCATCGGCGGTGATGCATTCGCCGTCGTCCGAGAACCCGACGGCCGGGTGTGGACGATCGGTGGAAGCGGTTTCGGTCCGGACGGGGGTACCCCGGAGTTCTATCGCGAACGGGGTCTGAGCGCCATCCCCCTCGACGGAGCCCTCGCCGTCTCCGTGCCGGGCGCACCCGCGGCGCTGACCGCCCTGCACCGACACGGCGCCACCCGCAGTCTCGCCGAACTGTGGGAACCCGCGGCAGTCCTGGCCGCCGGCGGACTCCCCTGTTCGGCCAAGACCCGCAACGACGTCCACACCGCACTGGGCGCAATCGGGCGCGACCGGGACCTGGGCAGCCGGTTCCTCGACGCCGGGCAGGTACCACTGGTGGGTACACGACTACCTCAGCCCGATCTCGCCCAGACCATCCGGGAGCTTGCCGCCGACCCGGAAGCGTTTTATCGGGGCAACCTGGCTCAGCGGTGTGTCAGTGCTCTGCAGCGAAGTGGCGCGCCGTTTTCCGGCGACGAGTGGGCGCAGGGTTGGGACGTACATCCGGAAGCGGCCATCTCCGGCGAATACTCCGGGGCGACGATCCACCAGACGCCACTTCCCACACCCGGGTGGATGGTCCTGCAGCAGGCAGCATTGTGCTGCGACATCGGTTCCTCGCCGCTGCTCAGCGCGGCCGCAATCGATCAGTTCGCGAACGCGGCGCGGATCGCGTTCGAGGACCGGTTCCGTTGGAGCGCATCGGACAACGACGCGGTGACGCGAATCCTGCACCCGGACAATATCTCTGCCGGACGGTCTCGGATGGCGGCGCCCGCGCAGCAGTTCGCCGTCGGCGACGGTGACACCACGTCCTTCGTGACGGTCGACTCCGACGGCCGGGCGGTGAGCTTCATCCACTCGCTCGCCTTCACCTTCGGCGCGAAGATGACCGTGCCCGGCACCGGCATCGTGCTCAACAATCGGCTCGGCCGCGGCGCCTACCTGATCGACGGGCACCCGAACGAGGTGGCGCCCCGGCGCAAACCACTGCACACCCTCAACGCCTGGGTGGTCACCGGCGCATCCGGTGAACTCCTGCATGTCGGCAACACCCCCGGCGGCGACGGACAGGTGCAGTGGAACATGCAGTTGCTGTCCCACCTGCTCGACCACGGACTCGATCCGCAGGAATCCGTCGAGGCCCCGCGGTTCACCGTCTATCCGGGTTCCGACGCCGACGTCATCGGCGCGCCGCCGGAACTTCGGGTCGAGGGGTCCATCGAGGCCGGTGTCCGGGAACAACTCTCCCGAGCCGGGCATCGGGTGACGGTGCTGCCGCCGATGGGAGCCGACGGAAGTGCCCAGATCATCTCACTCGATCCGCGTGGGATCCTCAGCGGCGGTAGCGATCCGCGGCAAGAGGGGGTGGCGCTCGGTGTCGGCTGACGCTCCCCGCCCCCAGGGGCTGTACGTGGCGGCGACCCGCTCCGGCAACACGATCCGGACCGCAGGCATGACGCCGCGTCGAGACGGCATCCTGGTGGTCACCGGCCGGGTGGGCGCGGACGTCGGATTGACCGCCGCCCGCGAGGCCGCCGCGATCGCGGTCGACAATGCGCTGGCTGCAGTGTCCTCCGAGATCGGAGACACCGCTGACTTCCGGTGCGTGGAAATGGTCGTCTACATCGCTTGCGCACCTGATTTCACCGACCTGTCCCGGGTCGCCGACGGCGCCACCGAGGTCTTGGTCGAGCGGTTTGGTCCGAGCGGATTACCCGCCCGCAGTGCCGTCGGCGTCTACGCCCTGCCCGGCGGGGCGCCGGTCGAGATCTCACTCACCGCCGACATCACCCCCACCTCCCCGTAGCCTCCGCCGACGGTGGGTGCGGGGAACACCGTGTTCATCCGAACACCGCCTTCGAGATCGTGGCCGGATCGGGATACAGCGGCAGTCAGCGCCTGACCAGCGGAATGATCAGCGGCGTATGTGACTCGGGGTCATCGATGATCCGGCAGGGCAGCCCGAACACGTCATGGACGAGTTCCGCGGTGACGATCTCGGTTGGCCGCCCTTCGGCGACGATCCGGCCGTCCTTCATCACGATGATGTGATCGGCGTACCGGCAGGCATGGTTCAGGTCGTGCAAGACCGCGACGAGGGTGTGTCCCTGATTGCGGTTGAGGTCGCTGCACAGTTCGAGAAGGTCGATCTGATAGGCGATGTCGAGGAACGTCGTCGGTTCATCGAGCAGCATCAGCGGTGTTTGCTGGGCGAGCACCATCGCGACCCAGACCCGCTGTCGCTGCCCGCCGGAGAGTTCGTCGACCAGGCGTCCGGACAGGTCGGTGACGCCGGTGGCCTCCATCGCATCGACAACGGCGGTTTCGTCGTCGTTCGACCACTGCCGGATCAGCTTCTGGTGCGGATACCGGCCACGGGCCACCAGGTCGGCGACCCGGATGCCATCGGGGGCGATGGACGCCTGCGGCAGTAGTCCGAGCTTGCGGGCCACTTCTTTGGCCGGATACGAGTTGATCGCCTTGCCGTCCAACAACACCGACCCGCTGGTCGGCGTCAGCAGGCGGGACAGGGCCCGCAGCAACGTCGATTTGCCACAGGCATTCGGCCCGACGATCACGGTGAACGCGCCGTCCGGGATCTGGACGCTCAGCGATTCACTGATGACCCGCTTGTCGTAGCCGATGGTGATGTCGCGGGCCTGTAGCCGGTTGGATGTCGCCACCGCCGCCTCGCCATCGGCCTGCACCATGTCAACCTTGTCCATCTCACTCCTCATCGAGGGGGTCATTGTCGTCGGGCTTCCCTGGCGAGCAACCACACCAGATAGAGCCCGCCCACCGACACGGTGACAACTCCCACCGGAAGTTGGTTCGGCGCGAAGGCCCGCTGCGCGATCAGGTCGCTGACGATCAGCAGCAGCGCGCCCATCGCGGCCGCCGGCACCAGCGCCACTCCGGCGGTACGGGTGAGGCGACGGGCCAGTTGCGGCGCCGCCAGGGAGACAAAGGCGATCGGACCCGCGGCGGCGGTCGCCACCGCGGTCAGCGAAACCCCCAGCACGATCAGGCCCAGTCTCGTCCGTTCGGTCCGGATCCCCAAGGCCTTGGCGGCATCGTCGCCCATGCCCAGGACCGGCATCCGATACGCCGCCCAGACGGTCGGCAGGATCAGAACCCCGAGGATGACGAACACCGGTGCGGCCTGATTCCAGCCGAGCCCGTTGAGCGACCCGGCACCCCACGTCGCGGCCGACATCGCTTCCTCCAGATCCGCCTTGAGGATCAGCCAGGTGTTCACCGATTGCAGGATCGCGCTGATCGCGATTCCGACGATGATCAGCCGGAACCCCTGGACCCCGCGTTTGAAGGCAAGGACATACACGAGCAGCGCGGTGACCACACCGCCCACGAGGGCGCCGGCCGCGGTGCCGTAGTAGCCCATGCCACCGACCAGGAGCAGGACCACCAGGGCGCCGCTGTAGGCGCCGGTGTTGAATCCGATGATGTCTGGGCTGCCGAGCGGGTTGTGGGTGATCGATTGGAAGATCGCGCCGCTGATGCCCAGCGCCGCACCGAGAACCAGGGCCAGCAGGACCCGGGGCATCCGCCACTTCATCACCACCAACTCTTCGAGCCTGGTGCCGTCCGAGAAGATGGCGTTGAGAACACGGCCCGGCGCGACCGGATAGTCGCCGGTACCGAGCGCGATCACGGCCGCCACCAGTGCCAGAGCGGTCAGGACCGCAACCACCGCGACGGCACGTATGTCGACCCTCCCGGACAGACCGGTGCCGGGGACCCGCAGAATCACGAGGCGCCGGCCGAAGTCGATCTTCGAGGTGCTCACCCTCGCGGTCGGTGTTTTGCGGACATCGATGCTCACAGCCCGCTCACCTTCGTGCGTCGCACCAGGAAGATCAGCACCGGAGCGCCGACGAATGCGGTGACGATACCGACCGGCATCTCCCCCGGCCGGATCACCAGACGTCCGATGACGTCGGACAGCAGGATCAAAATCGGGCCGCCGACCAGGGTGTACGCAAGTATCCAGCGTTGATCGGGTCCGACGATCCAGCGTGCCACGTGAGGCACCATCAGCCCGACGAATCCGATCGGTCCGGCCGCCGCGGTCGCAGCACCACACAGCAGGGTCACCGCAGCGAAACCGATGACCCGCGTCCGCACGATGTTGGCGCCCAGGGACCGGGCGAGATCGTCGCCGAGTGCCACCGCGTTCAGCGATCGGGCCACGCTCATGGACATGATCAGCCCGATCGCGACAAACGGGAGAATCGAATAGGTGACATCGAGGCCGCGCCCGGAGATGGATCCGGCGATCCAGTTGCGCATCTGGTCGAAGGCAGCGGGATCGAGCAGGATCATCCCGGTGGTGATGCCCTGGAACACAGCTCCGACCGCGACGCCGGCCAGCGTCAGCCGAATCGGTGTGGCACCCCCGCGCCCGGAAGATCCCACGACGTAGACGACCACCATCACGACGATCACGCCGATGAAGGCGAACCACACGTTCGACATGAGGCTGCTCAGACCGAAAACGCTGACCGCCAGTGCCACCGAAAACGCGGCACCTGCGTTGATACCGAGGATGCCGGTGTCGGCCAGCGGGTTCCGGGTGGTCGCCTGGATGAGTGCACCCGAGACCCCGAGCGCCATCCCGACGACCAGTCCGAGGATCGTTCGCGGGATGCGCAGTTCACGGATCACGATGTGCTCGTTGGAGTTCTCCGGCGAGAACAGCGCTTGCCAAACGGTTCCCAGGGGGATGTCCCGGGAACCGATCGCGATGCTGAGCAGACACACCAGGGCCAGCACGGTGACGGCGGCAAACCAGCCAAGCATCCGACGCGTGTTGGTCGCGGCCAGTCCGTCTGGCCGCTTCTTCTCCACACCCGACCCGCCGGCGGCTTCGCTGCTTTTGGGTAGGTCAGACCGCGACATTGCACCCGAACGGGGATTCACCGGGGTAACCGGCCGATGTTGTGTTCTGCCTTCATTTCGCCGCCGCCCTCACGACCCTCTCCGCACATGGATTACCTACGTCACAATTGGTTACGCTCACCTTAGTCATGACTGTTCCATGCGCATTCCTCGGCCGGTCCGAGCGGACCCGGCGGCTCGGGAACTAGATCAGGCTCGGGACCCCGGCCCCGGCCAGCGACGTGACGAGTTCACCGGACCGCACCGCGAGGTTCGACAACAACGACGACGTCAGTCCATGCGTGTGCTCGGTATTGCCCTGCAGATAGATCGCACCGCCGACCCGATCGCTGGTCACCACCCGGTAGTCCCGGGCCACCACCGGCCGGCCAAGGTCGTCGGACTCGCATTCCTCGCCCAGCGGGCCCAGCAACTCGACAAGTCCCGTCGGACGGAAGCCGGTCGAGAAGATGATTGCGTCGCAATCGATCTCCTCGATCGCCTGACTCGGCCGATGACAGATCCGCACCGCCACCCCGGAGCCGGAGTCGAGGACCTTGCTGATCTCGGAGGCACCCCGGACGAATAGACGACGATTGCCGCTGACCCGCTCCTGGTATTCGCGCCGGTACAGTTCCTCGATCAACGGCAGATCGACCGCCGAATAGTTGGTGCCGCGGTGGTAGTCGAGCAACTGCTGACGTAGGTCGGGCGAGGCCTGATGGAAGTCCACCACCGCTTCGGGATCGAAGATCCGGTTGGCGTATGGGCTGTCGTCGGCCGGGGTGTACCCGTACTTCCCGAAGACCGCGTGAACCTCGGACCCCGGATATGTGTCGTGGAGGTACGCGGTGACCTCCGCTGCACTCTGCCCGGCTCCGACCACGACAAACCGGTGGTGTTGCTGTTCGGGCAACACCGCCAGATGATCGAGGAGCCGATGATTGTGGAAAACCCGCGGGCTCGGCTGGATGCCGGCGGGCAGGCTCGCCGTCAGACCCGCTGCGACAACAAGATTGCGGCCCCGGACCGAAGGCCGACCGGCGACCTTGACCTCGAAGAACTCGCCGTCCCAATCCACACCACTGACCTGCGCACCGTAGGCCACATCGGCGTCGACCTTGTCGGCCGCCCAGGTCAGATAGTCGCTGAACTCGACCCGGGTCGGGAAGAAGCTCTGATGATTGATGAAGTGCGACAACCGGCCCTGCTGCGTCAGGTAGTTGAGAAACGAGTACTCACTGCAGGGATCACGCTGCGTGACCAGGTCTTTGAGGAATGAGATCTGCATCGTCGTGCCGGGCAACAACATTCCCCGGTGCCAGCCGAAGCGTGATTGCTTCTCCACAAACCGCGCCACGATCCGGCGATCCGGGTCAACCGATCGGTTGTGCTCCTCGATCGCGATCGCCAACGCGAGGTTCGACGGACCGAAGCCCACACCCACCACGTCCGCGGGAGAACCATCGCCGATGGCCATTGTCATTCCTTCCTCGGCGGTCAGGCCCGTGGTCGGCTGATCTGCAACCACACCCGCCCAACCGCATTGCTTTTGATTGATCGAGCTCATCAGCTCGGGGCCGACCCGTGTTCATCGTCGACGGACACGGCGTCGAGCCACACACCGACCACCGGGTCGGAGGCCAGGTTCACGAAATCGGCACCGGGAGAGCCTGCTGTGCGCCACTTCTCGACCAGCGACATCAACCGGATCGAATCCAGTCCGGCATCAAGCAGATTCGTGTCTTCGGTCAGCTCTTCCGGTGCCACATCGAGCAGTTCGGCGATATCCGAGACGATGCGCTGCCTCGACAGCACGGTGGAACCGCTCACTTCACTCTCCCCTGTCCATGTCTGTCAGTGCACTTCTCGGTGCCCGGCGTTTCAATGCACCGACTCCGGACGCGGTGTCCGTTGATCGTTCTTCGAGATCTTGCCCACCGAGGTGCGCGGGAACTCGGTCACGAACTCGACAACGTCGGGGATCTTGTAGGCCGCCAGGTCACGCTCTCGCAGAAACTTCCTGAACGCGAGCGAAGTCGGTGGCGTGGAGGCATATTCGGCACGCAGCACCACGTACGCTTTGCTGCGCTCGCCGAGATGGTCGTCGGGGATGCCGACAACCGAGACGTCGTGGACCCACTCGTGTGCCAGGAGATGGTTCTCGACCTCTTCGGGTGCGATCTTCTCGCCCCCGCGATTGATCTGATCCTTCGCCCGGCCCACGACCGTGAGATAGCCGCGCTCATCTTGGGTGACGATGTCTCCGGTGCGGTAGAAGCCGTCGGCGGTAAAAGATCTTGCGTTGTGTTCGGCTGCCCGGAAATAGCCGCGGATCGTGTATGGCCCCCGGGTCAGCAGGTGCCCGGCCTGCCCTCGCGGCAGGTCGAGGTCATTGTCGTCGACAACCCGGACCTCGTCGGCCTCCGAGATCGGACGGCCCTGGGTGGTGGTCACGGTGGTGATGTCGTCATCGAGGCGCGTGTAGTTGACCAATCCCTCGGCCATTCCGAACACCTGTTGCAGGCGGGCGCCGAGGTCGGTCTCGATTCGCTCGGCCGCGCTTTGGCTGAACTTGGCCCCACCGACCTGGATCGTCTGCAGACTCGACAGGTCACGGGTTTCCCGCAGCGACGAGTTCATCCAGGCCAGTGCCACCGGCGGAACCAGGGAGACCATGGTGACCCGGTGCCGCTCGATCAGCTCGAATGCGGTGTCCGGGCTGGGGTTCGGGGCCAGGATCACCGTGGCCCCGGCATGGAACGCACCGAGTATGCCCGGCGAACTCATCGTGAAGTTGTGCGACACCGGCAGCACCACCAGCAGCACCGTGTCCGAGGTGACGCCACAGATACGGTTGCTCTCGCGCACCGAATAGAGGTAATCGTCGTGTGTGCGTGGGATCAGCTTCGGACGCCCGGTGGTCCCGCCGGACAATTGAAGAAAAGCCAGATCCGAGGGCAACGCAGCGCACCGGTGTGGACCGCGGTCACCGACTGCCGGATTCTTCGCACCGAGTGGCAGCACCACCGTCTGCAGGTCGCCGAACTCGCTCTTCAAGTCACCGGCAAGGCGTCCGTAATCGAATCCGGCCGCCTTGTCGACCGTCACGTACGCTGCGGCCTCGGCGAATTCGATGAAGTACCGGATCTCGCTGCCGCGGTGTGCGGGAAGCGCAAAGATCGGCACGGCGCCGAGTGCAAACAATGCAAAGGTGATCTCGACGAACTCGACGACGTTGGGGAAATGGACAACCACCCGGTCCCCGCGCCCGATCCCCATCGCAGACAGGGTGTCGGCGTGCGAGAGTGCGTTGTCCCGCAACTCGCCGTACGTCACGGCTCTGCGTTCGTCGCGCACGGCAACGACGCCTGCACTGCGAGCAACCGTGGATTCCAGCATGTCCCAGTGGGTTTCGCCCGTCCAGAACCCGCGGTCACGGTAGTCCTGTGCCACCTGCGGCGGATACGGGACGACTCCGTCCAACTCCAGTGGCTCCGAGACCCTCTCGCCGGACTCAGGCTGCGGCGGCATGGCGCAGGACGCCGATCACATCGTCGGTGGTGGTGACCACGGCGCAGCGCTTTGCTGCATAGGACAACGCCATCTCGTGTTCATCCCGGCTGAAGTCGGCGGTGGCGTCGGCGATGAAAAACGGCTGGATGTCGGTCATGAAGGCCTCGGCGGCGGACAGCATGCACCCCATGTGCGCGTAGACGCCGGTGACCAACAACTGGTCTCGACCGTGATGCGAGAGCAGCTCACGCAGGTCCGTGCGCTGAAACGCGGAGTAGCGCCACTTCGTCACCTGGATGTCGCTGCTCAGCGGTGCCAGCTCGGACACCACCTCGGTGTCGCGGCCGACGGTCAGCCCCGGTCCCCACAGATCGGCCAACAGGCCCCGGCGGGACGGGTGCTGGTCACCCGGTTGCATGGTGAAGATCACCGGGATCTGCAGCCGCGCACACCATTGCCTGATCGCCGCGATGTTGGGCATGACTGTGGCCATCGGTTCGGCATCGACGTCAAAGGCGTCGATGAAGTAGTTCTGCATATCGTGAATGAGGAGAGCCGCGCGCTCCGGCGCCAGCACCCAGGGCGCCTTGTTCTCCGGAATCACCGATGCACTCGGCAGTTCATACGGATCAATCGCCGGAATTGCCACAGACGGTCCTCCACCTTTCCACACGTGGTCACGAAACACTGGCCATAACTTAGTGTAGGCACACTTAACTTGAATGCACCAGCCCGCACCCTGCAGCTCACTGGTCGAGGGTGGCCCCACCGTCGACCCGCAGGTCGTGCAGGGTGATGTGCCGGGCCGCGTCGGAGGCGAGAAATACTGCGCACCCGGCGATCTCGACCGGATCCGCAAGACGGCCGAGCGGGATACCCAACCGGAAACTCTCCGGCGAGCCTGCGATGGTTGCCGCCGAGCCATCGGGTGCATCCCACATCCCCCGGAGCATCGCGGTGTCGGTCGAGCCCGGCGAGATGACGTTGCAGCGAATGCCCAGCGGCGCCAACTCCAGCCCGAGGGACCGGACGAATGCGGTCGCCGCAGCCTTGGAAGCCGCGTAGGCCGCCATACCTGCACGGGGCGTTGCCCCGGCGTTGGAGGAGACCACCGTGATCGAGGCCGGGCCACGTAGAACGCGGGACGCGGCCCGGGTCACGACCATCGTGCCGGTCGCGTTGACGGTCAAGACCCGATCCCATTCGGAATCAGTCAATTCCGACACCGGACCGGTGGTGAGCACGCCGGCCGCGTGGACCACCGCATCGACCTGACCATGAAGCCGCTGGGCATGGTCGAAGACGCCCGCAACGGCATCCGGGTCCGTGACATCGGCCTGGACGTAGTGCATTGCCGCATCCCACGGCGGTTCGATCGGTGCCGGACCGATATCCGTGAGAACCACATCGGCTCCGGCCTCGGCAAACGCTCGGGCGGTTGCGGTTCCGATACCACCGGCCGCGCCGGTGATCAGGACCGTCTTACCGCCGACACCTGGCACCGACATGTGGGTTCACCTCTCTTCGTGGGCATCGAGAACACCCATCACCAACGACTCTTCGATGTTAGTCTCCTGATCCGGACACGAAATTGCGCCCCGCAACGGCCACCAACCGCCCCGTGGTGCCCGCCAGACGGCCCGCAGATCCTCATCCGCGGGCCGAAAGGCGCCCTAATCCATACTGTTTGGGGAGCGGACCAGGCCGGGATACCACTGCCCCACCACATCCGGGTTCAGCATGTCATCGTGCATCGCCGGTACGCGCGAGGACCGCACAACGCTGCGGCAATGCTCCTGCCAGAGTTCGCGGGTCGCATCCTGGGTCTCGAAGTGCAGATAACCCAGCACCAGATCGATCGGCACCGCGACCTCGCCATGTGTCGGCGACTGCTTCATCAGCCGCAGGCAGCGCGCATACGAAGCCATGAACGCGCGGGCGTCGTCGAGACTGTAATCCGCCATCGGTCCCCCCGATTCTGCACTCCGGGAGGCGATCTGGTCACGGGCCTGATCCCAGGGCAGCCCGGATACCGCATCGACGTCCGCGGCAGCCAGTGCGGCATAGTGCGCGAAGATCTGGAGCACCTCGCGCTCGAGCTCATCGGGATCCGGGGCGATGTTCACCGTGTCAGCGGTAACCGGTGGGGTGTCGAGGATGGTCAGGCCGCTGACGGTGGCACCGGCAGTCTCCAACTCCCGGGCGATCCCGAAGGCGATGTGTCCGCCGTACGAAAAGCCCAGCAGCTCATAGGGACCCTCGGGCTGATGCTCGCGGATCACCTCGGTGTAGGTCGTCACCAGCTCGTCGAAGGTCTCGAAGTCCTCTGACGATCCACCATGGGCCGGATCCTGCAGCGCGATCAGCCCGTAGCCGTCCGGCAGATGCGGCACCACAGTCGAATACACGGTCCCGACCCCGGAGATGGCATGCACGCAGAAGACGTAGCGGCCCCGTGCCGACGGTGCGAGTTCCACCGCGATCGGATGGGATTGCCCACTGTCATCACCCGCGTCGATCGCCGCAGCGATCCCGGTGACGGTCCGCCGGTCGAAGATGGTCCGCAGGGCCACCGGTAGTCCGGTCCTGCTGCGCAGGGCATTGGCAAACCTTATCGCCGACAACGAGTGGCCACCGAGACCGAAGAAATCGTCGTTCGACGAAACCGCCACATCCCGATCGATCTCCAAGACCTCTCGCAGCACTTCGGCAACAAGAATCTCGGTGGCCGTCTGCGGGTCCCGATGATCGACCGCCGCGAACAGCACCGGTTCCGGCAGGCCACTGGCATCGAACTTGCCGTTGACGGTCACCGGCAATTCGTCGAGTTCGGCAAACGCCACAGGCACCATGTAGTCGGGAAGGCGCTCCACGAGGAAGCCCCGAAGCCGGGCGATGAGCCCGTCGTCGACCACCACATCCGACCCGGCAGCGGTTCGGGTGACGTACGCGGCCAGGTAGGGCTCAGCGAGGGACCCACGTCTACGCACGACAACTGCCGCTGTTCGCACGTCCGGGTGCGATTCCAGCACAAACCGGATCTCTTCGGTCTCGACCCGGAATCCCCGAATCTTGACCTGATCATCGATCCGGCCCAGGTACTGGATGGAACCGGGCTCGGTCCACCGGACGAGATCGCCTGTGCGGTAGAGCCGTTCACCGACCGCGCCGAAGGGATCGGCCACAAAGCGGTGTGCGGTCAGGCCCGGTTGACCGTGATAGCCCAGCGCCACCTGAGGGCCACCGAGGTACAGCTCTCCGACCACGCCCACGGCCACCGGCCGCAGCGAGTCGTCGAGCACTCGCGCCGTCGAGTTGAAGGCCGGGCTCCCGATCGACAGACCCGCACCCGACGCCTGTCCCCCGGCGACGACCTGCTCGGTCACCAGTTCGCCGGTGATACCGACGGTGGTCTCGGTGGGTCCGTACAGGTTGTACAGATCTGCATCGAACCGGGCCAGTGCCTGCGCCGCGGTTGCCGCAGACAATGCCTCACCACCGCAGAACACCCGCCGCACCGATGCGGTGGTCTCTTTCGGGAAGTCGTACTGCAGTAGGGCATTGAGCATCGACGGCACGAACTCGACCGTTGTCAACTGTGCCCGCTCGATCTCGTCGAGAAGGTACTGCGGGTCCCGATGTCCACCCGGCTCGGCCATCACGACCGTGCCGCCGATCATCAGGGGGACGAAGAACTCCCACACCGAGGCGTCGAACGAGAAGGGGGTCTTCTGCAGGATCCGGTCGCTCGCGTCGATTCCGGTGGCCCGTTGCTTCCAGATCAGGAAGTTGACCAGGCCCCGATGATCGATGACCACGCCTTTCGGGCGTCCGGTCGAGCCCGAGGTGTAGATCGTGTAGGCGGCGTCGCCGAGCAGGATCGCCCGGCCCCGTTCGCCATCGGTGACCGGTTGCGTCGGCAGTTCTGCCAGTTCGGCGCGCAGTGCGGCGTCGTCGAGTAACACCACATCGGCGGCATCACCAAGTGCCGATACCGTCGTCGAATCGGCGATTGTCAGTGCCACCGCACTGTTTTCCCGGATGTAGTCGACGCGGTCGACCGGATGGTCCGAATCGATCGGCACGTAGGCGGCGCCGATCCGCATGATCGCGGTCAGTACCGCGGGCAGATCCAGACTGCGTGGCAACGCCACCGCAACCCGGTCTCCCGGCCGCACACCCCGGTGCAGGAGCAGCCGGCTCAACGCGTTCGCCTGCATGTCGAACTGCGCATAATTCAAACTCTGGTCGCCGAACACCACTGCCTCGGCTGCGGGATGCCGGTGCGCCGCGTCGACCAGCAGGTCGTTGATCGTGCCCGGCGGCAGGTCCACTTGATCACCCGTCGACCAGGCCGCCACGTTGGCCGATTCCGCGGCCGAGAGGACATCGATCTCGCGCAGCGGAACATCGGTGCGCTCGGCAACCGTGCGCAACACCGCTATCAGTCGATCGGCCAGCGCTTCGACCGTGGACCGCTCGAACAGGTCACTGCTGTACTGCAACGCGCAGCCGACGACGCCGGTCGCCTGATCCTCGGTGAAATCGAAGGAGAGCTCGAACTTCGCCGTACCGTTGCCGGAAAGCTGTTCCGGCGCCGCTGCATCCGGTGACGATGCATCCGGCAGCGTGCCGGTCAGATAGACGATCATCACCTGGAACAGCGGATGGATGGCCGGAGAACGATTCGGCGCGACCGCCTCGACAACCTGCTCGAACGGGACATCGTGGTGATCGAACGCCGCCAGATCGGTTTCCCGCACCCGTTCGAGCAACTCGGTGAACGTCGGTTGCCCGGACACATCCGCGCGCAGGACAACGGTGTTCAGGAAATAACCGACCATGTCGTCCAGGCGCGAGTCGCTACGCCCCGAGATCGGCGATCCGATCGCGATGTCGGTACCGGCACCCATGCGATGCAGCATCGCCACGACCGCGGTCTGCATGATCATGAACATGCTGGCGCCGGTCTGCGCACCGAGCTCTCGGAGCGCACGGGTGATCTGCGCATCGATCCGACGGACGACCGTACCGCCGCGATTGCTCATCCGGTCCGGTCGTGCATGGTCGTAGGGCAACGCCAACTCTTCCGGAAGCCCGGCCAGCCGCTTGCGCCAGTACTCCAACGCAACTGCGCTCCTGGAATGTTCGTCACCCGGATCGCCCAGCACCTCCCGTTGCCACAGCACATAATCGGCGTACTGCAGCGGAAGCGGGGTCCAGTCCGGCGCCACGCCGGCGCAGCGCGCCCGGTAGGCCTGCGTCAGGTCCCGCTGCAGCGGCGCCGCCGACCACTCGTCGGTCGCGATGTGGTGCAGCAACAACAGCACCAGATTCGCCCCGGCACCGGTCTTGAACACGGTTGCCCGCAGCGGCACCTCACGATCGAGCTCGAAGGCGTATGACACCGCCGACACCACCGCTGCGACCACATCGGCCTCGCCGACCGCAACCGACTCGACCGGCACCGTCACCGCGGTGGCCGGGGTGATGACCTGGACCGGCTGCCCGTCCACCTCCGGGTACACGGTGCGCAGAACCTCGTGCCGCACAGCGACATCGGCAAGAGCTTGCGCCAGCACACTTTCGTCGATCGGATCGGGGTGAGACCAGAACACCGGCACGTTGTAGGTGGGATCGGCCCCGCCGACGGCGTACATCGTCCACATCTGGGCCTGCCCCGGCGACAACGGGAGCCGATCGGGACGGGCGCGGGCCACCAGTTGCGCGCGCGCCGGTACTGGCCGACCGCTCCTCAGATGGTCGGCCAGTTGGGCGATCGTGGGATTCTCGAAGAGATCTCGCATCCCGACCGAGACGCCCAACTTCTCGCCCAGTGCGTTGGACACCCGGATCGCCAGCAGCGAGTGCCCACCCAGAGCGAAGAAGTCGTCTTCTGCCCCGACTGGTCCCTGCGCCGGGTCGCGGCCCAGCACGTCACCGAAGACCTCGGCGACCGTCATCTCGAGCTCACCCTCGGGAGCGCGTGAGCTGCCGGCCGCGCGAGTCGGGGCCGGCAGTGACCGCCGGTCGAGTTTGCCGCTCGGACCCAACGGAAGAGTGTCGAGTTCGATCAGTTGCGTCGGCACCATGTAGCCGGGCAATCGGGATGCGATGATGTTGCGGATCGTCGCGGCGTCCGGATGTTCCGTCGACTCCTGGTCGAGCACGTAATAACCCACCAGGTCATCGGCATGCACCGCGGCCGCAGCGGCCACCACTGCTCCGGCGTCGAGTATCGCCGTCTCGATCTCACCGAGTTCGATACGAAGGCCCCGCAGTTTGACCTGCTGGTCGGAGCGGCCCCGATAATCGAGTCCGACCCGGCCCTCGCGGTCACGGCGTACACAGACCAGGTCACCGGTCCGATACAGGCGCTCACCGCTGACAAACGGGTGTGCCACAAAACGTTCCGCCGTACGTCGCGGGTCGGCGTGGTAGCCGCGGGCCAGCTGGACGCCACCGAGATACAGTTCACCGATCACACCGACGGGCACCTGCTGGAGGAACTCGTCGAGCACGAACAGGTCGGTGCCCCAGACCGGTCCGCCCAGCGACAACGCCGCACTCACGGCGTCCGGGTCCTCGAATGTTCCATCACCCACACCGATCGCCGCGCTGACGTCCACCGCCGCTTCGGTGGGACCGTAGAGGTTGTCCAGCCGGACACCCGGCAGTCGGTTGCGAAGCGTCTGCGCGACGTCCGCCCGCAGCGCCTCCCCACTGGCGATGATCGCCTCGAGCCCGCGTTCGGCCAGATCGGGAACCTGCGTCAACGCCGGCGATGCCAGGAAGACCTCGAGCATCGACGGGACGAAATGTACATACCGGATCCGTTGCCGGTCGATCAACTCGACCAAATACGCCGGATCGCGATGTCCGTCCGGTTGGGCGATCACCAGGGTGGCACCATACGCCAACGGCCAGAACAGCTCCCACACCGAGACATCGAAGCTGATCGGAGTCTTGTGCAGAACCCGGTCACCGGCCCCGACCCCGTAGACACTCTGCATCCACACCAGTCGGTTGACGATCGACCGGTGCGAGACCACAACACCCTTCGGTCGACCGGTCGATCCCGACGTGAACAGCACGTAGGCGGGGTGTTCTGGCAACAACGCCCCGGTGCGCTCGGCGTCGGTCAACGGTTCACCCGACAGCTCGGAAAGTACTTCGGCCACCAGCGGATCATCGAGAACGATGGCCGGGACGCCGGCGGGCAGATTGCCTGCCCAATCGGCAACGGTGAGCGCCACCACCGGGTTCGCGGCATCGACCATGTACTGCAGCCGATCCACCGGATAGTCCACATCGAGCGGCAAGTAGGCCGCGCCGGCCATGACGACGGCGTGGATCGCCCGCAACAGCTCTTCCGAGCGCGGAACCGCCACGGCGACAACCGACTCCGGACCGACGCCCGTGGCGATGAGATGTCTGGCCAAACGCGCGACGGCACTGCGGAAGTCGCCGTGCGACACCGAACCGCCACCCGGGGTCAGCAGAGCCGGCTGCGGCCGCGCCGGACGGGCGACCAGCAGGTCCGCCAACGTCGACGATGCCGGAACCCGAGCACCGCGGAGTACGGCCAGGACCTCGTTGTCCGTGGCATCGATCACCGTGAGGTCGCCGATCCGCGCGCTCGGACGCGCGGCGACCTCACGCAGGACGCCGGTCAGACGACGGGCGAATCCTTCGACGGTGGAGCGGTTGAACTGCTCGGTGGAGTACTCCACACCAATGGTCATCGAGGTGTCTGTGTCGACAAACGTGAACGCGAGGTCGAACTTCGCATGCTGTGCCTGCAGGTTCTCGAATTCGGTTGGCATACCCAGGAAATCGGGATTGGCACCACCGATCTGCAGGTAGCTGACCATCACTTGGAAGAGCGGGTTGCGGCCGGCCACGCGCGGTGGCCCGAGCGCTTCGACGATCTGCTGGAACGGCAGATCCTGGTTCTCGAAGGCGGCCAGATCGACCTCTCGTGTCCGCTCCAGCAGGTCGGTGAACGTCGGGTTGCCCGAGACGTCCATCCGCAGCACCTGTGTCGAGACGAAGAACCCCACCAGGTCGGCCAGAGCCGGATCATTGCGTCCGGAGATCGGCGAACCGAAGGCCAGATCGGTCCCGGCGCCGAGACGACTCAGCAGCGCGGCCACCGCCGCCTGGGTGACCATGAACATGCTGGCGTTGACCTGGTGTCCGACCGCCAGCAGCGCGTCCCGGACCTCGCGTCCGACCTCTGCGGTGACCATGTCGCCGGCACCTGTCGGCACCGCCGGACGACGCCGATCGCGTGGGAGTTCGATCTCGTCGGGCAGACCGGCCAGGGCCTGCTTCCAGTACTCCAATTGACGAGCCGCGCGGGAGTCGGGATCCGACACCGATCCCAGCCGCTCGAGTTGCCAGCGGGTGTAGTCGGCGTACTGCACCGGCAGGTCGGCGAATTCCGGTGCGGTGCCGGACAACCGGGCCAGGTACGCGATCGTCAGGTCGGTAAGCAGCGGGCGATCCGACCACTCGTCGGTGACCATGTGGTGCAGGGCCAGCGCGACCACCGAGTGTTCGCCGGCCTCCCCCACCCGGACCAGCAGGGTCCGCAGAACCGGTCCACGTTCCAGATCGAAACGGCGGGTCAGATGCTCTGCGACGGTGCTGCGGATCGCGGCATCATCGGCCCCTTGCATCTCGAGAACATCGAATGCCAACGCATCGGCGGCCGTGCCGACGTACTGAGTCGGTTGTCCGTGCACGACCCGCACCACCGTGCGCAAGGCCTCATGGCGTTCCAGCACATCGAGAAGAGCTGCACGCAGGGCATTCTCGTCGACAACGCCGCCGATACGCGCGACGTGCGCGTAGTGGTACGAGAGATCGTCGCCGTCGAGTGAATTCAGGAGCCACAGACGTTCTTGGGCGGCAGACAGCGGAATCAGTTCGGGCCGAGGCGTGTTCGCGACGGCGATCAACGATGAGGTCTGCGGATCGGCCAGACCGTCTGCACCCTGCAGGCGAGTGGCCAGGGCCGCCGGTGTCCGCGCCTCGAACAGGTCACGGATCGCAAGTTTGCGTCCATCGACCTCCACCCGGCCGACCAACTGCATCGCCGACATCGAATGGCCACCGAGTGAGAAGAAGTCGTCGTCGACACCGACCTCGTCGACGTCGAGGATCGAGGCGAAAGCCTCACACAATGCACGTTCGATATCGGTTCGCGGTGCACGTCGCACGCCACCGATCGCCAGTTCCGGCTCGGGCAGCGCGGCGATGTCCAGCTTGCCGTTGACCGTCATCGGCAGGCTGTCCACCACCGAGAACAACGCCGGGACCATGTAATCGGGCAGCAATCCACCCAGGTGGGTGCGCAGCGCGGCCAGGTCACCGTCGAAGGTCGCCGCGGGCACCACGTACGCCACGAGGCGTTTGGTGCCGGGCAGTGACGGATCAGGGGCCGCGATCACGGCGGCCCGCACGATGTCGTGGTGGGAGTCGAGGACCGCTTCGATCTCGCCGACCTCGACCCGGTAGCCGCGGATCTTCACCTGATCATCGGTACGGCCCAGGAACTCCAGGTTCCCGTCGGCCCGCCATCGCATCAGGTCTCCGGTGCGGTACATCCGCGCTCCGGCCGCCACGAACGGGTCGGCGACAAAGCGCTCCGCGGTCAATGCGGTCCGGTTCAGGTATCCGCGTGCCAGACCCGCACCGCTGATGTACAACTCCCCGACCACGCCTTGTGGGACCGGGCGGAGCCAGGGATCGAGAAGGTGGGCCCGCGTCCGGCTGATCGGATGTCCGACGGTGGGCTTGTCACATTCGTCGGTGCCCGCGCCCAGTGTGTTGATGGTGTACTCGGTTGGCCCGTACAGGTTGTACCCCAGCACATTCGGGGTGTCACGCAGCTGCTGCCAAATGTTCTCGGGAACTGCTTCACCGCCGAGCAGGACCAGCGGTGGACGATGCCCGGGGTGAGGCGAGGTGACCTCCTCCGGTCCCGCGAGAAGTCCGGCCTCGAAGAGATGATGGGCATAGGTCGGGGTGACGTTGACAACGTCGATGAGATGCCGGCGGCAGTAATCCACCAACCCGGCGGCATCACGGCGGAGCTCTTCGTCGCAGACATGCACCTCATGGCCTTCGACAAGCCACAGCAACTCTTCCCACGACATGTCGAAGGCGAAGGACACGGTGTGCGCGATGCGCAGTCGTGCGCTCCGGCCGGATTCGGCAACGGCGGCCACCGTCGGGTCGAAGATCGCACCGCGGTGGTTGAGCTGCATGTTCGTCAACCCCAGGTACGGTGTCGATACGCCCTTGGGCAGACCCGTCGAGCCCGAGGTGAAGATGACGTAGGCCGGATGTCGAAGGCGTCCGGGCGTTCCGGGCGCGAAGATCCCGAGTTCGTCGTCGCTCAACGCTGATTCGGACAGCGCCTCGACCTGCTCACTGATCTCGGCGTCGTCGAGGACCAGCAGATTGTGACGCGCACCGAGTCTGGGTGCCGTGCCCGCCACGGTGAGTACCGCCATCGGATCGCCCTGGTCCAGGATGGTCGTGAGTCGGTCGTCCGGATGATCGAGTTCCAACGGTAGATATGCTGCGCCGCAACGCAGTACCGCGAACAATGCGACCACCGTGTCGATGCTGCGGGGCAGCGCGATGGCGACGATCGTCTCCGGACCCGCGCCCCGGCGCAGCAGCAACCTGGCAACCCGGTTGATGCGGGCGTCGAGTTCCGCGTAGGTCACCCGCTCGTCACCGAACACCAACGCGGTGTCGGTCGGGATCGCTGCGGCACGTTCGGCGAGCATCTCGGAGATCGTGATGTCGGGGAGGTCGTCACCGGACTCGGCGGCCACCGCCGGTGCGCTGGGCAGCGCCGCCGCGGCGACAGTGGTCGGGGCGTCGACGAATGTGGCCAGGACAGCACGGAACTCGTCGGCCATCGTGGCGGCGAGGTCGCCTGAGATCAGGTCCGCCCGGTATTCGATCCGGAAGCGGATGTCCTCGCTCGGTGTCACCACGACGGTGACCGGATAGTGCGTGTGATCGAGGCTTCCCTCGCCGAGTAGTCCGTGCCGCCGGGATTGTTCGGCCTCTTCGGCCTCGGTGCGGAAGTTCTGCAGCACGTACAGGACATCGAACAGCGTCGAGACCCCGGCGGCCCGGTGGATTCCGGCCAGTCCGAGATGGTCGTATGCCATCGAATCGATCCGGTCGGTCTGAACCCGGCGCGCGAGTTCGGTCAGCGTCTCCCCTGGTCGCAGGCACACTCTGACCGGAATGGTGTTGAGGAACAGACCGATCACCTCATCGACGCCCGGAACCTCGGTCGGGCGTCCGGAGACCGTGGATCCGAAGATCACCTCCGCGCGTCCGAGATGACGGGAGAGCACCAGGGCCAGAGCCGAATTGAGCGCCGCGTTGAGCGTCACCCCGGCAGCACGCGAGGCCCCTCGCAACTCCGCGGACAGCTCGGCTCCGAGGGTTCGTTCGATGCGCGTCGGCGCGACTGTTGCCGTACCGATCGCGCGCGGCACGAGCAGCGACGGTTCGTCGACACCGGAGAGGATCTGCGCCCACGCATCGTGGGCGGCCTGCTGATCCTGGTCACCCAGCCACGCCAAGTAGTCTCCGAACGTGGAGCGTGGAGCGTCCACCGTGCCGAAATCCGCTGCCGCATAGAGTGCCAGCAACTGCGACACAAACGGCCCACCGGACCATCCGTCCCACAGCATGAACTGACGATTGATCACCAGCCGGTCATGTCCGGCGTCGAGATGGATCAGCGTCATCCGCCACAGTGGCGGTGCATCGAGCCGGAACGGGGTACGCCGGTCCCGGGCCAGTTCCGCTTCGAGCATCGTGTCCCGGTCGGCAGCCGGGTAGCCCGACAGATCGACTTCGGCCAGCGTCGGTTCGAGGTCGTCGACCACGAACTGGACCGGTGCATCGAACCCGTCGACGGTGAATCCGGCACGGATCGCGGGGTTGCGGTTCATCAGCTCGGTGGCGGCCACCCGCAACCGGTCCGCATCCAGCCGATGATCCACGTCCAGCCAGAACTGGGCGGTGTAGATGTCGTTGTCGCTGTCCACCTGGGCCTGATAGAACAAGCCCTCCTGCAACGGCGACAGTGGCCACACATCGGAGATGCGTTCTCCGGCCAGGGCGATGAGGGTTTCGTCCTGCTCGGGGGTCACCCGCACCAGGTAGCGCGACGTCCGCGCGGCGGCTGCGGGCAACAGAGCCGTCAATGTCTGCGACCAGATCGTCGCAAGCCGCTCCAGCTCGGACTCACCTGCGACCGAGTGTCGTGCCTGCACGCGCGCCGACCATCCGTGGGTGCCGTGCCGCAGGGTCAGCCGGATCGCGGTCGCCGGCGGCATCGGTTCATCGACGTCGAGTCGTTCGACCCGCAGGTCGACCGGTGGTAGGGCCGCGAGCGCGGCGCCTGCCTGTGGCTGCAGGTACCGGAGGACCTCGAACCGCAGATCGGCTGCGTCGGACCAGAATTCGCGAGCCGTCTCGATGAGCTGCGCCGGATCCTGTTCGGTACCGGATCCGGTCGACAGCCGGATGGGCGCCACCGACCGCCGCGGTCCGACGGTCCCGGACAGGTCCAGACCGAACGGGGTCCTGTGGCCGATGTCCTGGCCGACCTCGAAGACGATCTCGGTCCGGTCGACGCCACGGGCGGCATCCCAACGCGACATCGTCAACGCTGCCGCAGCGGACAGCACCGCGGTGAGTTCTTCCGCCGCCAGCTCCGCCGGTGCGGACACCGGTGATTCGGCGTCGAATCCGGCGTCCGCCGACCGACCGGGATCGGCCCCGCCGGTGACCACGGCCGTGACCCGCCCACCGGTGGCCAGGACCCCGAGCCAGCGGGGCAGTTCGGCGAGCAGTTGGGGCGAGCGCGAGCGGGCCGTGAGTTCCTGGGCCAGCGCTGCGATAGGTGTTGCCGGCGGGTCGATTCGGATGGTCCGCCCGGCCAGGGCGTCGCGGACCGCCTGTTCCAGTTCGGCCGCCAGTACGGCCAATGATTCGGTATCGACGAACAGGGCGGCCACCGTCAGGCAGGCGGCCGACTCATCTGGCCGCCACTGTGCGGCAAGGATCCGACCGGCCCGGACGTCGACCGCGTCTACCGATTCGGCGAGTTCGGGATCGACCGGTTCCAGAGACCACAGTCCGGCAGCGGGTTCGGACAGCCGGCTGTGCAGGATCTGATGGGCGCTCACCAGCGCATGCGCCGCGTCGCGGACCATCTCGGCGGTGGATCCGGTAGGCAACCCAACCATCCGGGTCCGCACTGCCGCGACCGTCTCCGGTTGCTGCCGGGCCCGGTGCAGCGACGGGAGCAGCGGCACCGCTTGCGGTTCGCCGACGGTCGCCGATACCGCGTTCGACCCCAGCGCCTGCACCCTGGCGGTCGGGTCGACGAACAGTTCGTCGAAAAATGCTTCGAGTTCGCGCGCGACCTCGATCACGTCGTCTTCGGCGTCGGCAACACCCCGCAGCCCGATACGGATCGGTTCGGTGCTGCGCTGGATCATGGCAAAGAACTCGACGTCGCCTGCCGGACCGGCTGCCAGCGGGACGAACTCGGCGGGCAGACCACCCACGGTGGCGTTCGACGACGCCGACATCACGTTGATACCGGCGCCGAACATGCGATAGCCCGGATCGAGGGTCCGCAATTCGCGGCCGAGGTCTTCACCACGAAAACGGCTGTGCTTCAACATATCGGCGAGCCGATCGGCAACTCTGCGGGCGATGTCCACGAGCCCATCGCGACCGTCGACGGCCACTCGCAACGGCGAGACGCTCGAGACCATGCCCGGAACGGTTCGCAGTTCACTGACCCCGCGCGCCGTGGTCGGGAGCGCGAACACGATGTCGGACAGTCCGGTCTGGCGATGTGTGAATGCGGCGAGCGCACCGATCAGGACCTGAGCCAACGACAGTCCGTGAGCCTTGCCCAGGTCCTGTAGGACCTTTGTGCGTTCGGTGTCGAGGACCACCGCCACGTGCTCGATCCCTTGGGCCGGTGGCAGAACGCGTTTCAGCAGACGGGGCGCGGGCGGCAGATCGGCCATCTGGCCGACCCAGTAGTCCCGATCTGCCGCGAACAGGTCCGAGTCCCGATAGTCCTGATCTGCCTTGACGTAACCCTCGATCGACCACCGCGGACCCGGGTCGAACTCGTCGGGCGCCGGGTAGGCGCGGCGCACCGACAGGGCGAGCTGCATCAATCCGACGCCGTCGCAGACGATGTGGTGTGCACGCAGAAACCAGATCGTCACGGTGTCCGACAACAGCAGGACGGCGGTCCCGAACAACCGATCGGCGGTGACGTCGCAGGGCTGATCGAGTTCGGCCCGCATCCACGTCATCGCGGCGCCGCGCGGATCTGCATCGGCGCGCAGATCGACGACGTCGGGGACGGTGTTCGCCGGCGGTGTCACCACTTGCCGGAGTTCCCCATCGGAGCGCATCGCAAATCGCACATGCAGCGTGGGGGCTTTGGCGACCACACTGCCGATCGCGGTGGTGAGGCGACCGATGTCGAGCGGACCCGAGGTGACCTCGCCGTAGAGCCCGATGTTGTACATGGCCGCGTTCGGCGCGGTCTGCGCGCCGAGGAAGACGTCCCGCTGAGCGGCCGTGGCCGGCAGCGTCACCGGACCCTGCGCTGCGATCTCGTCCACGTTGTCGTAAGACTCTTTGACGCCGGTCACCGTGCTACCTCCACCGAATACGTGGCGGGATCCGCCAATTGCCCGCTGACCGACATCCATCGCTGCGCCAGCTTCATCACTTCGTCCCCGTGCAGGACTCCCGGCAGATATGTGAACCTGCCACGGAGCACCGGGCCATCAGGACCATCGATGCAAACGATCTCGATCTCCAAGGCGTACGGCACACCGAGATCTGCATCGGGCGGGGTGTCGAGTGCCGGCGACTCCACCGAGGGCAGCCAATCGCCACCTTTCCCGACCGGGATGCGCCCCAGGTAGTTGAACAGCACCTGTGCACTGCCGATTTCGGACAGAATCGCACTGGTCTGCGGATCGAGGTATCGGAGCATTCCGTATCCGAGACCGGATCCCGGTACTGCGGCCAGCGCTGCCGCCGTCTGTTCCACCGCGTCGTCAACAGAGGTGAAGGCGGGCAACCGGACCGGCGCCATCGCGGTGAACCAGCCGAGTGTTCGGGTCAGCTCCACCGACGGGCCCGAATCCGGATCTTCGCGGCCGTGACGTTCGACGTCGACGATCAGGTCGCGGCCGGCGTCACCGAGAACCGCCCGGACCGCACCGAGCAGGATCGCGGTCACCTCGAATCCGGATCGCGCCGGCACAGAGGTGAGCAACGCGCCGCTGGTCTCGGTATCGAGTTCGATCTCGATCGTGTGTTGCTCGCCCACCGTCCCGGCCACCGAACCGGAGACCAGCTCGCCACCGGGCGCCAGCACGCTCTGCCAATGAGAGAGCTCACGCTGGCGGCCGGAGTCGAGTGCCGCAGCCGATACCCGGTTCGCGAACTCGCTCAATGCGGTTCGTGCAGGCAACAGGTCGATCGGCCGGCCGGCCTGCACGTCCGACCACGCCTGCTCCAGATCCTCCAGGATGATCCGGCGGGACACGCCGTCGACGGCCAGGTGGTGGATGACGAGAATCAGTCGGCCCGGCGCGCCGGGTCGGTCGAGGTAGACCGCGGCCAGCATCTGGCCGGCGATCGGATCGAGACGATCGCGGGCGGCCGCGGACGCGCGGGCCACCACATCGGCCAGGTCGGCGTCGTCGGACATCTGCACCACCTCGACACAGTCGGCGCCGGCCACCGCACCCCGTGGCCTGATCTCGAGCGACCAGAGGATGCCGGCGATGTCGGTGAGCTGCAGACGCAGCGCGTCATGGTGATCGACCAGGGCCGACACGATCGCGCGGATGACCTCACCATCGGCGGAGGCCGGAACCTGCACCACCATCGACTGGTTGATGTGGATACTCGAACCACCGAGCTCACGCAGGCGGGACATGATGGGCAGCAGGGCAACCGGACCAACCGAGGCATCGGCGCCGGAGTGGTCCTGCGACTCGGTCGTCGCCACTGCCGCGAGTGCCGCCACGGTTCGGTGGGTGAAGATGTCCCGGGTCGCCAGGGTCAGACCGCGGCGTTGCGCCCGGTTCACCAACTGGATCGACACGATGCTGTCCCCGCCGAACGCGAAGAAGTCGTCGTCGACCGAAACCAGTTCGAGGCCAAGCGTTTCGGCAAACACCTCACACAAAATCCGTTCGTTGTCCGTCTCCGGTTCCCGCGAGGTGACGCTCGTGGTGAAGTCCGGGTCGGGAAGCGCGCCGCGATCGAGCTTGCCGTGTGGCGTCATGGGGAAGTCCGCCATGAACACCAGCGCCGACGGGACCATGTAGTCGGGCAACCGGTCGCTGAGCTCACTCGAGACGCGGTCACGCAGAGTCAGATCGGGAGACTCCTGATCAGACGATTCAGGATTGCTCGCAGCCAGGACGTAACCCACCAGAATGGTTGCACCCGAGGGGCCCTCACGGTCGATCACGACCGCATCGCGAATGCCTTCGACATCGCGGATCGCTGCCCCGATCTCACCGAGCTCGATGCGGAATCCGCGGATCTTGACCTGCTGATCGGCGCGCCCCACGTAGTCGAGCTTTCCCTGGGCGGTCCACCGGATCACATCTCCCGAGCGGTACATCCGCTCCCCTTCGCCGCCCCACGGGTCGGCGACGAAGCGGACGCTGCTCAGTCCGGCGCGCCGCAGATATCCAGCCGTGACCTGTGGACCCGACAGATACAGCTCACCGCTCACGCCCACCCCGACCGGGCGCAGCAGGTGGTCGAGCACGCGCGCCCGGAATCCGGCCAGGGGGACGCCGATCAGACTCGACGGTACCCGGGTGTCGCCCTCCGTGATCCGGAGCCAACTCGCGTGGACGGTAGTCTCGGTAATGCCGTACATGTTGATCAGCGCCGGGCCGGCCGGCCGTTCACCGGTGGTCTCGCGGTGCCGTGCGAACCACCCGGACAGCGCCGGGAGTTCGAGGGCTTCGCCGCCGAAGATGATGTACCGCAATGAATCGGCCAGACCGGGGGACTCGGCATCGACCGCGTCGAACTGCCGGAAGGCGGTCGGGGTCTGGTTCAGCACGGTCACGCCGGCACTGTTGATCGTCTCGAGGAGTGCCCGCGGTGATCGGGCCTCGTCTCGACCGAGCACCTGGATCCGGCCCCCATGGGCAAGGGCCCCCCACAGCTCCCACACCGAGAAGTCGAACGCGTACGAGTGGAAGAGCGACCACACGTCCTCCGGCCCGAACTCGAACCGATCGACGGTGGCGCCGAGCAGGGCACACACATTGCTGTGGGACACGCTCACGCCCTTGGGCCGGCCGGTACTGCCCGACGTGTAGATCACGTAGGCCGGATCCTGCCCGGTCAGCCCCACCGGCGACAGGGGTACATCAGGATCCACTCCCTGCCAGGCGATCTGAAGGTCCACCACGGTCGCCTGCGGCGGCAGGTCGCTCGGTGGCACGACGCCACCGCCGACCACGACCACGGTCGGGGCACAGTCGTCGATGATCATCCGGATCCGGTCGGCCGGGTACTCGGGATCGATGGGGACGTACGCGGCCCCCGCGCGCAGGGTGGCGAGTACGGCCACCACCAGATCCGTTGTGCGCGGGACCATCAGCGCCACCAAGGCGCCCCGGCCGGTTCCGGCGGCCCGCAGTGTCGACGCCAGCGCTCGTGATCGTTGCTCCAGCTCGGCGTAGGTCAGGGTCGTGATCGCATCCTGCACCGCAACCGATCCCGGATGTTGACGCACCGCCTGGGCGAACACATCCGTCAGCGTCGACGCCGGGCGCGGCCCGGGCTCTGCGGCGGCGAGCACCAACTGTTCTTCGGTGGCGGTGATCAACCGCAACGCGGACACCCGGGTGGTCAGATCTTCGGCCATGGCCGTGAGCACGGCCCGCACTCGTTCGGCCATCGCCGCCACGGTCGATCGATCGTAGAGATCGGTTGCGTACTCGAATGTTCCGGTCAATCCGCGGCCTTCCGCCGCTTCCCGGAATTCGCAGGTCAGATCGAACTTCGCGGTCCGGGAACCAGCGAAGACCGGCTCACCGACCACACCGCGGAAGTTGGGGGCGACAATCGCATTGCGGTACTGCACCAGGGTCTGGAACAGCGGTTGACGCGCCGGCGACCGCTCCGGATCAAGATCGTCGACGATCCGCTCGAACGGGACATCCTGATGCACAAACGCTTCGAGATCGGTCGTGCGAACGGTCGAGATCACCTCGGCCAGCGTCGGATCGCCGCCGAGGTCGGTGCGCAGCACCAGCGTGTTGACGAAGAACCCGACCAGTTCATCGAGAGCGTTGTCGGTACGGCCGGCGACCGGCGTTCCGACCACGATGTCGGTGCCGGCACCCGACGCCGACAGCGCGATGGCCGTCGCCGCGTGTACCACCATGAACATCGATGATCCGGTCGCCCGGGCAATTTGCCGCAGGGCAGCGAGTTCCGCGGCGCCCATGTTGAACTCGACCGTGTCGCCGCGGTGGCTCGAATACGCCGGACGCGCCCGGTCGTAGGGCAACGGCAGCTCAACGGGTATCCCGGCCAGGCGGTCCCGCCAATGGTCGAGTTGCCTGCGGGTGAGGGCGGTCGGCTGGTCCGGGTCCCCGAGGACGCGACGTTGCCACAGCGCGTAGTCCGCGTACTGCACCGGCAGCGCCGGCAGTGATTCACCCTGATAGGCCCGGGCCAGATCACTCATCAATGCAGTCGCCGACCACTCGTCTGCGGCGATGTGATGGACCAGCAGCACCAGCACACTGCACTGCGGGCCGACGTCGATCAGCTCGGCGCGGATCGGCAGTTCCGTGGTCAGATCAAAGGTCTGTTCACCGAGGTACTGCAGCGTGCCCGCGAGATCACTGTCGCGACAAGAACTCTCGTTCCAGGCCACCTCGGTACCTGTCGGGAGGATCACTTGCGCGGCCTGGCCGGTCTCGACGTCTTCCGGGAAGATTGTTCGCAGTGCCTCATGCCGGTCCACCACCGCGGCCAGCGCCCGCCGCAGTGCGTCCCGGTCGAGGTGACCGCTCAGGCGTACGGCGAACCGCAGGGTATAGGCCGGACGGGATTCTTCGAATCGGTGCAGGAACCGAAGACGCTGCTGCGCAAACGACAACGGCAGCGGCGTGGTTCGGGCCTGCGCCACCAGGGGTTCGGTGTCCGGACCGGCACCCGACTCGATGAGTTCGGCCAGTTCTGCCGGTGTGGGTCGCTCGAAGATGTCCGCGACGGTGAGCCCGGCACCGAGCGCCGCACGCACCCGGGTGATCAACCGCGTGGCCGACAGGGAATGCCCGCCGAGATCGAAGAAGTTGTCTTCGGGACCGATCAGCGAGACACCCAGGACCTCGGCGAACAGCGTGCACAACTGTGCCTGCGCCGGGGTGCGCGGTTCACTGCGTCCACCACGCTCGCCGGCGACCACCGGTGCCGGCAGTCGCGCACGATCGAGCTTGCCGTTCGGGAGGACGGGAAGGTCCTCCACCAGGGTCCACGCGGTGGGGATCAGATGTCCGGGCAACTGCCGGGACATCGCCTGGCGCAATGTCTGCGCGGTCACACCGGCATGTTCGGGTACGACGTAACCGACGAGCACGTTGTCACCGTGCACATCTGCACGGACCGCGGCAGCACCCGACCGGACCTCGGGGAGCGCCGCCAGGACGGCCTCGACCTCGGCCAGTTCCACCCGGTGTCCCCGGATCGTCACCTGACTGTCGCTGCGGCCGAGCAGTTCCAATCGGCCGCTGTCGTCGAGTCGGCCCAGATCACCGGTGCGGTAGAGCCTGGTCCCGTGACCGGCCGGGTCCGCCACAAACGCCTGCGCGGTGGCGCCCGGCCGTCCGCGGTAACCGCGCGCCAACTGGGCGCCACGTACGTAGACGTCGCCGACGGCACCCGGTGCGACCGGCTGCAAGAAGAGGTCGAGCAGAGCGATCCCGTTGCCGGGCAATGGATCGCCGACCAGAACCCGGTCGCCCGGAGCGACCACCGCTGTGGTCACGTCACCGGCGACCTCGGACGAGCCGTAGGAGTTGATCACCTGCGCAGCGGGTGTGGCACGGCTGATCCGGGCCACCGCCTCGGCGGTGAGAGGTTCACCGCTCAGGATCCACCGGCGCACCGACGGCACCGCAGTGGTGTCCGCCAGGGTCGTGGCCAGTCCCGGGATCGCGGTCAACTGGCTCACCGCGTGTTCCGCGACGAGCCGTCCCAGCGCGTGCGGATCCTTGGCCTGTTCGGCATCGGCGATGACCACCTGGGCGCCGGCGGCCAGTGCACCGAGTAGTTCCGTCGAACCGTCGATGAAGCCGAACGAACTCTTCGCAAGCCGGACGTCGGCGGTCGGCAACGACCATTCCCTTGCCGCCCACGCGATCCGGTGGGCCAGCGCACCTGCGGTGCCCAGCACCGCCTTGGGGGTCCCGGTCGAACCGGAGGTGTAGACGACGTACGCGATGGCGGACTGGAGGTACGGATCGGCCGTCCGCGTGGTGCGCCTGCGGCCGGGTTCGATGGTCGCCGGATCCATCACCGGACAGTGCGCCACCGCCGCAACCCGCGGGTCGTCGGTGACCATCAGGGTGGGCACCGCGTCCGAGATCATGTAGGAGATTCGCTCGGCCGGGTACTCCGGGTCGATGGGCAGATATGCCGCACCGACCTCGAGTGCGGCCAGCATCGAGGCCACCGCGTCGATGCCACGCGGCACCGCGATCGCAATGACACTCTCGCAGCCCATTCCGCGCGTGGCGAACTCGCCGGCGAAGTCGTCGACGCGGGCCAGGAGCTCGGCATAGGTGATCCTCGCCGAGCCGGTCACCACCGCGGTCGCGTCCGGGTCGGCCGCCGCGCGCGTTCGGATCTGCTCCGGCACCGACCTCACCGCGCCGGCCGGGGTCAGGGCCGACCATGCCCCGAGTCGGTCGCGCTCTGCCGGCGGCGTGAGATCGATGCTCCCCAGGGACCGCTCGGGTGAGTCCGCGAACAGGCTCAGCCCCAGGCACATCCGGTCGACCAACGACCGGACCACCTGCTCGCCGACCCGGTCCGGCGAGAATTTGACGAGGATCCGGATCCCGGACGACGGTGACGGAACCACGGTGAGGGACAGCGGGAACTCGGTGGCGTCCGCGATCACCGGCTCCCCCATGTCGAGGCCGGCACTGCGTTGCGCCGTGTCGATGTCCGCAGAGTCGATCATGAAGTTCTCGACCACCAGCATGGTGTCGAAGAGGTCCCCCACCCCAGCGGCGCGTTGCAGCACACCCAGACCGACGTGCATCGCGGGCATCAGCGCGATCTGCCGTCGCTGCAACGCCATTGCGTTGGCGACCAGACTCTCCGACGGTGACAACCGAACCCGCACGGGCACGGTGTCGACGAATGTTCCGATGGCCGACTCGATGCCGGAGATCTCCGGCGGACGTCCCGAGACCGTCGCGCCGAACACCACATCCGTGCGTCCGAGATGCTTGCCGAGGACCGTCGCCCATACGACTGACAACGCGGTGTTGAGGGTCAGGCCCGCCGGGCCGAGCGATTCCCGCAGTCGGGAGACCACGTCCGGAGCCACCGACACCTCGAACTCGGTGGGCAGCTCCGAACGCTTGCGAGGGGATCTCGACCCCGTCAGCAGGGTGCCACCGGCCAGACCGGCCAACTCGGGCAGCCAGAACTGTTCAAGTCGTCGACCATCGGCCTGCCGGTCGGCGGCGAGCCACTCGAGAAAGCTCCAATAGGCCCTGGCGCCGGCGGGCGGCTCGGTGAGATCTCCTGCGTAAGAACGCAATATCTCAGCGAGCAACAGATACAGCGACCACCCGTCCACGATCAGGTGGTGCACGGTCAGCACCAGGGTGCACTGTTGCGGGGCCGAGCGCACCAGCGTCGCACGCACCAGTGGTGGCGTGGTGAGGTCGAACCGATGTGAACGTTCGGCGGCGACGATCGAAGCGAGATGTGCGATCTGCTCGGGGCCGGGCAGGCCGGAGTCGTCGTACTCCTGCCATGCGAACCCGGTGGACGACCGGACCAGGCCCACGGGCTCACCGGTCTTGCGGCGGGCAAAGCCGGTGCGCAGACCGGGATGTCGATCGATCACCGCCGTGATCGCCGACCGCAGCCGCTGCGCCTCGACCACGCCCTGCAACGGCACCGACAGGACCATCGAATACGGGTCGGTCCCGATCGCGTTGGTGGATTGATACACCAACGATTCCTGCAACGGAGTCAGCGGCACCACATTTTCGAGCGTGGACGATGTAGCGGGTCGCGAGCCGGTCGTCACAGTAGGTTGCCTTCGCCTTCGAACTCGTCGAGCTCTTCTTGCGAGAGCCCGGTGAACACTGCAGTGTCAGGTGCCACCCGCTGCCGCGGGTGGGCCTGCGGAGGAGCCGATACCGGCGTCGGAGGCGTCACCGGTGTGGCCAGCGGTGCCAGTACCGCAACGGTTCTCGATTCGAACACGTGTGCCGCCGTCAGCTTCAATCCCACCCGGGCAGCCGCGCCGACCACCCGGACCGCGGTGATGCTGTCACCACCGAGGCCGAAGAAATCATCCTCGACGCCCACCTGCGCAACACCGAGTACCTGTGCGAAGACAGCACACAGTGCTGACTCGATTTCGTTCTCGGGTTCTCTGGAATCGGTGACCATCGACGAGAAGTCCGGTGCAGGCAACGCCTTACGATCGAGCTTGCCGTTGGGCGTCTGCGGGAACCCGGTCACTTCGAGTACCGCTGCCGGGATCATGTATTCGGGCAGTGTCAGTCGCAGGTCATCGCGTATCTTCGCCCGGTCGACCGTCGCGCCGTCAACCACGCGGATGTACGCCACCAACTGCCCGCCGGTGGCGCCCGGAATCACCCTGGCGACACATCGATCCACACCGGCCATCGCGGCAACCGCGGTTTCCACATCACCGAGCTCGACCCGGAATCCACGGACCTTGACCTGATCATCGGTGCGTCCGAGACAGGCGAGCCGACCATCGGCCCCCCATCGTGCGAGATCACCGGTGCGGTACATCCGGCATCCCTGCTGATACGGATCGGCAACGAATCGGGCCGCCGTCAGATCGACCTGCCCGAAGTACCCCGTTGCGACACCGTCACCGGCGAGATAGAGCTCCCCGATCGCGCCCACCGGGACCGGTTGCAGCGCTCTGTCCAGGACGTAGGAGCGGGTATTGGCGATAGGCCTGCCGATGGTGATGTCGGCGCCGGAGCTCACCGCGGCCACCGTCGACCACACAGTCGTCTCCGTGGGGCCGTACATGTTCCAGACCGTTCTGGCGCCGGCACCGAGTTCTTCGGCAACCGATTCGGGCAACGGTTCGCCGCCCACCAGAACATCGACGCCATGCAGGTTCAGAGCCGGACCGAGCGTGAGCAACCCGGCCCACAGCGCAGGCGTCGCCTGCATGACATTCACACCGCCCGAACGGATCCGATCCGCGAGGGCCTGCGGATCCTGGATCTCGGCGTTGCCCGCCAGTACCACCGAACCACCCGAGATCAGGGGTGAGAACAATTCGAGCACCGCGATGTCGAACGAGATCGTGGTGACCGCCAGCATGACGGTATGCGGGCCGAATCCGAATCGATCACTCATGTCGCGGACCAGGTTTGCCATCGCCCGGTCACTGATGGCAACCCCTTTGGGCAATCCGGTGGAACCCGACGTATAGATCACGTAGGCCACCGAATCGGGTGTCCGGGGGGTACCCGACCGTCGCCCGGACCCGGCCGGATCCGGGCGAACCTCGCCGCGCGTCGCATCGAGGATGAGCGTGCGCGCAAGCTGCCGACCGGACAGGACCTCCGCGCAGTCCGTCGTGGTGAGGATGGTCCGCGGATCACTGTGCCCGAGCATGTATTCCACCCGGTCGGCCGGGAAGCGCGGATCGAGCGGGACGTATGCCGCACCCGCGGCCGATGTCGCCAGCAGGGCGACAACAAGCGTCGGCGTCCGGGGCAACAGGATGGCAACCGTGTCACCGGGACCGACGCCCTGCTCCCGCAGGCGATCGGCCAAGCGGTCGGTGGCCTGCACCAGCTCGCCGTAGCGCATCACATCGTCACCCGAGATGATCGCGATGCCATCCGGCGTGCGCTGCGCGGCGCGTCGGATCAGTTGCAGTACAGCGTCATTCGGATCGAACGTGACTTTGCGCCCGGTGGTGGGCAGCGCATCGACCTCACTCGGCGTCGGGACCGGGATCCGGCCGAGACGGCCCTGCGGTCCGGGCGCGAAGAATCGGTCGATGAACGCGACCAGACGCGCACCCACCGCCGCGAGTTCGGATTCGGTGTACCGCTCGGTGTCGGCGTCGATACACAACTCCACCGCACCGGTCCGTTCGATGCGTTGCGCGGTGATGCTCAGATCGGTCACCGGGCCGCGGGCAAGGGATTCCACCGATGCGTCCAGTCCGGCAAAGCGGATCCGGTCACCGAACGGTTTGATGTTGATGGACGGCCCGACGATCGGCGAGGATCCGCCCGACCTCACCGTCCGCGCGATGTCCTCTCCGCGGTATCTGGCATGTGCACCGATCCGCGACCTGGTCTGCGCAAACGACTCCATGACGTCGCCGGCGGTGCTTGCACGAGTGGTATGTATCCGCAGCGGAACAACATTCACCGACGTCGTCGGCACCCGGGTCGCGGGCGTGCCCATCCGCGCCATCATCGGGAATCCCAGGATCACGTCCTCGCGATTCGTCACGCGGGCCACGAAACCGGCAGCACCTGCCGCCAGTGCGTCGATCCAGGTGCCAGCGCCCGAGCCCGAACTGTTCATTGCATCGACCGTCTGCGGCGCCACCATGACCCGCTCGGTTCGCACCGATGCCGCAATCGCGGCCGGACCGGCATCCGGATGCGCAAGCGAGGGAGCCGGATCCGACCCGGCCACTTCCTGCGCCCAGAACTCTCGATCGGTGTCGAACTGCTCGCTCGCGCGATACCGCGCGTCGTCATCGACCACGTCGCCGATGGAGGTCACGAGCGGTTCGGCGCCGTCGTACGCTGCGGAGACCCTACGCATCAGGAGCGCGATACCGAAGGCGTCGAGCGCCGCGTGATGGGCGGCCAGGTGAAGAACGTGGGTGTGCGTGCCCAGGATGAGTACGGTCGCCCGCACGCAGGGCTGCGTCGCCGGATCGATGGCCACCGAATGCCGACGCCGCGCCCAGTCCCGTGCGGCCGATTCCGGTGACTGCTCCGCGGTGAGATCCACGACCTCGGTGGGGGGCGCCCGATGGCCGAGGGTCATCACCGCACCATCGGCATCAACCGTGAACCGGGCCGTCGCCACGTCGAGGACGGCAAATGTGGAATCCGTTGCGCGCACCAACCGCTCGACCTCGAGCGGGCCGCTCATCCACAAGAACTGCCCAACGACAAACGTTGGATTCCCCGGAGCGAGCGCCTGCGCCAGGAGGACGTTCTCCGAAGCACTGGACGTGCGCAGAACCTGCTGACGGAACTGCACGATGCTACTTCTCTTTCCCGAGAGGACAACCGGATCTTAGGTTAGCCTGACCATGGCATATGCAGTCAATCGGGATCTGGTTCGCCCCTGCTTACAGTCGGGACACCAGGGTTTCCGTCGCCTGGGCTCGCAGCGTGCGGACCCGCTCGAGAACTCCGCCGGTGACCGGCCGGCGCCAGTAACCGCTCGCGTCGAGCATCGTCTTGCCGACACCCAGCGACTTCGCCACTGCGCGGAGCTCGCGGACGGTCCCGGCCTCGCCGGCAATCCACATCCAGCCCTCACCGCCGGGAAGCACCAGAGAGTTGATGGCCGCGGCCAGCTGTTGACCGTCGGTGACGTCGTCGCGGCGTCTCAACCAGGTGATCCCGTCGATGTCGGACTGCTCATCGGCAGCATCGGGGACCACGGCGAACGCGTGAACCGGTGTACCGGCCGGCGGGGCATCGAGATAGTGCGCAATCGCCGGCAACGCGGTTTCGTCGCCGGCCAAGATCCACCAGGGCGCGCCCACCGGCGGTGTGGTGGTCACCTTCGGTCCCGCGAGATGAATACTGTCGCCCGGACGCACCGTGCGGGCCCACTCACCGGCAACGCCGTGACCGTGCAGCACGAAGTCGATGTCCAGCTCGCCGGCGGCCGCGTCGAAGCTGCGAACCGTGTACGACCGCGAGGTCGGCGCCGGACGCTTCGGCCAGTCGAGGTGACCGTCGTCCTGCTCGGGAAGTGTCAGCACGTTCGACTCCGGGTCCGAGAAGAAGAGCTTCACGTAGTCGTCCGGATTGTGCGTCGCGAACGGCGTGAGGTCGTAGCCGCCTGCGGTGAACGCACCGAGCTGTTCACCGCCGAGGGTCACACGCCGCATGTGCGGGGTCACATCGGCCACCCGGACAACGTGCAGATGTCGCAACACGATCGGTAGCGAGGTCCGCCGCGGATGGACATGTCGTTCGGTGCTCACGACTGCGCGGCCCCTTCGATTGGGTTGTGGCACGGACCACTGCGATACGATCTGATCGCCTTAGGGTAGCCAAACATGATTCATCGATGACCACTGGACCACCGACTCGGCGTTTTCGGTGCGTGCCACCCGAGAGGTACTGATCTGTGACTGCGGAACGAACGACCGGCAAACGCCGGGTCTTCCTCGATCTTCGACCACTGCGGGAGAGCGTGAACTTCCGTCGGATCTTCATCGCACGGACGATCTCCTTGCTCGGGATCGGGATGCTGACGGTGTCCGTGCCGATCCAGACATACGACCTCAGCGGATCGACGTTCGTGGTCGGCCTGGTGTCAGCGCTGAGCGGCCTCGCCACGATCGGCGGCATGCTCGCGGGCGGTGTACTCGCCGACCGATTCGATCGCCGAACCCTGATCCTGCTCTCCCGGTCCATCGCGGGCCTGACATTCGTCGGGCTCGGCATCAACGCGATCCTCCCGTCGCCGTCGGTCACCGCGATCGCGGTGCTGGCGGTGCTCAACGGGGCATTCGGATCGATCAGCGTTGCCGCATTGCTGTCGGTGATCCCCAGCCTGATCCCGTCCGACCAGATGATCGGAGTCGGCGCCCTCAACGCCCTGACGGTCCGGCTCGGCGCGGTGCTGTCCCCGCTGTTGGCCGGTCTCATCGTGGCGACCTGGTCGGTGTCGTGGAACTACTGGATCACCACCATCGGCACGGTGATCACGATCATCATCTTGTCCGGGCTCCCCCGCCTTCCGGCGCCGACTCACGAACCGCCGGAACCCGTCGAGGGCACAGCTGCCCCCGCCGGCGAATCCGCCGTGCAGTTCCTGCGCCGTGACCGCCTGGTCGGCGGTGTCATCGCGGTCGGTGTGATCGCGATGCTCGGCGGCGGACTGCTCTCGTTGATCCCGGCATTTGTCGACGAGCAATTCTCCGGGGATCCACGGACCACCGGACTGCTCTACGCCGCCGGTGCGATCGGCGCGGTGATCGCGTCGTTCACCAGCGGTTGGCTGTCCTACCTGCGCAGGCCCGGTTGGGTGCTGCTGATTGCACTGGTCATCGGGTTTGTCCTCCAGGGCGCGGTCGGCCCCGCCTCCACCGTCCTGATCGCCGCACCTCTGCTGATCGCGGTCGGCGCGGTGACAACCATCCAGGAAGTACTGCGTTACAACCTCATCCAGACCAATACCCCGGCCCGGCTGCTCGGCCGCGTCAACAGCCTGTGGGCCGCACAGGAAGTCGCAGGCATGTCGGTCGGCGCCCTGCTGGCCGGTGCCGTCGGCGGCTTCATGGCGGCATCGAGCGCGGTCACCGTCTACAGCGGCATCCTGCTCGTCATCGCACTCTGCGGAGCGGTGGTGTTGCGGCCGCTACGGACGTATTCGCCACCGAATTCGCCAGTGGTAAGGTGAGCCTTCCTTAAGGTATTCATGGAAACACGTTGAGCGACAGGAAAACAAGAATGGCGTCGGAGCGACGGTTTGAGAACACGCAGTGGCGTAGCCGCCTGATCGGCGTTGTCGCCGCGGGTACGATACTCCTTCCGCTGTTGGCGGCCTGCGGGTCCGACAGCGATGGCAACCAGACGAACGATGCCAGGAAGGCCACGGCAACCGCAGCCTCCTCGGAGTCCGCATCGGGCTTCCCGGTCACCGTGGGCGGTGCGTTCGGTGATGTCACCATCGAATCGAAGCCCGAGCGGGTCCTGGCGCTGAGTCCGACCGACGCAGACATCGTGCTCTCACTCGGCGTGACCCCGATCGCCATACCCACCAGTGCACAGACCGACTCGACGACCAACGGCACCGGACTGTTCCCCTGGGCGCAGGGCAAGTATCCGGCCGGGACACCCAAGTTGGATCTGAGCACCGCCCAGTCGTCCACTCTCGAAGCGATTCTGGCCCTCGAACCCGACGTCATGGTGGGCACCGCGTTCTACGGGCTGGTCGATCAGACGAATGCCGCCCTGGTGGACGTCGCACCGATCGTGTCGTACACGACCCAGGCGAACGGCGATTCCTGGCAGGACTCGACCCGTAAGGTCGCGAAAGCCCTTGGCCTGGAGGCCAAAGGTGAAGAGGTCATCGCCTCGGCGGATTCGACGCTCGCCGACGCCGCAGCGGCCAACCCACAGCTCAAGGGCAAGACGTTCAACGTCCTCATCACGCCGTCCGCATCCGACGTCTACATCCTGTGCTCGTCCGACGACAACCTGGGCCGCGTCATGAAGGAGTTCGGCATGGTGCTGTCCGACTACGCGCAGAGTGTCCCGTGCACCAACGGCCGGACCCAGGTCAGCTACGAAAGCCTGGAGAAGCTCGACTCCGATGTGCTGATCGTGTTCCCGGACACCTCGGACCAGATGAGCCTGCTCAGCGATCAGCAGCTGTGGAACAACCTGCCCGCCGTCAAACGTGGTGCCGTGGTGACGATCCCGAAGACCGACTCCGTCCCGGCCGCCCTGGCGTTCCCGTCGGCGAACAGCCTCGAATGGGCCGTCGATCAGATGACCCCGAAGATCGTGGAAGCTGCCGCGAAGTAGCCAACAGAGACAAATGATCGGCGCGGCGGTGAATATCTCACCGTCGCGCCGATTGTCATATTCCGGGGTATCGGAAAAGCCCGAGGACCCTCAGGCCGAACCGACCCACTCGTCGGTGCCGTCGGCGAAGATCTGGTGTTTCCACACCGGCAGCTGGGCTTTGACCTCGTCGACCAGCAGCGCGCACGTGGCAAACGCTGCCTGCCGATGATCGGCGGCCACAGCGACCACCAGTGCGGCGTCGCCGATGGCGAGGTTGCCGACCCGATGCGACACCGCAACGGCCCGGACACCTTCCGCGGCGGCGGCGACCTCGGCGACGACCTTTGCCACCACGTCGGCGGCGGTCGGATGGGCACTGTAGTTCAGCGCCGTCACGTCCCGGCCGCCGTCATGATTGCGCACTGCACCAACAAAACTCACGATGGCCCCGGCTGTGCCGTCGGCGGCATCACCGGCGAGTTGTTCGTGCACGGCGGTCGACAACGGCTCGGTGGTCACGGCGGCCAGCGCCACCACAGCTGCCATCAGTGATCACCTCCGTTGATCTGGTCGATCGCATGGTGCAGAACCGGCTCGAGAACCTCGAGTCCGTCCCGCACGCCTCCGCTCGAGCCCGGGAGGTTGACGATCAGTGTGCGCCCGGCAGTACCGACGATGCCACGCGAGAGGACCGCGGTGGGCACCTTCGGCAGACCGCTGCGCCGAATGGCGTCGGCCAGACCGGGTATGGCGCGGTCGATCACGGCTGCGGTCTGTTCCGGTGTGTGGTCGGTGGGGGTGAGCCCGGTTCCCCCGGTGGTGATGATGAGGGCGACACCGGCGGCAACAGCGCCGCGCAGGGCGTCGCCCACCGGGTCACCATCCGGGACGACCTGTGGCTGTCCGACCGCATAACCGCGCTCGCCGAGCCACGCGGCGATGATCGGCCCGCAACGGTCCGGGTACACGCCGGTCGCAGCCCGGGTGGAGGCCACCACGATCGCCGCGGTACGCGGCGTGGCGTGATCATCTCCCGGTGAACCGGACTCAGTCATCGTCGCGCTTCCAATGACCTTTCTTGCCACCGGTCTTCTCGGCAAGACCGATGTCGGTCATCTGTGCGCGGGGGTCGACCCCTTTGACCATGTCGTGCAGGGTCAGGCCGGTGACGGCAACAGCGGTCAGCGCTTCCATCTCGACGCCGGTGCGATCGGTGGTGACGGCTGTGGCGCGCACCCCGATGGTGCTCTGGCCGAGTTCGAAGTCGACGCCGACGGAACTGAGCGCGACCTGGTGACAGAGCGGGATCAGTTCCGGGGTCTTCTTGGCCGCCATGATCCCGGCGATCCGGGCCGTCGCCAACGCATCGCCCTTGGGCAGCCCGCCCGACGACAGCAACCCGATCACTTCGGCGGTGGTCACAAAAGTGCCCGTGGCCACAGCCTTTCGGGTGGTGGCGGGCTTGCCTCCGACATCGACCATCTTCGCTGCCCCGGACTCATCGAGATGAGTCAGGCGCCCCGAATCCGATGAGGGATCCACCGATCAGCGATTGACCGTGGTGCGGGGATGGAGGTATGGAAGATCGCTCGGATCCAGCGGAAAGGTGATGTCGCCGAACGGTGACAGCGATCCGGAACGATCCGACGTGAATTCGCTGACAGCGTGCTCGCCGTCGGCGACCTCGGGCCAACCATTGTCCACATACTTCTTCTTTTCAGCCACGGCGGTCATTGTGCCATGAGCGGCGCGCATATCATCTACTGGATGAGCCCCGACCAGCCAATCAGCCTGGCCGACGACCTCGCCTCGCGCAGCGACGAACAACTGCTTGATCTGTTGCAGGCGCGGCCCGACCTGGCAAGCCCACCTCCGCCGGGTGTTGCGATCCTCGCCCAACGCGCGTTGTCGGCGGCCTCGATCAATCGATCCGGCGAAGATCTGGACCTGCTCGCAGTGGCCGTCCTCGAAACCCTGAGTACATTGCGACGGGAATCCGGCGGCGGACCCGTCGCCGCCACCGCCATCGTCGAAGCCCTCGCGGATCGTGCGGATCCGGCCGCGATCAACGCCCGCATCGATTCACTCATCGCGTTGGCGCTGATCTGGGGTCCGCCCGAAGCCCTGCAGACCGGACCGCATATGCCGGCCGCGTGGCCCTGGCGCTCGCCGCTGGCGACCGCGCCGATCAACCTGCTGGACCTCGAGGAGATCCGGAAGAAGATCGATGCCGTCGGTGAGCGCGAACGCGAACTGTTGACCACGCTGTCCACCGGCCCCGGCCTCGGTCGCACCCGGGACGCCGCACTCGGCCCCGACTCCGACCGGCCGGTCCCACAACTGGTCCACCAGGACCTGCTCGTGGTGGTGGACGACCAGACCGTCGAACTGCCGGTGGTGGTCGGGCAGCTGTTGCGCGGCGAGGATCCGGCCGAACCCAAGAGTCTGCGCCCACCGGAACTGACCGGCGGCGGCGGACGCAAGATCGGTCTCGGCGAGGTCGACGCGGCCGCCGCGGGTGAAGCCATGGAATTCTTGCGGCACAGCACGGACGTGCTGGAGGCTCTCGGTGCACAGCCCGCCACGGTCCTGCGGGCCGGCGGGATGGGCGTCCGCGAGATCCGCCGCCTGACCAAGGTGGTCGGCGTGGACGAAAAGCGCATGGGGTTGGTGCTCGAGGTGCTGGCCGGGCTGCGACTGATCGATTCCGGATTCCCAGAGCCCGACATGTCCGACGGCCTGGAACCGTCTTGGGCACCAACGACATCCGCCGACAGCTGGATGCACCAGAGCACCGAACGGCGCTGGTTCTCGATTGCGTCGGCGTGGATCGACCTACACCGTCGCCCGTGGCAGATTGGCGACCGGACGCCCGAGGGCACGATCATCGGCGCGCTGGTCGGCTCGATCGCGGAGGGTGCCGCCCGTGCCGAACGGATGCTGATCCTCCAAGCGCTGGCCGAGGCGAAACCGGGTGCCGCGGTCGATCCCACATCGGTCGCGCGACAGATCACCTGGCGTCATCCTCGCTGGATACGTCGGTTGTCACAGACGACGATCGCCGAGACTCTCTCGGAGGCACAGGCCTTGGGTCTGGTCGCCCACGGCGCGCTGACGTCCGCGGGCCGGGAGATCGTCGCTGCCGGCACGGCCGAGGACATCGAGTCGCAGACGCTCGCCGCGATGGCGCGGTCCATTCCGGCGCCGATCGACTTCTTCCTGGCCCAGGCGGATCAGACGATCACCGCACCCGGACCACTGACACCCGAGCTCATCGCCGACCTCAGTCTCGTCGCGGATCTCGAATCCGGCGGCGCCGCATCGGTGTACCGGGTCTCCGAAGCGTCCGTCCGCCGCGCACTCGACGCCGGGCGCACCGGCACCGAGTTGATCACCTTCTTCACCTCCCATTCGAAAACTCCGGTGCCGCAGTCGATCTCCTATCTGATCGATGACGTCGCACGCAAACACGGACAGCTGCGCGTCGGTGTCGCCAGCACGTTCATCCGATGTGAGGATCCGACCACACTGGCCGCGGTGCTCAGCTCGCCGGTCGCCGAGGAGCTCTCGCTGCGTGCGCTGGCCCCGACCGTCGCGGTGACGTCCGAACCTTTGATCGGCGTGCTCGATCAACTTCGGGCCGCGGGGTTCGCCCCGGCCGGTGAGGACGCGACGGGTGAACTCGTGGACCTGCGGTTCCGGGGGGCTCGGCTTCCGACGCCGCGCGAACGTCAGGGTTCGCGCAAACCGTCGCTGTCGTTGCCCAGCCGGGATCGACTCGGCGCCGTGGTCTCCCACATGCGCTCGCAGGATGCGGCCAACTCGGCAACGCTGGTCCGGCCGGGCAAGGGCGGTTCGTCGGTGACCGGCGGCGGCCTGCCGGCCGCCACCCTGCTGCAGAAGGCACTGAACTCGAAGAGCACCGTCCGCCTCGGCTACGTCAACGCGGAGGGCTTCGCCAGCCGTCATGTGGTGGTCCCCCGGTTGATCGGTGCCGGCCAGGTGATCGCCACCGAACCCGGCAACGACGAGGAGCACCGGTTCTCCCTGCACCGCATCACCACGGTCGAAATGGTCGACTGACCGCCGACCCCGCAGAGAGAGCCACGTCACCCCTACGTGGCACAAACACGCACTTCCCAGGACAATGGATCCTTGTGACCGACGGACCCCTGATCGTGCAATCCGACAAGACCCTGCTTCTCGAGGTCGACCATCCCCGAGCTGCCGAAGCGCGCGCCGCCATCGCGCCGTTCGCAGAGCTCGAGCGCGCCCCCGAACACGTGCACACCTACCGGGTGACACCGCTGGCGCTGTGGAACGCCCGGGCGGCCGGCCACGACGCCGAACAGGTGGTGGATGCGCTGGTCAGCTTCTCGCGCTACGCCGTGCCGCAGCCCCTGCTCATGGATGTCGTCGACACCATGGGGCGCTTCGGACGGCTGCAACTGGTCAAGAGCCCGGTCCACGGACTGACCCTGGTGAGCTTCGATCGCGCGGTCCTCGTCGAGATCATGCGCAACAAGAAGATCGCTCCCATGCTCGGCGAACGCGTCGACGACGACACCGTCATCGTGCATCCGTCCGAGCGCGGACGGCTCAAGCAGGTATTGCTCAAGGTCGGCTGGCCGGCCGAAGACCTCGCCGGATACGTCGACGGCGAGGCCCACGCCATTTCACTCGACGAGAGCGGCTGGGAGCTGCGCGACTACCAGCAGTTGGCTGCCGATTCGTTCTGGGCCGGTGGTTCCGGAGTGGTGGTCCTGCCGTGTGGCGCCGGCAAGACGATGGTCGGCGCAGCCGCCATGGCCAAGGCTCAGGCGACCACACTGATCATGGTCACCAACACCGTCGCCGGACGGCAGTGGAAGCGCGAGCTGATCGCGCGGACCTCGCTCACCGAGGAAGAGATCGGCGAGTACTCCGGCGAACGCAAAGAGATCCGGCCGGTCACCATCGCGACCTATCAGGTGATGACCCGCAAATCGAAGGGCGAATACCGCAACCTCGATCTCTTCGATTCCCGGGACTGGGGCCTGATCATCTATGACGAGGTCCACCTGCTGCCCGCTCCGGTGTTCCGGATGACCGCCGATCTGCAGTCACGCCGCCGGCTCGGCCTGACCGCCACGCTCGTCCGCGAGGACGGCCGCGAAGGCGATGTGTTCAGCCTGATCGGCCCCAAGCGCTACGACGCACCGTGGAAAGACATCGAGGCACAGGGCTGGATCGCACCTGCCGAATGCATCGAGGTGCGGGTGACCCTGACCGACAACGAACGCCTCGAGTACGCGGTGGCCGAACCCGAAGAGAAGTACAAGCTCTGCTCCACCGCGCACACCAAGATCAACGTCGTGAAGTCGATTCTGGAGCAGCACAAGGGCTCCCAGACCCTGATCATCGGCGCCTACCTCGACCAGCTCGACGAACTCGGCGAGGCGCTCGACGCCCCGGTCATCAAGGGATCGACCAAGAACAAGGAGCGCGAGGAACTGTTCGCCAGGTTCCGCACCGGTGAGATCCAGACGCTGGTTGTCTCGAAGGTGGCCAACTTCTCCATCGACCTGCCCGAGGCCTCCGTCGCCGTCCAGGTCTCGGGAACATTCGGGTCCCGGCAGGAAGAGGCCCAGCGCCTCGGTCGCCTGCTACGGCCGAAAGCCGATGGCGGACAGGCCCATTTCTACTCCGTGGTCTCCCGCGACACCGTCGACGCCGATTATGCGGCCCACCGGCAGCGCTTCCTCGCCGAGCAGGGTTACGCCTACCGGATCACCGACGCCGACGACCTGCTCGGCCCGGCCATCGGCTGATCACCCGGCAGGACTGCCCAAGCAGAATCCGAGCGGCTTGGGCCGGTCGAACGTTATCGCGCCGGCACACCCGGGGACGGTGGTCGAGTCGACCCTGGCGAGCACCTTGACCACCGTGTTGATCTGGCTGCTCCCGACCTCACAGGGCACCTCTTTCATCCCGGTCAGTGAGGCGACGGGGACCTCGTAGCAGTTGCCTTCCTGAAAGTTGGGCACCAGGCAGAGTTTCGTTTCGTCCTCACCGGTCTGCGTCAGTTCCGAATACTGCTCTCCACCACATGATTCGGTGCGCGAATCGAGCTTCTCGGCGACGATGAAGTTCAGCGGCGATGTGGTGCCGCAGTCGATGATGTCGAAGTCGGCGTCCGAGTTGGCGCCGGTCACGGTCACACAGTCGCCGGCCCGGACGTCATCGATGTCGTCGGCGAGGACAGCTGCCAGCGCCACCACCGCGATGGCCCCGGCGACCAGAACAGCGGCCACCACGGCGAGCACCACCCACACCGTGCGCTTCTTACGAGGCGGCGGTGGCTGGTGATTGCCGTACGGACTCCCGCCGTATTGCGGGACCGCGCCGTATTGCGGGACCGCGCCGTACTGCCCGGCACCGGGCTGCTGCGGATACTGCTGACCGAACTGCGGATCGGCCGGACCGGGCAGCGGGTACGGCTGACCGGGGAACGCGGGCGGCGGATAGGCCGGGCCGGGCGCGGGACCATGGCCCGGTGCCGGCGGTGGGTATTGCCGGCCATCGGGATTCTGCTCGCCGTAGGGGTCGTTCCCACCCGGACCACTGGCTCCCGGCGCGCCGGGATAGGGACCTCGATCTGACACGCGACACCTTCCGATGACCGAAAATGCTGAGGATCTGAGCCTAACCGCTGACGAGGGCGGGACGGAGGTGGAGCGGATCTCCGGCGGTGCGCCCGGAGTAGCGTTGGAGAACGCGAGCAACTTTCGTCCCAGGAGGCCACCACAGATGCGGACCGTCAAGCGGCTACAACCCTTCTCGTCGACCATCTTCGCCGAGATGTCCCAGTTGGCCGCCCAGCACGATGCCATCAATCTCGGGCAGGGTTTCCCGGACACCGACGGCCCGGAAACCATGCTCATGGTCGCCCAGGACGCGATCGCGACCGGGCACAACCAATACCCACCCGGCGCCGGGATCCCGGCGCTGCGGGCGGCGGTCGCCCGGCACCAGCTCGACCACTATGGCCTGCACTACGATCCCGACAGCGAGGTCCTGATCACGGTCGGCGCCACCGAGGCGATCACCGGTGCGGTTGTCGGTCTGGTCGAACCAGGTGCCGACGTGGTGATGATCGAGCCGTATTACGACTGTTATGCCGCCGCCACCGCGATGGCCGGGGCCAACCGCGTCACCGTCCCACTGGTTCCCGACGGCGACGGCTTCACCCTCGACCGTGACGCACTGCACCGCGCGATCACCGCCGACACCGCGCTGGTGATCATCAACTCACCGCACAACCCCACCGGCACGGTCCTTTCCGACGATGACCTGCAGGCCATCGCCGACGCCTGCATCGACAACGACGTCGTGGCGCTGACCGACGAGGTCTACGAGCACCTTGTGTTCGACAACCGGACCCACACACCGCTGGCCACGCTGCCGGGGATGAGGGAGCGGACGCTGCGGGTCAGCTCGGCCGGTAAGACGTTCAACTGCACCGGTTGGAAGGTCGGCTGGATCAGTGGTCCGGCCGAGCTCGTCGCCGCCGCCCGCACCGCCAAACAGTTCATGAGTTACGTCGGCAGCGGACCGTTCCAGCCGGCCGTGGCCTGCGCACTGAACACCGAGATGGAGTGGGTTCGCCGGTCCGCGGCCCGCCTGCAGCGCAGCCGCGACCTCATCACCGGTGCACTGACCGATGTCGGTTTCGAGGTGCACCGCAGCGAGGGCACCTACTTCGTCTGTGCCGATCCCCGGCCGCTGGGCTATCACGACGGCGCCGCCTTCTGCCGCGACCTACCCGAACGGATCGGCGTCGCGGCGGTACCGGTCAGCGCCTTCGTCGACCATCAGGACCAGTGGAGCCACCTGGTGAGGTTTGCTTTTGCCAAGCGCGACAACGTGATCGAGCAGGCTGCAGAGCGGTTGCGCGCCCTGGCCTGAAGGCTGACACACAGGCCGCGGCGCCCCACGCGGTTGACTTCATGCGCGCTTGAAGTTCTACGGTCCGATACATGGACCCAACCGATACGACCGGCCGAACGACGATGCGCGCAATCGAAGTTCGGGAGTTCGGTGACCCACAGGTGCTTCACCTCGGCCACGCACCGGTCCCCTCCCCCACAACCGGGCAAGTCCTGATCGAGGTCGCTGCCGCGGATGTGATGTTCCTCGATGCCCGCCTTCGCAGCGGATGGAGTACCGACCACTTCAAGATGCCGCTCCCCTACACACCAGGCGGCGGGGTCGGCGGCACCATCGTCGAGGTGGCAGACGACCGGGACCGATCGTTGCTCGGCCGACGGGTGATCAGCAAGACCGCCGCGAGCGGAGTTGTCGGTGGTCTACCGATCGGCGGTTATGCCGAGTTCACGCTCGCCCGCGCCGATCTGGTCGTACCGATCCCCGACGAGCTCGCCATCGAGGACGCCACCGCCCTGGTTCATGACGGGCGCACAGCCCTGGCGGCATTTGACACCGCCGGGGTCACTCCCGGCGATCGGGTACTGATCACCGGCGCGGCCGGCGGACTGGGAACCCTGTTGACCCAGCTGTCCAGGAACGCGGGTGCAGAGGTGATCGCCGGTGTGAGCAGTGCGTCAAAAGCACAATTGTCCACTGCCCTCGGCGCAACAGCCGCGGTACGTTACGACTCCGACAGCTGGCCGGAGCAGGTCCGCGAAGTCACCGGCGGAGACGGCGTCGACGTGGTGTTCGACGGGGTCGGCGGATCGCTCGGCGCCATCGCCGCAGCCACCTTGCGGCCCGGCGGACGGTTTCTTGGATACGGTTCGGCGGCAGGAACGTTCGCAGACGTCCAGAACACCACGACCGATGTGACCGCGACGCCGCTGCGTCAACTCACCATGAATCCGTCCCTCGACTGGCAAGGGTTGCCACACCGAGCGGTGCGGATGGCCGCGGACGGTGAACTGAAGGTCTATGTCGGACAGACCTTTCCGCTCGCCGATGCCGCGGCGGCCCACACGACGATCGAATCTCGCGCCGGCCTCGGCCGCACCCTGCTCGTGACGGCTCCGTAGGTCAGGCCCCGGCGGTGACACCTGACGTCGGCAGCAGTTTCTGGACCACATCGTTCATGGTCAACAGGCCACAGGCCTGCGCCCCGTCGGTCACCACGGCCAGATGCCCGCGGGTTTCCCGCATGGTCTGCAGCGCCTCGTAGACCGGCGTTGCCGCGGCCAGCGTCAGCACCGGACGCATCAACTCGCCGGCCGTGGTGGTCGGCGGCACGGTCAGGCTGTCCCGAACGTGCACCACGCCTTCGATTCCGGCATTGCCGCTGACCAGCAACCGCAGGTGTCCGGACGTGTATCCGGCCGCCCGGATGTCGGCAGCGGTGGCGTCGACGTCGATGGAACTCGGTGCCACGCCCCGGTTCACCAACTCGCCGACGGTCAGATTCTCGAGTTCCAGTGCCACCGCCAGTTGGCCGTGGTACCGCTCGTCGAGCGTGCCGACAGTCGCCGAATGCTCCACCAGGTGCCTCAGCGCGTCCGAATCCTGTCCGGTGTCAACCTGATCCACCGGCGTCACACCGACCTTGACCAGCAGCCAGTTCGCCATCCTGTTGAGGGTGAGCAGCAGCGGCCGCGTGAGCCACATGAATCCGCGCATCGGCAACGCCAGCATGGTCGCGGACTTCTCGGGATGCGCGATCGCCCACGATTTCGGGGCCATCTCCCCCACCACGAGATGCAGGAAGGTCACGATGACCAGGGCGAGAACGAAGCCCAGCACATCGGCGAGCCACAGCGGGGCGCCCCAGCTGTCGAACATCGGGGTGAGCCAATGGTGCACAGCCGGTTTGGTCACCGCACCCAACGCCAGGGTGCAGACGGTGATGCCCAGCTGTGAGCCGGCCAGCAGGACCGACAGTTCGGACGCGCTGCGCAACGCTGCCCGCGCCGCCCGACTGTCCGGTGCCGCGTCCTCGAGCCGATGCCGTCGGGCGGCGATCAGCGCGAACTCCACCGCGACAAAAAATGCCGACGCGGCGATCAGCGCCACCGTGATGGCCACGATGACCCAGGGGTTACTCATCGTCGACTCCCTTCGTCACCGTCAACGTCACGAAGAGTGTTGCGGGCACATGCGATTCGATCGATGTCACTTCGGCGATCAGTTTGCGTACCGGCGCATCCTCGTCATTGACCAGGTCGGCCGGGTCGGGCTGCAGCTCGATCTCGATCCGTTCACCGACCTCGGGAAGTCCGGCATATTGCGCGACAACCGCGCCTGCCAGTGTCTCGAAATCACCTTCGGGCAGGCTGTACCCGACGATCCGCTCCACCTCGTCCACGTGCAGGTCACCGGGCATCGTCCAACCGTCCTGGGCATTGCCCGCCACGATCGCCCCACCCTCGGGGTCGTGCTCGTCGGCGATCTCACCGACCAGTTCTTCGGCGATGTCCTCGACGGTGATGACCCCGGAGAATCCACCGTATTCGTCGACGACCAGTGCCATCGCATCGGATTCTTCGGTCAGGTGGGCCAGGACCTGCGGTAACGGCAGCGTGGTCGGCACGACCACGGCCGGGCGTGAACGCGTCAGGGCGGTGCCGGTTGTCGAGTCCTCGAGCAGATCGTGCAGGTGGATCACACCCAACAGGTCGTCCGAGGTCTCACCGATCACCGGGTACCGGGTATGGCCGGTACCCATCAGTTCCACCACGTCGGACACGGGCAGGTCTGCGTGCACCGTGCCGACCCGGGACCGCGGGATCATCGCGTGTTCGGCTGTCCGCGTCGGGAAGTCGAGAATCCGGTCGAGCAACGTCGACAACTCGGCAGGCAATTCGCCGGCATCGCGGGAGTTCGCGACGATGTGTTCGAGGTCGCGTGCGGTCGCCGAGTGTTCGACGTCGTGCACCGGCTCGATCCGCAAAGCGCGCAGAAGCAGGTTCGACGATTGGTCGAACAGCCAGATCAGCCAACCGAACAAGCGGAGGTACCACGTGGTCGATATGGCCAGCCACCGTGCGACCGGTTCCGGGCGGGCAATGGCGAGGTTCTTCGGGAACAGTTCACCGAACAGCATCTGCACCAGCGTCGAGAAGGCGACGGCGATGATCGCACCGATCGCGATACCGACAGCGGTCGGGATGCCCACGCCACCGAGCAGTTCACCGACGCCCTCGCCGATGAGGGGTTCGGCGACGTAACCGACGAGCAGGCCGGTGACGGTGATGCCGAGCTGTGCTCCGGAGAGCATGAACGATGTGCGCCGCGTGACGGCGAGCGCGCGGGCCGCGCCGCTGTCGCCGGCCTCCGCACGCGCCTTGAGTCGCGAGCGGTCCACGGACATGTATGCGAACTCTTGGGCAACGAAATAGCCGGTGAGCGCGGAGATGAGAAGTACAACGAGGATGCCGAGAGCGATGGACACGAGCGTCAACGCGGAGTCGACCCCGCTTCGGCCGTACGGTCAATGGCGAGGGGTCTATCTGTGCGCGGTGCGCTGGCCATGGCTCTTTCTGCGGTTATGCGGGTCGATTCCACCGCGCCTGACAGACGCAGATGGTAATGGGTTCGTAAATAAACTGCGTTCCAGCATACCGGATACGGAATTTTGTCGTACATATGTTCTAATCGCGGTAGAGTCGACCCATGAGCCCCGGACGACAGGTGTCGCTGTTCGAGGACCTGAGCGACACCTCCACCCCCACCCTGAACCCGCTATCCGGAAACGTGATCCGGCGAGAACTCGCGGACGGCGCCTGGGTCGATCTGCGTCCGGCCTGGGTCAGCGGCGCCGACGACCTCTTCGATTGCCTGCACACCGACGTGCGGTGGCGCGCCGAACGGCGGCAGATGTATGACCGCGTCCTCGATGTCCCCCGCCTGGTCTGCCAGTACCCCGACGCCGGAAACGGACCACACCCGATGCTCGGCACGTGCCGCGACACCCTCACCGACCATTACCGCGCAGAGTTGCCGGAGGGATTCGCCTCGGCCGGCCTGTGTCTGTACCGCAGCGGCAACGACAGCGTCGCCTGGCACGGTGACACCATCGGCCGAGGCAAGTCAGAGGACACCATGGTCGCGATCCTCTCGCTGGGCTCCCCCCGCGCGCTGTTGTTGCGGCCCGTCGGCGGCGGCGCGTCCCTGAAGTTCACACTCGGCCACGGCGACCTGCTGGTGATGGGCGGCAGCTGCCAGCGCACCTGGCAGCACGCCGTACCGAAGACCACCGGCGTCGGCCCTCGCGTGAGTGTGCAATTCCGTCCCCCCGGGGTCTGGTAACCGCCGAGCGTGCCGAAATCACCGCCGAGCGTGCCCTAATCACCGCCGAACGTGCCGAAATTGCATGAGGCCGGTAGATGTCAACCTGTGTGGAGTCATTTTGTGGCGGGTTGGGGTCCGGTGGAGTTGATTCCTGACCAGTTCGGGGCGGGTGGGGCGGTTGGTGGTTGGCGGAATCGGTCTGGGTGTTCGGTGTAGTAGGCGTCGAGTGCTTGTTGCCGGCGGCGGTGGGTTTCTCGCCAGGATCCGTCGTGGACGTCGTTGGGTGTGTAGAGGCTGATGCCGCTGTGGCGGTGGTGGTTGTTGTACCAGTCGGTGTAGGTGGTGACGTAGTTGCGGGCGTCGTTGAGGGTTTCGAAGATGCCGGGGAAATGTTTGCGGTGTTTGAGGGTTCGGAACTCTGACTCGGAGTACGGGTTGTCGTTAGAGACGCTGGGACGTGAGTGCGATTCGTTGATCTTGTTGTTGCCGAGCATGGTTTTCATGGCATCGGAGCGCATCGCTGATCCTGAATCTGCGTGTACCCATTGGGGTTTGGTTCCTTCTGTGGTGAATGCGGTTTCGAACATTTCCACTGCCATGTAGTCGAGTTCACGGTTTTCGACGCGGTTGGCGATGATCTTGCGGGAGAAGATGTCGATGATTGAGTACACCTTGAATGCTTGTCCGCGGTAAGGGGCTTTGAAGTCGGTGATATCCCAGGACCAGATTTGGTTCGGTCCGGTGGCCAGCAGTACGGGTTTTTCGCGGGGCCCGGTTTTGGTGCGGTGGGTTTTGACTGGTCGCTGTGATTGTTCCAAGGCTGCGGCGTAGCGCCACCAGGTGCGGCGTGAGCCGACTGTTATGCCCTGGTCCCAGGCGGTGGCGTAGGCCTGGTCGACGGAGTCGCCGCGCGTCCAGGCCCGTAGTACGTGCTCCTCGATCGTGGTGATCTCGGTCAGATTCAGTGCGTGTGGTTGGTGGCGTTGGGGGTGTGAGATCGGGTTGCTCACCCGGTTTCGGGGGCGTTGGCGGTATTGCCAGGTTGACCGTGAAATATTCAGTACGGCAAGGGCTTTGCGTTGGCTCATCCCGGGTAGCTGTGCAAGTAGGGTGACCAGCATGTTTTCGGAGGTCAGGAACTGGGTGGCTCGGGTGGAGTGGGGGTGTCGTCGGGCGTGTGCTCGCTCCACTTGTGCATGAGCCCGATAGCTTTTCCCAACGCGTCGTTGGCCGCTCGTAAGGAGGAGTTTTCCTCGTGGAGTTCGGCCAGTTGCGCGTCGTGTTCGCGTTGTTGTTGGGTCAGGAGTTTTTCCAGATCCTCAAGTCGAGCAGGGTGGCTGGTCATTCCTCGAGTCTTGCGAGGTACGAGGTCGCGGTCAAGGTCGCCGTGGAGATAGGCGCTGCGCCAGCGTGCTAACTGTCGGAGGCTGAACGGTTTGTCCTGCAGCCAGGCGGTCTTGCTGCCGTGGCGCTGTTGGAGGTAATCGAGGACGAACTCTCGTTTCTCATCGGTGGTGAAGGCGAGCATCGGGCTTCCTCTCGGTGCGGTGACTCACCTTGAGGCTGACACGGAGGG
>NZ_JCANWW010000010.1:0-192622 GCF_059553395.1 Williamsia sp. z34 | reverse complement strand
ATTCCAGTGATCGTCGCAACACCATCAATCCGCTGAATCTAGCAGCGCAGCCATCGCCTCGTTTGGTGTCCTGAAATCGAGCGCCTTCCGCGGCCGATTATTGAGAGCCTCAGCAACCTCATCGAGGTACGCGGCAGAATGAACAGACAGATCCGTACCCTTCGGAAAATATTGGCGTAGCAACCCATTGGTGTTTTCGTTGGTGCCACGCTCCCACGGCGAGTGCGGATTGCAGAACCAGACCGACAGATCATGATCAATAGCGATATCACGATGTGCCCCACGCATTTCCGAACCCTGATCCCACGTGATCGACCGCTTCAACGTCGTCGGCAACTCGCCGATCGCAACGCGCATCGCATCACGCATCTCCTCGCCGGTGCGCGTGTGAGGAAGGTGCAGCAAAATCACATATCGGGTCATCCGGTCGACCAACGTTCCGATCTGGGACTGATTGTCTTTGCCGACGATGCAGTCGCCTTCCCAATCGCCAGGCAGTGCCCGGTCTTCAACATCGGGCGGGCGATTGGCAATGAGTAGCTCCTTGGGAACTATGTCGCGGCGCCCATCAGCCTGACGATGGGGTTTACGGATCGTCCTGCCGGTCCGTAAACACCGTTTGACCTCAGCTTTAAGTTCCCCGCGGGGGAAAACATAGAGGCTTTGATAGATCGTTTCCGGGCTGATCCGCATAGATTCATCATCCGGGAAATCGAGCACCAGGCGGGTACTGATCTGCTCCGGCGACCAGCGTTGCTGGCAGCTGAACTTCTCCCACACGTACTGCCCCAACCGAGCGTTGGTGACCACTTTGCGGGGTTTCGGTCGCGGTAATCGTTGTTCAGCGAGGCGTTGAGCTGCGCCGGCGGCATACCGTTTATGGCTCATCGTGTTGCGGTTGATCTCCCGGGAAATCGTCGACGGACTACGCCGAAGATCCCGGGAGATCGCCCGAATCGATAGCCCCGCAGTGCGTTTGCCCGCTATCAAGTCTCGTTCGTCCAATGACAGATAACGTCCAGCAGGACCCGAGCCGCAGTCGGAGACAATCTGAGGTAGCACCACAGTGGGGATCACCCCACCATGCTTGTGCACCAACTTCCCGCCGTATCGGACCGAAAACCCAGCGCGTGTCGCAGCCCGCGCCGTGGACCACCCAGCTGCTTTCAAATGCCAAAACGTTCGAACCTTCAACACCGGCACCGGTGGCGTACCCATCGACATCACCCCATATCGTCAGGGTGTTGCAACGACTCCTTGAGCCCAAGACGGTAGTTTCGGCACGCTCGACGGGTGGGGCCGGGGAAGGTTGGTGAGCTCAGGCCGGGATGGTGCGGGCCGTACCGGTCTCCATCGTTCCGGAGACGATCTGCAGCCCGTGGTGAGTGCCGGTCTTGAGCCAACTGGACAGGGTCGGTCCCTCGGCGAGGACAGCGACCTTCGCGTAGCGAGCCCGGCCCGTCAGTCTGGTCGCGGCAATGTCCAGCCCGCGGTCTGCCGGTTGCGCAAACCCGAGTGATCCCTTGATCGGGAAGGACGGCCCGCGCCCGTCGGACTGGGTCTGCACCAACCAGTCCCGGCCCGAGACACCGGCACCCGCGAGAACATCGCCGGTGAAATCGGCGAGCACTTTTGGCAGCTTCCAGTGGGAACGACCTCCGTGAACCGAGGCCGCGGAGTCGACGGCAATGAATGGCACCGACAGGCGAGGCATCAACCCGAGCCCACCCCCGGGCCGCCGGAGCACCGGACTGGCCAGGATCTCGCGATACGGTCCGACCGGCGAGTCCAGGTAGTCGACGACCATTCCGACGGTGATGTTGATGGTCGATGCCCCGCCACCGAGGACCACCGCCTCTTCGGTGGCCCGATGCCACCAGATGGTGGCCCGCACCGACGCCGGCCACGGCGGCGGCGAGCTGATCGGTAGCTGCTCCGGAGCACCTTCGGATTCGATCACGCTCCACATCAGCAGGCCCCCTTCATCGTCTCGGAACCGGTCACGAACAGGGGCAGCCGTAACGCCCCGCGGGCATCCGGCGGAACCACCGGCGCGGTGGGTGGCACGGGGGCGAGTCGCACGTACCCCTCGCCCACCTCGGGGCGACGGTCGACGTCGCCTTTGTTCGGCCACAACGCAATCGCACGTTCTGCCTGCGCGGTGATGGTCAGGGAAGGGTTGACGCCCAGGTTCGCGCTCACCGCCGACCCGTCGACAACATGCAGCCCGGGATGGCCGAAGACGCGGTGATACGGATCGACCACACCGTGCTCGGCATCCGCGCCGATCACGCAGCCGCCCAGGAAGTGTGCGGTCATCGGGATGTTGACCACCTCGGCCATCGACCCGCCCGGATCGCCGCCGATCTTGTCGGCGAGCAAGCGGATCGCCGTATGTCCCTGCGGGATCCACTCAGGAGGCGGATTTCCCGAGCCGGGCCGGCTGGTCAGCTTACGGCCGAAGATGCCGCGCTTGGACGCCAGCTCGAGTGAGTTGTCATCGGTCTGCATGACCAAGGCGATGACGGTCTTCTCCGACCAATGCCGCACCGACAGGCTCCGGACGAACGCGCCCGGATGACGTAGCGCAACACCGGCCGTCTTGAGTATCCGAGGTGTTCGCCCGCCGCCATCGGACAACACCGTCTGCAACAGTCCGATGGCGTTGCTGCCCTTGCCGTATCGAACCGGCTCGATGTGCGTGTGGTCATCCGGATGGAACGACGATGTGATGGCCACACCGTTGGTGTAGTCGATATCCCGGTTGCGAGCGGTCGCGGCGAGCACGGCCTCGGAGTTGGTGCGCACCACCGAACCCAGCTGATCGGAGAGCTCTGGCAGCTCACCGGTCTCCTTCATCGCGAGCAACAACTTCTGCGTGCCGTAGGTTCCGGCAGCGAAGACCACCTGACCGGTGAAGATACTCTTCTCACGACGACGCAGCTTGGCCCCGGTACGCCGGGTGACGACTTCGAATCCGCCGGACGCCGGACGGACCGCACGCACCGTGGTCAACGGCAGGACCGTCACGCCGGCTCTCTCGGCGAGATGCAGGTAGTTTTTCACCAGAGTGTTCTTGGCACCCACCCGGCAACCGGTCATGCAGGACCCGCATTCGGTGCAGGCCGTCCGCTCGGGGCCGGTACCACCGAAGAACGGATCCGCCACCCGCTCACCGGGATTGCCGAACAGCACACCCACCGGCGTGGTGGTGAACGTCGAGCCGACGCCCATGTCCTCGGCCACCTCGCGCATGACCTTGTCGGCGGCCGTCACGCTCGGGTTGTCGACAACGCCCAGCATCCGTCGGGCCTGGTCGTAGTAGGGGTCGAGTTCGTCGAACCAGTCGGTGATATCACCCCATTGCGGGTCTTCGAAAAAACGCCTCGGCGGCTGGTACAGGGTGTTGGCAAAGTTCAGCGATCCACCACCCACCCCCGCCCCGGCCATCACCAGGACATCGGGCAGCAGGTGTATGCGTTGCAGACCATAACAACCCATCCACGGCGCCCACAGATACTTGCGCAGTCGCCAGCTGGTCTTGGGCAGCTCGTCGTCTTCGAAGCGTCGTCCTGCCTCCAAAACTGCTACCTTGTAGCCCTTTTCGGCCAGACGGAGTGCGGCCACCGAACCACCGAAACCGGATCCGACAACCACCACGTCATAGTCGTTCATGCAGGCTCACTTTCCCGGGGCTGCGGGGTCACCGCGCCGCTGCCGAGTTCGAAGTCGTTAAGATCTGTTGTGCGCAGGAGCTTGCGGAACTCCCAGGTGAACGTCGGCCACATGACGGAGTTGCGTCCGTTGCGGTCGAAGTACCAGCTGGAGCATCCGCCGGCGTTCCAGACGGTATCGGTCAACTGTTCGTCGATGTCCGCGTTGTAGGCCTCTTGGGCCTCACTCGTGACGTCGATGCTGGACAACTTCCGGTCGGCCATCTGCGCGATCGCCGAATTGACGTAGTTCGCCTGCGATTCCAGCATGTACACGATCGAGCTGTGCCCGAGATTGGTGTTCGGCCCATACATCAGGAACAGATTCGGGAAGCCGTTCACCGACGTCCCCCGGTAGGCGCTGGGGCTGCCGTCCCAGGTTTCGGCAAGGCTGCGGCCGTCGGCCCCGTGCAGCACCTGTGCCACCGGTGGTTCCGTCGCAGTGAACCCGGTACCGAAGACCACCGCGTCGACCTTGTGTTCCACGCCGTGTCCGTCGACCACCCCGTCCGCGGTCATTGCCGTCACCGCGGTGTCCACGAGATTCACATCGGGTCGGGCCAGGGTCCGAAGCCAGGTGTTGGACAGCAGCATCCGCTTGCAACCGATGGTGAACTTCGGCGTCAGCTTCTTCCGCAACACCGGATCTTTCACCTGTCTGCGCAGCTGGCTCTTCGCGAGCAGCTTGAACAGCGGCAAGAGGAACGTGAACTTCGCCAAGGCCAGGACATAGCCCTCGCGGTACACGTAGAGGCCACCCCTGGCGAGCTTCTGCGAGGCAGGCAGCACTTTGTACAGGGTGCGTTCCAGTCTGCCGATCGAGCGATCGAGCCGGGGGATGATCCATGCCGGTGTGCGCTGGAAAACAGTGAGATGTTCTGCGGGGTCGGCCAATTCGGGCACAAATTGGATGGCTGAGGCACCCGTTCCGACCACCGCGATGCGTTTGCCCGCCGGATCGAAACTGTGGTCCCAGGTGGCACTGTGGAACATCGTCCCGGTGAAATCTCCGATCCCGGGGACCTGCGGAAAGCTCGGATTCGACAGTGTGCCCGTCGCCGCCACCAGCACCTGCGCCGATGTGACACCACGCGAGGTCTCGACCCGCCACCGGGAGGTGGCCGGATCCCACCACGCACCGAGCAACTCACAGTCGAAGAGCGTCCGCTCACGCATCCCGTGACGGTCTGCCACCGACTTCAGATAGTCGAAGATCTCCGGCTGACGGGCGTAGTTGTGCGTCCACGAGGGGCTCGGCGCGAAAGAGAACGAGTACAGGTTGCTCGGGACATCGCACGCCGCACCGGGATAGGTGTTGTCGCGCCAGGTGCCGCCCACATCGGATGCACGTTCGATGAGCACCACATCGGATGAGGTCTTTTCGGTCAGGATCTTGTGCGCTGCGGCCATCCCGGCAAAACCGGTTCCGACGATCAACGTGTGCACCTGCGCCGGCAACGCTGCCAGTGAAGCTGCGCCTGCGGGTTGAGTACTCATGTACGGGTCACCATTGCCTCCCATATCGGGACGAGGCGCGCACGCATCTCCCGGTCGGTTGTGTCATTGCGAAAAAGAGCCGAAACCGCCAGTCCCCTGGCCAGTTCAACGCTGATCTCGATGGCTTCCGGCGACATCCGGTCACCGAAGATCGCCGCGCTCCCGGCCTGGATGGCCTCGTTGACCCGGGCCTCGAGGGGCAGGACCGCAGCGTGCAGCACCGGATCGGTACGCGCGGCGATCCACAATTCGAGCGCAGCGTAGAAGAGCGGTCCGGAGAAGGCAACGAGAAACAGTTCGACGCCGGCCTTGTCATCCGCCACATGGGCGTCGAGCATCTCGGCCAGTCGTTGCTCGACCAGATGCTCGACGGCCGCGACCACCAGTGATTCCTTGGTCGGAAAGTGATGGAGCTGCGCCCCTCTAGAGACACCCGCCCGGCGGGAGATCTCCTGGGTGCTCGTCCCGGCGTATCCCTTGTCGATGAGGCAACCGATCGCCGCGTCGAGCAACCGGGCCCGCATCTCCGCGGTCCGCTGCGCCTGGGTACGACTGGGCGTCACAGCCGGGTTGTCAGACCCGTTCGTGCCATCGGTCGTTGATGTGTTCGTCGCCACACAGCGAGGCTAGCTGAGAACTAAGAAACAGTCCAGCCTGTTTGTAAGTGGTTTCTGCCCGTGCCAAGAAAATGACCCTGGAAACTGTCAAATACCAGACCGCCAAGGGCTATTTACCCTCGGCGGCCTCGGATTCGACAGGTTTCAGGTTCCCACGCCGTCGTTATGGCAGTACTTGCCTGATGAAGTCCGATATCTCGGCTACGCCTTCTCGCGCCGCAGGAAGAAGATCGGTGAAGAGCGTCCACGCGTGGCAGGTGTCGGGGTAGACCGAGAGGACGCTGATACCACCGCCCGCCCGCACCCGTTCGTCAAGGCGAACCGCGTCGTCGAGAAGAATTTCGCTGTCACTGGCCAGAAACAGGATCGGAGGTAATCCGGCGAGATCAGCGAACACCGGTGAGGCCAGAGGAAGCGAACGGTCATGATCACATAGATATGCAGCGGCCAGATTGCGGAGCGAACGCGCCGTGATCACCGGGTCCGTCTCGCGATTGGACTCGATGCTCGCACCCGACGCCGTGAAGTCGGCGAGCGGTGAGACGGCGACGGCGACCGCGGGGAGGGTCGCACCGCGTTGCCGGGCATGAACCAGTACCGCACACGTGAGACCGCCGCCTGCGGAGTCACCCCCGACCGCGACGTTCTCGGCGCCATATCGCGCAACTACTGCATCAACGACTGCTGCCGCGTCGTCGAGCGCGGCGGGAAACGGATGTTCTGGTGCCAACCGGTAGTCGGGAACGATCACCGGCATCCGCAGTGCGCGCGACAGGGCGGCGGCGGCGTGGGCGTATCCGCGGGGACTGCCCATGACATAGCCACCACCGTGGAACCAGACGAGTACCCCGGCCCCGGCCCCGGTACCGACGCCGGCGGTCACCTGGAGCGCCGCAACATCGCCGACAACGACTTCTTCGACCGAGACATCCTCCGCGAGTGCGGATTCGGTCATCATTGTGTCGAGGTTGCGCCGCAACTCGCCGAGGCCGAGCCGCCCGTTCCCGAACACCGCCGCAAAAGAGTCGCGGGCCCGCGCAAGGGCTCCGTCGTGTTCACAGGTCGTCGTCATCGACGCACCACGCTGCTCGTCGGCGGCAACGCGGCGTGAGTGCCGAAACTTCGCGCATGGTAGGTCAGGGGCGCAATCGTCTCACTCACCACGTCGATCACCCGACCGAATACGACGATGTGATCGGCAACCTCGGTCGTCGCCATCACCTCTGCCGCCATCCAGTGAGGCACTTGGGCGATGCGCGGCACACCGGCGTCCACGCGCCACGTCACGCCGTCGAACTTGTCAGCGCCTTTCCGCGCGAACTGTGCGGCAAGCGCCGACTGCTCGCTGCCGAGAACGTTCATCCCAAACGCTCCAGAGGCCAGCACCAGGCCCAACAACTCCGAGCCCCGATCGAGCGAGACGAGGAATGACGGCGGTGACATCGACAGGGACGCAAAGGCGCTCACGGTGGTGCCATGTGGACGTTGTCCGTCCATGGCTGTCACCACCGCAACCGGCGTGCAGACTGTTGCCATGGCATCACGGAATCGTGACGTCAGTTCGTCGAGTTGATGTTCAGCCATGTCGGCAGACCTTTCGTGGGTGACGGGGGGTGGATCAGTCGCAGAGGTTCTTCCGAAGGAAAGCCCCGGCCTCGTCTGCGGCCTCGATGCCCTCGGGGAGAATCGCCGAGAAGAGCGGCCACACGTGAACCATGTCGTCGTAAGCGGAAACGCTCGCAGAACCGCCTGCTTCGACGATCTTCTCGGCCGCACGCCGTGAATCATCGAGGAGCACCTCCTTGGAACCGACCATGAAGAGCGCCGGAGGAAGATCATTCAACTCCGCGAACAGGGGCGACGCCTTCGGGTCGGCGGGGTCATGCCCCTGTAGGTACGCAGCACTGATGTTGCCGATCGAACCGCGCGACACCGCGATGTCGACGCCGTCGAACTCGTCGATGGTGCCACCGCTTGCGGTGATGTCGAGCAGCGGAGAGATGAAGACCGCCGCAGCGGGCAAGGCTTCGCCCCGCTCACGCAACGCGACGAGCGCGGCGAGTACCAGTCCCCCACCTGCCGAATCACCGCCCACCGCAACATTTTTCGCACCGTGCTTTGCGACGAGTGCGGAGATGACGGTAACCGCGTCGTCGCCTGCAGCCGGGAACGGATGCTCCGGCGCCCGCCGGAAGTCGGCCAGTACCACCGACATTCCGGATGCGCGCGACAAATTGTGGCCGAGCTCTTGGAACCCGCGCGCGGTGCCCATGATGTTGCCGCCGCCGTGGAACCAGACGAGGACCTTGTCTGTGGTGGCGCCCGAAGCTGCGACGGTCAGGGTCGGCACACCATCGACGTCACCTTCGACGGGCACTACGCCGACAGGGAGTTCGAACTGTAGGAACAGGCGGTCATAGGCCTCACGCAGATCATCGACCGTTGCCGTCTCAGGATCGGGAAAGCCCTCCAAGTACATCTTTTCTACGCGTTCGAGAGCAGGGGTCCTGGCCATGATTCCTCCGAGATGAATGTGGATGCCGACACCCGGGCACGGTCGGCGTTGTGATTGATATTACATAGTTCATACTAACTACGGAAGAGTTTTCCTGGACTTTCTCGGCCAATAGGCCGATCACTACCAGAATCAGTCTTCACAAGGTACTTTTTGTGCAGTACCCAATACCCGGTGTCCCGGGCCCCGCGCCGGAACTCGCGCCTGACGGGTCCGGACACATCCGTTTCGCAGCGGCACCGCCGACAACGTCTTATCCACGCGCGCCACGCACGATCACGTGCGACCACGCGCCGATGAACCGGAGATCCCAGACATGACCGTCACCTCACACGATGCTCCCGCGGCCGACCACGGCGTCGGCGCGGAGTCGACCCTCGACCGACTCCTCAACCCGAAGACCATCGCCGTGGTCGGACTCAGCGACAAGTCCCCGGCGGCGCCCTTCATCGCTCCGACGTTGCAGAGTGCGGCCCAGGTCTTTTTCGTCCATCCAACGGCGGCCGAGGTCCTCGGTGTGCCGGCCTACCGGTCCATCTCCGACATCCCGGGTCCGATCGATGCGGTGCTGTCGATGATGTCGGCCGAGCGGACCGTGGCACTGGCCGAGGAGTGCGCTGATCTCGACTGCGGAGGTCTCATCGTCTACGCGGCAGGCTTTTCCGAACTCGGTGCGGACGGCGCCGCGCTGCAGTCACGACTGGTCTCGGCGGCGAAACGCGGCCGGTTGGCGATGGTCGGCCCGAATAGCTTGGGTTACATCAGTGTTCCCCGCAGTCTGAATCTCACCGCGTCGGCGAACTATCATCCGCCGGCCGGTGGAGTGTCCGTCGTGTCCCACAGCGGAGCGATGATCGGTGGCGTCGCCATCGAGGCGGCTCGTCGGACCGGTGTCGGCATCTCACGCCTCATCTCGGCGGGCAACGAGGCAACCACGGACATCGCCGACTATCTCGACTTCCTCGCCGGCGACCCGGACACGTCTGCCATCGGACTCATCGTGGAGAGCATTCGTCGTCCAGAGGCCTTCTTCGCCGCGGCGCGGCGTTGCATCGAAGCCGGGAAACCAATCGTCGCACTCAAACTCGCGCGAAGTAGCCGCACACAGCAGATGGCGGCGTCACACACCGGAGCACTGGCCGGAAACGCCTGGGCGTATGACGTCGCGTTCGGTCATGCCGGGATCCAGCCTGCGCACGACATCGAAGAACTCGTCGACCGTCTGTCGATCGTCGATCAGCTCGACCCGGCGAAGTGGAACTCCGTAGAGAACATCGCAGTTGTCGCAGGGACCGGCGGGTTCGCCTCTCTCGCATTCGATCTCGCCGAAGCCGAGGGGCTCACCCTTCCGCCCCTGGACAGTCTCACTGAGTGGGTCGCCGACACGATTCCCGGTATCACCGTACCCAACCCGCTCGACACCACCGGGTTCGGCGCGACCTTCTGGTCCGACATCGTCGAACGCTACGTCGGCTCGCCTGAGCTCGACGCCGTCGTATTCGTGAACATGTGGGGGCAGGGTGACGATTCACCGGTCTACCGAAGGCTCATCGACGATTGCGTGCAAGCCGCACGTCGGCACGGAAAGCCCGTCGCGATCGCAGCCGGGGCAGGGCCGGTCGGTTCGTATGCGTCCGACGTGATCGGCACCGACGGTTCCGTCGCCATCGGTTACGGGCTGCGCGGGACACTGCGGGGACTGCGGACGATGGGTACGTTTGTCCGCAATCGCGGCACCTCGCACCCACCAGCCGAAGCAGTCGCGCCTCTGCCCCGCCCCACCGGCCCCTTCCCCGAGACCGGCGACGGTCGCCCCTTCTTGCCCTTCGGTCACGCCATGGACCTGTTGTCGAGCTTCGGTGTGCCGATCGCACCGTACTCGCTCGTCGGGGCGAAGGACCAGGTCGCGCCCGATTTCGACGGGCCGTATGCGGTGAAGCTGGCGGACGTTCCACACCGCACCGAACTCGGCGCCGTGCGTCTGGCAATTCCCCGCGAAGGCCTCGCCGACTCCGTCGCGAGCATGCGGGCGATCGCGGCCCGGCACGGCGTCTCCGATGTCGTCGTGGTGCAGCCGATGACTGCCGCGCGCGGAGAATTGCTGGTCGGTATCGAAGGTGGAAGCGAGCTGGGTCCGATGGTGGTGCTGGGCATCGGCGGCATCCTCGTGGAGATTCTCGGACGGGTCGGCGGACGCCCGGCACCGCTGACCCGAGTTGACGCCGAGGCACTCATCGAAGAGTTCCGGGACCTGCGACTCATGCACGGGTACCGGGGCGCAGCCCCGTGGCATCTCGGGCAGCTTGCGGACCTCCTGGTGGGAATCGGGAAGTTGTCGGCGGCCTGCCACGATTGGATCGAATCTCTTGACATCAACCCGGTGCTCGTCACCGAGGACGGGTTGGTTGCCGTCGATGCGTTGTGCATCGTTCGGCCCGACTCACGGACCCAGGAGGGAAAGTAGTGCGAACTGATCGGATCATTCGCTGCGGCACAGATGTTCGCACTCACGCCGAGGTCACCGACCGCGCTTCACGATTGGCCGCGGCGCTGGTAGGTCTTGGGGTCGAACACGGGGATCGATACGCGCTGGTGCTGCGCAACGAGATCCGGTTCGTCGAGGCTACCCTCGCCGGCTCGGCCATCGGCGCCGTACCGGTGCCGGCCAATTGGCACGGCAACTCGGACGACCTCGGGCATGTGTTGTCCGACAGCGGGTCACGGGTGGTGTTCGTGCACACCGACCTTCTCCCCACAGTCGAGGCCGTGCTGCCGGACAACACGAAGATCGTGGAGGTCGAGGTACCCGAATCGATCACGTCGGCATACAAGATCTCCAGACCTGAGCTCTCCGGGCGGTACCCGGATCTCGAGACCCTGGTCCGTACCCACGAACCCCACGCAGCCACGTCGAACGAGCCACCGATGAGCGTCATCTACACATCGGGAACGACTGGGCTGCCGAAGGGTATCCTCCGTCAGCCGATCGCCGCGGACCAGGTCGCGGATCTGCACAAAGTGGTGGTCGAAGCCTTTGCATTCGGTGCTGCGCGAACAACACTCGTCGCCGCGCCGATGTACCACACCGCCCCGAATACACAATTTCAGTTCGCCTTCGCTCTTGGGATGAACATCGAGATCATGCCGCGATTCGATGCGGAGGAACTGCTACGCCTTGTCGCGCAGCACCGCATCGAGCATGTTCAGGCGGTACCCACCATGTTCGTGCGCTTGTTGAAGCTACCGGCGGCGATCCGGGAACGCTATGACCTGACATCGCTGACCGGCGTCGTACACGCCGCGGCGCCCTGTCCGGTAGATGTGAAACACGCGCTGATCGACTGGTTCGGCCCGATAGTCCACGAATACTATGGAGGATCGGAATCCGGTGCCGCTGTGGCGTGTTCGAGCGCCGAATGGCTCACCCACCAAGGAACCGTCGGCAAGCCGCTCGCCGATGCCGATGTACTGATCCTGTCCGACGACGGAACGCGCGCAGCCGTCGGACACGAAGGTGACATCTACCTCAGGCCGTTCTCGTCGTGGCCGGACTTCACCTACCTGGGCAACGACGCGAAGCGCCGGGAATTGACACCGGACGGGTACGACGACTACCTCACCGTCGGCGACATCGGATACGTCGACGCCGACGGCTATCTGTATCTCAGTGATCGCCGAGGTGACATGATCATCTCCGGCGGCGTCAACATCTACCCCACCGAAATCGAATCGGCGATCCTCAACCTCGAAGGCGTCGCCGATGTGGCGGTATTCGGGATACCCGATCCGGACTTCGGCGAATCCATTGCGGCACACGTTCAACCGGACGCCGGAAGAACCCTCACCGCCGAGGACGTGCGCGCACATGTCGCGTCCCGGCTCGCGAAGTACAAAGTACCCAAGGTTGTCGTGTTCGAACAGAACCTGCCGCGCGAAGACACCGGGAAGCTGTTCAAGCGCCGCTTGAAAGCGCCGTACTGGAACTGACAGGTCACGCCCGAGTCTTGCGACTCGGGCGTGATTGGTCCTGCGCCGGTCGGTCCCGGTGAACGCTAGAACGCCTCTTCCGACAGGCTCATCACCGAATCATCGACTTCGGTGGCGATCCGGACGTGCGCCGGAACGAGTGGAAGAACATTGTGCGCGAAAAATTTCGCCGCCGCCACCTTGCCCTCATAGAAGGCCTTGTCGGCCTGCGTGGGGCCGGCATCGAGCGCCTCGAGTGCGATCACAGCACTACGCAGCAAGAGCCAAGCCACCACGACGTCACCGAGAACGTACATCAACCTGGTTGTGTTGAGCCCGACCTTGTAGACGTTCTCCGCCCGCCCCCCGTCGACTTTCGAATCGGACGCCATGAGGTCGGCGGTCATCTTCGCAACGATCGTCTCGACGCCGCGTACCGCTTCCCGCAGGAGGGCTTTCTCCGCGTCGAGATCGCCTCCACCCGTGGAAGCATCGGTGAACGACGTGATCTCGGCCAGCAGGTGACCGAGTGCCACGCCTCTGTTTCTGGCGATCTTGCGGAAAAAGAGGTCCTGCGCCTGGATTGCCGTCGTGCCTTCGTACACGGTGTCGATCTTGGCGTCCCGCACGTACTGCTCGATCGGGTAGTCCTGCAGGTATCCGGATCCGCCGAACGTCTGCAGCGACTCCGTCCCCAGTACGGTCCACGAGCGTTCGGAACCATAGCCTTTCACGATCGGGAGGAGGAGGTCGTTGACGGCCTCGGCGAGTTCGGTGTCGGTTCCGGCGGCAGCACCCGCAGCGATCTCGTCCTGCCAGGATGCGGTGTACAACACCAGCGAACGCATTCCTTCGGCATATGACTTCTGGGTCAGCAGCGACCGCCGAATGTCGGGATGCGCGGTGATGGGGACCCGGGGGGCATCCCGATCAGCGGTCCGGGTCATGTCAGCCCCCTGCACGCGCACCTTTGCATACGCGAGTGCATTGAGATAGCCGGTCGACAGCGTCGCGATCGCTTTACTGCCCACCATCATTCGCGCATCCTCGATGACATCGAACATCTGGCCGATGCCGTCGTGAACATCACCGAGCAGCCATCCACGGGCGGGTACCTTGTCGCCGAGCGTCATCTCACAGGTCGCTGATACCTTCACGCCCATCTTCTTCTCGACGCCGGTGACGTAGACACCGTTGCGTTCGCCGGTGAGCTCACCGGTCTCCACATCGAAGTGATACTTCGGGACCAGGAAGAGACTGAGCCCCTTGGTGCCGGCACCACCTGCACCGTCGACGCCGGCCGGTCGCGCGAGGACCAGATGCAGGATGTTGTCCGCGAGGTCATGCTCGCCGGCGGTGATGAACCGCTTGACGCCTTCGATGTTCCACGTCCCGTCGTCGTTGCGCGTGGCCCTCGTGCGTGCGGCTCCGACATCGGAGCCGGCGTCGGGCTCGGTCAGCATCATCGTTGAGCCCCAACCCTTCTCCGCCACGATCTGTGCGATCCTCTTGTCGCGATCGTTCCCACGCCGATACACGACGCGGGTGGCCGTCGGGAACCCGACGTAGGTCCAGAGGGTCGGATGTGCCCCCAGGACGAACTCGGCGAGTGCCCAGTTGAGGGAACTCGGCGCAGCGGTGCCACCGAGTTCGGGGAGAACGCGCAACCGCCACCACTGCGCGCCCATCCAGGTCTTGTACGTCGCCGCGTATGACGCCGGGACCGTCACGGTGTGAGCGACCGGATCGAACACCGTCGCGGCGCGATCGGAGTCCTCGAACGATTCGGACAGGATCTCGCGCGCAAGACGATCGACCTCGCGTAGAGCGACTTTGGCAGTCTCGACGTCGACCTCGGCAAACGGTCCGGTTCCGAGAACGGCGTCGCGGCCGAGCAGTTCGAACAGATTGAACTCCACGTCGCGCAGGTTGCTTTTGTAGTGCCCCATCGAAAGGTACCTCTCCAACTTGTGGGCCCGCAGGCCAGAAAACGCCGGCCGCACCCCTATCGGAGGTGCGGCCGGCTTGCCAACTCTTCTTCAGTCCTGCGCGCTCGCATAGATCGGCAGCAGGACACCCGCGGAATCGACCAGCATCTTCGGGTCCACGAGCAGATGCTGGGTCGCCACGTGCATGTCCCGAACATAACGGCCCAGGGTGCTGGTGGAGCCGATGCTCTTGGTGCCTGCCCAACGGTGGGAGAACTCGACGACACCGAGTGCCACCTCGTGAACCCAGGCGAGCATCTGCGACACCCGCGCGATGTGTTCGGGTGTGATGGGTTCACCCGCAGCGACCGCAGCTTCCGCCGAGCGGGTGACCTCGTAGGTGTAGAGGCGAGCGGCCTGAAGCTCTGCTTCTTTGCGAGCGAAGTCGATCCGGAAGAAGTCGGCCTCGCCCACCGGAACGGTGTAGTTCGGGCGCATTTTTCCGGTGGTCAACTCGGCCACCAATTCCAATGCCCGCGAGGCGATTCCGAGCGCAATCGGCGCGTGGGGCAAACCACCGGCGAACTCGTTGGTCAGCTTGTACATGACCTCCGAGCGAGTCGCGGTACCGCCGAACGTTGGGGTGGTGTGTTCGGCAGGCACGAACTGCTTGGTCACCCGGTAGTCATGGCTGCCGGTGCCCGCCAGACCCCAGACATCCCAATTCTTGGAGAACTCGACCTTGTCCCTGGGCAGCAAAGCGATACGGGCCTGCGGCTGGCCGTTCTCCCCGAGAATCGGCTTGCCATCGGAGTCGGCGACGAAGAAGCCTGCACCGATCCAGGTCGCGTGGTCCGAGCCACTGGCGAACGAGTAGTCCCCGTCGATGATGTAGCCACCTTCGACCTCGATGCCGGGGTGGCGCGGCAGCAACTGGCCTGCGGCAATGAACTTCTCGTCCCCGCTGGTCAATTCCGCGGCGGTCTGGGGCGGAAGATAACCGAGCACTCCGGAGGTGCCCCATTCGCTGGCCATCCAGGCCCAACCAACGGAGGCGTCGGCCTTGGTGACCTCTTCGAAGACTTGCATGCCCTCACTGGGCAGCAGTCCGCCACCGCCGAGTTCCTCGGGGACAAGCATGCCGTGGAGTCCGAGCTCGACGAATGCGTCGGCAACGGGCTTGGTGATCGTCCGGTCACGTTCGATCGCCGCCGCTTCCTCTCTGATCAGCGATGCGATAGAGCGCGCACGCTGAAGGTAGTCGGCTTCCTTCGACGGCGTGGGGAGGGTCTCCGGGCTCAGGGTCTCAGTCATGTTCATGCCTTTCATGCGGATGTTGGTCCGGTGGCGCCATCATTCGGTGGAATGGAACGCGACCGCTCTCCTTGAATCTCACGAGGACCCGCGATCTCGACTCGGTCACACCGTGGTGTGAGTAAGGTAACATAGTGAGCATTAATGTCAATGCACTTTTTGCCAGGTGAATGACCATTGACCTTCTTCGACTCGCATAGTTAGCATTAACACGACTTTCAACCGGACTTCTCCGGAGACATCGAGCGCGCGGCAGGATCGCCAGAACGTCGCCGGACGATTGACCAACACACAACGGAGCGGCTCGCTGTCATCGACCAATTTCGTTCCCTGACCCTCAACCATCATCGGAAGCAGACCCATGAACCCCACCGTCCTACCGAATCCCGCCCTCGACCGTGCGACCGTGCGCAATGCCGTCGACGCCGGCAACATCGGGTGCCTGATACCTGTCCTGTATCAGCTCACCGGCGAAGAGAAGTGGCTCGATGCCCCCTACCGTCCCGCCGCGCCCAAGGGATTCGAGGAGCTCAACGACGGCGGACTCCCTGCGCAGGCGCAGGCCGAGATCCGCGATGCCGTCACCGATGCCGTACTCGACTGGTGCAACGGCAAACCCGTGACCCATGCGGCACCGACCGGCTCCGACCTCGCCCGGCTGATGAGTACCGTCATGGGCGAGTCGATCTCGCAGGACTATGCGCCGATGATCGCCGAGCAGCTCGGCTTCAGTCCGTACCTCCCCGCCGATGTCGGTGACCAGATCTCTTCCTCACGAGCCGATTTCGGCGTGGCGATCGTCGGGGCAGGCGTATCCGGGCTGACCTGTGCGATCAATCTGGAGAAGGCCGGCATCCCCTACACCATTCTGGAGCGCAACTCCCACATCGGCGGAACGTGGTGGTCCAATCGTTACCCCGGCGCGCGCGTGGATATTCCGAGTGACCTCTACTCGTTCTCGTTCCGCCCGAAGAACTGGTCGGAGTACTTCGCCCGCCGCGACGAGATCTTTTCCTACGTCTCTGACGTCGCCGACGAATACGGTGTGACCGACCAGATCCGGCTCGGGCATTCCGTTGACACAGCAACCTGGAACGACGAAGAACAGCTCTGGGTCCTCACTGTCACCGGCCCCGACGGCGCGACGCAGGAGTTGCGGGCGACCGCATTGGTGACGGCCGCCGGGCTGCATTCTGTACCCCTCGTTCCCGACTTCCAGGGGGCGGCGGACTTCACCGGCCAGATCGTGCACTCCGCGGAATGGCCGGAGGGACTGGACCTGACCGGCAAGCGGGTCGCCGTCGTCGGCAGCGGTGCCAGCGCAATGCAGTTGGTGGTGGCGATCGCCGACCGGGTGGAGTCGATGACCGTGCTGCAACGGCAGCCACAGTGGATCGCACCCAACGAGCACTACTTCGAGCAGTCCGACGCGACGAAACACTGGCTCTACGACAACATTCCGTTCTACCGCGGCTGGTATCGGTTCCGCCTGTACTGGCTCTACACCGAACGCACGTACGCCGCACTGCCAGTGGACCCGAAGCGGGAGGAAAAGGGAAAACTCGTCAGTTCCCTCAACGACGCCTACCGCGCGCACTTTACGGCCTACCTCACGCAGCAGCTCGGAAATGACGAGGATCTGGTCCGTCGCACCCTGCCCGACTACCCACCGTTCGGCAAGCGCCTGCTCATCGACAACGGCTGGTTCACGACGCTGCGCAAGCCCAACGTCGAGTTGCTCACCGATCGGGTGGAACGGTTGACACCGACCGGGATCGTCACGGCCGAGGGCGAAGAACGAGAGGTCGACGTGCTCATCCTGTGCACCGGCTTCCAGCAGCAGCGGTACCTGTACCCGATGGAGATCCGGGGCCGCGAGGGAACGTCGTTGCGCGAGAGCTGGACCGACGATGACGGACGGGCTTATCTGGGCATCACCACACCCGGGTTCCCAAATCTCTTCTTCCTCTACGGCCCCAACACCAATCCTCCCGGCGGTAGCTACATCACCATCGCCGAGGCCCAGGTGCGTTACGTCGTCGAATCGATTGCACGGTTGGTGACCGACGACCTGTCGTCGATCGAGTGCCGGGCCGAGCCGTATGAGCAGTACAACGCCGAACTCGACGCTGCCAACGACGCCATGGTCTATGCCATGGATGGGGTCAGCAGCTACTACCGCAACTCCAGTGGTCGGGTGGTGACGAACTCGCCGTGGCCGGTCAACGAGTACTGGGCTCGTACCGCACAACCGCGACCCGAGGACTTTGTGGAGAAGGCACGCGGCTAGGACAGATACGCCTCCGGCCGCCGGTTGAAGGGAACCCCTTCAACCGGCGGCCGGTGTCACATCAACGACGCGCCGCCCCAGTACGGCTCCCGCAGTTCGCGTTTCAGAATCTTTCCAGTTGTACTGCGCGGCAGCGCATCCACAAACACGACCTCTACCGGACATTTGTAACGGGCGAGGCGTTCGCGGCAATGAGACACGACGTCGGAGGCCGACACCTCTGCACCCGCGGCCCGGACCACGATCGCGATCGGGCTCTCACCCCACCGCTGACTCGGTACGCCGATCACGGCGACATCGGCGACACCGTCCATCCCGAACAGAACCTCTTCGATCTCACGCGGGTAGATGTTCTCACCACCCGAGATGATCATGTCCTTCACCCGGTCAGAAATGTAGAGAAAACCCTCGGCATCGATGTATCCGGCGTCGCCGGTGCACAGCCAACCGTCGACCAGCGTCGACCCGGTGTCCTCTGGCAGCCCCCAGTAGCCACTCATCACCTGCGGCCCACGAACGAGAATCTCCCCGACCTCTCCCACCTGACCGTCTGTTCCGTCAGCGCGCATGACCTTCACCGCCGAACCGAACACCGCCCTCCCCGCGGACGTCAGGATCCTCCGGTCGTCCCGCAGCGCCCGACGATGGTCCTCTGGGGCCAGGATCGTCGCCACAGCGCAACATTCGGTCATCCCGTACGCCTGCGCGAACTCACAGCCGAAGACAGCCATCGCCTTCTGTACCACCTCGCCGGCCATCGGCGCGGAGCCGTACACCAGCAGGTCCAGCGCACTGAAGTCGAGTTCGTGTACCGGCGTACTGCCGACCATGTCCTGGATCATCGCCGGCGCGAGTGTCAGCAATTGTATTCGCAAGTCCGACATCAACCGAAGAACCGTGTCACGGTCGTAGTCCCGCACGATCCGGATCGAGCAACCGCCCGCGGTGTACGCCAGAATCTGCAGTGCCGCACCGGCATGGAACAACGGCATCACGCACAAGGTGCGTTTGCGGTTCGAATCGAGCGCCACCTGGATCTGCCACGCGTTCATGCAGGCCGCATGGTGGGTCACCATGGCACCCTTGGGTTTTCCTGTGGTCCCGCTCGTGTACATCTGGTGATAGACCGCGTCCGTCGAAACCATCTCCTCGATCGGCTCCGTCGAGTTCTGCGCGACAGTCGAATCGAAGTGCAGGACCGTCGGCGCGTCATCTCGCAACACCGACACCGCGACGTCCGGCAAAACTCCACCGAACGACGACGCATAATCTTCGTGTACGACGGCGAGCCGGCACTGCGCGTCCTCGACGATGTAGCGCCACTCGACCGGCGCCAGCCGGAAGTTCAGGGGCACGGGCACGACGCCCGCACGCGAGGCGCCGAAGTACAGTGCCACCATCTCCGGTGAGTTCCGGTCGAGCATGGCGAACCGGTCCCCCGGGTTCAGCCTCCGGGCAAGCCAGTTGCCTACCTGCAGGGTCGCCTCACGCATCTCGCGCCACGTGAGCCGGCGGTCCCCATCGTCGACATACACCTCATCGGGGAACCTCTGCGCCCAATAGTCGAGAAGATCGTGCACACGCATAGGTGACCCTTCTGCAGGCATGGGCGCGGTTCATTCCGGCAGACTGTGACGCATCGCGGTCGAGATCTGCACTCGGACATCGGGCCCGGTGAACTCGGTCACAGCGTCCACGATTCCGGGTACCTGCCCGGGGGCGCTGTACGTGTCCGCGAGTCGCTCGGAGATCCTGCGGCGCTGTTGTCGCAGGGTCTCAACGGTGAGAGTGCCGTCCGATGCTGCCGTCAGCCCGAGCGCGGCGACCAACTCCTCGGTCCGCGCGATGCTGTCGGCCAGTGCGATGCTGTCCCACGAGGTCCGTTCGGCGAGGTTGTCCAGTGCCTCGACAACGGCGCCGAGTTCCAGGCGCGCCCCGCCATCGGTCAGTCCTGGGGCGACGCGCTGCACGAGGGTTTCACGAACGGTGGCGAGCACCTGGGTGAGATCGGTGGAGTAGACGGTCATGTCAGTGGCCCCATTCTTTGTCGCGCAACATCTTTCCCAGCCAAGCGATACTGAAGTAGACGCTGTGCGCCATATTCGAATACCGCAGTTCGTCTCGTTCGCCGCGCGAGTAGATGTCGACGGCCTGCAGACAGCCGACTGCTGTCTTGGTCAGGGACTGCACCGCCCACCAGTTCAGCGCCGCGTCATCGGGCCGCCAGCCGCCGGCCCCCTCGTACTCGGTGAGAAATGGCTCGAGTTCGATCAGTTTGCACAGCAGCGGTGAACGGCCCCTCGAGGTCCGCTGCGCAAACCAGGCGATGTCAGCAGTCGGGTCGGAGAAGTGCGCGGTCTCCCAGTCGAGAACCCCGGTGATGGATCCATCGTCGATGACAAGATTTCCGATCCGGAAGTCATTGTGAACCAGTGATACCCGTCCGGAGACGGCATCACTGCGGTGGTCGAGCCAGGCGAAGGCGAGGTCGAGAATCGGGATCGGGATGTCGACGACATCGCGGTAGACCTGCGCCCACTTGTCGTTCTCGAGTCGACCGGTATTCCCGGGGTCAGGAACCGGCCCCAGTGCGGTCAGCCCCATCGCGTGCGGATCGGCGGTGTGCAGCCGCGCCATCTCGCGTGCGACATCACGTCCCAGGCGTTCCCGCGTCTGTGGATCCGGCACGATCCGGGACACCGTGGGTGGCATCGGGATCTGTCCGTTCACCTTCTCCATGACAAACCAGCCGCGGTTGCCCTCGGTCCCGATGTCATGTGAGATCACCTTCGGTACGCGCATGCCGATCGCGTCGGCGGCCTCGAGCAGTGCGACTTCCCGGGCGACGTCATAGTCCCCCACGATGCCGCTGATCGGCTGCCGCTTCACTGCATACGTTGCATTCGTTTCACCGGCCGCTCCGTTCCAAGACGCGGTGACCAGGTAGGTTTCCCACGAGTTGCCTTCGCCGCGTTTGTCGACGTCGGTCAGGGTGAGGGATCCGTTCGCGTGCAGCGCACGATCGAGATCGGTCGTGAGGTTTTCGAGGAAATTATCTGTCCGCATGCTGGTTTCAGTCATCAGAACAATGCCGCCTTCGCGCCGCCACCGTCGACGACGAGGCGCTGGCCGGTCACGTAGCCCGAGTCGGGTGACGCCAGGAAGGCCACCGCACCTGCCACGTCTTCGGGCCGGCAGACCCGGCCGAACGGCGACGACGAGTCGAGGTCGCCGATGTCGGCGCCACGTGCCGCCGAGACCAGGCGGCGTCCCATGTCGGTCGCAATCAGACCGGGCGCGACGATGTTCGCGTGGATCTGGTGGTCGAGTTCCTCTCGCGCGAGTGTCCGCATGCACGTCTCCATCGCCGACTTCGCCATCGTGTACGGCGCCGAGTTCGGTGGGGCCGACGTGGTCGAGTTACTGGAGATCATCACGATGTCGCCACGCCCGCCGGGAGCGGATCCGGCCTTGCGCATACCCGGCAACAGGAGCTGGATCAACCGGATCGGTCCCAGTGCGTGGACATTCAGCAGAGACTCGAACTCGTCGCGAGACGTCGAGGCAACATCGTTGCCCCGACTCGCGGAACCGGCATTGTTGACCAGCAGATCGACGACACCGAGATCGGTTCCGATCGCATCGACCATCGCCTCGACGGCAGTCGCATCGTCGATGGACGCCTGGTATGCATGCGCAGTTCCGCCGGCCGCGACGATCTCGTCGACGACCTCGTCCGCAGCGTCACGATCACGTCGATAGTTCACGGCCACACTCGCTCCGTCGCGGGCCAGTCGCAAGGCGATCGCCCGCCCTGCTCCCCGCGAACCGCCCGTCACGAGTGCCACCCGTCCCCGCAGCGGTAGCGCACCATGTCCTTGCAGTGGTGCGCTCATCGCCCCACCACCGCCCGACCCACCAGGTCCTTCATGACTTCGTTCGCTCCTCCGTAGATCCGCTGAATTCGTGCGTCGCGCCACATCCGTGCGATGGGATACTCCTCCATGTAGCCGTATCCGCCGAACAGCTGCAGGCTTGTGTCGATGACGTTCCATTGCAGATCGGTGGCCTTGTACTTGGCCCCCGCGGCCTCGTCTGCGGTGAGCTCACCTGCATCGAGTGCCAGCACGCATTGGTCGACGTAGTTCTGCAGTACGGCGACGTCGGTGTGCATCTCGGCGATCGACATCCGCACCGACTGCAATTGCGCCAGTGGGCCGCCGAACGCGACCCGGTCGCGGACATGATCGAGCGCCAGCGACAGCGCATGCGCGGCCGATGCCACCGCGGACACGGCGATCGACATGCGTTCTCGCGGCAAGTTCACCATCGCCGATCCGAATCCGCGCCCCGGTTCGCCGATGATGTTCGACGCCGGCACCCGGCAGTCGGTGAACACCAGCTCTGCGGTGTCCTGTGCCTTGCGTCCGATCTTGTGCATCGGCCGTCCCCGCTCGAATCCCTGAGTACCGGCTTCGACGACGACGAATGATGTTCCGCGGCCGTCTCTTTCACCGGTCCGGACCAGCACTATCGCCATGTCGCAGGTGGCGCCGCTGGTGATGAACGTCTTGGTGCCGTCGATGACGAGGTCGTCACCGTCGCGCCGTGCGGTGGTTCGGATCGCCGCCAGGTCGGAGCCGGCGCCGGGTTCGGTCATCGCGAGGGCGGTCACGCAGTCCCCGGCGGTGAACTTCGGCAGCCACCGAGCCTTCTGCGCGTCGTCGGTGAGGTCTCGCAGGTACGGAACGATGATGTCGTTCTGCATGCTGAAGGTGTCACCGGCCATGCCGGAGGCGACCACTTCTTCGGTCATCACCGCGTTGTAGCGGAAGTCCGAGATTCCCAGTCCGCCATAGGTGTCGGGGAACTCGAAACCCAGGAACCCGGCGGACGCCGCGGCGCTGATGAACGCCCGGTCCACCGTCCCGGCCTCCTCCCACTTCTCGACGTTGGGCACCGCCTCGCGATCGAGGAAGGTACGGAACGCGGAGCGGAACGCCTCGTGCTCTGCGGTGTAGAGGTTTCTACGCATCTGTCACGACCTGACCTGGCACGACCTGCTCCAGCAGCGACGCCGGCGGCGCGAAGCGTTCACCGTACGTCTCGGCGAGTTCGGTCGCTCGCTTGACGAAGGCAGCAGTGCCGCCCGGGTATCCGGCCAGGAACTGGGTGGTTCCGCCGGTCCAGGTCGGAAATCCGATGCCGAGCAATGAGCCGACATTGGCATCGGCGTCCGAGCGCAGGACACCGCTCTCGTGGCATCTCACCGTCTCCAGCACCTCGGAGAAGAGCAACCGGTCACGCAGATCCGCCAGATTCGCCACGCCGGATGCGGGCGGGAACGCCTCGGCGAGGCCGGCCCAGATCGTTTGCCGTTTGCCGCCCTCGTAGTCGTAGAAACCCGCTCCCGCAGCACGACTCGGCCGGCCGATCTCTTCGACCATCGTGGTCAGCACAGCGTCTCCGGGATGCTCGGCCATCGGCGCACCGGTCCGCTCGGCAACTTCGCGGAACTGTCCGCGAATCTTCAGCGGGAGACTCAGGGTGAGCTCATCGAGCAACGCGAGCGTGCCGACCGGGTAGCCGGCCTGCAGCGATGCCTGCTCGATGGAATGCGGGTCGATGCCCTCACCGATCATCGCAGCCGCCTCGATCAGGCGCTGCAGGATCACCCGGCTGGTGAAGAATCCACGACCGTCGCCGACGACGATCGGGGTCTTGCGCATCTGCAGAGCGATATCGAAGGCTTTCGCCAGGGTCGCGTCACTGGTCTTGTCCCCGACGATGATCTCGATGAGGTCCATCCGCTCGACGGGCGAGAAAAAATGCAGCCCGATGAAGTCCTCGGGGCTCCGAACGCCGTCGGCCAGCTCGGTGATCGGCAGCGTCGACGTGTTGGAGCCCAGAACTGCGTCTGGTGCGACGAACTCGAGCACCTCGGCGAACACCTGCTTCTTGAGCGCGGGATCCTCGAAGACCGCCTCGATGACCAGATCAGCACCGGCGAGATCTGCAGGCGCAGAGACCGCGGTGATGCGGTCGAGGACCACCGTAGCGCTCTCCTCGGTTCGGCTACCCCTTGCAACCTGCTTAGACAGCGCCTTGCGCGCGTAGTCCTTACCCCGTTCCGCCGCAGCCAGGTCGACGTCCTTGAGTGCGACACGCATCCCGGACAGCGCACAGGACAGCGCGATTCCTGCCCCCATCATGCCGGCGCCGAGCACGGCGACGAACTCGGCACGGTGAGGAGCGAATCCGGCGGGACGGCTCGCGCCGGACTTGATCGTCTGCTTGTCGAAGAACGTGCCCTGGATGATGTTCTTGGAGATCGGCCCGGTGGCGAGATCCACGAAATAGCGCGTCTCGATCTTGGACGCCGACTCGAAGTCGACCTGGGTGCTCTCGACGGCTGCGGCCAGGATGTTCTCCTTTGCCGGATTGGGCGATCCGTGTGCCGCCGCGCGCAGCGCCGCAGCTCGTGCCGGCAGGACCGCCTCGATCGCGGGGGTGTAGGCGGTACCGCCGGGGATCGGTTCCTTCCGGTCCCACGGCTGCGCGGCGTCGGCGTTGGCGCCGATCCACTCGATCGCGGCGGGAATCAGCGCATCCACGGTGCCCACCACCCGGTCCAGCAACCCGAGTTCGAGCGCCTGCTGCGGCGTGTATGTCTTGCCGGACAGCAGAACTCGATCCAGTGCGGTGTCCAGGCCGAGGAGGCGGACGGTGCGCACGACGCCGCCGCCACCGGGCAGCAGGCCCAGCGTGACCTCTGGCAGCCCGACCCGCAGCGACGGATCGTCCACGGCGAGGCGGTGATGGCACGCCAGTGCGATCTCCAGACCGCCGCCCAGGGCACTGCCCGCCAACGCAGCGACGACCGGGACCCCAAGGGTCTCGAGCCTGCGCAGCATCGCTTTCACGCCGTCGGCGAAAGCGCTGAGCTCGGCGGCCTGCTCGGGGGTCGTCGCGAGCAGGTCGCCGAGGTCTCCACCGGCGAAGAAGGTCTTCTTCGCCGAAGTGAGGATGACGCCGACCGGGGCGGCATCGGCAAGGCGGTCGAGGACCAGGCCCAGCGATTCCGACCACGCGGCGCTCATGGTGTTCACGGATTGGCTCGGGTCGTCGAAGGTCAGGATGACGACACCGGATTCATGGTCGGCCCAGTCGATGGTGCCGAATTTGGTTGCGGTAGTGGTGCTCACGATGGGGGTCACGATTCTCTCGATGGGTCGGGGGCTGTACTCACACGCGTTCGACGATGGTGGCAATGCCCATGCCACCGCCGACGCAAAGGGTGACAAGAGCTCGTCGCTCGTCACGACGTTCGAGCTCGTCGATGACGGTCGAGATGAGCATCGCGCCGGTGGCGCCGAGCGGGTGGCCCAGGGCGATGGCACCACCGTTGACGTTGACCTTCTCGTGTGGGATACCGAGGTCTTTCATGAAGCGCAGCGCGACCGATGAGAAGGCCTCATTGATCTCGAAGATGTCGATGTCGTCGACCGACAGACCGGCGACGGCCAGTGCCTTGCGGCTCGCGGGTGCGGGTCCGGTGAGCATGATGGTCGGATCCGAGCCGCTGACGGCACCGGCGACGATCCGGGCGCGCGGCGTGAGCCCCAGTTCCCGCCCGACCGTCTCGTTCCCGAGGGCCACGATGGCCGCACCGTCGACGATGCCCGAAGAGTTGCCACCGGTATGCACGTGGTCGATCTTCGGGACCCAGTGATACTTCTGCAATGCGACGTCGTCGAACCCGGCTGCACCGATCCCGGTGAAGGCGGGCTTCAGCTTCCCAAGCGTTTCGATGGTGGTGCCACGCCGGAAGTGCTCGTCACGGTCGAGGACGACGGTGCCGTTGCGATCGCGCACCGGAACAACAGAACGCGCGAAGCGTCCCTCGTCCCAGGCTGCCGCCGCCCGGCGCTGGGATTCCGCAGCGAAGGCGTCGACGTCTTCCCGGGTGAATCCCTCGAGTGTGGCTATCAGGTCCGCACCGATGCCCTGTGGCACGAAGCCGGTGGTGAAGTTGGTTTCCGGATCGTTGGCCCAGGCGCCGCCATCCGAGGCCATCGGCACCCGCGACATGCTTTCGACGCCGCCCGCGAGAACCAGCGTCTCCCAACCCGACGCGATCTTCTGCGACGCGGTGTTGACCGCTTCGAGTCCGGAGGCACAGAACCGGTTGAGCTGGACGCCTGCAACGGTTTCCGGCAATCCGGCGGCGATCGCGGCGATGCGCGCGATGTCGGCTCCCTGATCGCGCAGGGGGCTGACGCAGCCGAGCACGAGGTCGTCGACGCGTGCGGTGTCGAGGTTCGGATTGCGCTCTTGCAGTGCGTCCAGGAGACCGACCACCAGCGAGATCGGCTTGACGCTGTGCAGCGATCCGCCGCGACCGCGACCGCGTGGGGTACGCAGTGCGTCGTAGACAAAGACTTCATGTGGCATGGGATTCGTATCCTTTTCTTGCGCGATCCGGCGCCTGCAGAAACCGCGGCGGGCCGGTAGGCGTCACGGAGCAACTTGTGTAGAGTTTCCCGGTCGGCCGCCGGGGTATCTCATCGATGAACTGGAATCACTTGGGGCACTTGAACCCGGGACAGACTCGAGGACTAGGCGCGAATGGGACGAAGGAACTCGGCCACTGCCCATCCCCCGTGACCTTCGGCGAGGTCGACCGTCATCTGCGCCATCCGAACCGCGCGGTCCTCGGTACGTTGGGTGACCGGCACGAAGTGGCGGATGGATCCGTCCACGATGATGGTCGGCAAGCCCTCCGCCGAGATGATGCCGGTATGGCGTCCCGCATAGGTGGATTCACCGGCGTAGTCGGTGAGCACGCGATAGTCGGTGATCGGGTGGGCGACTCCGTCGGTGGTCAGAACCGCACCGGCACTGACGCGCACGCCCGACGGCTCGTATTCCCCGTATGCACTGAAAGCTGTTCCGTCCATGAGCCATCCGGCGACCCATTCGCCGGTGAACGACGCCCACTCGCGCGGACCCCACGAATGATCACGGAACGAGGTGACCTCATCGAGGACCCAGGTGCGCTTGCCGACCCGGATGGTGCCCGAGAGGTGACCGAACTGCTCGTAGTGATCGCTCGCGATCGTCGAACTACCCGGTGTGCAATCACCGTCGCCGTCGCCGTTGATGACGAACATCGGACTCGACGCCGTGTACGAGAGGGAGATCTCGCACTCCTCTGCCGGCGCGTTCTTCAGCGCGATCCGGCCTTGCTCAGCCATCAGTGACGGATGTGTCACGCGCGCAACAGAGTTTTGGTATTTGATCTCCGCGGTGCGGGTGGGTTCTTTGATCGTGATCTCGAGCCCCTGGCCCGAGAAACTGTCGTTGGTGTCGCAGGGTGTGCGGCCGGCACGGAACGCAATGGCGCCGCCGGGCAGAGTCAGTTGCACCGAGGTCTCGCTGTAGCCGAGGTTCGGCCGGTTCCCGATGCGGACGAGGCCGCCTAGTTGTGAGACAGGGTCGACGAAGTTGAAGTAGACACTCTCGTTGAAATTGTCGATGCCTGCGAAGTCGTGGGTGCCCTCGGCATCGGCGCCATACTTGCACACTGTGAACGGTTGGCTTGTCATGATTCTCCTCGGTTGGACCCCTATGGGTCAGAATCGTTGTGCTGGTGAGGGATCGAGTGGAGGGAAAACAGCCGGCCGACGCTCCAGGAATGACATGACTCCTTCGCACGCGTCTGCCGAGTCGACGCGTCCGGCGTAGGTTCGGGATTCTTCGGCGGCTGCAGGCCCGGGATGCGAATGCAACCATGACGAGGCGAGTAGGCGCTTGGACAGCGCGACCGATGTCGGTGATGTGTCGGCGACGAACTGCTGCGCGTACTCACGCGCCGCTGTCATCACCTGGTCTGCCGGAACAACCTTGGTGAGATAGCCGGCCTCATATCCTTCGGCGGCGTCGAAGACCCTCCCCGACAGAATCCAGTCCGTCGCACGGCCCACACCCACCAGTCGTGGCAGGAACCATGTGGACGCACCCTCGGGCACGACGCCACGGCGATTGAACACGAACCCGAACCGCGCGTCAGCACTGGCGATCCGGACATCCATCGCGGCGGCGATGGTGGCACCGCCGCCGATTGCGTGACCGTTGAGGGCCGCGATCACCGGCTTCTGCATCGCGAACAGTCGCTCGCTGATGCGTCCGGCAGGTTCGCGATAGCCCGTCGGAGTGTGTCCGTCGACGTCCTCCACAATTGCGCGCGTGAGGGTTTCGGGGCCGTCGAGGTCGGCGCCGACAGAGAAGGCCGGGCCCGCACCGGTGACGATCACGGCCCGCACGTTCGGGTCGTTGTCCGCACGATCGAGCGCGTGCAAGACGTCGACCAGCATCTGTACCCGCATGCCGTTTCGCCGCTGCGGGGCGTCGAGCGTCACCACGGCCACACCGTCGGCGACGTCATAGCCCACTTCTTCGTAGCGGCCTGCCGCCGCAGTCGTGGCCACGAGCGTGTCCGTCACAACCCGCCACCGCAGACGAGGACCTGGCCGGTGATGTAGCTCGATTCCGGGCTGCACAACAGGTAGACAGCGCCGGCGGCCTCCTCGACAGTGCCCGCACGGCCAAGGGCGATCTGCTTGGTCGCGGCCTCCATCACAGCCGGATCGACACCGACTCGAATGTCGCGGTCCTCGACCTTGATGGTCTTGGCCTCGGTGGTCACCGACGTCAGCCGGGTGTTGATCACGCCGTAGGCGACGGCATTCGAGGTGACGTTGTAGCGGCCCCATTCCTTGGCAATCGTCTTGGTGAGACCGATCATCCCGGCCTTCGCCGACGAGTAATTCGCCTGCCCCGGGTTTCCGAGCAGCCCCGATGTGGAGGAGATGTTCACGATCTTTCGGCACGGGACCGAACCGGTTTCGCGTTCGCGCTTGACCGCCGCGCTGATCACCGGCTGCGCGGCCCGCAGGATCCGGAATGGTGCAGTCAAGTGGACGTCGAGGATGTCGGCCCACTGCTGATCGGTCATCTTCTGGATGACGTTGTCCCAGGTGTATCCGGCGTTGTTGACGATGATGTCGATGGCGGCAAAGTTGTCGACCGCCGCCGCGACGAACCGATCGGCGAACTCCGGGTCCGTCACGCTCCCCACACACGCAACGGCCTGCCCGCCAAGTGATTCGATCTCGGCGACCACCTCTCTCGCGGGCTCGGGGTCGAGGTCGTTGACGACCACCTTGGCGCCCTCGGAAGCGAGTTTGAGGGCTACGGCCCGCCCGATGCCACGGCCCGATCCCGAGACCATTGCGACTTTGTCCTGAAGCTTCTGCACGCTCATGCGTTCTCCTGAGTTCTGTTCGATCTTCGCGCGACGCGATATCGACGCGGGCCCAGCCACCGTCCACGGCTTGTGACCCGAGTCACTGGGGTGAATACTAACTTCAGAAGAAGTTGCGAGTCAATAGCCAATTATGCTGGCAGTTTCGGCTTATTGTTAGTCCTGACTTTATGTGCTTATCTGGACCCAGACCCTCGATATACCCCATGACCGAAAGGTGGTCCCATGACAAATGTCTGCATCAGTGGCGTCGGAATGATGCCCTTCACCAAAGCCGGAAAGAGCGAGACCTACGAGCGGATGGGCTCCACCGCAGCCCTTGCAGCCCTGAAGGACGCCGGCCTCGGCTATGCCGACGTCCAGCAAGCCTTTGTCGGCTACGTCTACGGTGATTCGACGTCGGGCCAGAACGCTCTCTACGAGATCGGCATGACCGGCATCCCGGTGATCAACGTGAACAACAACTGTTCGACGGGGTCGAGCGCGCTGTGGCTGGCGCGCCAGGCCGTGGCATCGGGTGCCGCGGACTGCGTGCTGGCCCTGGGCTTCGAGCAGATGCAGCCCGGTGCGCTGGTCAATGCCTATGGCGATCGACCGAGCCCCACCGAGCGGGGCGAAAAGATCGCGGTCTCGCGGCCCGGCGGCGACGCCGTGGCACCCGCGGCCGCGAAGATGTTCGGCGGCGCGGGCGTGACCTACATGGAGCGCTACGGGGTGTCCTCTGAGATCTTCGGACGCGTGTCGGTGAAGGCCCGTTCGCACGCCGGACGCAATCCGCTCGCGGTGTTCCGTGACCCGATCGACCTCGCGCAGGTCATGAACTCCAAACAGATCTGGGGACCGCTGACATTGCTCATGTGCTGCCCACCGACCAATGGTGCGGCCGCAGCCATCGTGTGCAGCGAAGAGTTCGCCCGATCCCGCGGCATCGACTCGAGCATCCGGTTGCGGGCACAGTCGATGGTCACCGACCTTCCCGGCACCTTCGAGACGACCGACATGATGCGGGTCGCCGGCTATGACATGACAGCCAAGGCATCCGCGGAGGTCTATGAAGCGTCCGGCGTGGACCCGCTCGACATACCCGTCGTCGAATTGCACGATTGCTTCTCCACCAACGAAGTCATCACCTACGAAGGCCTGGGCCTCACCCCCGAGGGCACCGCCGAGAAGTTCATCCTCGATGGCGACAACACCTACGGCGGTCGCGTGGTGACCAACCCGTCCGGCGGCCTGTTGTCCAAGGGACACCCCCTGGGCGCGACAGGACTGGCCCAGTGCGCCGAACTGGTGTGGCAGTTGCGCGGCACCGCCGGCGACCGTCAGGTCGAAGGCGCGCGGATTGCGTTGCAGCACAACCTGGGTCTCGGCGGCGCGTGCGTCGTGAGCCTATACGAGAAGGTGTCCTGATGGCACTCGATCACGCCATCCTCGAGGTGGTTTCACCGCCGATCGTCACCGATGTCGAACGCGGACGTATCCGCCAGTTCGCCGACGCCATCGGTGAAGAGAATCCGATCTACCGCGACCGCGACGCCGCGATAGCCGCCGGTCACCCAGATGTCCTCGCTCCCCCGACCTTCCTGTTCGGACTGGAACTGGAGAACTCCGACGTATTCGGCGATCTCGCGGCACACGGCGTCGACCTGGGCAACGTCCTGCACGGCGAACAGCGATTCCGCTACTTCGCCGATGTGCATGCCGGTGACCGGGTCCGGTTCGAGACACGGTATGTCGACGCATACTCCAAAGCCGGTGGCGCTCTTGACTTCCTGGTGCGACGCACCACCGTGACCCGCGCAGGCGACATCGTGGCCGAATTGGAGAGTGTCAGCGTCATAAAGAACCCTGCGGGGGTCATCAAGAACCCGGGAGGGACAAAATGAGCACACCCACCGTCGGCGACGTCGTCGCGACACTCAAGCCCGGGGTCGTTACCCGTACGACACTGGCGTTGTTCGCCGGGGCATCGGGCGATCACAACCCGATCCACATCGATCTCGACTCGGCGCGCGCCTCCGGCATGGACGACGTGTTCGCCCACGGAATGCTCTCGATGGCGTATCTGGGCCGATTGCTCACCGACACATTCCCGCAGAGCAGCATCCGCGAACTGTCTGCGCGGTTCACCGCGATCACCCCGGTCCGAGCCGAGCCGGAGCTGACGGCCACGGTAAAAGAAATCATCGTCGCCGACGACGAACAGCGAGCCGTGCTCGAGTTGAATGTGACTCTGGCAGATGGGACACGAACTCTGGCCGGAACCGCGGTGGTGGCGTGGTCCGGCGCTGACCAGGGTTCGAGTGCGACACTGGTCCCATGACGGACACTGCCGAAGCCGGCTCCGCAGCACCCACCCGCGGAGGACCCCGAAGCGAACAGATCGTTCGCGCCGCGACGCTGCTCTTCCAGGACCTCGGCTACCAGAATGTCAGTATCGACCAGATCGGGTCAGCAGTCGGGCTGACCGGTCCGGCGGTGTATCGGCATTTCAAAGGCAAGTACGCCCTCCTGGTAGAGGCGTTGCGTACCCAGGTCGATCTGACACAGCAATTGACGGACCGGGCCGCCGGTTCCGGTAGCACCGCGCAGGAAGTCCTCGACCTGTTCCTCGACGGTCTGAGCGACATCACCGCAAACGGTGACGAGGCAACCCTGTGGCGCCGCGAACAGCGGCACCTCAAGGAAGCCGAGCGCATCGAATTCCAGGCGCAGTTCCGTTCCAACCGGGATCGCCTTGCGGCGATGATCCTCTCGGCGAATCCCGAGGTCACCACGCACCAAGCGGAATTGCTCGGCTTTGCGGTACTCACGATGTACTCGAACACGCCGAGTATCCGCGGCAGCCTCACCCCGGAGCGACTGATCGCCATCCAGTCCGCGCTGGCGAAGGCGATCATCGGATGCAACCTTCCGCACGTCAGCGCCGGTACACAGTCGATACCGACTCCGGTACACCGCAAACCGGCGGGTCGCCGGGAACGGATACTGACGGCATCGACGACGCTTTTCGATGAGCGCGGGTTCTACGACGTGCGCATCGATGACATCGCCAAGGCGTCGGGGATGTCCGTGGCAACCCTGTACCAGCACGTGACCGGTAAAACACAGGTACTGCGGGCAATTCTCGAACGGGGCGCCGAAGGCTTGCTGTATGTGACCGCTGAGGCGCTCTCGCATGCGACCACTCCGCACGAGGTGCTCGGTGCCCTCGTCGAGACATACATTCGGCAGGCGTTGGGCGTTCACGGGCGGACCATGCATATCCTGGCCGCCGATCTGCTCTATCTCTCCGAGGACGAACAAGCCTCCCTGAGGGAGACGCAGCGCGAGTACCTCGCCGAATGGGTCGAGGTGATCTGCACCCTGGCCGGGCATCTCAGTACGAGCGATGCGCGCGCACTGTCCCAGGCCACCATCGCCGTCATCACCGACGTCTCACAAAATCCAGAACTCAAAGCCCGCCCCGGCATCACCGAGGAACTCTCGGCCCTCGCCCACGCGATGGTCCTGCCGACCGGACTCGAACTGCCATGAATCTTTTACCCCGAAAGGGACCTCACATATGTCTTCCACCGATCTACGCTGCGCAGTCGTCGTAGGGGGCGCGTCCGGCATCGGCGCTGCCATCGTGCAGGCACTCGCCAACGACGGCGTGGCCGTAACCGTAGCCGACCGAAACCTTGAACTAGCGAAATCCCTTGCCTCCGAACTTGGTTCACCGCATGACGCCGTAGAGGTCGATGTCGCGGACGAGGGATCCGTACAGAACCTGTTCGAATCCGTCCGCGCCCGGCGCGGACGCCTCGATATCGCCGTGAACAGTGCCGGCCTCAGCGTTGCCGGCGCCATCACCGACCTCTCCATCGAGAAGTTCAAGCGCGTGGTCGATGTCTGCCTCACCGGCGCGTTCGCAGTGATCAAGCACGCGGCGCGGTCGATGGACGACGGCGGCGTGATCATCTCCCTGTCGTCGCTGAACGCCCGGCAGCCAGGCACCGGACTGAGCGCGTACTGCTCGGCCAAGGCAGGGCTGGCCATGCTCACCCAGGTCGCCGCACTCGAACTCGCCGAGCGTGGTATCCGGGTGAACGCGATCGCACCGGGCATCGTGATGACACCGTTGACCACGCCATCGATGTCGGTTCCGGGACTGCAAGATGACTATCTGGCCAACACGCCACTGGGGCGATCCGGAACGCCCGAGGAAATCGCCGACGCCGCGGTCTACATGACGCATGCCTCCTGGCTGACCGGCGAGAATCTCGACCTCAACGGCGGGGCCCACCTCGTGCGATATCCGGATCTGCTCGGACACTTCCAGCGGGCATCTGCCATCTGACAATCACCTTCATATTTATCACTAACTTCGAGGCGGTTCATCGCCCGCAGTCTCGCCACTAACCAAGCCCCACCGCCAACGCAATGGGTCTTGGTTAGTCGCGTATCAGCCAAATCCCATATATAGCAGTAGTTCCGCAGGTCAACGCTCACCCTCTTGGACTCGAGCGCCTCTCGAGAAGTCACCTCGCCGAATCCATTGACTAACACGTGTGGGTCATGTCACTATAATCACCGTTAACAACTGATGTGCCCGCCATCACATTCGCGCGGGAGAACCCTCACGCTCGGCCCGCGCTCGCAACTGCAGAATCCTGCCGTCTTTCGCCGCCAATGAAGGAGCCACCGATGACCGCCACCCCAGCACACGACGTATCGCCCACTCAGACAGATGACCTCGCCCAGTTCCCCTTCGGTCGGACCTGTCCGTTCTCGCCGAACGCCCGGTACAAGGACTTCGACGACGAGAACCTGAAGCAGATCAATTTCAACGGCACACCCGGATGGCTGGTCACCGGATACAACAATGTCCGCTCGGTGATCGCAGATCCGCGGATGAGTGTGCGCGGCATCGACGATTCTTCGCGCGGAGATGCCGGCGACGAAGCAGTGCCCGGCTTCTTCGTGGCGATGGACCCGCCGCAGCACGACAATCTGCGCAAGATCCTGGCGAAGGAGTTCACCCCGCGCCGCATGGCGGCCATGCGCCCCAACATCGAACGGATCGCCAACGGGCTGATCGACGACATTCTGGCGAAAGGCGGAACGACCGACATCGTCGACACCCTCGCGCTGCCGCTTCCGTCGCTGGTCATCTGCGAATTGCTGGGCGTTCCGTACGACAAGCACGACTTCTTCCAGGAACGCACCCGCGCTGTGCTCGCCGCCGACAGCACACCCGAGGACATCGCCTCGGCCATCGGGGACGTGATGGGATACCTCGCAGAACTGGTGGCCATCAAAACGGCCGAGCCGGGCGACGACCTGATCAGCCTTCTGGTCAAGCACATCGAATCAGGCGATCTGAGCGTCATCGACGTGGCGGGCATGTCGACGTTTCTGTTGATGGCCGGACACGAGACGACCGGCAACATGATCGGACTCGGACTGTTCGCCCTGCTCGAGCATCCCGAGCAGCTCGCGGAACTGCGTGACGACCCCGAGCTCATGCCACAGGCCGTCGAGGAGTTGCTGCGCCACCTCGACATCATCGGCAGCCTTCCACGCACCACCACCGAAGACATCGAGATCGAAGGCCGGCACATCGCCAAGGGCGACCTGTTGATGTTCTCGACCGAGGCGGGCAACCGTGATCCGTCGGTGTTCGACGAGCCTGATCGTCTCGACTTCCATCGCGACGCCAGCCGGCACCTGACCTTCGGTCACGGCCTGCACTCGTGCCTGGGCGCGCCGCTGGCCCGCTTGGAGCTCGCGGTTGTCTTCGGCACCGTACTGGAACGATTCCCCGATCTGCGGCTCGCGGTGCCGGCATCGGAGATCCAGATGAAGAACGACGCCCGTATCTTCGGTGTTCACCAGCTGCCTGTCACATGGACTCAGTGACGCTGCAACAGATCTCGGCCGAAAGGGGCCTGGCAATGACCGATCTGCGAGCCCGCGACATCGAATTGATCGACGTCGTCGTCGACAGTGCGGAGACCGTCGCCGACGGGGTGAAGGCCTTCGGGCTGAAACCGGCCACCGGTGCCGAACTCCCGTCGTGGACGCCCGGCTCACATATCGACATACACCTGCCGTCGGGGCTTGTGCGGCAGTATTCGTTGTGCGGCGATCCGTCGGACACCGGCACGTTCCGGATCGCAGTGCTGCGAGAACCCACCGGACGGGGTGGATCGGATGAGGTACACACCGTTCTCGATCGCGGTACCGCGTTGCGAATCAGTCTTCCCCGAAACGCTTTTGAGTTGGACGACCATCAGCGATATGTCTTTGTCGCGGGCGGGATCGGTATCACGCCGATCCTGCCGATGATCAGACAGGCCGATGCCGCGGGCGCCGATTGGTCACTTGTCTACGGTGGACGCAGCCTCGACTCGATGGCGTTCCGAGACGAACTCGCCTCGTACGGCGACCGGGTGACCCTGCTACCCCAGGACCGCACCGGGCTCATCGATCTCCCCGCAGCGATCGGGGAATCTCAGCCCGGCACCGCGGTGTACTGCTGCGGGCCGGCCGGACTGCTCGATGCCATCGAAACACACTGCGCGACATGGCCGGATGGATCTTTACACACAGAGAGGTTCATTGCGGCGCAGTCAGGAAGCACAGATGGCGACTCACAATTCGAGGTGGTTCTGGCGAAGCAGGATCGGTCGTTCACCGTCAAACCCGGCGTCTCCATCCTCAAGACCCTTGAATCGGGCGGCGTCGACGTTCCTTCCGCATGCCAGCAAGGCATGTGCGGAACATGCGAACAGATCATCGTCGAGGGAACACCTGACCACCGCGACGAGATCCTCACCGACGAGGAACGGCTCGCCGGCCAATACATCCTGATCTGCGTTTCTCGGTGCCACGGCGACCGCCTGGTGCTGGATCTGTGATGCACCAATACATTTCGACCGATCATCTGATGAAGGAGTAACTGATATGGGACGTGTAGAAGGTAAGATCGCGATCGTCACCGGTGCAACCAGCGTTGAACCAGGCGGACTCAACATCGGCGGCGCGAGCGCGTCCGAGCTGGCCGCCGAGGGTGCGCGCGTGGTTCTGGCGGACATCAACCTCGAAGGTGCGCAACGCCTTGCCTCGATCCTCAACGAGCGACACGGCGAGAAGACCGCGCTCGCCATCGAGGTGGACCTTCGTGAGGAAGCACAGATCGAGCAACTGGTGCAGCAGACCGTCGATCAGGTCGGGGCACCGGACATCATCCTGAACATCGCCGGGGTGTTCCCGCCCGACGACGGCGACATCGCAACGATGCAGATCGAGGTCTGGGACAATGTCTTTGCCGTGAACCTTCGTTCCGCGATGCTCCTGACCAAACACGCACTCCCGTACTTGCGGGACGGGGGTGGGGCGATCGTGAACACGGCGTCGACCCACGCGTTCGCCGGCGACACCAGCCTGACCGGATACGGTGCGACCAAGGCCGCCATCCTGGCGCTGACAAAATACACCGCAACGCAGTACGGCAAAGAAGGCGTGCGCTGCAACGCCATCTGCCCGGGCACGACCACAACGCCGCCGGCACAGCAACTGCCACAGGCGATCAAGGACATCTACCTCGAGCACACGATGGCGCAGGCGCTCAACAGCCCGACTGAACTGGCCAAGGTGTTCACCTTCCTGGCATCCGACGACTCACGGGGCATCAACGGAGAAGTGGTGCGGGTCGATGGTGGTCTGCTCGCAAACCAGCCGTTCGTGCCGGACATGGTGAAGTTCGGAATGGCCACGGCGTCCAGCCAGTAGTCGCCTGGGGTGCACGCGGGCCCACGACTCCCGCGTGCACCCCCGCACATCCGCTCCCACCGAGCCGCCTCATCGTTCAACAGCAGCCAAGCACACCCCATCGTTCCCCGAGGTGTGCCGGTTTCGCATGTCCATTCCTCACTGTGTGCCACAACATATTTCATACCCGATGTGGCACCCGACACTCCTGACCGATCGACACGCTCCACATCCATTTCGCCGGTTCGACAACTATCCAGAGGAGATCTTGATGGCGATACGCCGCAGCTCGTTGGCAATGATCATTGTTGGCGCCCTACTCATCGCGTTGGCGATGCTGATCAAGTTTGTCGCGGTGCCGTACGTTTCGAAACTTCCGGAAGACACAAACGATTCGTCGACGTTCGACGGCGAACTCCGTCAGATCGACCCGGCAACATTCACACTCGGTGAGGCCACACCGATCTCCATCGAACGCTCGGCAACAGTCGACGAGGTGGACGGGGATACCGCAGTTGTCACCGTCACCGCCGTCTCCAAGCTGCCGACCGGAGAGTCCACCGACGCCCATACCTACGCGATCAGTCGCGTTGACTACTCACAGGTCGACGCTCCGAGCGGAACCGACGTCGAAGACCAAAAAGGCGGAGTGACACTGTCATTCCCCATGGATCCCAGCACCGACGACGCGCTGATGTATGACTCGGTCACCCAGACCGCGCAGCCCGTGAAGTTCGTCAAAACCAGCGAACTGTCCGGTCGCGAAGTTCACGAGTTCTCCGGTACCACCACCGCACCGGTTGCCGACCCCGACGTTCTCGGCCCGCTCAAGGCCGGCATCGCGGCGATGGCGCAGACCGGCGATGGAAGCACACTGCCCAAACCGATGATCGAAGCATTGCTGCCCACCGTGGCGGCTGATCGAGCTGACGGTGTCCGGGCGGCACTGGCAGCCGCCCCCGACCAGGTGCCCCTCCAATTCACCACGATCAACGCGGTCGCTGTGTGGGTCGACTCCGACTTCGGCGCACCGTTCAAGAACGAACAAGACCAGACCACAGTCCTCAACATGCAGGTGGACGGCAAAACCATTCCCCTGATGGACATGTCACAGATCAAGGTGGCAACCTCCGACGAATCGATCACCACCGCCGCCGACAAGCTCTCGAAGAGTCAGACCCAGCTGAACCTGTTGGGTATCTGGGCTCCCCTCGGGCTCGCCATCATCGGTGTGGTCCTCATCGTTGTCGGATTCCTTCGTCGCCGGCCTTCTCCGGCAGCCACGGCAGCCGGTGAAACAAACGCGGCCGACCGGACAACCGATCGCCACAAAGCAGACCGCTGACAGACGCTTTCGCCCGTACCGCCTTCTTCCGATGGCGCATCGTCCCGGTCACACAACGTGACCGGGACGATGCGCAGCCCCTCACTGCGGCCCGCAACGTCCGAGCCGAGACCCAGCGTTCGCCTACCGGGCCAACACGCCCTTGGCGACGTGCGTGACCTGGATTTCGTTGCTGCCGGCGTAGATCATCAGCGACTTCGCGTCACGGGCCAGCTGTTCTACGCGGTATTCGGCCATGTAGCCGTTGCCGCCGAACAGCTGCACGGCTTCCATGGCGACGTCGGTGGCTGTCCGGGACGAATAGAGCTTCATCACCGACGCCTCGGCGAGATCGAGGGGCTTACCCGCCTTCGAACGCTCGAGCGCGTGGAAGACCATGTTCTGCACATTGAACCGGGCCACCTCCATCTCGGCGAGCTTGAGCTGGATCAACTGCAGATCGGCAATGGGCTTGCCCCACAGGGTGCGTTGCTTGGCATAGTCGATCGACAACCGCTGGCATTCGTTGATGATCCCGAGAGACAGCGTCGCGATGCCCACCCGCTCCATCGCGAAGCCTGCCTTGGCCCCGTCACCGCCGCTGCCCGTTCCGGTGTCTTCGGTCTCCCCCAGCAAACGGTCTTTTTCCAGCACGACGTTGTCGAAGAACAACTCACCTGTCGGCGACGACATGATGCCCATCTTCTTGAACGGTTTGCCTTGCGTGAAACCCTCCATGCCCTTGTCCAGAACAAAGGTCAGGACCTTGCGGTGTCGCCGATCGACATCGGGATCACCCTCGTCCAGCTTCGCGAACACCACCACCGTGTCGGCGTACGGCCCGTTGGTGATGAACGTCTTCTGCCCATTGAGGATGTACTTGTCACCGTCGCGCCGAACCGTTGTCTTCATGCCGCCCAACGCATCCGAACCCGAATCCGGTTCCGTGATGGCCCAGGCCCCGACTTTGTTCAAGGTGACCAGATCGGGCAGCCACCGCCTCTTCTGCGCCAGCGTTCCCTTCGACCGGATCGTCGAGGGGGCCAGGCCCATGCTGACACCCATCGACGCGACGATGCCCAGGCTCACCCCGGACAACTCGATGTTCAAGATCGACGCCATAGAGGTCATGCCGCTACCGCCGCCGGACCCCGACTTCGGCTCGGCCTCGCCGCGCGCCACCGCCTCTTCGTGAGCAAGGTCCTTCTCGAGTGCGTCGGCCGCCATGGCATCGATACCAAACGACTTGAGCATCAGCCGGATGATGTCGTACGGCGGCAGGTTCCCGGTCTCGAGCTCATCGACGTGGGGACGGATCTCCTTGTCGACGAAGCTCCGGACCGCGTCCCGCACCATCAGGTCTTCTTCGGACCACTCGAACATTCAAATCCCCTAGCGTTGGCGTATCGACTCGATACTCAACACTAGAACAAGTTCCAGTTCTTGTGCCTGGTTCAGGGATCGGGTCCACCTACTGACCCTCCGAACCGGACCCGCCACCGCGCGTTGCCCCGCGACAGGTCGATGAGGCGAGCGGGCGCGACCTCGACGCCCCAGAACTCGCAGCCGAGTGCTGCTGCCACCAGACCTTGCGCGGTGCCGGCGGTCACGACCACAGTCAGGTCCGCCTCCGGGCATTCCCCCAGCCAATCAGCCAGTCGCGCAACAAAATCGGTGACACTCTCGCCCCCATGCGACGCGAAGTCCGGGTCTGCCATCCAGGCACCGAGCTCGGTGGGGTCGATCTGCTCCGGGGAGCGCTGTGCCCAGGATCCGAGATCGATCGACGCCAGCCGAGGGTCGGCCCGGCCATGGGCGCCGATCAATTCAGCGGTCTCGATCGCCGCACGCTCCGGCGCGATCCATATCTGATCGCAGACCGGCAAACGCAGCCGCGCACAATCGGCGCGGCCGCGTTTGTCGAGCGAATCATCGGCGCCGAATCTCAGTGCCGCGTTGGGCCCGGTCCGAGCCGCGGTGATCAGTCGCAGTTTCAGTCGGCGCTCGCAGAGACCGGTACCTGAGCCGCCCGTGCCTGACGCTTGCCGATGACGGTCAGGATCACCGCGAACGCCAATCCGAGAACAGTCCAGAGAATGACCTGGTTCAGAACCGAATAGAAGCGGAAATCGCCGAAGACATCGGCCGGGAACCCGGACATCACGAGGGTGTCGCCATCGAGGAGCTCCCCCGGTATCTCGTCGTATTTCGGCAACAGCAGAATCGCGATCCCGGCAGCCAACAGGTAAGCGGCACCGGAGACGATCGCCGCATACAGCCCGCCGATCCTGGGTGAGAGGTACAACGCGAGCACCCACGCGCCGATCATGAACACCACCGACAGCACAGTGATGGTGAGGAACGAACTGGTTCGCCCGTTGATGGTGCCTTCCAGGTCGACCGCCGGAGGATTCGCCGGATACGCGCAGAACGGGATCAGGTAGGCCGCGACGAACCCGGAAACGGCAAGCAGGCCTGTCACCGAACGGGGATCGACCTGCGGGTGGCGGCGCCCGACGTATGCCCAGGCAACCGTGAACGCTACGGCCAGAAAAGCCCCCATGATCAGGCCGAAGGCAACTGTCCCGACACCCACCCCGAGATTTTGCTGGATGGTGCGGCTGACCACCTCTTCGCCGTGTTCGTGAACACCGTCGGCGATGGCGATCTCCGCGTCCGAACGCGCGCCCTCGTAGGCGATGGCCCGGTCGACCAGCGGCTCGATGTAGATGCGGGCGAACACGAAGGAGGCCAGACCGGCAACGACCCCGGCGAGCAGCCCGGCCCCGATGAACTTCTTTTCCATGGTCTCGGCGCCCGTCAGTGGCACGGGAAGCCGAGGAAATGGCGCGCATCGTGCACGAACTCGTGCACATGGGTGTCGGCGCCGAACACCGACACCGCGCCCTGGTCATAGCCGAGGAAATAATAGGCCAGGGCCGCGACGAAGGTGGTCGCCGTCAACCACAGCGCGGTGTTGACCACCGACACGTCGGGTACGGCGACTGCAAGATGTGCACTCGGCCCCGATTGGCCACCTGGAAATGCTTGGGATACGGCAGGACTCGACAACGGAACTCCTCTCGCGGGTAGACGCGCCCGCGTTTGCGATGGATGTTCGCTCGTGTGTCGGTGCTCTGACTTGTTCCGCCGGATCGGTGATGGATCCGTGGAACTCACAGTGGCGCGACCGTTCCGGACTCTCACCGGATTTCCCGTCCACACAGCGTGGGCTGACTCTAAACCGGCGCGTTTTGCCCGGTCAAGGCGGCAGTGCAGAAGGCCTGTCAGATCCGGCTCCGGCGGCACTGTCAGACCACTCATGGATCATGGAGCAATGGCCGCCCGCAAGCCCCCTTCGCCGAAGTCTGCCGGCATCGACGCCGAGCAGGTCCTCGGCCGGTTCACCGCGCCCACCCGGGCGTGGTTCACGGCGGCGTTTCCCGAACCCACCGCAGCTCAATTGGGTGCCTGGAACTCGATCGCCGACGGCCAGAACACGCTGGTGGTGGCACCGACCGGGTCCGGAAAGACACTGTCGGCCTTCCTGTGGGCGCTCGATCGGCTCGCCGCCCACCCGGCCGCCGATGGAGCCGAGGCCGCCGGCACCAGTGTCCTCTATGTCTCGCCCCTCAAGGCACTGGCGATCGACGTCGAACGCAACCTGCGCGCGCCCCTGATCGGCCTGACCAGGGCGGCACAGGATCTGGGCGAACCCGTTCCCGAGATCACCGTCGGCGTGCGGTCCGGCGATACGCCACCCGCCCAGCGCAGGCAGTTGCTGCGCAAGCCACCGGACATCCTCATCACCACACCCGAGTCGCTGTTCTTGATGCTGACGTCGTCGGCCCGCGAGACGCTGACCTCGGTCGAGACCGTCATCGTCGACGAGGTCCACGCGGTGGCCGGAACCAAACGCGGCACTCACCTCGCGGTCTCCCTGGAGCGTCTCGATGACCTCCTGGACAAACCCGCGCAGCGCATCGGATTGTCCGCGACCGTGCGACCACCGCAGCGCGTAGCCGAGTTCCTGTCCGGCAGTCGCCCGTGCACGGTGGTGCAGCCGCCGGCGATGAAGACCTTCGATCTGTCGGTTGAGGTCCCCGTTGCCGACATGACCAACATCCCGGTGATCGCGGGCACTGACGAGATCGACGACGAGGCCTCGGCGCCCGCGGCCGGCTCGTTATGGCCGTATGTGGAGAGCTCGATCGTCGATCTGATCGAGAAGAACCGGTCGACCATCGTCTTCACCAATTCGCGGCGGCTCGCCGAGCAGCTGACGGCCCGCCTCAACGAGGTGCACGCCGCGCGGATCGGACAGGCACCGGAATCGCTCCCGAATCCCCGTGTCCCCGGGGGCGCGCCGGCACAGGTGATGGCCAGTGGCGCCAGCAAAGGTGCCGCTCCCCTGCTCGCCCGGGCACATCACGGCTCGGTCAGCAAAGAGGTCCGCGGGCAGATCGAAGAAGAACTCAAAGCCGGACGTCTGCGGTGTGTCGTCGCCACCAGCAGTCTGGAACTGGGCATCGACATGGGCGCCGTTGACCTGGTCATCCAGGTCGAGGCACCACCGTCGGTGGCAAGCGGCCTCCAACGGATCGGACGGGCCGGGCATCAGGTCGGTGAGATCAGCCAGGGTGTGCTGTTTCCCAAGCATCGGGCCGATCTGCTGCGCTGCGCGGTCGCCGTCGAGAGAATGACCGACGGACTGATCGAAGAACTCACGGTCCCGGCGAATCCGCTCGACATCCTCGCGCAGCAGACCGTCGCCGCCTGCGCCACCGGCAGTATCGGTGTCGACGACTGGTACCAGACCATCCGACGCAGCGCGCCGTACGCAACGCTGCCCCGGCCTGTTTTCGACGCGACCCTCGATCTGCTGTCTGGACGCTATCCGTCCGACGAGTTCGCCGAACTGCGGCCCCGCATCGTCTGGGACCGGGCGCAGGGCACACTGACCGGCCGGCCCGGTGCGCAACGACTGGCCGTCACCTCGGGCGGTGCGATACCGGACCGCGGGTTGTTCGCGGTGTACATGGTCGGCGAAAAGCAGACGCGGGTAGGCGAACTCGACGAGGAGATGGTCTACGAGTCGCGCGTCGGTGACGTTTTTGCCCTGGGTGCCACCAGTTGGCGGATCGAGGACATCACCCACGACAGAGTCCTGGTCACGCCGGCGTTCGGACAGGCCGGACGGTTGCCGTTCTGGCATGGCGACAGCATCGGCCGACCGGCCGAACTGGGTGAGGCCATCGGCCGGTTTGTCGGCGAACTCATCGACGACAAGAAGCTGCAGTCGCACGCGAAGCGGCTGGGGCTCAACGACTATGCCCGCGACAACCTGGCCCAGCTGGTGTCCGAGCAGCAGGCCGCGACCGGGCATCTGCCCACGGACCGCACCCTGCTGGTCGAGAGATTCCGTGACGAGCTCGGCGACTGGCGGGTGATCCTGCACTCCCCCTTCGGTTTACGGGTGCATGCGCCGTGGGCCAGCGCTGTCGCGGCACGACTCGAGCAGGATTACGGCATCGACGGAGCGGTCTCGGCAGCGGACGACGGGATCATCGTCCGACTTCCCGATACCGACGACCAGTCGCCGGGCGCGGCGTTGTTCGGGTTCGAGGCCGACGAGATCGAGCAGATCGTCACCGAGCAACTCGGCGGATCTGCCATGTTCGCCTCCCGATTCCGCGAATGTGCAGCCAGGGCATTGCTTTTGCCGCGCCGCAATCCGGGACGTCGCGCGCCGCTGTGGCAGCAACGTCAGCGCAGTGCGCAGCTACTCGACGTGGCCCGCAAGTACCCGCAGTTCCCGATCATCCTCGAGGCGTTTCGCGAATGCCTGCAGGACGTGTACGACCTGCCTGCGCTCACCGACCTGCTCACCCGCATCGCAACGCGGCGGCTGCGGATCATCGAGATCGAAACACAGACCCCGTCTCCGATGGCCTCATCGCTGTTGTTCGGCTATGTCGGCGCCTTCATGTATTCCGACGACGCGCCGCTGGCCGAGCGCCGGGCGGCCACGCTGTCCCTGGACACGGCGTTGCTTGCCCAACTTCTCGGTCGCGTCGATCTGCGGGAGTTGCTCGACGCGAAGGTGATCGCCGATACCGAGGCCAAGTTGCAGCGGCTACATCCGGATCAACAGGCCCGCGACCTCGAAGGCATCGCCGACCTGTTGCGATGGCTCGGACCACTGAGCGCCTCCGATGTGGGCCTGCGCTTCACCGGTGACGATCCACAACCGCTGCTCGACGAACTCGTCGCCTCGGGCCGGGCCATCACGATCCAGCGCGGCGAGGCACAGTTGTATGCGGCCGCCGAAGACGCCGGACGACTGCGGGACGCATTGGGAATCCCTCCGCCCCAGGGACTCCCGCTGGCGTTCCTCGAACCGGTCGACGACCCGCTCGGGGATATCGTCGGCCGCTACGCACGCACCCACGGACCGTTTGTGGCATCCGACGCCGCCACCGGGCTGGGCCTGAGTATCGCTGTGGTGCGCGACACCCTGGTCCGGCTGGCCGGACAGCGCCGGGTCGTCGAGGGCGATTTCCGGCCCGAGCCCGCCGGCACCATGAGTGGCGGCGAACAGTGGTGCAACACCGAGGTACTCGCGGTGCTGCGGCGGGGTTCACTCGCTGCGAGCCGCGCCGAGATCGCGCCGGTCAGTCACGAGACATATGCCCGATTCGTCACCGGTTGGCAGCACGTCACCAAGCGCTCGCGGTTGCGTGGCATCGACGGTGTGTCCGCGGTGATCGATCAACTTGCCGGAGTGCCCATTCCGGCCTCGGCGTGGGAGTCACTGGTCCTGCCCGCCCGGGTGGCCGACTATCGCCCTGACATGCTCGACGAATTGACCGCGGGCGGCGAGGTGCTCTGGGCCGGCCACGGAAGACTCTCCGGCTCCGATGGCTGGATCAGCCTTCATCCGGCGGATGTGGCCGAGGACAGCCTCCCGATCCCGGTCGAGATCGACATGACGGATCTGCACAACCGGCTACTCGACCAGCTCGCCTCCGGGGGCGCCTTCTTCTTTCGGCAACTCAGCGATGCGTTGACGCTCGGCGGTGTCGCTCCACTGGCCGCCGACCTGGAGACGGCGCTGTGGGATCTGGCCTGGGCCGGACGGATCAGCAACGACACCTTCACCCCGGTGCGGGCGCTGCTCGGCCCCGGTCGCAAGTCGGGAGCCACCCGCAGTGCCCCGGCACATCGCGGTCGCAGCCGGTTCGCCCGCACCCCACGTACGGCTCCGCTGTCGATGACGGGACGGTGGTTTGCCCTGCCCGAGCCCACGTCCGACCCGACCCGAGCAGTGGCCGCGCAGTGTTCGGCACTGCTCGATCGGTACGGCGTGGTGACGAAGGGCGCGGTCATGAACGAGGGCATCGCCGGCGGTTTCTCACGGGTGTACAAGGCACTCAGCGGGTTCGAGGACAGCGGCAAGGTGCGTCGCGGGTATTACATCGACGGGCTCGGCGGCGCCCAGTTCGCCGCGACCACAACGGTCGATCGGCTCCGCGACGAGGTCGAGACCACCGGGACCTCGGCGCTGGCGCTCGCCGCCACCGACCCGGCCAACCCGTACGGTGCGGCACTGGCGTGGCCGAAACAGGCCGAAGGGCACCGGCCCGGCCGGAAGCCGGGTGCGCTTGTGGTTCTCGTCGATGGGCACCTGGTGTTGTTCGTCGAACGCGGCGGAAAGACGGTGCTGACGTTCAGCGAAAACGTCGCGCATCTGGAGGCGGCCGCCGGAGCTCTGGCAAAGGTGGTCGTCCGCGGTCACGTCGACCGGCTACACGTCGAACGGGTGAACGGCGACCCGGTCCAGACCAGTGACCTGGCACCACATCTACGCGAAAGCGGATTCGCGGCCACGCCCCGGGGGCTTCGGCTGCGGAGAACCGGCTGACCCGAAACCTCGCGGGTGGCGGACAGGGTCGGTTGGCACAATTTACTGTGTACCTAGCTCGGCAAACACCGGGCAGTTCACGGCTCCCACACGCAAAGGAACACCTTCATGGCGCAACAGGCACCTTCCACTGCGGCGGCAACGCTCAGTTCGGAGCTGCCTGCCTGGCAGCAGGCACGGAGGCTGAGCATCATCAAGGCCGCCAACGCCGCACTCAAGGCCGAGGAGTACGAGCAGATCCAGATCCGTGACGTGGCCCAGGAAGCCGGGGTCGCTCTCGGCACCCTCTACCGCTACTTCTCTTCCAAAGAGCATCTCTATGCGGCGGTGCTGTTGGACTGGGCGGCGCCGGCCTATGCGCGGTCCGGGGAGAACCTGTCGGAGCATCAGATCCGCGCCAAGATGAACGCGGTCATCTCCTCCTTCGAGCGGCGCCCGCACTTTTTCAAGGTCCATGTGATCCTGCAGTCCAGTTCGGACGCCAACGCAAAAGCGCTGCTCGGCGAGTTCTTCACCGTCTGCCAACAGACCCTGGCCGGTGACTTCGCCCGGCTCGGTCCGGGTGCTGCCGCCGATGCCGCGATCATGTTGTGGTCGATCATCAACACCGCCCTCACATCGGCGATCTACCACGACGGAACGATGGAGGACGTCTACCGGCTCTGCAACCGATTCATGGACTTCCTGTTCGGCCCGGTCGAGCAGACTGTTGAAAACTAGATTCGGGTTCTAGTAGGTTGGCGGATGACCGTCACTTCCACTTGTTCAACGCGCAGGAGCATCCATGGGGTTTCAAGGCGATGCGGCAATCGTCGGTTATACCGAGTTACCACCGCAAAAGGTTTCCACCAGGACGCCGCGCTTCACCCTTGAACAGTGGGCGACGCTGTCGGCGTCGGCGATCGAGGACGCCGGCCTGACCGGTGTCACGATCGATGGGATCGTCACCTCGACGCTGCTCGAGTCAGAGATGTTCGTGCCCTCCACCATCGCCGAGTACCTCGGCGCGAAGGTCAACTTCGCCGAGATCGTCGACCTCGGTGGAGCATCGGCTTCCGCGATGGTCTGGCGGGCCGCGGCGGCCGTGGAACTCGGTATCTGCGAAGCCGTTCTGTGTGTGCTGCCTGCCGATTACGGCGTGCCGTACAACGAGAAGAAGCCGCTGCCCGAGAGCCTCACCGACATTTTGCTGTACGGGTCGTCGTCGAACCGTTACGGCTCACCGCAGGCCGAGTTCGACATCCCGTTCGGCAACCTCGGCCAGAACGGACCGTATGGTCAGATCGCGCAGCTCTATCGCTCCGCGTACGGATACGACGAGCGCGCACTCGCGAAAATTGTTGTGGATCAACGGGTCAACGCCAATCACACCCCTGATGCGATCTTCTACGAAAAGACCCTGACCATCGACGACGTGTTGGCCAGCCCGATGATCGCCGATCCGCTTCACCGCCTCGAGATCGTGATGCCGTGTTCCGGTGGTGCCGCCGTGCTGGTGACGTCCGCGGCGCTGGCGAAGAAGAGCAAGAACCGGCCGGTGTGGATCAAGGGATTCGGCGAGCATGTCGCCTACAAGACCCCCAGCTATGCCGAGGACCTGCTGCAGACCCCGATCACCCAGGCCGCGGACTCCGCATTCCGGATGAGTGGCCTCGAGCGCAGCGACATGGACATGGTCTCGATCTACGACTGCTACACCATCACGGTGTTGATGAGCCTGGAAGACGCGGGTTTCTGCGAAAAGGGCAAGGGCATGGAGTTCGTCAACTCACATGACCTGACGTTCCGCGGCGACTTCCCCCTGAACACCGCCGGTGGCCAGCTGGGCTTCGGACAGGCCGGACTGGCCGGCGGCATGCACCACGTGTGCGACGCGACCCGCCAGATCATGGGCCGGGCCGGGGCCGCGCAGGTCGATGACTGCAACCGCGCATTCGTCTCCGGCAACGGCGGCGTGATGGGCGAGCAGACCACACTTGTTCTCCAGGGCGACTAGAAAGCGATCACCTCATGACGTTCACCAAACCGATGCCGGTGAAAACGCCGGTGACCGCACCCTTCTGGGATGCGTTGGCGGAGCACAAGATCCGTATCCAGTATTCACCGTCGCTGCAGCAGTACGTGTTCTATCCGCGCATCCTGGCGCCCGGCACGCTGGCCGACGACCTCGAGTGGCGCGAGATCTCCGGACTGGGGACGCTCTACACCTTCACCATCGCGCGTAAGCCGGTGTCCCCGCATTTCGCAGACTCGGTGCCGCAGCTGGTGGCCGTGGTGCAGTGGGACGAGGGTCCCCGCCTGTCGACAGAGTTGGTCAACGTCGCACCGGAGGACATCACGGTGGGCATGCGGGTCAAGCCGGTCTTCTTCGACTACCCCGACGACGACGTCACGCTGCTGCGGTACGAGCCCGCCTGATCTGGCGCCTGCCGACTTTTGGCAGTGTCAGTCCGGAACCGGTACCGGCTCCAGGAGTTCGGCCCGTGATTCCGGAGCGGCCGCACGTAGGGCATCGGCGGATTCGTCGTCGGGCTGACGCTGCGAGGCGACTTCGGCGACAACACGGGCCAGGTAGGTCTCGATCTCGAACGCGGTTTGCTCGGCATCCCAGTCCAACAGCGGCGCAACCAGATCCGCGACCTCGGCCGCGCAGTTCACACCGCGGTCGGGGTATTCGATCGCGATCCGGGTCCGCCGGGCGAGGATGTCTTCGAGGTGCAGCGCCGCTTCACTGACAACGGCGTACACAACCTCGACCCGCAGGTATTGCGGGGCACCCGTCAGTGGCTCGAGCAGGCTTGCATCTTTCTTGGCGTAGTCCAAGACCTCGTCGATCATCGAGCCATAGCGATTGAGCAGGCGACGAATACGGTACGGGTGCAGCCCATGTCGTTGTCCGAGCTGATCGCGCTGGTTGATCAACGCGTGATAGCCGTCGGCGCCGAGTAGCGGCACCTTCTCGGTGATCGAGGGTGCCACCCGGACGGGGATGAAGTCGGTGATGGCGTCTACCGCATCTGCGGCCATCACCCGGTAGGTGGTGTATTTGCCGCCGGCGATGGCAACCAGGCCCGGCGCCACCTCGGCGACCGCATGCTCGCGGGAGAGTTTCGACGTCTCGTCGCTCTCTCCGGCCAGCAGTGGACGCAGACCGGCGTAGACGCCTTCGATGTCGGCGTGGGTCAGCGGGGTCACCAGTACCTCGTTGACCCGTTCGAGGATGTAGTCGATGTCGGCGGCCGTGGCAGCCGGGTGGGCGAGGTCGAGATTCCAGTCGGTGTCGGTCGTGCCGATGATCCAGTGGGTCTCCCACGGGATCACGAACAGCACCGACTTGGCCGTTCGAAGGATGATGGCGGATTCACTGACTATGCGATCACGCGGAACGACGATGTGCACACCTTTGGAGGCGCGGACCCGAAAGCGTCCACGCTGCTTGGACAACGCCTGGATCTCATCTGTCCAGACCCCCGCCGCATTGATCACACAGTGGCTGCGGATGTCGGCCATCTCGCCGGTCTCGGTGTCGCGGACCCGGACACCGCTGACGTGATCGGCCTCCCGGAGGAAGCCGGTGACCTGGGTGGAGGTCCGGATCACCGCGCCGTAGTGGGCGGCCGAACGCGCCACGGTCATGGTGTGCCGGGCGTCGTCGACCACGGTGTCGTAGTAGGTGATCCCGCCGGTGAGCGAGTTCCGCTTCAGCGACGGCGCGATCCGCAGCGCCCCCGAACGGGTCACATGATGTTGTCCGGGAACCGATTTCGCCCCACCGAGCGAGTCGTAGAGAAAGAGTCCGGCTGCGACGTAGGGACGCTCCCAAACACGGTGGGTCAGTGGGTAGAGGAACGGGAGGGGCTTCACCAAATGCGGGGCCAGCGTCCTCAGGGACAGTTCACGTTCGTGCAGCGCTTCGCGGACCAGACCGAACTCGAGTTGTTCGAGATAGCGCAGTCCGCCGTGGAACATCTTCGACGACCGGCTCGACGTGCCCGATGCGATGTCGCGGGCTTCGACCAGGGCCACCCGCAGACCGCGGGTTGCGGCGTCGAGCGCAGTTCCGGCGCCGACGATGCCGCCGCCGACGACCACCACGTCGAACTGTTCGGTCGAGAGGCGCTGCCAGGCGTTTTCCCGGTAGCGGGGCCCGAGGTCTGCGGGCCGATCCGGATCGAAAGTTGCTGCGCTCATCGCGATCTCCCATTCAGCTGGGCGGACACTCTTGCGCCAAGGTTACCCGCTGGTAACTATCTGGCCACTCCAACCGCACCGGTGACACGTCGAGGCCACACAGCGGACTCTACGGGCAGTTCATGGAACACTCGGGGACGTGAGCAACAGCAGGGGGTACGTGGCCGCAGTCGACCAGGGAACGACGTCGACGCGCTGCATGATTTTCGATCATTCCGGACGTGTCGTGAGCTCGGAGCAGGTCGAGCACACGCAGATCTTCCCGCAGTCCGGATGGGTCGAGCATGATGCCCTGGAGATCTGGCGCCATACGCGCCGGGTCGTCGCGGCTGCGATAGCCGCCGAAGACCTCGAGACCGCCGACATCGTGGCGCTGGGAATCACCAATCAGCGTGAGACGACCGTGGTCTGGGATCGCTCGACGGGCCGACCGGTGTACAACGCCATCGTGTGGCAGGACACCCGGACGGCAGCGCTCTGTGAAGAACTGGCCGGTGACGACGGTCCCGGCCGGTACCAGCAGCGCACCGGACTGCCCTTGTCGACATACTTCTCCGGCCCGAAGATCCGGTGGATTCTCGACAACGTAGAGGGCGTTCGAGAACGCGCCGAGGCCGGCGAATTGTGCTTCGGCACAATGGATACCTGGCTGATCTGGAATCTGTCCGGCGGACCATCCGGCGGACGACACCTCACCGATGTCACCAATGCCTCGCGAACCATGCTGATGGATCTGGAGACGCTGGCCTGGGACGAGGACATCTGCCGAGAGATGCAGATCCCGATGAGCCTGTTACCGGAGATCCACAGTTCGTCGGAGGTGTATTGCCATGTCCGCGAGCGGGGTCCACTCGCCGATGTCCCCATCGCCGGCATCCTCGGCGATCAGCAGGCAGCCACATTCGGACAGGCCTGCCTGGCGGTCGGTGAAGCCAAGAACACCTACGGCACAGGTAATTTCCTGCTCCTCAACACCGGTGAAGAAGTGGTCCACAGCGAACACGGCCTACTGACCACCGTCTGCTATCAGATCGGCGACAACAAGCCCGTGTACGCACTGGAGGGTTCGATCGCGGTGACCGGATCCCTGATCCAGTGGCTGCGCGACAATCTGGGGTTGATCAGTGCCGCAGGCGATATCGAAGAGGTTGCTCAGACCGTCGACGACAACGGCGGCGTCTACTTCGTGCCTGCCTTTTCCGGCCTGTTCGCACCTCGCTGGCGGCCCGACGCGCGTGGCGTCATCGTTGGCCTCACCCGGTTTGTCAACAAGGGTCATATTGCGCGAGCGGCGTTGGAGGCCACCGCGTTCCAGACGCGCGAGGTGATCGAGGCAATGCAGGCCGACTCCGGCGTGACGTTGTCGACCCTCAAGGTCGATGGCGGCATGGTCGTCAATGAGCTGCTCATGCAGTTCCAGTCCGACATTCTCGGCGTTCCGGTCGTCCGGCCGGTTGTCAACGAGACCACGGCGCTGGGTGCCGCCTACGCGGCCGGGTTGGCGGTGGGTTACTGGGACAGCGAGCAGGAGATCCGCGACAACTGGGCAGCGGACAAATCGTGGGAACCCGCGATGGCCTTCGACGATCGAGATGAGCGCTTCGCCGAGTGGAACACCGCCGTCGAACGGAGCTACGACCTGGCCTGAGCTGGGAGGTCGCTACTGTTGTGTGTCGTCTGGGCCTTTACCGCCAGGCGCGTCGGGTGATTTTGAGCTTTCATCTGGTCCCAGATCCAGGACACGGGCCCAATCACCGAGGACGGGTGGACCCACCAGCGGCAGGCGCCCGACAATTTCTTCCCCGTTCTCGCGGGTGTGCAGGTACGACGGCGCGCGATGCTCTCCCTCCTTGTCTTTCCCCGCTCCGCGGCCGCCGGCAGGCGACCCCATCGGACTTCCACCCCGGGAACCGGCCGACGGTGTGGCGCCGGCCGATTGATTGGCCCCGGTTGCCGGTGTCACCAGCGGAGCAGCTATCCGACGCCCGAGCGGACCAGCTTCCGAGCCGGCGCCTCCGAGTGCGCTGCCTCCGACTCCCCCGCCACCACCACCGGCGCGTCCGGCGCCCGAACCCATTCCAGAACCACGACCGGACGCCCCACCGCGTGCACCGTTCAGCGCCGCGGCCGACGTCAGTCCGCCGGCACCGGCACCGCCGGCCACCGGCGCACCGAACGCCCCGTTGAGCGGGCCGGGCGTCGATCCGTCTCCGCTCTCCCCAGAACCGTCACGACCGCTTCCGAGAGTGAAAGGCGTGTCGCCGGCCTGACCTCCCATGTAGGCAGCTTGATCATTGCCTGGGCCATTCGGCCCGCCTGGACCGTCTGGGCCATTTGCACCGATCGCGCCCGATCCCGCGAGCAGCGCAGGACCTGTGTCTCCTGGTCCGCTGCCCGAACCAACTCCACCAAGGGCATTCGCCAGACTCGGCTCAAAGCCCGCACCGAGTTGCGGCAGCGGGGCGGCGTCGTACTCGGGCAGTGAGCCGTTCGCGCCGATGACCGGGTTGCTGTACGAATCCGTCATCGTCTTTGCGATCAGCGCCCGATGCACCGCTCGCTCCATGGTGTTGTCACCGCCCCCGTCCCCGAACTTGGCGTCCAGATCTGCAACGTTGCCTTGCGTTTGCGACAGAATCCCCGCGATGGCTGAAATCTGATCCGCGATTTTCAGTCCGATGGCTGCCGAACTGTCGGTGTGTCGAATCCCGGCGACCGTTGCTCGGTGCGAGCCATTGACAGTTTCACCGCTGAACTCCCCTTCCGGATACAGCTTCGGAAGGGCCGATTCATAGACCGCCGCAGCTGCCTGGATTCGACTGGCAATCAGCCTGATCGCTTCAGCATCAGCCTCTGCCGAACTCGGCTGCATACTCGCGCACACCCGACGCATCTCATCGAGCGCATGGCTCACCCAATCCGTCGGATCAATCGACCTCGGCGCCACAATCTCCCCCGATCCCCCTCACAGCACTCCCCAGCGCCGACTTGCTGCAGAAGTGTAGAGCACTAGACCGTGTCACGTTCAGCAACAATCACTCTGGAATCTTGTCGATAAACGCGCGAGTAAAATCTTCAACCAAGTCACAAGCATCGATGTTCTTAGATGAAACGTCCGTCAGCACATTTGTTACCACTCCTGCTCCAGACGACTGAACATAGGTAGAGCACAGCCGACTGTTTCCATAGTCCACCGTAAAACTCCCAACCCTCCGACCATTCACATCTAGATCCTGGCTCCAATTCACCTCCGAGACACCGGACCGATAGGAGTCCAAGGACACTGAGTTGGTCACTACCTGACCCAGATTGAATTGACCCGCCATATGCCAGTTGCACCCACGCGTTCCTTGACCATCAACAAGAGCAGCGTCCTCGCGCTGGAGTGGATCAACATTGAATCTCCTCAGCTCACCATCCGAATATGCAACGCAAGGTTCGAAGCTTGTGCCGTCGTTCGATGGATTCCAACGATTCGGGAACTTGTTCTCAAAAGGCAGGGGTATCGGGGTTCCAGTGACCACTGGGACCGACAATTCAGACGACCTCACCTGAGGACGTGCATCTGTAGAGCCATCATGCACCTGACAAGCAGTTACAGTAGCCAACAGCAAAACCAATAACGAAAGCTTCTTCATCACTTCTCGTTGAAGGTCGCATTAGCAGCATCAACCTGAGTTAGATGCTGCTTCGACCACCTACATTGTGACGCTAGCTTGACCAAGTACTGATTCTCAGCCTCAATCGCGCCAGCGAAGCCGATGTCGCCGCGGAGCAATTCCCGAAGATTCCGAATTGTCCCTTCACCCTCGGCACAGTTGCCAGCCCAATTCGCCGTTAGTACGTTTTCCAGCTTTGCGCGCTCTTCGGCCAGCACCTTTCCAAACACCTCTGCAGCCTTGGCTACCGTTTCCCACTGTTCATCGGTGAACTGCACTTCGTCGGCCATGTCCCCTCCTCGCATAGATCTCCCACCTGAGGTACGACGTTAGCCGGTAGCGTTCGGTTCCAACCAGTGTTGAACTCGGCAATCTCGGTGAACACGATGTGGGGCGGTCCCGCTACTCATCCAACTGTTCGCCCTGGTCAGGCCCATTCGACTCGGGATCGGGTTGGACCTCAGGTTCGCGGTCCGTCAGTTCCGCCAACTTTTCGGCCAACACCGCCCGGCGATCGGCCAGAACCTTCTCCCAGGCTGCTGCCAAGGTTTCGTTGACGTGTTGGGCTCGGTTGACCCGCGGTTTTCTTTCCGGATCCACCGACGCCGGGGGTATCCAGCCGACCCGGCCTGCATCGGGGCCTTCGGTGATCATGATTGTTTGCCACTGATGCGGTCCGTCACCGATGAGTTTGTGGTGCGGCGGGCAGGCTGATCCCATCATGTTGATGTCGGTCAGGCCCCCGTTGATCCAGGCAAGTAGGTGATGGGCCTCGACCCAGGTCGCCGGATTGGTACAGCCAGGATGCGAGCAGCCTCGATCCCGGACGAACATCGCAAGCCGCTGGCCTTTTTGGGCGGTCCGTTTGGTCCGGCCGAGATACAACACCTCAGCACTGTGGTCGGCGAACACGGCCAGATATTTGTCCGACCGGGCCGCCAAATTCAGGGCCTCGTTGACCGGAATATCGACTCCCGACGCCGTTCTGGCGATCCCGGCACACTCGTCGAGCTGCTCTTTGGTCATCGTGATGACCAACTGCGCCGGCAAACCACGATGAGACTTCCCCAGCAGGTTGCACTCCAAAATCGTCTTCAGGATCGCCTTGAGCGCGTCGTGACATTGTTGGCCCTTCGAACGGGTATCCCGCTCGGCCGCAGCTCTGACCAGCTCCGCATCCTGTTTCGGATCATCGGACGCACCGGTCGGCGAGTTGGGGTCGGCTGGATTGTTCATCCCCGGCGCCGCCCACACATCCATCACCGTCCGCAACAAGGCCAACGTTTCCGGATCCAGGGTGCCGGAGATCTTGGCCATCAAATCCACCCCCTGATCCCCGATACCCATCGACCGTTTACGAGCCCGATCCGAATCATCGGTCAACCGGCCATCGGGGTCGACCCGGGCCAACACCGCGCGACCGGCGGCGGTCAGTTGGGTGGGATCTTGGCCGACGGCTTCTTCGGTCATCCAGTGATCGACCACGTCATAGACTGCCGGGTCCGAGGCCGACGGGATCTGTTTGCGCACATCCAACATCACATCCATATGCGCCGCCCCGATCAAACCTTGGGACCAGGCCTGCTCGGCGGCAGGGCATTTCGGCGCCAACTTCTCACCCTGCATCGTGTGGAATCGGCCGACCGCCTCCAGGGCCCGGATCCGGGACATGGTTTGCCCTTTGGTCAGCCGCAACTCGCTACGGGTGAAACCGAACAGTGACGAATATCCGGCTTCGGTAAACGATGACCGATCCGAGACCCGCAACAGGTGACGCAACCCGGTGAACTCGACCTTACGGGCGATCCGTTCATGCACCCGCACAAGCTCATTGACTTCCGCGCCAGACATATCGGAATCAGCGCAGTCCGCGATATCGGCAACGAGCAACTCCAACTCGAGGTACTTGCGCACCAACACCGGAACCGGCGAGGAATCAACCGAAGAGTCAACAGGTGGATCGTCAGTCATCATGCCCCCCAGCACATCTGATCGAAACGCTTTCAATCAGTCTACCCCAGAAGACCCCTCATGTCGAACACCTTTTCGAATTATTTCGATGAATTTTCCGCTGCCGCAGCCAATCTCCGAACCGCCTCGTCCAACTCCTCGGGCCCAAGAGCAGAAAAACTGAGTCGCAGACAGTCGCTGAAGTCCGCTTCGACCCCAAAGGCGGCACCCGGCACAAATGCCACACCGCCGGCCACGGCATTGACCAACAATTGCGAAGTGTCCACTCCGGGCATCCGTGCCCAGCAGAACATGCCACCCTCGGGCTCCGAAAACTGAACCATTTGTCCCAGGTATCGACGCAGCGCGCCGGTCAAAGCCATTGCACGCAAACGGTATTCATCCTGTACGTGGGCCACATGCATATTGAGCCACGCTTCGTCATCGAGCAACTCGGCCACCATCAACTGGCTGAAGGTCGATCCGCACAGGTCCGCACCCTGGCGTAACAGTTCCACCATTGAAATCACCTCAGGTGGACCAGTCATCCAACCCACCCGCAGCGCGGGTGCCAGAATCTTCGATGCCGATCCCAACCGGACCACCCGATCACCATGCGCGGCAATCGGTTCGACGTCATCACCCGAGAACCGTAACCGGCCGTACGGATCATCTTCGACAACGATGAATCCATAGCGATCGGACAACCGCGCCAGTTCCATTCGCGTCGAGGCCGTGGCCGTCACACCGGCAGGATTGTGAAAGTTGCTGACGGTGTGCACTATCCGGGGACGCTCGCCCGCCTCGAGCAACTCACGCAGTGCTCCGACATCGCATCCCGACGCAGTGATCGGTAGCGCACGCACTCGCGCCCGCACCGACTGGAAGACCTGCAGCGCGCCCACGTACACCGGATCGTCCACCACCACTAGATCACCGGGATTGACGAGGGCATGCGCCAAGAGGAACAGCGCCTGTTGCGAGCCATGGGTGAGCAGAACGCGACCGGGATCATGGGTCCCGAGATATCGGGCCACCGCCTCGCGGCACGGGTGCACCCCTGCGCTCACGGTGTATTGCAATGCGGCGGGATCAGCGCTGATGCGCGCAGCCGACTCGGAGATCCGCGCCGCAGGGATCAATTCGGTGGCGGGCAAACCGCCGGCCAGACTCAGCACATCAGGTTGTTCGGTCAGCTTCAGCAGATCGCGGATCGCCGAGCCGCGAATGTTCGCCAACGCGTGCGATGGTGCGTAAGAACTTTCGACAACAGACACAGGCAATCACTCTCCACAGCAGCAGGTATCAACGATGCGTGGTGATGAGAGTGGTCACCGAATAAGGCGCGCCAGTGTGAGTCGCAAAACCCAGGCTAGCGCGCCTTAATCGAGAAATGAAATGCGTTTCCCAAATTATGGGAAGGGTCAGTCCAGGTCGTCGTGCCGGACGAGCTGCCGAGCGGCCTCCGTGATCGAACCGGACAGGGATGGGTAAACCGAGAACGTCTGCGCCAGGTCACTGACCATCAGCTTGTTCTGCACCGCGAGAGCGATCGGAAGGATGAGTTCAGATGCATTGGGCGCCACCACGACTCCGCCGATAACAACACCCGTTGCCGGACGGCAGAAGATCTTAACGAAGCCACGGCGCAGACCGCTCATCTTCGCTCGCGGATTGGTCGCCAGCGGGAGCATCACCGTTCGGGCCGGGTACTCACCGGAGTCGATGGCCTGCTGGCTCACACCGACGGTCGCGATCTCGGGCCGCGTGAAGATCGCAGACGCAACGGTCTTGAGGCGGATCGGCGACACACCTTCACCCAGAGAGTGGTACATCGCGATACGTCCCTGCATGGCGGCCACGGATGCCAGCGGGAGCAGCCCGGTGCAGTCCCCGGCGGCGTAGATACCGGGTACTGCGGTCCGCGATACCCGGTCGACGTTGAGGTAACCGCCACGACCGAGTTCCAGGCCGACATTCTCCAGTCCGAGATCGTCCGTGTTCGGAACCGATCCAACTGTCATCAGACAGTGAGAACCCTCAACGGTGCGCCCATCGGCAAGAATGACTTTCACACCATCGGCCGTGCGCTCGACTTTGTCGGCACGTGCGTGCTTGACCAGCGTGACGCCGCGCTCGGCCAACACGTCTTCGAGGACGAGTGCTGCGTCCTCGTCCTCGTGCGGCAGCACCCGGTCCCGACTCGAGACCAACGTCACCGGAACTCCGAGCTCGGTGTACGCGTGTACGAACTCGGCACCGGTGACACCCGAACCGATGACGACCAGGTGTTCGGGGAAATCGTTGAGGTCGTACATCTGACGCCAGGTGAGGATCCGCTCACCGTCGGGCTTGGCGTCCGGAAGAACTCGGGGCGACGCGCCGGTTGCGACCAACACCACATCGGCGTCGAGGATCTCTTCGGCTTCCTCGCTGCCGTCGGCTCCGAACGGCGTCGCGACAATCTTGTGTCGGGCAAATCCGGCCTCGGGTGTAGCGAGGCGACCACGGCCGTGAATGATCCGGACACCCTCGCTCAGAAGCCGGGAGCGGATGTCGGACGACTGGGCAAAGGCGAGGTCCTTGACGCGCTGATGGATCTGCGGCAGGGACACCAGCGCACCGTCGTATCGAAGGTTGATTCCCAGGTCAACGGCGCGGCGGACGTCGGTCCGGATCCCGGTCGATGCGATGAAGGTCTTCGACGGCACGCAATCCCACAGGACGCAAGCACCGCCCATTCCGTCGCTGTCGACAATGGTGATGTCGGCACCGTAGGTGGCGGCAGCGAGTGCCGCCTCGTAGCCGGCGGGTCCTCCACCGAGGATCACGATTTTGGTCATTTCAGGTCAACTCCCAGGGATGTCGGATGGGCCTGCCGGCGGGGTGGCGCCACTAGAGAATCTAGTCGATCGCCTGTTGCACTTTCCCGATGGGGAGCTGACCATCTAGGCTCCTCTCCGTGCCCATCTACGCCGCCTATGGCTCAAACATGCATCCCGAGCAGATGCTCATGCGTGCCCCACACTCTCCGATGGCGGGCACCGGGTGGCTGTACGGCTGGCGACTGACGTTCGGCGGCGGCGACATCGGCTGGGAAGGCGCACTGGCAACGGTCACCGAGGACCGCGACGATCCCGATGCCCGCGTATTTGTCGTCTTGTACGACGTCACCGAGGACGACGAGTCCAGCCTCGACCGCTGGGAGGGGTCGGAACTCGGGATCCATCGCAAGATCCGTTGCCGCATCACCACAGCCAACGGTCCGGTCCTCGCCTGGCTGTACGTCCTGGATGCCTTTGAAGGTGGCCTGCCGTCCGCGCGCTACCTCGGCGTCATGTCCGAGGCAGCCGAAATCGCCGGTGCACCATCGGATTACGTGCATCAGCTCCGCGTCCGCGAATCACGGAATGTCGGTCCGGGACCAGACAGCCCCGGACCGGATCACTAGCCCGGATAGCCCGGCCAGCCGGGCCACCCGCGACCGCTAGCGGTTACGCAGGCTCGCCTGCAGGACAATTCCGGCCAGCGTCCGCACACCGACCGCGAGTGCACGCTCGTCGAGGTCGAAGTTCGGCTGATGCAGGTCCACCTGCGGTCCGCGGCCGGACCAGACCCCGAGCCGCGCCATCGCACCCGGAACGTTTTCGAGATACCACGAAAAGTCTTCTCCACCACCGGATTGCGCGGTGTCGGCCAGTGCGTCGGGGCTCACCGACAAGATCGCATCGCGGAAGATCTCGGTGGAGATCGAATCGTTGACCACCGGTGGGACGCCACGCTTGTAGATCAGGTCGTAGCGCACGCTCAACGGCGCCAGCAGCCCTTCGATGATCTCCCGGACCAACGGCTCGAGTAGCGCCCAGGTGGCGTGGTCGCCCGTACGCACCGTGCCACGCAAACGGCCCTCTTGCGGAATCGCATTCGGCGCATCGCCGGCATGTGCCGAACCCCACACCATCACGGTGCTGGTTCGCGGATCGATCCGGCGCGACAGCACCCCGGGCAGTCCGGTGATCACAGTGCCCATGGCGTACACGAGGTCCGCGGTCAGGTGCGGGCGCGACGTGTGGCCTCCGGGTGAATGCAACACCAGTTCGACATGATCGGCCGCCGAGGTGATCGGACCACGCCGCAATCCGACCTTGCCGACCTCGAGTTTCGGATCACAATGCAGCGCATAGATCTGCGACACACCACGCGTGACACCGGCGGTGACGGCATCCAGAGCGCCACCGGGCATCACTTCCTCGGCTGCCTGGAACACCAGCCGTACACCGATCGGCAGATTCTCCATCGATGCCAGGGCCTTGCCCACCCCGAGCAACATCGCGGTGTGCCCGTCGTGCCCACAGGCATGCGAGACGCCCTCGACGCCCGAGCTGAACGGCAGCCCGGTCAGCTCGGAGATCGGCAGTGCGTCCATGTCGGCGCGCAGCGCCACCAATGGCCCGGCCGGGCCGATGTCACAGACCACACCGACACCCTGGGGCAGCACCCGCGGGGACAGGCCGGCCTTCGTCAGTTCGTCGACGATGATGCCGGTGGTGCGCAGCTCACTTCGCGACAGTTCCGGATGGGTATGGAAATCCCGACGCCACGCCACCAACTGCGCGGTGTTGGCGTTGATCCAACCGTCCAGATCTTTCAGGAAACGTTCTGCGTCCACGTATTGCCCACTCATATTCTCGTCACACACTCATCGTCATCTGCCCGCGTTGCGCGGGACTGAACCAATTCGTTTTTCCTGCTCCTGCAGGAGGTCTTCACGCCACTGCGGATCTGCCGCTGCGCGTGCGGCGGTGGCTGCCAGCGCCAGTGCGCCGTCGACAACCGCCCGATCGGCCGAGGGCGACGCCGCAGCGGCCGCGAACTCGATCTCATGGGTTCCGGCGCCGTTGCTATCGATTCCGATCATGGGGTGGATGGACGGCAGCACATGGCTGATGTTGCCCATGTCGGTGCTGCCGAGGGGGCGAACTCCCTCGAGTGCGGCCGGCATGACCTCGCGTCCGAGGTCGGCGATCGCACCCCGGTAGGCCGCGAGCAGTCGTTGATCGTGCCGGAGCTCAACATAAGTCGGCGACACGGTCGCGATCTCGTACGTGCAACCCGCCGCCAGCGCACCGGCCGCGAAACACGCTTCGGCGCGCTCGCGAAGATCTGCCAGCGATGCCTCATCGACGGCACGGAGGTAATAGAGTAATTCGCTGTGCCCGGGCACGATATTCGGGGCGGTGCCGCCGTCGCTGACGATTCCGTGGATCTGCTGGCCCGCCTTCAGGTGTTGACGGAGCAATCCGAGGGACACCTGGGCGATGGTGCCTGCGTCCGCGGCGTTGCGGCCGCGTTCGGGTGCAGCAGCGGCATGGGATTCGACACCGGTGTACCGAATTGCCAGATCATCCAAGGCCAATGACCGGCTGGCCACTTCGTCCATCCGGCCCGGGTGCACCATCAAGGCCATCGCGACCGGATCGAAAACGCCGGCCCGGGCCATCACGATCTTCCCACCGCCGGTCTCCTCGGCGGGCGTGCCGAGGACCACGACGGTGATGCCGAGTTCGTCGGCGACCTCTGCCAGACCACGGGCCGCACCGACCGCGGTCGCGGCGATCATGTTGTGGCCGCACGCATGCCCCAAACCGGGCAAGGCGTCGTACTCGGCGCACAGACCGACCACCAGATCACCCGAGCCGTAGGACGCGGTGAACGCCGTGGGCAGGTCGGCAACCCCGGTGGTGATGTCAAAGCCGTAGCCGTCGAGCAGACTGGTCACCTTGGCGACGCTGCGATGTTCGGAGAACGCCAATTCCGGTTCGGCATGTATCGAATGGGACAACTCGATCAGGTCGCCGGCCACTGCCTGTACGGCACGCGCGCCTCGCTGCCCGATCTGTGTCATCGGTTCATTGTCTCACCATCGCGATTGCGGCCTGATCCGACTTAACCAACCAGGTTGGGCGGCGTCGGGTATGCGAGGTCGGCGAGCAGTGGTTCGCGGAGACCCTTCTTGATCATCTGCAGAGTCGGTCCGGCCAGCGCGCTACGTCCACCGGCGATGTCGGTGGCCGTGGAGACCAGCGCCTCGACGTCGACGGCCTGCTCGACGATTCCGGCCGCAACCGCGTCGAGACCGCCGTACCGACGGCCGGTGGTCATCGCCTCGGTGGCCGTGGCGTCGGTCAACCGGGTCCGGATCAGCGTCGCCATGCCCCGGGTGAACGGCATTCCGAGCAGTACCTCGGGCAGCGACCAGAAACCTCTCTCGGTCCGCATCACCCGGTGGTCAGCACACAGCGCCAACATGGCACCGGCACCGAAAGCGTGACCGTTCACCGCGGCAACGGTGGGCTGCGGGAACGTCAGGATCCGGGTGAACAGGGCGTGGACGCGGTCGAGGTACGCCGGAAGTTTGTCGCCATTGGCTCCGATGTAGTCCACATCGAGGCCGTTGGAGAAGAACTTTCCGGTCGCGGTGATGACCAACGCGCCCGGCTTGTTGTCGGCGACCTCATCGAGGCAGGCATTGATGGCGTCGAGCCAGTCGATTCCGAAGCGATTGTCGGAATCACTGTCGTCACCCTCGGCGCCCAGATAGAGCGTGTGGACGGCGTCATGTGTGGTCACGTACGGCATGTCGCGAGCCTAGCGGTCGCCGCCTTTTTCGATTCGACGGACACTCACTGTCTGCAGCAGACCCCCCACAGAGCGCGAACCCCACCCCATTTCGCCTTAGGGTTGTCCCATGGCAACCGACGGACCCGACGTGATTCCAACCAGCTCCGATCCGACGATCGACCCCACCGGCGCAGCGCAGGCGGCCGCCGACGCGATCGCCGCGGCAACCGGCAAACCGGGTCACGACGTGGCCGTGGTCCTCGGCTCGGGATGGGCGCCGGCCGCTGCCGCCTTGGGTACCGCCGATACCAGCATCCCGATGGCGGAGCTGCCCGGCTTCACCCCGCCGAGTGCGGCAGGACACTCCGGCACCGTCCACTCGCTGCGCATCGGCGGCCGTTCGGTGCTGGTGTTGTTGGGCAGAACCCATGCGTACGAAGGACATCCACTGGGCAGCGTCGTCCACGCAGTCCGGACCGCCGCCAAGTGCGGGGTCGAGACGATCGTGCTGACCAACGCGGCCGGTGGTCTGCGCAGTGACATGGCGGTCGGCCAACCGGTACTGATCAGTGATCACCTCAATCTCACGGCCCGCTCCCCGCTGATCGGCGCGCAGTTCGTCGATCTCGTCGACGCCTACTCCCCGCGTCTGAGAAAGATCGCCCAGGCCGTGGATCCCACGCTGGCCGAAGGCGTTTACGCCGGACTTCCCGGCCCCCACTACGAAACGCCCGCCGAGATCAACATGCTGCGCGTCCTGGGAGCCGACCTGGTGGGCATGTCGACCGTGCACGAGACCATCGCCGCCCGCGCGGAGAAGATGTCGGTCCTGGGCATTTCCCTGGTCACCAACCTTGCCGCCGGCATCACCGGCGAGCCGCTGAACCACGAAGAAGTTCTCGAAGTCGGCCGCGCTTCGGCCACCCGGATGGGCCACCTGCTGGCCCAGGTGATCGAACAGATCTGAGGCGGCGATGACGACTCCGGATGCGGTGCAGGCCTGGATCGACGCCGATCCCGACCCTGCGACTCGAGCCGAGATCGCGGCGTTGAACAGCGATGATCTCGCCGAGAGATTCTCCGACACACTCCATTTCGGTACCGCGGGGCTGCGCGGTCCGGTCCGCGGCGGGCCGCTGGGCATGAACGTCGCCGTGGTCACCAAGGCCACTGCCGGCGTCGCGCAATGGCTGATCGACCACGGCCATGCCGGCGGCACGGTGGTCGTCGGGCGAGATGCCCGCCACGGATCGGAGGACTTCTACGCCGCCACCGCGGAAGTCCTTGCCGCACAGGGATTCGACGTGGTCGCACTGCCCGACCCCGGCCCGACCCCGCTCGTCGCCTTCGCCGTCCGGAACCTGGGCGCCGTCGCAGGAATCCAGATCACCGCCTCACACAACCCGCCTGCCGACAACGGTTACAAGGTGTACCTGGACCAAGGGGCGCAACTGGTTCCGCCTGCCGACGCCGAGATCGAACAGCTGATCGCGGCCACCGCTCCGGCCATCGACATACCGCGGACCGCGGTGACACCCGACAACCGGGCCCGCGACAACATCGAGCAATACCTGGCCCGCATCGTGGCGCGGTTCGGCCACCGCGAACACCGTAAGATCCGGATTGCCCTGACCGCCCTGCACGGGGTCGGCGGCGACATCGCGGTACAAGCCCTGCGCGAGTGCGGCTTTCACGACGTCACGGTCGTCGGCTTGCAGCACAGTCCCGATCCCGATTTCCCGACGGCGGCGTTCCCCAACCCTGAAGAACCCGGTGCGGCGGACCTGCTGCTGGCGCTCGCGGCCGACATCGACGCCGACATCGCCATCGCCCTGGATCCCGACGCCGACCGCTGTGCCGTCGGCGCGTTGATCGACGGCACCTGGCGGATGCTCACCGGCGACGAGACCGGTGCGCTCCTCGGCGCCCAGATCATCGCCGAGCACGCCGGCCAGGATGTGCTGGTGGCCAACACGATCGTCTCCGGCAGCCTGCTGGGGAAGATCGCCGCAGCGGCCGGGGTCCGCTACGCGGCAACGCTGACCGGGTTCAAGTGGCTGGTCCGGGCCGGCGACGGCCTGGTCTACGCCTACGAAGAAGCCATCGGCCACTGCGTCGACCCGGACGCCGTCCGGGACAAGGACGGCATCACTGCAGCGGTCGCGCTCAGTGTCCTGGCCCAGGGTCTCGCCGATTCCGATCGCGACATCGCCGACCGTCTCGACGAAATCGCAACCGAGCACGGTGTCCACCTGAACGGCCAGTATTCGCTGCGGGTCGACGACCTCGCCCAGATCGCGGCGATCATGACGGACCTGCGGACGAATCCGCCGCAGCACCTGGACGGGATCGCGGTCGACGCCGAGGATCTACTCGAACGTCCACCGGGCCGGGCCACCGATGCCGTGCAGCTCACCGGCACCTCGGGAACCGGCCGGATCCGGGTCATCGCCAGACCATCGGGCACCGAACCGAAGCTCAAGTTCTACCTGGAGGTCGCCGAAACCCCGGGCCCGCCGTTGGCCACCGCACGAGGTGCGGCGCAGGCTCGAATGTCCGCGATCACCGCTCAAATCACCGCCTACTGCGCCACTGGTCGCCGGTAGGGTGAGCGCGTGAGCGGAAACCATTACCCGACACCCCCACCGCGATCTCCATGGTCGTCACCGGTTGTGATCGGTGCGATCGTGGCCGGCGCACTCGTGTTGGCGCTGGCCGTCCTCCTCGGCTTTCTCCTGATCCCGTCGGATGACTCCACGGCCGAGGCCGAGGACAGCAGCACAAATGCCGGCCCGCAGGTGTCGACGCACACCGTGACGGCCGAGCCGTCGACCGTGACCGCGACCCCCTCGCCGACACCGACCACGACGACCTCGACGCCCGTCGCTCCGGTCCCGAATGTCCCGGGCACCGATCAGCAGGGCTTTGTCAGCGGTCCGCGTTGCAACGGGCCGGAAGACAGCGTTGTCATGGTCGGCCAGACGGACCAGTCGAGAATTGTCATCTGCCAGTCAGGCCCGTCCGGCCCGTACTACTACAAGGGCCTGGCGAACGGTCTGGGCGTCGAGATCCCGGGTCCGACCCGTACCGGGAACCAGTTCGTGGCGTTGAACCTGGACACCACGTACGAGATGACGCCGTCGACCCTCACCATCGCAACCAACGGCGTGGTCTCCTCGCGTGAGCCGATGCTCTACTACTGGACCAATTGATCGTGACACCAACCGAATCGGATACTGCACCCATGCCGGAGGTTCTGCACGCCGCCGCGATCGACGTGGTCCGAGGTGGACGATATCTGTTGCGGGACATCGATTTCACCGTCCGTCCCGGTGAGCACTGGGCGCTGCTGGGGCCCAACGGGGCAGGCAAGTCGACGCTTCTGCACATCCTCGGCGCATTCGGGCACCCGACCCGCGGCACGGTGGATGTCCTGGGCCACCGCCTGGGCCGCGTCGACATGCGGGAATTGCGTACGCACATCGGACATGTCGACCCGCGACACCGACTTGAACTTCCGTTGAGGGCACATGACGTCGTCCTGTCCGGACTGACCAACACCCCCGAGCTCGACCCGCGCCGCACCTACACCGCAGCCGAGCATCGCCATGCCGACGACCTCCTCGAGCTGCTCGGGATGTCGGCACGCCGCGAATCGGTCTGGACCACGATGAGTCAGGGCGAACGCGGCCGCACCCTGATCGCGCGCGCACTCATGCCTCGACCGTCACTGCTGTTACTCGACGAACCCGCCACCGGCCTGGACCTCGCCGCCCGCGAACAGCTACTGACCAGCATCGACCAACTCCGCAGTGAGGTCACCGACCTGGCCAGTGTCATGGTCACCCACCACCTCGAAGACCTACCGACCAGCACCAGTCATGCCCTGCTGCTGCGGGATGGCGAAACGGTTATCGCCGACCGCGTCGAGGTGGCCCTCACATCGGCGACGATCACCAAGTGCTTCGACCACCCGGTCACGGTCACCCGCGATGGCGGACGGTGGACGGCGCGCAGCAGCTAGAGCCGCACACGACAACCGAAAGGCAAACCCATGACGGCTGACTTTCCGTCGATCGGTGCCATCCACCACGTCAGCATCACGGTTGCCGACCTCGACCGGAGTATCGACTGGTATCGATGGGTCCTCGGCTTCGAGGTCACCGCCCGCCGACAGACGGACGGCGCCGACAAGGCGATGCTGACCCACAGCGGCGGGCTCAGCATCAGCCTCATCTCACACGGAGCGCGCGCGAAACCCGACAGATTCTCCGAGTTCCGCCCCGGGCTCGATCATCTGGCCTTCGAAGTCGCCGACCTCGACGAACTGGAACGTTGGCGATCCATACTGGACACCGCCCAGATCGAACACAACGGGATCGTGGCCGGGATGATCGGACACCTCATCGCCTTCCGCGACCCTGATGGCATCGCCCTCGAGTTCTACACCCGCCGGCCGGCCATCTGATCCGGCTACGTCCGGGTCAGCGGGGCCCGAACTGGCGGTCACCGGCGTCGCCGAGACCCGGTGTGATGTAGGCGACGTCGTTGAGGCCGTCATCGATGGCAGCAGTCACCAGCCGAACCGGAAGTCCTGAATCACTCAGTGCCGTCACACCTTCGGGCGCGGCCACCACACACACGGCGGTGATGTCGGTGGCTTTGCGGGTCACCAGCAACTCGATCGTGTGGATCATCGAACCACCCGTGGCGAGCATCGGATCGAGGACGAAGACGGGCTGGCCGGACAGGTCGTCGGGCAGCGACTCGAGATACGGCACGGGCTGATGGGTGTCCTCGTTGCGAGCGATGCCCACGAATCCGACATTGGCCTCTGGCACCATCGCGTGCGCCTGCTCGACCATGCCCAGGCCGGCCCGCAGCACGGGTACCAGCAGTGGAGGCGTGGCCAGTCGGACACCCTTGGTCTCGGTCACCGGCGTCGACACCGAGATCTCGGTCACCGGAGCACCGATCAGCGCCTCGTAGATGAGCATCTGGGTCAGGTCTGACAACGCCCCGCGAAACGCCGCGTTATCGGTGCTCTTGTCGCGCAAGGTGGTCAGTCTGGCCGCGGCCAAGGGATGATCGACAGTCCGGATCTGCATGCGATAACCATACGAGGGGAACCAGACCGCCGTCTCATCGCGTCGTAAACCCATGACTTCGGTATCCGTGGAACCCGCCGCCCTGACCGCTGCTGCTGCCGGAACGCGATCGGTGGGCGCCGAGATCGCCGCATGCGCAGCCACCGGGCGCATCGAGGCGGCCGCGCTCATGCCGGCGTTCGGACTCATGGGAGCGGAGTTCGCGGCGGCCGCGGTGATGGTCACCGACCGGCACAGTCGCGCGCTCACCGACCTCGCGGCCCGGATCGACGCGCTGGCCACCGACCTACAGCAATCCGCCGCTACGTACTTCGGCACCGATCACGGAAATGCGCGCCAGATCAGCGACCAACAGGTCGAGGCAATGTGATGATCCCCGTCGAGATCCTGATCGCGCCGCTGCAGGCATTGCTCGCCACCCTCGGGACCGGCGTCCTGCCCGGTGGTGCACCCGCCACCCAATTGAGGACCATCGCAACGGTTCTCGACGATTCCCGCGCCGGCCAGTACCGGGTGAACACCGAACTCAAACCGCAGTGGTCCGGGACCGGCGCGAACTCGGCCATCGCAGTTCTGGATGAGGCGGTCGTCGCGGCGGCCACCTACTCCGACGACAGCGTCGCCATCGCCGACGTCATCGAGTCGGCCGGTGACACCGTGCGGCAGGGCGCCCTCGAACTCGAGGCCATCCTGGAATCGTTCGTCACGATCGCGGTCGCTATGGGCCCGACGCTGTTCACCCCGGCGGGCATCACGGCGATCCTCCCGGTCGCGATGGCCCACCTGCAACGCGGTATCGACGTCGTCGAACGCACTCGAACGAAGCTGGCCGCCGACACCGACAGAATCCTCCAGATCGGCCGGATACCCGCACCCGCCACCACCGGCCCGGCCACCACTGATCCGGTCACCACCCAACTCGCCCGGGTGGGCACCGAACTCGGCAATCTCGCACACGCCGCTTTCGGGCCCGCCACCGCGGCCGCACCGCCGACCACGCCGGAAACCGGACTGCCGCACGACCCGAACGCCGCATCGACGGTCCCCGCCGGCCTGTCCGCGATCAACCCCGACGGCACCGGCGTCGCGATCACCCTGCCCGACGGCTCCGTCGCCCATGCCCCCAACGAGCGCGCCGCCAAGGCAGTGCGGGCCGCGTTGAGCCAGCAGGGCGTGCCCTACGTGTGGGGCGGGACCACTCCGGGCGTGGGCCTCGACTGCAGCGGCCTGACCCAGTGGGCGTACCGCGAGGCCGGCGTCGAACTGCCCCGCCTCGCCCAAGAACAGGACACCGCCGGGGTCGCGGTCTCCCAGGCCGACCTCCAACCCGGCGATCTCGCCGTCTGGTCCGGACACGTCGCGATGTACATCGGTAATGGCCAAATGGTTGAGGCCGGCGACCCGGTCAGCGTTTCAGCGGTCCGGACCACGAACCTGGACCAGACATTCGAGGGCTTCTACCGGCCCACGTGAGCCCCACCCCGCGTGTGACTACAAACCGCGGCGAACGATTTCGTCCGCGTAGCGCCGGATCCGCGCCTCGATGTAAGGCAGCTCGTCGGCGTCGTCCACCGCGATGGCCAACTCGCGGGCCTGCTGCGCCGCAACCAGGCCGGGGCGCAGCTCCGCATCCTCCATCGTCTCTGGATCTCTCACGTCCGCCATCGTCCCATCGCACGGTCGGATCGCACCCCACTTTCGAGGGCTTTCACCGGCCCACCTCAGAGCCGGTGACAAATTCATGGCAAAGCCACAGCGGTAATGGTGAGGCGAGGTGGCCCATGGTCATCATCGGTGACTAGGCTCTGTCCCCATGGCCGGAGACATCGTCCCAATTGAACTCGTGATCACTGAAGGCAACACCTTTACCCTGTGGGCTCCCCGCTGGCGTGAGGGCGATGACGAGTGGGAGGCGTTCCTGGGTCTCGACGAAGATCTGTACGGATTCAGCTCGGTCGCAGACCTCGTCGCGTTCGTCCGCTCGGGCGCCGAGAACGATCTCGATGAGCACCCCGCCTGGAACACCGTTGTCGGACTCAAGGCCGACGAGTTCGAGCCGGCGCAGGACAAGTCCTACGACCTCATCGCTGTCCCGGAACTCGCTGCCGAAGACCCGACACCCGAGGTCATCGCCAAGCTCGAAGATGTTCTCGAAATCGTCCGGATCATCGGCGAGGTCTGCGAACTGACGCCGATCACCAAGTTCTTCAACGGCAATCCCATCCTGGGCGCGGTCACCACAGGTACGCGCAACTTCGTCGGCAAAGACGGCGCCGAACTGTGGGAGCGCATCGGCACTCTCATCGACAAGCGTTGGGACGACGTCATCGACGCGATCGACGACGTCATCAGCACTCCTGAGGTCGACGCCGAGGCCGTCGCGGTGGCCGAGGCCGAGCTCCTCGCGGCTGCCAGTGCGGAAGACGAGGACGAGCCCGACGAAGACGAGGACGTCGAGATCGTCGCCGGCGATGACGATGACGACGAAGACGAAGAAGACGAAGACGACGACCTCGTTGATGAAGACGACGACGAGTACGACGAAATCGACGAAGACGACTTCTGGGCCTCGGTCGGTATCGACCCCATCCAGATCGTCACCGCCGAGGGTGAATTCTTCTCGCTCCGTTGCTATCTGGACGACGACCCGGTCTTTCTCGGCAAGAACGGCAAGATCTACGCATTCACCTCCAAGCGCGCGCTGGAGCGGTACCTGGCCGACGACAACGACCACGACCTGTCGCCGATCAGCACCTTCGAGGACATCCAGGTCGCGGCCACCGACGGCTCTCTGGAGATCGACGTCTACGAGGACAACGTCTACGTGCTGCCGGGTCTGACCGACGACATCCTCGACGGTCCCCGCCGCATCGACCGCAAGCAACTCGAATTGGCCGTCGAACTGCTCACGGACGCAGCAGATTATGCGGACGACGATTCGGTGGCCGAGGCGTTGGGTTCGACCACCCCGCTCGGCTGGTTTGTCGACTACGCACTCAACCCCGACCCGAAGCGGATGGCACCGAGCCCGCCGTTCGACAACGAGTCCGAAGCGTGGCGAGCACTCGAGCACGACTTCGATACCCGCTTGGAAAAGAAGCGCGGCTAGTACGCGAGGGGTGGCCCTGAAACCAGTCAAATACGGGGGCGGCGAGGGAACATATCCCTCGCCGCCCCCGTATTGGCCAGTTTTTCAGGGCTGGTCAGCCGATCAGCACCGCATAACCCGGCTTGATCACGTCGTCGATGATGGACAGGCGTTCGTCGAAGTGGATGAACGCTGATTTCATGGCGTTGACCGTGAAGCGTTCCAGATCAGACCATCCGTAGCCGAACTGGTCGACGAGCACCTTGCATTCCCGACTCATACTGGTATCGCTCATCAGCCGGTTGTCCGTGTTCACGGTGACCCGGAACCGTAGACGGGCAAGCACATTGAACGGATGCTCGGCCAGGCTCGCCACCGCACCGGTCTGCACATTCGAGCTCGGGCACAGTTCCAGCGGGATCCGCTTGTCCCGGACATAGTTCGCGACGTCCCCCAGCTGCGCACCCTTGAATGCGTCCGCGGCGAGGTCGGAACCCTCGGGCAACGTGATGTCGTCGATGACCCGGACCCCGTGTCCGAGCCGGTCGGCACCACAGAAGCTGATGGCCTCATGGATCGACGGCAAGCCGAAGGCCTCGCCGGCGTGAATGGTGAACGGCGCATTCGAGGCCCTCATGTACTCGAAGGCGTCGAGATGACGGCTCGGCGGATAGCCTGCCTCTGCGCCGGCGATGTCGAAGCCGGCCACACCCTGATTCCGGTATCGGACGGCGAGCTCGGCGATCTCTCGGGAGCGCGCTGCATGTCGCATGGCGGTAACCAGGGTGCGAACCTGGATCCGGCGGCCCCGAGCAGCGGCCTCGGCGGTGCCATCGATGAAGCCGCGCAATACCGCCTCGACGACCTCGTCGAGTGTCAGCCCCGCCTCGAGATGCTGTTCCGGCGCAAACCGGACCTCGGCGTAGACAACGCCGTCATCCGCCAGATCCTCGGCGCACTCCCGGGCGACCCGTTCGAGAGCCGACACGGTCTGCATCACGGCCACCGTGTGTTCGAACGTCTCCAGATATCGGACCAGCGAGCCGCTGTCGGCCGCCTCCCGGAACCATGTCGCGAGGTCTGCGTTGTTGTCGGCGGGCAGTGATGTGTACCCGGCTTCGTGAGCGAGCTCGAGCACCGTTTCCGGACGTAGGCCACCGTCGAGATGATCGTGGAGCAGCACCTTGGGAGCGAGCGCGATGGAGGACAGATCCAGCGGCGATGATGTCATTCCTCGACGGTAACCCGATCGATCACCCGGGACCCGGTCTGCGGGGCCACCGAACCGATCACCGCCGCCTCCGCGAGTGCATGAGCTCCGGCGCTGAACCGCTCCGGTGTCTGCGTGTACATGGTGAACAGCGGGTCCCCGGCCCGCACCGTCTGCCCGGCCACCGCATGCCATCGGACGCCCGCTTCGGCCTGCACGGCCTGGCCCTGGCGTTCGCGGCCCGCTCCCAGACGCCAGGCCGCGACCCCGACCGCCATCGCGTCGATCGACTCGATCACCCCGGCTTCCCCGGCTCTGATGACCTGTTCGTGATCCGCCTGCGGCAGAGGGGCATTCGGATCACCGCCCTGTCCGGCGATCATCGCCTCCCAGAAGTCCATCGCCTTGCCGTTGCGAAGATTGTCGGCCGGGTCGACCCCGGTGATGCCACCGGCGGCCAGCATCTCGCGGGCCAGTGCCACGGTCAGTTCCACCACGTCGGGCGGGCCGCCGCCGGCGAGTACCTCCAACGATTCGGCAACCTCCAACGCATTACCGGCCGTCAGGCCCAACGGCTCGGACATCGATGTCAGCAGCGCCGTGGTCCGCACACCGGAGTCATTGCCGATCTCGACCATGATCTGGGCGAGCTCGCGGGCGTCGGCCTCCGACTTCATGAACGCTCCGGAACCGACCTTCACGTCGAGCACCAGTGCACTGGTCCCCTCGGCGATCTTCTTGCTCATGATGGAGCTGGCGATGAGCGGGATCGACTCGACGGTTCCGGTGACGTCGCGCAGTGCGTACAGCTTCTTGTCTGCGGGCGCCAACGCCGAACCGGCCGCGCACACCACGGCACCGACCGATTCGAGTAGTTCGGTGATCTTGGTGTTGGTGAGGTCGGCGCGCCAGCCCGAAATGGCTTCGAATTTGTCCAACGTCCCTCCGGTGTGACCCAGGCCACGTCCCGACAATTGCGGCACCGCAATGCCATACGACGCCACCAGCGGGGCGAGCGGCAACGTGATCTTGTCGCCCACGCCGCCGGTCGAATGCTTGTCGACGGTCACCAACCGCTCACCACCGCGCTGCAGCGCAGTGAAATCCATGCGTTCGCCGGTGTTGATCATCGCGGCGGTCCACCGGGCGATCTCCCGACGGTCCATGCCGCGCAACAGGATCGCCATCGCCAGCGCGGACATCTGTTCGTCGTGGACAAGGCCGGCGGTGTAGGCGCTCACCACCCAATCGATCTGGCCATCGCTCAGGGCCCCGCCATCACGCTTTGTCCGGATCACCGAGACCGCGTCGAAAACCTCAGCCACGGCCATCACCCGACACTCGCCCGGCGGCCAGGTCAGAGGGACCGAAATGGTCCGGCAGCAACTCGCCCAAGGACTTCGGGCCACAGGGGTGATCGATCAACATCTGCGGTCCGCCGTGTTCGAGCAACACCTGCCGGCAACGCCCGCAGGGCATCAGGATCTCGCCCCGGCTGTCGGTGCAACTCAGAGCGATCAGTCGCCCACCACCGCTTACGTGGAGGTTTCCGGCCAAAGTGCACTCCGCGCACAGGCCTAATCCATATGAGACATTTTCCACATTGCAACCGGTCACAAAACGTCCATCGTCGACTATTGCGGCCGCACCCACCGGATAGCCCGAATAAGGCGCATAGGCAGACCTCATTGCCCCAACCGCCTTGTCGCGCAATACTTCCCAGTCAATTTCCGGTGCCACAGGACAACCCTTTCGCCATCGACGCCCACGCAGCCGGACGTCACGTACACGCTAAAACCTTGGTAAGGCAACCCTAATTCGAGATGTGTTGCAGCTCATCTCCACTCGGGCAGGATTCTTTCTCACAACAGCTTAGGTTTATGGTTTGTGACGTGGGTCCACGATCGAGCAGCCCGGAACCGCGCTCGACGCGTCCATCAACGATGTTGGAGGCCAATTTCTCGATGAGCATTCCTACCGAGACCGCGCCCAAACCGGTGCGCAAGCGCTCGTTGTACCGGGGCGACCCAGGCATGTGGTCCTGGGTGCTGCACCGGATAACCGGCGTATCTATTTTCTTCTTCCTCTTTGTACACGTACTCGACACGGCAGTGATCCGGATCGATCCGGACAAATACTCCGAGATCATCGAGACGTACAAGAACCCGATCATCGGTCTGATGGAGATCGGCCTCGTCGCCTGCGTGCTGTACCACGCGTTGAACGGTGTCCGGCTCATCCTGGTCGACTTCTGGTCCAAGGGCCCGAAGTACCAGCGTCAGATGCTGTGGACGATCTTGACCTTGTTCGTGATCATCTTCGGCGCAGCGACGGTACGTCTGCTGCAGCTGCTCGTGGAACACATTTAGGAAGGCGCCGCAGATGACCGCATCACAAGCACCTCGGATCGCCAAAACCTACGGCACCGACCACGATCGTCCGGCCAGCCTCGACAACCCGCGCTCACCGCGCCGGCCCAAGGGCGGCAACTTCGAGAAGAACGCATGGCTCTTCATGCGCTTTTCCGGACTTGCACTGATCATCCTGACCATCGGCCACATGTTCATCATGTTGGCCTGGGACGACGGTGTGCACCGGATCGACGCCTCGTTCGTCGCCGCCCGCTGGAAAGAGCCGTTCTGGCAGGTCTGGGACATCAGCATGCTGTGGCTCGCCCAGCTTCACGGAGGAAACGGCGTCCGTACCGTGATCGCCGATTACTCCCGCAAGGACTCGACCCGCTTCTGGCTGAACGTGCTGCTGGGCCTGTCGATGATCCTGGTGCTGCTCACCGGCACCTACGCCCTGCTTACCTTCGACGTGAACAGCGTCTAGACCCGGCCCGAATCGGAGCAACAAACACATGCAGGAACATCGTTACGACGTAGTCATCATCGGCGCCGGCGGCGCCGGGATGCGCGCGGCCATCGAGGCCGGGCCGCGCGCCCGCACCGCCGTGCTGACGAAGCTCTACCCCACCCGTAGCCACACCGGCGCGGCTCAGGGCGGAATGTGCGCAGCACTGGCCAACGTCGAAGAAGACAACTGGGAATGGCACACCTTCGACACCGTCAAGGGCGGCGACTACCTCGCCGACCAGGACGCGGTCGAGATCATGGCCAAAGAGGCCATCGACGCCGTTCTCGATCTGGAGAAGATGGGGCTGCCGTTCAACCGCACCCCTGAGGGCAAGATCGATCAGCGCCGCTTCGGCGGACACACCCGCGATCACGGCAAGAGCCCGGTCCGCCGCGCCTGCTACGCCGCCGACCGCACCGGCCACATGATCTTGCAGACGCTGTACCAGAACTGCGTCAAGCACGATGTCGAGTTCTTCAACGAGTTCTACGCACTCGACATCTGCCTCACCGAGAACGAGCAGGGTGAGCAGGTGGCCACCGGTGTGGTCGCCTACGAACTCGCCACCGGTGAGATCCACGTCTTCCACGCCAAGTCGATCGTCTTCGCCACCGGCGGGTCGGGCCGGATGTACAAGACCACATCCAACGCCCACACCCTCACCGGCGACGGCATGGGCATCGTCTTCCGCAAGGGCCTGCCGCTCGAGGACATGGAGTTCCACCAGTTCCACCCGACGGGTCTGGCCGGTCTCGGCATCCTGATCTCCGAAGCCGTCCGCGGCGAGGGCGGAATCCTCCGCAACGCCGACGGCGAGCGCTTCATGGAGCGCTACGCCCCGACCATCAAGGACCTCGCGCCCCGCGACATCGTCGCGCGGTCGATGGTGCTGGAGGTCCTCGAGGGCCGTGGCGCCGGACCGAACAAGGACTACGTCTACATCGACGTGACCCACCTCGGCGAGGACGTCCTCAACGAGAAGCTCCCGGACATCACCGAGTTCGCCCGTACCTACCTCGGTGTCGACCCGGTCACCGAGTACGTGCCGGTGTTCCCGACCTGCCATTACGTCATGGGCGGTATCCCCACCAAGATCAACGGTGAGGTCCTGCGCAACAACGACGAGGTCGTCCACGGTCTGTATGCCGCCGGCGAATGTGCCTGCGTCTCGGTCCACGGCGCCAACCGTCTGGGCACCAACTCGCTGCTCGACATCAACGTGTTCGGCCGTCGCGCCGGCATCGCGGCCGCCGAGTACGCGCTCTCGACCGATTTCACCCCGCTCCCCGAGGCACCGACCGCCATGGTCGATGACTGGCTCGAGACGATCCTGTCCGAGCACGGACACGAGCGCGTCGCGGACATCCGCACCGAACTGCAGGCAACGATGGACGCCAACGCCTCGGTGTTCCGCACCGACGAGACCCTGACCAAGGTCTTGGGCGACATCCGCGGCTTCAAGGAGCGCTACAACAGCATCCGCGTGCACGACAAGGGCAAGCGCTTCAACAGCGATCTGCTCGAGGCCATCGAGCTGGGCTTCCTGCTCGAAATGGCCGAGGTTACCGTGGTGGGTGCGCTCAACCGCAAGGAATCGCGTGGCGGACATGCCCGGGAGGACTTCCCGGACCGCGACGACGCGAACTACATGAAGCACACGATGGCCTACAAAAAGGGCGACGGCCTGATCGCCCCGATCGAATTGGACTACAAGCCAGTGGTCCAGACCCGCTACGAACCGATGGAGCGGAAGTACTGATGACTCTCACCACTGATATCGCCGCCGCGCACAGTGACAACAACCCCCCGTTGCCTCCGGTCCCCGAAGAGGCGACCATGGTCACGCTCAAGATCAGCCGGTTCAACCCGGAGAATCCCGACGCACAGGGATTCGAGAGTTTCCGGGTGCCGGCTCTGCCGACCGACCGCCTTCTCAATTTGCTGCACTACGTCAAGGGCTACCTCGACGGCACCCTGACGTTCCGCCGGTCGTGCGCACACGGCGTCTGCGGCAGCGACGCGATGCGGATCAACGGCGTGAACCGCCTTGCCTGCAAGCTGTTGATGAAAGACATGTTGCCCAAGGACAAGTCGAAAGAGCTCACCATCACCATCGAGCCCATCAAGGGTCTGCCGGTGGAGAAGGATCTCGTCGTCGACATGGAGCCGTTCTTCGACGCGTACCGCGCCGTCAAGCCGTTCTTGATGACCAGCGGCAACGAGCCGACCCGCGAGCGCATTCAGAGCCAGACCGACCGCGCCCGTTTCGACGACACCACCAAGTGCATCCTGTGTGCCTGCTGCACCACGAGTTGCCCGGTGTACTGGAACGAAGGCAGCTACTTCGGTCCGGCAGCAATCGTCAATGCACACCGGTTCATCTTCGACAGCCGTGACGAAGGTGCCGCCGAACGCCTCGACATCCTCAACGACGTCGACGGGGTGTGGCGCTGCCGCACCACCTTCAACTGCACCGACGCCTGCCCTCGCGGCATCCAGGTGACCCAGGCGATCCAGGAAGTCAAGCGCGCGTTGATGTTTGCCCGCTAGATCGCACTGATCCGACTGACAAAATGGTCGCCGCCCTTTCCGAGGGCGGCGACCATTTTTCGTGTTCGAGACGGGCGATCAGTAGTGGTAGGTGTCCGACGGCGCCGGCATATGGTCCGGGTCGTCGTATTCCTGGTTGAACTCGATGCCGTACGCGCGGGCCAGATCCAGGATCTTGGTGCCGCGGGCGATGCGGGGCAGGTCTGATCCGTTGCGGATCTCTCCCCCGTCGCGCTCGTATTCGGCGAAGAACTCCAGCGCCCACGCGACCTCTTCGTGCGAGGGCGACAGTCCCTCGTTGACCGCGGCGCACTGATCCGGTGTCAGACAGATCTTTCCGGTCATCCCGAACTCCGCGCTGACCGCGGTGGCCTCACTGAGCTTGAGCGCCGACGACCCGACGGTCGGTCCGTCGATCGCGCTCGGCAGGTGCGCAGCCTTGGCCGCGATCGTGAACCGTGACCGCGCGTAGGCCAGGGTCGCCGGCTGATCGCCGAATCCGGTGTCCCGGCGGAAGTCGCCGATACCGAAGGCGAGGCGGAACGTGCCCTTCGCCGAGGCGATCTCGCTGATCCGCTCGAGTCCCCGGGCAGTTTCGACCAGGGCCACGATCGGCACACCCGGTAGCCGCTTGGCGGTTTCGGTCACGTGGTCCACCGACTCGACCATCGCCAGCATCACGCCGCCGACCTTGACGTCGCTCAATGCGGCCAGATCGTCGGCCCACCACTGGGTCCCGAATCCGTTCACCCGCACCCAGTCGCGATTTCCGGCGGAAAGCCACCGAACGACGTGGTCGCGGGCGGCGACCTTGTCCTTCGGGGCCACCGCATCCTCGATGTCGAGGACAACGATGTCGGCGCGCGATTGCACGGCCGGCTGGAAGCGTTCGTTCTGCAAACCGTTTACCAGGAGCCAACTCCGGGCGAGCACCGGATCGATGCGCGAGCCGATCTCGTCGGGGTCGGTGGCGATGGAAATCTTAGAGGCGTTCACAAATGAACATGATCCCCTATCGGCCGATGTCGACGCCATCCTCATGGGCCATCCAGTGCACCAGGCGATGTAGCGGGTACATCGCATCGTGTGGATTGCCGATCGTGCTCGGTCCCGCCTCACCCAGATGGACGATCCGCTGCGCGCCACCGCTGGCCAGTCGATCGCGATAGTCGCACATCCGGTCGAACGGATAGAAGCCCACGGTCTGGGTCGCCACGTTGACGTACTTCATCGCGTCGTCGAGGGAGTCGACCCGCACCACGTTGGCGGTCTTGTTGATCGGATGGAAGTCGACCGGTTCATCGGAACGGATCACCAGGCCGGTGCCGTCGGTCTTGCCCCAGACCCGGAACTCGTCGTCGAGCATCATCAATGTGTCGACCTGCTCGCGCAGGTCCATCTCCAGGGGCCGACGGTCGCCGGACTCCGCGGCCTTAGCGACGATATGCGTATGGAGGCGTTCACAGAACCGGTCGGCGTCCTCCCGGTTCGCTTCGACATGGACGAAACGGCTGGCCACACACGCTTCCTGGTTGAGGATCATGACGTCGGTGGCAGCCAGCTCGGCAGCGAGGTCGAGTGTCTCATCGGAGGCGAATGCTTCCCTGCCGACCATCGAGATCGAGGTCTTGGGATCGAACGACACCAGCTGGAATCCCGGGCCGAGGTACTTGACCACGTTGTTGATCGCATCGCCGCCGCCCCAGGCCACGATCTTGTCGTAGTACTGGGGGCGATAGAGCACGCGCTCCACCTGGTCGTCGCCACCGCGCCAGTAAACCGCCGACATCGATTTCACGATCGCGTGGTCCGGATCGATCTCGGCCATGGTCCGCAGGATCGCGACGGTGGTGAACGGATCACTCGATGACATCTTGAACAGGTTGACGGCCTTGACCATCGCGCCCTGGGCGATGGATTTGACGGCGACACCGGGCGAGTTGCCCGGCAGCACATGGACCAGCCGTGGAGCGAAGGCGCGGACAAAGCTCTTACGGCCGGTGAAGTCCCCCTTCGGGATCCACTCATCGAGCGCTTTGGGGTCGGGGAAGTTCTGCTCAACGACGGTTTCGAGCACCCGCTTGTCGAGGTAAGCGGCAGCACCCCGGACCTGCGCCTGCAGCACCGAACGTGGCAATACGTGCGTCGAGGCCATCCGGTCGATGCAGTCCTGCACGAACGGGTTTGCCGGATCGTTCATCCGCCGGCCGGTCTCGACGAGGAAGTCGATGATCTCGGCCAGGGGCACGTTGAGTAGCGGCGGCAGTTCGGTGCGCGGGTGCACCACCTTGTCCATCGCGATCTCCGGAGTGGTGAACGTGACCCCGAGATCGCGGGAGCGATGCGAGACCTCGTCGCCCTCGAACAGTTCTCCGCGAAGGAAGAACGGTGCCGAGACCGTGGTGTCCCCTGCCCTGCCGGTGTTCCCTGCCCCGTCGGTGTTCACGGCCCGGCCGGTGTCGATCGTTGTCATGACAGACCTGTCACATATGCATCGACGGTGCCGGCACAGCCGATCTTGTCGTCGCCCTTGATATCCGCGTAGCGGGCGATGTTGTCGCGGATCGATGCACCCTTGGAGCCACAGGCGCAGGGACTGAAGTCGAGCGAGACCTTGTCACCGGTGATGACGCCACCCCAGCGGCCATCGAGCGAGAGGTCGAAGAAGGCTGCGCGCCCCTCGATCTCACCGGTCTCGTGCGGAAGCAGGGCCTCACCGGATTCGTCGAGGACGAAGGGCACAATCCACGGCGGTACGTGATAGCGCTCCCCCGCTTGGCACTTCGGCATTCCGGAGTTGAGTTCCTGCATCGAGTAGTTCTGGAAATCCCGGCTGGCCGGAATGTTGAAGGTCTGGTGGACGAACTCCTGATAGTCCGGTGGCAGCTGCGCCCGCTTGAGTCCACCGCCGACGTAGATGCAGTTGTCGGGATGAAAGTCCTTCGCGGAGTAGCCCATGTCGCGCACCAGCTTTGCCAGCTGGTAGAGCGAGTTCCACATCCCCGCGAGGTAGAGCTTTTCGTGGCGGTACTCGATCAGCGCCTCGGCGCCGCTGATCATCGCCTTGTCGAGGCTTTCTTGACGCTCCAGAGACGTCCGCTCGAAGTCCGCGAGTTCCTCGGGCCGCGCGGTACCGTCGGCGATCTTCTTGCGCAGGACCACCATCCGGGTCAGCGAGCCGACCGTGATCGGCGGGATCGGCAGCCGGAACCGCTCCCGGGCCGGATCGCCGAAGGCCGCGAGCTGGGCATCCGCGATGACCTCGTTCTTGGGGACCGAGGCGGTGGGCGCCAATCCCATGATCCGCCGGTCCGCGGCCGGCGTGACACCCGAACCCCACGAGAAGACGTTGACCGTGTCCAGCCTCGACCACGCCATGTCCTTGTCGCTGGCCGGCAGCATCGCCGACTTTCCGGTGGTGCCGCTCGAGCAGGACACATAGTGCCCGGCAGCCGCCAGGCGCCGGATCCACTCGTCGATGTCGCCGATGTCAGCGGTGTCGATCGGGCCGATGGGATACGGGGAGACCGTCCCGAGCCATTTGCCGAGGCGGTCCCATTTCTCCTCGATCAGGAAGCTCTCGGGGTAGCTCTTGTACGCGGTGTGCGGAAACAGCAACCCCACCATGTCCTCGCGACTGCGGACCTCGGAGATGCCGCCCTCCCGGGCCCGGTGACCGAGGAGTTTGATGCGACCTCTGTGTTCCTGGAATCGCTCGTCGAGCGCTTCGATCTGGACCGGGAGCAGGTCAGCGGGCGAATGATCGAAGCGGTCCTCCGCATCGACCGAACTCACCAACTTCTCGATGGCTGAGGTCACTTGGTCAACCTTTCAATTATCGTCGCGCCAGTTCCACTTAATGGCACCTTATGCGTATCATTCGTACCTGTACCGAATGCGAGAGCGCAAGAGGCAACTTCGGCGAGGGGTGTGATGACAGAACGGGAGCCATCCGTTCACCGTGGCGCAGGCCGCCCGACGCGTGAACAGGCCCAGGCCCGCCATGAACAGCTACTCGATGCCGCGCTCGACCTGTTCCTCGAGCACGGATACGAACTCGCGACGATCGAGATGATCGCCGCGCGGGTCCACATGACCAAGCGCACCGTCTATGCGCGCCACCCCGACAAGGCCTCGTTGTTCCACGCCGCCACGCAGCGGGCCATCGAACGACAGGTCGTCCCCGCACAGGCACTCGAAGATGCCGACCGAGGCGACCTGGCCGAAACCCTCGAGACGATTGCCCGGCTGCGTATCCGTCAGGTGATGACACCCAATGGCGTTCGGCTGCAACGCATCATCAACACCGAGAGCTACCGGTTCCCGGAGCTTTTCACATCGAACTATCGGCAGAGCGCCAAACCGGTGATCGAGTTCGTCGCCGGCCTGTTCGACCGTGCGGTCGCCGCCGAGGAGATCGCCCCGACCGACACCGACCTCGCCGCCCGGGCGTTCTTGTCCCTGGTGGTCGGCGGCTGGGTGCGCGCCATCGTCAATGGCCGGGAACCCACCCCGACCGAGCTCGACACGCAGGTCCATTTCACCGTCGGCCTACTACTCAACGGCCTTCGACCACGATGACGACACAAGGAGACAACCATGGAATTCGGCACCAGCAGTCCGGTCGCCGTCGTCACCGGTGCCAGCTCGGGAATCGGTAAGTCGACCGCAGGCAAACTCGTCGCGATGGGCTGGCAGGTGATCGGAGTCGGCCGCGACCCCGGGCGCTGCGCCGACGCCGAGCTCGAGATCGCCGAATCCGTCTGCGATGGCGGTAAATTCATCATGCTGCGCGGTGACTTCGACCTGATGGCCGATGTTCAGCGAGTGGCCGGCGAGATCACCGAGCTCACGCCGCGCGTCCAGGTACTCATCAACAACGCCGGCGGTGTACGGGATCGGCGCGTGGTCACCCCGGAGGGCACCGAGGCCACCTTCGCCGCCAACCATCTCGCCCCGTTCGTGCTGACCAGGGACTTGATGCCACTGCTCGTGGCGAACGCAAACGATTCGGCGCCCGGTTCGACCCGGGTGCTCGCGGTGTCCTCGAATGCGCACAAGATGAGCCGAGGTATCGACTGGGACGATATGCAGAGCCTCAGCAGGTTCCGCTCCGCCGCGGCATACGGGCAGGCCAAGCTCGCCAACATCTTGTTCACCCGGGAACTGTCCCGGCGGGTGGCCGCCAACGGGATCGTGGCCCAGGTCATGCACCCGGGGGTGGTCGCCAGCAATTTCGCTTCACACGGCGATGAGTACATGCAGGCGCACATGTCCACTGCCATCACTGTCGCACCCGATGAACCGGCCGAGACTCTCCGCTGGCTGGCCACCGACCCCGAGGGCGGTCGCGACGGTGGACGCTACTTCCATCTCCGGGACGAAGAGGAGCCGACCGCGGCCGCACTCGATGATGCCGCAGCGGCACGCCTGTGGACCGAGAGCGAAAAACTATTGGCCGCCTTGGGTATCTAGATCCGGTTATCAGGCAGTATCGACCACGCGTTCACGGGCTACCTCAGGCACTGGCACAGCAGGCCTTCGGCGGTTACGTTCCCATTCAGCTTGTCGTCGAGCATGTTTGCTTGCCAGGCGGGTCTGCGTCCGGAGCTGCATACCCTCACTGGCCGGTCGCGGTTTCGCACCGATCCACGTCATGATCGTCAACTCTGGGAACAGATCCTCACCTGTCCATGCGGGACCTTTGAAGCGGTCACCTTCTGGGCTGATGAACACAACCCGGCTGCGACCCTCATCGTCGAGCTCCTGGACGTCAATCCAGTCGCCAAAGGATTTCAGCAGGTGATGAAACCTGCACAGGCACGCGTCCAGCGCCGACGACAGCCGATAGGGATTCGACGGAATGCTCATGGACATAGGAATGGGCGTGGGGAACGGTCCCGTGCCGCGTCTGTGGCTGCGGCCATTCCTGGTCTTGTCCGTGCTCGTTGGCTCCACTTCTTCCGCCGCTACTTCGTGCAAAGTGTCGTCCTCACGGGTGTGGTTCTTGGCGTCCGAGCCGGCCGACGCCCCAGCGGGTTCGGGGACGGTAGCGACATTCGCCACCCATTCGGCTTCTGCGCCGAGAGCGGCATCCGAATCTTGCGTCGCCGCAGCATCCTTCGCTTCTGTTTTGCCCAACTTCGTAAGTCGCTTCCATTCGGCGAGTCGCTCAGCTGTAGTCATCTCAGGGTCGCGTTCGGGAGCTTTGGGGGCGTATGTGCTCACGCCCCATTGTCATCGGCACCGTCTCCAGTTGACCGGTTCGTTGCCAACTCGCCACCGAGCGGCCGGATTCGTGCATCACGCCGACGGGCGATGTCGCCGGCGTGATCTCCAGAGATCACCCCGTGCCCATCGATGAAGCCCGGGTTACTCGCCCGGCCTTCGGCCGTCGCCTGGTCCACCACCACATGGACAACGAAAAGCGCAGACCCGTCGCCATCATCAGACTCGCGGAATCCGTGTTCACAATTCTCGTCGCCGCATTGACAGGCGAAGTCGACACCCATCGTTGCGAAGAACAGCGCGTCGGAAAGTCGCTGGGGCTTGGTTCGTGGATCTCCCCCGCAGACCTTGGACGCCAGCTCCTGCACTCTCTTGTCCAGCAACAGCGCATTCTCGGCGCTCATCGAAGCGACAATGTCAGCCATGCCGTCCTGGGTGGGGTACCTCTGGAAGCTGCGGCCATCCTCGGCTTTTTCGCGGCGTTCCCGGACACCTTCGGGGACGCCACACCCAGGTCCCCGAACGCCGCTTCCACCCCGTCTTCGAACATGCTTTCCATTGCGCTCTGGGGCCATGACAGACATCGGCGAAAAACCCACATCTGTGGATGGCCTCCGGGACTGTGGAAGACCCGCCACTCCACCATGGCCGAGCTGAATAGCCGGAATGTCGTTCGGATCGCATCCAGACAACCGATTTAGTCGAGATGTTTCTTGTTTGGAAACAATACCGTCGTTGTGCAGCGCCAACACCACGAAAATCGTACTGTGGGCGTGTTCGAATCCCTCACCGTCGGGAGACATACATGGCCATATCGGAAGCATCGGAAGCGCCAGGTCCAACTGTTCCAGCCAAGGGCCTTCGCAGCGGATCGCTCGGACTCTTCGGCAACGTGGTCATCGGACTCTCGGCGGTGGCCCCCGCCTACAGTCTGGCCGCCACCCTGGGATTTGTGGTGGCAGCCGTGCACGAGAAGGCACCGGCGATGTTCGTCCTGGCCTTCATCCCCATGCTGCTCATCGCCTTCGCCTATCGGGAACTCGGAGAAGACACCCCCGACTGCGGCACCACATTCACCTGGGGCACCAAGGCATTCGGCCCGTGGATCGGCTGGATCGGCGGCTGGGGACTGGCCGTGTCGGCAATCATCGTGCTGGCCAACGTCGCCGAGATCGCCGGCGTCTATCTGCTGAAGTTCTTGAACCTCGACTCGTGGGCCGAGAACCTCTGGATCAAGGTCATCCTCGGCTCCGCGCTGATCGTGATGATGACGTGGGTCAGCATCCGCGGCATCCTGATCAGCGAGCGCATGCAGAACGTTCTCGTCGTCATCCAATTCGGCGTCCTGATCGTCGCGAGTGTCATCGCACTGTTCAAGGTCGGATTCGACAAGGCCGGCCCGCAGGCCATCAACCCGAGCCTGTCCTGGCTGTGGCCGAGCGGGCTGACCGCTTCGTCCATCGCCGAAGCGGTGATCCTGTGCATCTTCATCTATTGGGGCTGGGATGCGTGCCTCGCGGTCGGTGAAGAGACCAAGGACTCCGCCAAGACCCCCGGCCGGGCCGCGGTCATCACCACGATCATCCTGGTGTGCACCTACGTTCTGGTCGCCTACGCGATTCAGTCATTTGCCGGATTCGGTGAGGACGGAATCGGTTTGAACAATCCGGACAACGCCGACGACGTCCTGACGATCCTCGGGGATCCTGTCGCCGGCTCGATCATGGCCTCCCTGTTGTTGCTGACGGTGTCGATTTCGGCGCTCTCCTCGACCCAGTCCACGATCCTGCCGACCGCCCGCGGAACGTTGTCGATGGCCGTCTACGGCGCGATCCCGAAACGCTTCGCCACCATCCACCCCCGGTACATGACACCGGCGTTCGGCACGGCCGTGATGGGCGCCTCGGCGCTGATGTTCTACCTGGTGCTCTCCCTGGTCAGCGAGGACACACTCGGCGACTCGATCTCGTCCCTCGGCCTCGCCGTGGCCTTCTATTACGGCATCACCGCGTACGCCTGTGTCTGGTACTTCCGGCGGACCCTGCGGCAGTCGGCCCGAAACCTCTTCTTCCGCGGCATCTTCCCGCTGATCGGAGCCCTGGCGATGACCTGGGCCTTCTTCCAGAGCGCGTTCGACATGTACGCGACCGACTACGGTTCCACCTCGATCGGCGGTGTCGGTGGCGTCTTCATCATGGGGGTTGGCATGCTGGTACTCGGGATCCCGTTGATGTTGCTGTGCTTTGCATTCGGTCCGAAGGATTTCTGGAAGGGCAGGACACTCAATTCCAACACCGAGGTCAAGGTGCCCGATGTCTACTGACGACGGTGCCGCCCGGTACCTGTGCACCCCAACGGCATCGATGGAAGCGAGCACCAACTCATGAGACTGACTGTGGGTTACCTCTACACCGATACCGGCGACGACGGGGTCAACCTGGCGATCGCCATCGCGAAGACCACCGGTGCCGCGATCGACCTGGTGTGCGTGGTTCGGGAGGTCGAACCCGACGGCACCCCGGGCCGGGTCACGTTCCAGGAAGCACTGGTCAAGAAGGCACATCAGTGGCTCGAAGAGGCAGCCGCCGACATCCCCGACGACATCGAGGTCGCTCTGCACACACCGGTCGCCAACTCGTTTCCGCAGGCGCTCATCGACTTTGCGGTGCACAGCCACGCCACGATGATCGTCGTCGGTGGCACCAGCGACGGCATCCTGGGCAAACACACCCTGGGCAGCATCTCGTCGGCCCTCACCCATGCGTCACCGGTACCGGTTGCCCTGGCCCCGCGGGGCTACACCCGCCTCGAACGTCCGGTCATCCCCACCCTGACCGTTGCCATCCCCACCACGGATGCGAAAGACAGCCCCCTGCCCTTCGCATTGGATCTGGCCAAGAAGGCCGGGCTGAATCTGCGGTTGCTCTCCCTGGTCTCGCACGACGACCTACCCGGTGAAGACGAGGAGTCCATGGCGGTCCGGCAACGGCACATCAGCCAGGCCACCGCGAATCTGGAACTCGCCAAAAAGAGCTGTGGCGATGCGGTGAAGATCGAATCCCTTGTTGCCGAGGGCAATACCGTTGAAGAGGCACTCGAACAGCTGCAATGGTCGCGCGGTGACGTCGTGGTCATCGGTTCCGGACACCTGGCCCCTCCGCGCCGGGCGTTTCTCGGGTCGATGTCCGCCCGCATCCTGAAGAATACCGATGCCCCGATCGTCGTCGTCCCCAAGGGCTTCACCCCCTGACCGGCCCCCGCACCCGATGATGTGCCCTTTTGGCGAGCATTTCCCCAGGTGGGCTCCGCCAAAAGGGCACATCATCGGGGTGCGGGGGCGTGGGGGCTAGGAGTCGAAGCCGAGGCCGACGGCCTCCATCGCCTTGAGCCAGAGTCCGCGTCGGCCCTGATTGCGGTCGGCACGCGCGAACTCTCGACGGGTCAGGGTGATCCCGAACCAGCGCAACGGTTCCGGCGGGAACGGGATCGGCTTGGACTGCACCATCTTCAGGCGGGCGCGTTCGGTATCCTTGCCGTCGACGAGGTCGAGCGCGGTGGCGGCACCGAAATGCGCCGCGCCGACGCCGAGTCCGGTGAATCCCAGCACGGAGACGACCTTGCCGCCCATGCTCACGTCCCAGAAGTTGTTGAACCGCGAACACGTGTCTATGACACCACCCCAGGTGTGGGTCGCGGTGATGCCCTCGAGCTGTGGGAACACCTGGAGCAGATGCTCTGCGAGCAAACCGAATTCGCTGGGCTTCTGGGCGAGGCGGGAATCGGTGTCACCGCCGTAGTAGTAGACCGCGTCCCAGCCACCGAACAGGATCCGGTTGTCGGCGGTGAGCCGGAAGTAGTGGAATCGATTGCCCGAATCGGCCAGACCCTGCCGTCCGGACCACCCGATCGCCGACAATTGCCGCTCGGACAGCGGTTCGGTCATGATCGCGTAGTCCCAGACCGGCACCATCAGGTGACCGAGCTTGCGGCGCAACGGCTTCGAGGCCGACGTGGCCACCACCACCCGCGCCGCGTCAACGCTGCCGTATCCGGTGGCAACGGTCACCCGGTCTCCCACCGAGGTCAGCGACGTCACCTCGCTGTGCTCGAAGACCCGCACCCCGAGTCGTTCGGCCGCCGCGGCCAGGCCCCAGGCCAGCTTCGCCGGGTCGATCATCATCACGTCCGGGTCGTACACGGCACCGTGGGCCATCGGACTGCGCAGATGCTTCGTGAGCTCGTCACCGTCGAGGAAGCGCAACGGCTGATTGAGCTGATGCGCTTGCTCCACAAGTTCTTTGAGACCGGGGACCTGCCAGTCGAAACTGGCCAGATCGAGCTCTCCAGTCCGCTCGACGTCGGCATCGATCCCGAGCCTGACAATCGCGTCGACGATCGCGTCGAGGGTCTCGACCCCCATCCGGAGCAGATCGGGCAGCTCGTCTTCGTACCGCTCCATACCGTTGACCAGGCCGTGGGTCAGGCTCGCCGAGCAGAATCCGCCGTTGCGGCCCGACGCGCCCTCGGCGATCCGGTCGCCTTCGAGCAGCACGACAGATCGCTGCGGGTTCGCCTCGGCCGCCTGGACGGCAGCCCACAAACCGGTGAAACCGCCTCCCACGACAACCAGATCCGCGCTGTGCTGCCCGGCCAGACGGGGTCGGGCCGCGGGTCGCAGTGGCCGGTCTAGCCAGTAGGGAGCCGGGGTCGCACCGGCCACCATCGCGGTTCCGCGAACGGTCGGCTCGAGAGCCCAGCCGTTCTGCGAGCCCGAACCGCTCAGTGCGGCAGCGTGAAAATCGTTCGGTGCCATGGTTTGTGCGGTACTCCTGTGATGTCACTCATCACGTGCTTGATGGTGAGATATTCGTCGAGTGAATAGGCGGACATGTCTTTGCCGAAGCCCGAGGCCCCGACCCCGCCGTGCGGCATCTCGCTGATGATCGGGATGTGATCGTTGATCCACACACATCCGGCGTGGATCTCGCGCGATGCCCGCTGGGCGCGGTAGACGTCCCGCGTCCACGCTGACGCCGCCAGACCGTAGACGGTGTCGTTGGCCATCCGGATCGCGTCGTCGTCATCATCGAAAGCACTGACGGTCAGCACCGGACCGAATATCTCGTCGCGGTAGACCTCGGCGTCCTCGGGGACGTCGGCGAGCAGGGTCGGCTGATAGAAGGCGCCCGGACTGTCGGGTGCGCGACCACCGGTGACCACCCGGATCCCGGTCGCCCGGGCGCGGTCGACCATTGCGGCCACCTTGTCCCGGTGGCCGAACGAGATCAGCGAGCCCATGTCGGTGGCCGGATCGCCGGGATCACCCACCCGTATCTTCGACATCAGTTCGCCGACACCGGCAACGAAGTCGTCGTACCGCGACCGGGCGACGATGGCCCTGGTCGCGGCCGTGCAGTCCTGGCCGGAGTTGATCAGCGCGCCCGCCACCGCGCCGTGGATCGCCGCGTCGAGGTCGGCATCGTCGAACACCACGAACGGGGCCTTGCCACCGAGTTCGAGTTGGACCCTGGTGCCATTGGCCGCAGCCTGCGACATCACCTGACGACCGACTGCGGTGGACCCGGTGAACGTGACCATGTCCACCCCGGCGTGGCCGGCGATCGCGGCCCCGACCTCGGCCCCGGTCCCGGTCAGCACATTGAAGACACCGTCGGGGATGCCCGCTTCGGTGGCGAGACGGGCCAGCGTCAACGTGGTCAGCGGTGTCAGCTCTGCAGGCTTGAGCACCACCGTGCATCCGGCGGCCAGCGCCGGGATGACCTTCCACACCGCCATCTGCAACGGGTAGTTCCACGGCGTGATCGATCCGACCACCCCGACCGCCTCGCGACGGATCGAGGACGTGTGATCGCCCGAATACTCGGCGCTGGCCTTGCCCTCGAGGTTGCGGGCCAGGCCGGCGAAGAACTCGACGTTGTCCACCGAACCCGGGACGTCGAACTCGGTGGCCAGGCGGATCGTCTTGCCGGTCTGACGTACTTCTTCGGCTGCCAGGTCATCGGCCGCCTCCGACATCGCCGACGCCAACGACCTCAGCGCCGCACTTCGATCGGTCGGTGTTGTACCGGACCACTGCTCCAACGCATTTCGCGCGACAACGACCGCCTCGTCGACATCTGCGGCCGTGGCCAGCTTCGTGGACGCGACGACGGCACCGGTCGCCGGATCGATGACATCGTGGACGTCTCCGGCACCGGCGCGCTCCCGCCCGTCCACCCAGCCGGCAGCAAAAGTTGTTGAACCAGTGGTCATATTCAGTCCTCGCGGGCCGTCGTCCTCAGTGGGTATCTGCCGGCCACCATACCGGGGCACTGCGCATTCCGCGATGCATACCGCCCCTAGACAACGAATTTCCCCCGTTTCGGTTGCAGATTATTGCGGAATCCGTAGCATGTGGGATGCAACGATCGAACCGGCCAGCGCATCGAGAAGAATCGGAGCCATGACCGAGCAGCCAATAGTCCTAGACAACATCTCCAAGAAGATCATCGAGGAGCTCCAGGCCGACGGCCGACGCTCGTACGCCTCGGTGGGCAAGGCAGTGGGACTCTCGGAAGCTGCGGTGCGTAACCGGGTTCAGCGCCTGGGCGAGGCCGGTGTCCTCCAGATCGTCGCGGTGACCGATCCGATGCAGGTGGGTTTCGCCCGCCAGGCGATGATCGGAATCCGTTGCACCGGAGACACCGCGGCCCTGGGTGAGGCACTCGCGGAGGTCGAGGAGATCGACTACGTGGTCCTGACCGCCGGATCATTCGATGTGGTCATCGAAGTGGTCTGCGAGAACGATGAACACCTGCTCGAGGTACTGAACAAAAAGGTGCGATCGCAGCCTGGCGTGACCGGGACAGAGACCCTGGTCTACCTGAAACTGGTCAAACAACAATACAATTGGGGTACCCGATGACCGCAGTCGAGAACAACACCACCACCCTTGGCGACCGCTCGGCCCGCCACCTGTGGGGCCACTTCTCCAGGCACGGCGACACCACCACCCCGCCGGTCATCACCCGCGGCGAGGGCGTCCGGATCTTCGACGATCGCGGCCGCAGCTATCTCGACGGCCTGTCGGGACTGTTTGTGGTGCAGGCCGGACACGGCCGCGTCGAGCTCGCCGAGGCCGCGGCCAAGCAGGCCAAGGAACTGGCTTTCTTCCCCCTCTGGTCGTACGCGACACCGCCGGCCATCGAATTGGCCGAACGCCTGGCGGACTACGCACCGGGCGACCTCAACCGGGTTTTCTTCACCACCGGCGGTGGTGAGGCCGTGGAAAGCGCCTGGAAGCTCGCGAAACAGTACTTCAAACTGACCGGAAAACCCGGTAAACACAAGGTGATCTCGCGATCGATCGCCTATCACGGCACACCGCAGGGCGCACTGGCGATCACCGGCATCCCGGCGCTGAAAGAAGCCTTCGAGCCACTCACGCCGGGAGCGTTCCGCGTTCCGAACACCAACATCTACCGGGCCGGCGAACACGGCGACGACCCCAAGGAGTTCGGTCTCTGGGCCGCCAACCGCATCGAAGAGGCCATCGAGTTCGAGGGACCGGACACGGTCGCCGCGGTCTTCCTCGAGCCGGTACAGAACGCCGGCGGCTGTTTCCCGCCACCGCCCGGATACTTCCAGCGGGTTCGGGAGATCTGCGACAAGCACGATGTGCTGCTGGTCTCCGATGAAGTGATCTGCGCTTTCGGCCGAATCGGATCGATGTTCGCCTGCAGCGACTTCGACTACGTCCCCGACATCATCACCTGCGCGAAGGGCATGACCTCGGGTTACTCACCGATCGGCGCGATGATCGCCACCGATCGCCTGTTCGAGCCCTTCAACGACAACGCCACCTCGTTCGCCCACGGTTACACCTTTGGCGGACATCCGGTTTCGGCGGCGGTCGCACTGGCCAACCTCGACATCTTCGAACGCGAAGGTCTCAACGACCGGGTGAAGCAACTCGCCCCGGACTTCCGGCGGACGCTCGACAAACTCAGTGATCTACCCATCGTCGGCGATGTCCGCGGCGAAGGCTACTTCTACGGGATCGAATTGGTGAAGGACAAGGCCACCAAGGAGACGTTCACACCGGACGAATCCGAGCGGGTCCTGCGTGATTTCCTGTCCACCGCACTGTTCGACGCCGGACTCTACTGCCGCGCCGACGACCGGGGAGACCCGGTGGTCCAGCTCGCTCCCCCACTGACCTGCGGACAGGCCGAGTTCGACGAGATCGAACAGATCCTGCGTTCGGTGCTGACCGAGGCGTACACGAAGATCTGAGCACCAGAGCACCATCGGGCGACACCGGCAGGCACCGGCAGGCACCGGCTCAGATCCAGCCGAGTCTGCGGGCCTTGAGGGCCGCCTCGTACCGGTTCGACGCACCCATTTTCGCCATCGCCGATGACAGGTAGTTGCGTGTGGTCCCGACCGACAGGTGTGCGCGCGTGGCGATTTCGTCCACCGAGGAACCATCGATGGCGAACTCGAGGACGTCGGCTTCACGCGCGGTCAGCACCGTGTCGCCGGCGCTGATCGCTTCGGCGGCCAGCTGCGGATCGACATGGCGGCCGCCGCCGTGAACCGTGCGGATGACCTCGGCAAGAGTGGCAGCCGACGACGTCTTGGGCAGAAAGCCCCGCACGCCCGTGGTGAGCGCACGTTTGAGGTAACCCGGCCGGCCGTGACTGGTGACTATCAGGATGCCGGCGCCCGGAGTCAACGCGAGAAGCTCGGTGGCGGTGTCGATGCCGTCGATCCCCGGCATCCGCAGGTCGATTACCGCGACGGCAAGGGGCCGGTCTTCGGCGACACGTTGTCGCCACATGGTCAGGAGTTCTTCACCCGACCCGACGTTCGCGACGACATCGAGATCGTCTTCGAGGTCGAGCATGGCCGCCATGGCAGTGCGGATGAGGGTTTCATCGTCGGCCATCAGTACCGGAATCACTTTTTCTCCCAGAGTATTTCAAGCGTGAAAGTCTCTCCGCTCATGGTGGCTTCAAGGCCAGAACCGACACGCGCGAGACGCTCCGACAGGCCACGAAGTCCGGAATGCTCGCCGGGATCTTCCACCACTTCCTTACGGGAACCGTTGTTACGCAGCGACATTCCCCCTGCACCGATCGAGAGGGTCGCCGAAGTCGAGGCTGAGTGTCTGACGATGTTGGTGGTACCCTCCCTCACCACCCATGCCGCCACCTCATGGAAACGTGCGGGCACCTTGGCCGGATCGCCTTCGACGACAAGCAGGCAACCCGCCGCGGCCAGGAGTGAACGGGCACCGGCAACCTCACCTTCGAGGTTGATGCCGCGATAGCCATGGACCAGCTCGCGCATCGTGTTCATCGATTCGACGGCGAGTGCCTTCACCTCATCCATCTCGCCGGCCGCCCGGTCACCCGCTCCGGCACGTGAAAGTGTCGCGGCGAGTTCACTTTTGACTGCAATGGCGGAAAATCCGCGACCGACCACATCGTGCAGGTCCCGGGCGAAACGCAATCGCTCTTCGGCAACCTGTAACCGGGCCTCGACGGCCTTGGTGTGCTCCAGCTCATCGACCACCTCCAGGCCCCACATCGTCAACAGCGTGGTGGCGACGAACAAGGCGCCGATGAAGAACGTGGTCGCGGCCACCCGGAGCGCCGACGGCGCAGAAGCCTCGAACGCTGCGCCGGTGGCGATGCTGACGCCGAGGACGAACCACCACTTGCCCCGCAAGAAAGGAATGATCGACAGCATCGACAGCAGTGCGGCAAAGTTGCCGACCGTCTGTGCGGCGTCGATGTCGGATTCGTCGGTGGCCAGGTTGGCCATGATCGCACAGAACAGCCACACCACGATGAACATTGCGGATCCGACCGGTAGTGCCCAACTGCGCGGTCCGACGTTGGGCCATGCCGACAGCTCGGGCCGGGTCTGCAGGGCGAGAAGAGCTGCGGCCCCGGAGATGACGATCCCGCCCGCCGACCACGGAACGTCGCCCGTTCTGTCCACCGAAACGACCACCCCTACGACGATGGAGGACAGGAGTATGAGCTGACTGCAGAGCCGGAACTTCGCCGACCCGGACAGCTCCCGCCACCGGGACGCCACCCCGGTCATCCACGGTCGTCCCAGCGGAACCTTGTCGAGACGATTGCGAGCGACAGTGCGATCCATATACCCAGTGTCGCAAGAGGTTGTGCCATCTCGCCGAACGTGCCCGCGAAATCGAGCGTGGCGGCAGACTCGTCGGCAGTGGCCGGCAGGCCGGAGGCGCCGACCGAGATCAGTTCGGACAGAGCCGCAAACGGTGTCCAGGAGACCACATCGCCGAGGCGATCGGGAAGGATGTCACGGATCGATGCGAGGCCGGCCATCGCGAGCATCATCACCGGTAGTGAGGTGATCTGCGCTGCCTCCGCGTTCTTGGTAACCACACTCGTCGCCAGGCCGAGCAGCGAGAAGACGATGATTCCACCGGCCATCGCGATGACCAGCGCGATTGGATTGACGGGCGCGGGCGCACCGGCGCCGTAGATCACTCCCGAAACGATCACACCACCGATCACGGTGAGCAGGGCGCCGGGCACGGCCGGGGCGGTCTGAATCTGCCAATCGGCTGCCTCACCCGTTCTCAGCCGCTTCAATACTCCTTCCCCACGGCGGGTGGTGACCATCGACAGCACCGAGTAGTACTGCACGAACAGAAATGCCATCAACGCGAACATCTCCAGGCCCGTGGTCGCGACCTCCGCTGTGGCACCGGACTCACCGCGGGCGATGAAGTACGTCGTCAGCGGAAGCACCACTGGGAACACTGTTCCCAGCACCACGAGGGTTTTGTTGCGGACAAACTGCTGGTACTCCGCCTTGGCCAGAGCGCTCAGCGGACGCCGACCGTAGCCGCCTGAGGTAAGTACGGTACTGCTGATCATCGGTGTGCTCCGATCAGGTCGGGGGTGGACTTCGACGCGACGGCCGGATCGGCTGCGACCTCGAGAAAGACCGATTCCAAGGACGCGGCACGGGCTTCGAGGCCAACCAATTGCAGGCCACGACCTCCAGCCCAGGCCAGCAATTCAGAGAGGTGACCCTGCAGGTCGGGGGTGTATACGGTAACGCGCTCCTGGGCGTCGACTCGCGCGCCGGTCATCGCCGGCAGAGCCGGACCGGGATGGTCGAAGACAATTCGCGCAGGATGCTCGTCGACGATGTCACGGAGTGTTCCGCGGCGGGCGATCTGGCCCTTGTGCATGATCGCAATGCGGTCTGCAAGTTCTTCGGCCTCGTCGAGGTAGTGCGTGGTCAGGACGATCGTCACCCCGGAGGCCTTGAGCTCGGTCAGCAAACGCCATGTGGCGCGACGACTTTCCGGATCCAGACCGGTGGTCGGTTCGTCGAGGAAGAGCAACCGGGGCTGCCCCAGCAACGCGCAGGCAAGGTCGACGCGGCGCTTTTCACCGCCGGACAGCGCTCCGACCCGCACGTGGACGCGGTCTGTGAGGTTGACCTGCGCCAAGACTGCGGCCACGGTGGTCGGATTCGAGCTGGTGCCGCGCCACATCTCCAAGGTCTCGCTGACGGTCAACTCGGCAGGTAGCCCGCCGGACTGCAACATGATGCCCACGTGCGGGCGCACCAATTTGCGGTCTCGGCGTGGATCGAGGCCGAAGACCTCGACCTCGCCGGCAGACGGTGCGACAAGCCCTTCCAGCACGTCAAAGGTCGACGTCTTTCCGGCACCGTTCGTGCCGAGCAGGGCGAACACCTCGCCCTCCGCGATCTCGAGATCGACGCCCTTGACCGCCTCGAATGCGTCCTTGCCCTGGCCGTAGGTGCGGCGCAACCCTCGGGCGCTGATCACGGTCTTCATCATTGCCCCCACGTTCGGCCGCCCACGGGTGCCGGGCCGATCCGATGGATGTCTTTGATCAGATTTTCGAAACTGCTTGATTGCGCGCCTGTTTCGCGATGACTCGGCGGATGAATTCGGTGGTTGCGATGTGTTGTCGTCATGCCTTCAAGGCTCACCCACATCTGTTGACCCCACCAGTGCACCCGATCATCAATAAGCCCAGGAATACTCATGCCCGAGGCATGACAAATGTCATCGCACGCCGAGCGTTCGACCCGAACACCGAAAGTCGTGCGCACGCGGACCAAAAGTAGGCCACGATGTTGGTCAATGCGCCAGGGATTTACGGTGTCAGTGTTCGAGTTCGACGGCCGGGACGACGAGTAGAGAGCGGGGGGCACGGTTGAACGCATTGTGGGATTACATGACCTCACACCGATCTCAGCTGGTGTTCGATTCCTATCAGCACGTCAGCGCAGTGCTCCAAAGCGTCCTCATCGCGACCGTGATCGGTGTGGTGGTCGGTCTGCTCACCTATCGCAGCGACATCGCGGCCAACCTGGCCACATCGTTGTCCAGCGCCATCCTGACCGTCCCGTCCTTCGCCCTGCTGGGTTTGCTCATCCCGCTCGTCGGTCTCGGTGTCCTGCCCTCGGTGATCGCGTTGGTGCTGTACTCGTTGCTCCCGATCATCCGTAACACCATCGTCGGACTCAACAACATCGAGCCGGCACTCATCGACGCCGCCCGGGGTATCGGGATGGGCGGCGTCATCACCCTTGTCCGGGTCCAATTGCCGTTGGTGTGGCCGGCGATCCTGGCCGCGATGCGACTGAGCACCCAGATGGCCATGGGCGTCCTCGCCATCGCCGCGTACGTCAAGGGTCCGGGGCTGGGCAATCTCATCTTCGCCGGCCTGGCCCGGGTCGGCAGTCCGACCGCGGTGCCCATGGCCCTGTCCGGCACCTTGCTGATCGTTGTACTCGCCCTCGCTCTCGACGCCCTCTACGTACTCCTCGGACGGCTCACCACGTCGAAAGGCATCCGATGACAGAACAGTCCTCAGCGTCGAGCGGCCTGCGCTCAGCAAACCCGACCGGGGTGCAGATCACCCTCGAACACGTGTCGAAGATCTACCCGGGGTCGAAAACGCCCGCGGTGGACGATGTTTCATTGCACATCCCGGCCGGCGACGTCGTCGTCCTCGTCGGTCCCTCCGGGTGTGGCAAAACCACCACCATGCGGATGATCAACCGGCTCAGCGAGCCCACGTCCGGCAAGATCACGATCGGCGACAAGGACGCCCTGTCGATCAAACCCACCGAATTGCGACGCTCGATCGGTTACTCGATCCAGCAGGCCGGGCTCTTCCCGCACATGACGATCCGTCAGAACATCGGGCTGGTCCCGGGATTGCTCAAGTGGGACAAGAAACGCATTGCCGCGCGCGTCGAGGAACTGCTCGATCTGGTCGGACTCGACCCGGCACAGTACGCCGGGCGTTACCCACGACAGTTGTCCGGCGGTCAGCAACAACGGGTCGGTGTCGCACGGGCTCTGGCGGCCGATCCGCCCGTCCTCCTGATGGACGAACCCTTCGGCGCAGTCGACCCGATCACCCGCAGCTCTCTGCAGGACGAACTCCTGCGTCTGCAAAGCGAATTGGGCAAGACCATCGTGTTCGTCACCCATGACTTCGGTGAGGCGGTCAAACTCGGGGACCGCATCGCGGTGCTCGGTCAGCAGTCGAAGATCCTGCAATACGACACGCCGCAGGCGATTCTCGCCAATCCCGCCGATGACACCGTGGCCGGGTTCGTGGGAACCGGTGCCTCACTGCGTCAACTCGGTCTGGTCCGGGTCAAGGACATCGACCTCGAGGCCAGACCCACCGCGCACGTCGGCGACGATGTCGACGCGCTGCGCGCCGAACTCGCCGGCGGTGAGCATGATTGGGCCGTGATCCTCGACGATCGGCAGCGCCCGGTCAGCTGGGTGCGCGAGAGTCGGCTGCGACAGGCCCGCACCGTCGACGAGTTCGCCGAGCCCCTCGATGAGGTGATCAGCATCCAGGCCACCCTGCAGGACGCGCTCGAGGCGATGCTCGCCGAGGACCACGCGTCGGCCGTGGTTGCCGGCGCGGGCAACCGGTATCAGGGAGTGGTGACATTGGAGACCCTGATCTCGACCATCACCACACTGCGGGATGCGCCGTCCACCGCGACGGCCGCCGGGGACGTCACGTCATGACCGCGGCCGTCGAGACGCCGCCGACCTCGATCAGCGTGGCAGACCGGCTGCGCCTGATCATCCAGCCGATCCTCGTGGTGATCGTCGCGGTTGCGGTCATCTTCTGGGCGTTCAACCGGGACCTGACCGCCACGCAAAAGGTGAATATCAACGCCGGCAACGTCAGTACCCTCCTCTGGCAGCATCTGCTGATCACGATCACGGTCGCGGCCATCGTCGTCCTCGTCGGAGTCCCCCTCGGAATCCTGGTGACCCGCGGCCCGGTCCGCTTCCTGCGACCACCGTTCATCGGTGTGGCGAACATCGGGCAGGCCGCACCGGCGGTCGGCCTGTTGGTCCTGCTCTTCCTGTGGACCGGCGAGACGGGTTTCTGGATCGGTGTCCTGCCCATCGCGGTGTATTCGCTGCTTCCGGTGTTCAGCAGCACCATCCTCGGCATCGATCAGGTCGACAAGTCACTCATCGACGCCGGCCAGGGGCAGGGCATGTCCGGGTCATCGATTCTCTTCCGCGTCGAATTGCCGTTGGCGGTGCCGTACATCCTCGCGGGCCTCCGGACCTCGCTGGTCCTGGCCGTCGGTACCGCGACCCTGTGCTTCCTCGTCAATGCCGGCGGACTCGGGGTGCTGATCGACACCGGATACAAGCTGCGGGACAACGTGACCCTGGTCCTGGGCAGCGTCCTGGCGGTATGCCTGGCGCTACTCGTGGACTGGGTCGGCGCGCTGGCCGAGTACTACCTCGGACCGAAGGGGATACGAGCATGACAACGGTGTCCCGAACCGGCCGGCTGCTCAAGCCGCTCCTCTGTGCGATCGTCTGCGTGGTCGCGCTCGGTTGTGGACTGTCCTCGGGCGGTGCCGTCCCCCTCGAGGTCGGCCCGGGTTCGATCACCGAGAACGAGGGGCTCAAGGGTGTCGAGATCACCGTGGGCTCCAAGGAATACACCGAGCAGGTGATCCTGGGATACATCCTCGAGTTCACCCTCGTGGCGGCCGGGGCCGATGTCCGGGACATGACCGGGATCGTGGGTTCGCGCAGTACCCGCGATGCCCAGATCGCCGATCAGGTCGACGTCGCCTACGAGTTCACGGGTAACGCCTGGATCAACTATCTCGGCCACGAGAAACCGATCGCCGACACCCGCGAACAGTTCGAGGCCGTGCGCGACGAGGACCTCGAAAGAAATGACATGGTGTGGCTCGAGCCGGGCCCGATGGACGACACATATGCCTTGGCCGCCAGCAAGAAGGTGATCGACGACACCGGCGTCACCAACCTCACCGAGTATGCGGAACTGGTCAACCGCGACCCGGCCGCGGCCGCCACCTGTGTGGACACCGAGTTCCGCGCCCGCCAGGACGGATACCCGGGTATGGCCGCCGCCTACGGATTCGATCCGGCGAAGGCCGACACCCCGATCCTTCAGGTGGGGATCATCTATCAGGCGACCTCGACGGGAACGCAGTGCAAGTTCGGCGAGGTGTTCACCACCGACGGCCGGATCGCCGGCCTCGACCTCGTGGTGCTGACCGACGACAAGCAGTTCTTCCCGCACTACAACCCGTCCGTCACAATGAAGGCGAGTTTCTTCGAGAAGCACCCCGAGATCGCCGAGGTCACGGCGCCGGTCACGGCCGCTCTCACCAACGAGGTGATCACCGAGCTCAACAAGCAGGTCGACGTCGACGGCAAGGATCCGGCGATCGTGGCCCGGGACTGGATGATCTCCGAAGGTTTCATCACCAAGGGGTGAGGGACCGGCCGCCACCGACTTTCGATCAGGGTGCGCCTTAAGGTGTCGACGCCCGTCGGTTGGAGCAAAACTGGGTTCATGACCGCCCTCGTCGAAACCCCAGCCGCCGCTTCTACCCGGTCGGCACTTCCCACCCTCACGGTGACCAAACTCGGTGAACACCTCGGCGCCCGGGTCGATGGCATCCGGTTGTCCGGCGACCTCGACGACGCGACGGTGCAGGCCATCCGGACCGTGATCGCCACTCACAAGGCCGTCGTCTTCACCGGTCAACACCATTTCGACGACAGGGTCCAGTACGAATTCGCCTCCCTCCTGGGCACGCCCACCAAGGCGCATCCGACGGTCCTCTCGCGCGGCGAGGACCTGCTCCCCCTCGAAGGTGCCGCGAATTCCTGGCATACGGACGTCTCGTTCGTCGATCGCATCCCCAAGATCTCCGTGCTGCGCGCGACCGTCCGCCCCACGTACGGCGGCGCGACGATGTGGGCATCCACGGTGGCCGCATACGCCAACCTCCCCCGACCGATGCGAGCACTCGTCGACCGGTTGCGGGCCGTTCACACCAACGATTACGACTACGCCGAACACCTCACCGTCGGCGACAGCTCCGACCCGGCGTACCGAGAAGAGTTCGTCAAGACCGTCTTCGAGACCGAGCACCCGGCGGTCCGGGTGCACCCCGAGACCGGTGAGCGGGCGCTGACCCTCGGGCACTTCGTCAAGTCGTTCTCGGGTTTCAAGACCTCCGAGACCGCCGACCTGTTGCGGTTGCTCCAGGCACGGATCGAGCGTCCCGACAACACCTTTCGCTGGAACTGGAACGCAGGGGACGTCGCAATCTGGGACAACCGTTCCACCCAGCACTACGGTGTGGCCGACTTCGGCGACCAGTTCCGGCGAGTCAATCGCGTGACACTTGCCGGCGACGTCCCCATCGGCGTCGATCGGGACCGGTCCACGATCATCACCGGCGATGCAAAGGGATATTCGGTTGTCGAAACGCCGCGGCCCCTGGTCGCATGGGAACCGGCAAGCCCGGCGAGTATTCGAGGGTTCGCCGACGAACGGCATTGAAGTCCACGGCAAAGGGTTCACAATCCACCCATCGCCGTAGCCATCAGCCCGGCAAAAGCAAACCGGAGGTGGTCATTCAGCCAAATCACCGACGCAGTGGAGGGCCCACAGGCGCGAACAGCTGTATCGTCCGGTGCGATGAAGCGACCCATGACGCACGCCGCCGCCTTCCTGGCTGCGGCACTGCTGTTCACCGGTATCGGTGGTCCGGGACCGGCCGGGGCCGAACCCGTGACAACGGCACCCCCGATCGGCGCGGCGCCCGCGCCCGAAACGGTGACCGATGCGTGCCCGTACAAGACCACACCGGTGCCTCCGATCGACGAATCGGAGGTGGTCCCGGCCGGGTCCCCCACACCTACGCCGCTCCCGGTCCCCGACCCGCCGGTCGGTGGCGACGAGCTCGGCGGCTGTGGTGTCGTGCTCGCCGACGGTGCCGCACCACCGCCACCGGGTCTGACCGCGACGGGTTGGCTGATCGCCGATCTGACCGCCGGAACCGTGCTGGCCGCCAAAGACCCGCACGGGCGTTACCGGCCGGCCAGCACCATCAAGGTGCTCCTGGCGCTTGTGGTGCTCGACGAACTGGACCTCGACTCCACCGTCACCGGCACCCGGGAAGACGACGAGATCGAAGGTGACGCCGCCGGGGTCGGTCCCGGTGGCACCTATACGGTCCGTGATCTGATGACCGGACTGATCCTGGTGTCCGGCAACGACTGCGCGAACGCCCTGGCCCGCGCGTTGGGCGGGACCGATGCCACCGTCGCGAAGATGAACACGATGGCGCAGCAACTCGGCGCGAAGGACACCCGCGCGGCCTCCCCCTCAGGACTCGACGCCCCGGGAATGACCACATCGCCGTACGACGAGGCCCTGATCTTCAGAGCGGCCCTGAACGATCCCGACTTCGTCGAGATCTCACAGGAGGATCAGGCCCACTTCCCCGGCTATCCGGGCATGCCCACCCAGACACCGCCCGAGGCACCCGCAATCGACGGATACTCCACCGAAACCACGCCGGCGGCAGACCCGGCCGCAGCCCAGGGAATCGACCTCTACAACATGAACCAAATGTTGTACGACTACGAGGGAACCATCGCAGGCAAAACCGGATACACCGACGATGCCCGCAAAACCTTTGTCGGAGCGGCAGAACGCGATGGTCGCCAGATTCTCGTCGTCCAGATGTACGGACTGAACGACAGCTATGGATCCTTCTGGCGACAGGCCGAGGCGATGCTGGACTACGGCTTCGCCCAGCCGGCCGATCAGAACATCGGCGTCCTGGTCGACGGGCCCGACGACCTCGACGAAGAACTCTCCGAAACCGACGCCCCGGGCACCGGCGGTACCGGAGGCGACATGGCATCGGCCGACGGGCTCGGGTCCGATGGAGCCTCGGGCACTGCCAAGCTGGTCATCGGGCTGACGGGTGCACTGATCGTGGTGGCGCTGGTCTACGCCGGACTGCGTCTGAACAGGCGTTCCTGAACACCTCGCACACCGAATCAGGCGGTGGTCAACGTCTACGCCGCGATGCCGCCGAAATACCCAACGCCGCAATCACACCGGCACCGACTGCGGCCACCGCCCCACGACCGGACAGTCCTTCCCGGACCACGACCCGCGGGCTGATGACCACCGGATCCGGTACCAGGGTCGGTTCGTACTTCCGGTTGCGCGGATCGGTTGCCGCCCAAGCGGTGGCGAACAGGATGATCCGGGTGGTGATGAAAGCAAAAACCATGATGCCCAGAATCGGGCCGAACGTGGCACCGGCCGGGCCGCTCACCACGGACTTGAGGTAGAAGCTCCCCACCTGCTTGAAGATCTCGAACACCACGGCGGTGAGCAGGCCTGCCTTCCACGCGTTGCGCAGTGGCAGTGCCACCCGGGGCAGTTTGGCGATGACCCAGGTGAACAGCAACCATGACGCCAGGATCGAGAGCACGAGCGAGATGGCCCGGACCGCCCACGACACACCGGGGAGGTCGTCAGCGCTCACCCATTCCAAGATCTGGTGAACCAGACCGCTGCTGGAGAGCGCCGACAGCGAAAAGGTGACGATCATGGCCAGGAAGAGGCCGAGCAGGGCACCGAGGTCGGACAACTTGGTCTTCACCATGCCGGGCGTCTCGGGTTCTGAACCCCACTGCACGGTCAGCGCGTTCCGCAGATTCGCCATCCACCCGAGTCCGGCGTAGAGGGCGATCAGCAGGCCGAGGACACCGATCGTGGCCCGCGACTCGATGGCCTGGTCCATCAGGTCGGTGAGCTGCTCGCCCATGCTGCCGTCCGCCGAGTCGGCGATCTTGTCCTTCGCCTTGTCGAGCAACTCCTCGTTGTTGGCGAAGACGAAACCGGCGACGGCGAACCCGATCATCAGCAACGGGAACAGCGCGAAGACGCTGAAGTACGTCGCCCCGGCGGCAAAATAGTCGCCCTTGGAACTCTGGTACCGGTTCGCCGCCTCCATCAGGTGGTCGAACCACGGATACCGTGCGCGCTGTTTGTCGAGGAACGACGGCTTGTCGGCCGCGCCCGGCGTGGTGATCACACCCGGGGTGCGTTCGTCCTGGCCTTGATCGGATGCCCGTGGCTTGAGCTTTGCACCGGCGCGAGCCTGTGGCATGTCGTTCCCCGTTCGGTCTCAGTCGAGCGGCACTGGAGCTACAAATCCCACCTTGTCATAGACCGTTGCCAACGTTCGTGAGGCCACTTCGCGGGCCGTCTGCGCGCCCGCGGCCAGGATCTGATCGAGTTGCGCCGGATCGGACAGCAGTTCGTCGAAACGGGCCCGCAACGGGGTCACGAACTCGGTCAGTGCCTCGGCGGTGTCCACCTTGAGCTGGCCGTAACCCTGGCCGTCGTATCCGGCGACCAGGTCGTCGACCGACTTGCCGGTCAGTGCCGACTGAATCGTCAACAGGTTGCTCACGCCCGGCTTGTTCTCCCGGTCGAAGACGATCTCCCGGCCGTTGTCGGTGACCGCCGACCGGAGCTTCTTCGCCGACCGCTTGGGATCGTCGAGCAGATTGATCAACCCGGAGTCGGACTCGGCGGACTTGCTCATCTTCGCCGACGGGTTCTGCAGGTCATAGATCTTCGCGGTCTCCGCGACGATGTAGGCCTCGGGAACGATGAACGTCTTGCCGAACCGAGAGTTGAAGCGCTGGGCCAGATTCCGGGTCAGCTCCAGGTGCTGGCGCTGATCCTCGCCCACCGGTACCTGATCAACCTGGAACGTGAGGATGTCGGCGGCCATCAGGATCGGGTAGGTGAACAGCCCGACACTGGCGTGATCGGTGCCCTGTTTCGCCGACTTGTCCTTGAACTGCGTCATCCGGCCGGCCTCGCCGAAACCGGTGAGACACGAGAGCACCCAGGTCAATTGGGCGATCTGCGGCACATGTGACTGCAGGTAGATGGTCGAGCGGGCCGGGTCGACGCCGAGCGCCAGCAGTTGGGCGACGCTGCGTCGCGAGCGATCCCGCAACGCCTTGGGGTCGTGCGCGGTGGTGATCGCGTGCATGTCGGGGATGAAGTAGAACGCCTGCTCGAACTCGTCCTGCAACCTCACCCACTGCTGGACCGCGCCCAGATAGTTCCCGAGATGAAAGGAATCACTGGTGGGCTGGATACCCGACAGCACTCGCTTGCGCCGGGCGGGCTTGGTTTCGCTTGCCGATTGCATCACCACCGAATTCTCTCATCCGGCCGCCACCGCATTTCACACACACCGCGCTTGGACGTTTGGCCCGCTCGCCCCTCAGGCGTACTCCACGGTGACCGGAGCATGGTCTGACCACCGCAGATCGTAGGCACCGGCGCGGTCGACCCAGGACTTGGTCGCCGCGGCGGCCATCGTCTTGTTGGCGAGCTGATAGTCGATGCGCCAGCCCGAATCGTTGTCGAATGCCTTGCCGCGCCAACTCCACCACGAGTACGGCCCGGCGACCTCGCCGGCGAGATCGCGGGCCACGTCAGTCCACCCGGAGTCCAGGATCCCGGCCACCCAGGCGCGTTCCTCCGGCAGGAAGCCGGGGTTCTTCACATTGCCCTTGGCGTTTTTCAGATCCAGGGCGGTGGGCGCGATGTTCCAGTCGCCACCGACCACGACACCCCGGCGCTTGCGGCCGAGTGCGCCCAGGTGCGCTCCGAACTCGTCGAGAAAGCGGAACTTCGCCTCGCGCTTCGGGCCGTCGCTCGCACCCTTGGGCAGATACAGACTGGCCACCGTCAGGGTTCCGAAATCGGCTTCGATGTAGCGCCCGGTGGCGTCGAACTCATCGCTGCCGAAACCTTTGCGCACCTTGTCCGGTGCGGTGCGGGACAGGATCGCCACACCCGAATGACCCTTGACCGACGACTCGCTGAGACTCAGGAACCAACCGTCGTCGAGGGCCGGGGCGAGTGCTTCGGCGACCTGCTCCTCGGTGGCCCGGGTCTCCTGGAGCAAGACGTGGTCCGAGGTGGTCTCACGCAGCCAAGGGATCAGCCCCAGATTGCGCTCCGAACGGTGCTTCACCGCGGCGCGGATGCCGTTTACGTTGATCGTCGTCACGATTGTGGTCACGTCGGGCGAGCCTACGTGCGGCCTGTGACAGCGGGTCTGCGGGCGTACAACATCGCCAGCCCGAGGACAACGAGTCCGGCGACCGCCAGCCCGGCGCCGAGCAGCGACGGTGCGCGGTATCCGTATCCGGCCGCGATCACCAGTCCACCCATCCACGCCCCACCCGCGTTCGCGATGTTCAGCGCCGAGTGGTTCAGGGCCGCGGCCAGTGTCTGGGCGTCCTCGGCGACATCCATCAACCGGATCTGCAGCGCCGGGGTCAGCGCGATCCCGGTCAATCCGATGAAGAAGGTCAGGATCAGCGCGGCCCAGGCACTGCTCGCCAGCACGGCGAAAGCGGTGAGCGCGATCACGATGGAGACCAGACTGATGAGGATCGCCCTCACCACACCGCGATCGGCCAGGACACCGCCGAGGATGTTGCCGGCGACCATGCCCAGACCGAACAACATCAGGGCAAACGGGACCAGCGACTCGGAGACGCCCGAGACGGTGGTCAGCGTGGTGCTGATGAAGGTGTAGAAGGCGAACATCCCACCGAATCCGACGATGCCGATGAGGAGCGCAAACCACACCTGCGGGCGTCTCAACGCACCGAGTTCGGTCATCGGATTGGTGATCTTCATGTCCGAGAGTGCGGGCAGGAACTTGAACAGGGCCACAATCGTCAACAACCCGATGACGGCCACCACCACAAAGGCGGCCCGCCAACCGACGGCACCACCGAGCCAGGTCGCCGCGGGCACCCCGACGACGTTGGCGACGCTCAGACCGATCATCACCTGACCCACCGCTTTCGCCCTGGACTCGGGGCCCGCCAGATGTGCGGCGACCAACGCCGCGACCCCGAAGTAGGCGCCGTGTGGCAGTCCGGCGACAAAGCGGGCGACGATCAGCATGCCGTAGTTCTGGGCGAGGACGGTGGCGACATTGCCAACGGTGAACGCGACCATCAGCGCGATCAGCAGGGTGCGTCGCGGCATTCGCGCGGTCAGTGCAGCGATGGTCGGGGCACCCACCACGACGCCGAGCGCGTAGGCGGAGATCACATGTGCGGCTGTCGGTTCGGTGGTGCCCAGCGAATCGGCGATGTGGGGCAGCAGCCCCATCGCGACGAATTCGGTGGTCCCGATACCGAATGCGCCGAGTGACAGGGCCAGGATGGCGCTGCGTCTACCGCCCCGCACCGCCCCCGAGGATTCGGGGGCGACGGTGCTGACAGCAGACATGGGTGAACCTCTCGAAGTCGATCGGGGCGACGGCGACACTGCCGGGGCAATTCATTGCCGGGGCAACTACGGTGTCAACCCCGTCGGGGTCACGGCTCATTCCGGGATCGGACGTGAACTGACCCACAGATCGACGTGTCCGCGCGGTGGCGGGAGACCCGGATTACGGGGTGACGGCGAGGTCGGCCGGCACGTCGATGGGCGTTGTCTCGGTCGCGGCAGGCGTTTCGACTGCAGCCGGAGCCGGAGTCTCCGGTTCCTGATCGTCCGCCGAACCGGTACGGCCGGGATCGGCGGGCAGGTCGGAATCGGCAGTGTCGGGGAGCTGATTCCACCCCGGCGTAGTGGTGAACCCGTCGACCACCGGCGCCGCCGGCCCCTCCGACGCCCGATGTCGACCGGGCTCGGCAACGACTGCGGCCGACTCGGGCGGGTGATCGGCCGATGGCGAGTGATCAACGGGCGCCACGGCGAGGACCTTCTGAGAATCGTCGACGACGGCGGGGTGAGCGGCCGGGTCCGCCGGCTCGGTCCTGGCCTGAACCACCGCACCGAACACCGCAGTGGCCACGGTGCGCACCGTCGGCGCCGCGATGAACCCCAGATCCGGGTCACGCCGGTCGAGGACCGCATCGATCACCGCCACCCAGTCCCGGACGAAGTTCACCGGATACCCGACGACGCTGACCGCGCTCCCGAAGATCGCGGACCAGGCCGCCGGGTCCCCCGACAGCGCGTCCCGGATCGCGTACAGGTCGGTGAGATACGCACCGTGCCCGAGCTGCGGCAGAGCCGGCAGCAAGCCCATGATCGCGCGCGAGATCGGCTGGATGACAGCTGGTTCGAGACGCGGGAAATCGAGGATCACCGGGCGCAGCAGGTTGGGTAGTCCGACCTGCGCCAGCACGGTGGTCAGTGACGGATCGGCACCGACGAGGATCACCGTGGCCCCGTCGGAGCCCTCGACGACGGTCACCCCATCGGTGCCGGCGGACGCCCCCGGGCCCGCCGACATGATGTCGCCATAGCTGAAGTGCTTGACCCAGAAACCCAGCAACGCGTCCAGCGCCCCGATCGGATCTCGCCGAGGGTCGGGCACGTCGCAGACCGCATCACCGTCGATACAGACCGAGTAGACCGTCACATCGCCGAAATCGCCGTCGCGCGAACCGTCGAGCATCGCGCCCGGATATGCATTGATGAGATTGACCTCGGCCCCGGCGCCGGCGCTCGTTCCGCGTCGCCGCGGGTCGGCATAGAGCTCGCCCGACACCCCGTCGGCACTGACACCATCCGCCTTGCCCGCCGCGATGTCGGCCAGTACGTCGCCGGCCACTCGAGCGCCCTGCGAATAGCCGGTGATGACGGCCGGCTTGCCCGGGCAACTGGCCTGATAGGTCGCCACATCATCGGTGAGCACGGCTTGTCCGACCTCGATGTTGGCGTCGTAGCTCTGGGCACCGAGCGGCCAGAATGTCGCCGGATAGTCGACCCGTTTGACGACATAACCCTGGGCGATGTACCGGGTCTCCACTCCCCGTGTGTGCAGGAAGTCCGGATCGCCGGTTCCGGCCACCACGAACACGGCGCCGTTGCCACAGTCCGCCGGGGCTTCGGTGGCGAGCGCCGGGGCACTACCGAGGAAGGTCAGTACCGGCAGCGCGGCTGCCGCGGCCCCCGACGCAAGCGCCGTCACCCGGCGACCGGAACGGGTCGGGACTGCCCGACGACGTCTTGAACCATCATTCACAGCAGCCCCAGGTGTCTCGAATCGCACACGGCCTCGGGTGATTTGAGGCAACTTCACTGAAGTTACGACAACCTTTGCCGAAGGCCAATCGCATGAACGTAGTACAGCACGGCGCAGCCGACGGCGAGCCGCAGAATCGCCGTGCGCTGAACGCTTTTTTGCGCAGGATCCGCGTGTTATATCCTTTTGGCCAGGTCCTGAGTGTCAGCAATGAGCCCCGGCTAGCTGACCGGCAACCCTCCAACCGCGGTGGGGTGCTCCGGGTGACGACCAGGTTGCGGTTCGCCGCGGCAAGCGCGGGGTCCGGAAGGTCGGACCCTCTAATTGGATGTCCACCGACCATGAAAGAGAAGTCCTACATGTCTGACACCGACGTCAATCCGGCTGACAACTGGAGTTTTGAAACCAAGCAGGTCCATGTCGGCCAGAGCCCGGACTCGGCGACTTCTGCCCGTGCGCTGCCGATTTACCAGACAACGTCGTATACGTTCCGCGATACCGAGCACGCCGCGAACCTGTTCGGCCTCGCCGAGCCGGGCAACATCTACACCCGCATCATGAACCCCACGCAGGACGCGGTCGAACAGCGCATCGCCGCCCTCGAAGGTGGCGTGGCGGCTCTTCTCGTCGCCTCGGGTCAGGCAGCCGAGACCTACGCGATCCTGAACATCGTCGAAAACGGCGGTCATGTGGTGTCGAGTCCCCGTCTCTACGGCGGCACGTACAACCTGTTCCACTACACACTTCCCAAGCTCGGGATCCAGGTCAGCTTCGTCGACGACCCGGAAGACCTCGACAGCTGGCGCGCGGCCATCCAGCCCAACACCCGCGCCCTGTTCGGTGAGACCATCTCGAACCCGAACAACGAGATCCTCGACCTCCCGGGCATCTCCGCCGTCGCCCACGAGGCGGGTCTGCCACTGATCGTCGACAACACCGTCGCGACTCCGTACCTGATCAACCCGCTCGAACACGGCGCCGACATCGTGGTGCATTCGGCCACGAAATACCTTGGCGGACATGGCACCGCGATCGGCGGCGTGATCGTAGACGGTGGCACCTTCGACTGGCGCGGCCAGCGTGACGGCGTCGATCTGTTCCCCGGCTTCACCACCCCGGACCCGAGCTACCACGGCGCGATCTTCGCGGACCTCGGCGCTCCGGCCTACGCACTCAAGGCGCGCGTGCAGTGGCTGCGCGACACCGGTGCTGCGATCTCCCCGTTCAACGCCTTCCTCATCGCCCAGGGCCTGGAGACCCTGAGCCTGCGGATCGAGCGCCACGTGTCGAACGCCCAGGCCGTGGCCAAGTACCTCGAGGAGCACCCGCAGGTGGAGTCGGTGGCCTACGCCGGCCTCGAATCCTCCCGTTGGTACAAGCGGGGCCAGGAATTGGCTCCGCGCGGCCAGGGCGCGATCATCGGCTTCGAGATCGTCGGCGGCGTCGACGCAGGCAAGAAGTTCGTCGACGCACTGGTGCTGCACAGCCATGTCGCCAACATCGGTGACGTGCGCTCGCTGGTCATCCATCCGGCATCGACCACCCACTCGCAGCTGATCGCCGAGGAGCAGCTGGCCGCCGGCGTCACCCCCGGACTGGTCCGGTTGGCCGTCGGCATCGAGAACGTCGTCGACATCATCGCCGACCTCGACGCAGGCTTCGCTGCGGCCAAGTGAGGTGAGTATCGACCCGCACACGCCACCACGAACTCATCCGGACTGGGAATCCCTGCCCGATGGGCAGCTGACCAGTGTGCCGGTCGGCCCGATTTCGTTGGACAACGGTGGACAGATCGAGAATGTGACCCTGGCGTTTCAGCGCTGGGGCACACTCTCGCCCACCCGCGACAACGTTGTTCTGGCACTGCATGCCCTGACCGGCGACTCTCATGCAACAGGTCCCGCCGGTCCCGATCAGCCCACCCCCGGATGGTGGGACGGGCTGATCGGCCCGGGCGGCGCCGTGGACACCGACGAGTGGTGTGTCGTCTCGGCGAACGTCCTCGGTGGATGCGGCGGCTCTACCGGCCCGGCCTCACTGGATTCCGAAGGGCAGGTGTGGGGTTCACGGTTCCCGCACATCACCGTGCTCGATCAGGTCCGTGCCGAGGTCGCCCTGCTCGATGCGTTGCAGATCGATTCCGTCGCAGCCGTCCTCGGCGGTTCGATGGGTGGCGCACGCGCCTTGGAGTGGGTCATCGGCTATCCAGAGCGAGTGCGCAGCGGCTTGATCCTGGCCGTCGGCGCTCGCGCCTCGGCCGACCAGATCGGCACGCAGACAACACAGATCGCGGCGATCAAGGCCGACGCGAATTGGCAGAACGGCGACTATCACGGCACTGGCCGGACCCCCACGTCCGGCCTCGGCATCGCCCGCCGCATCGCCCACATGTACTACCGCAGCGAACCCGAACTCGACCAGCGGTTCGCCAACTTCCCTCAGGGACAGGAAGATCCGTTGCACGGTGGCCGCTACGCGGTGCAGAGTTACCTCGAGCACCAGGCCGACAAACTGGTCCGCCGGTTTGATCCGGGTAGCTATGTGGTGCTGTCCGAGGTGCTCAACAACCACGACGTCGGGCGGGGCCGCGGTGGCGTGGAAGCCGCCCTGCGGAGCTGCCATGTACCCGTTGTGATCGGTGGCATCGATTCCGACCGGCTCTACCCGCTGCGCCAGCAGATCGAGTTGGCCGAGCTCATGCCCGGCTGTGTCGATGGATTGCATGTGGTGCATTCCGCCAACGGCCACGACGGATTCCTCACCGAATACGACGCGGTCTCAGACCTTCTCAAGAAGACTCTCGTCCTCGCCCGCGGCTGATACCCGGCCCTGACCGACCGCTCATACAGCGGTCGGTCGGGTGCGGGCGACGCCGAATCGGGTCTAAAAGAACTGTCAGGTCGCGGGCTGCGAGGTCGGCACCGTATCCGCCGCCGGATCACCGGACTGCGGTGACTCCGGCGGGGCGACAAGAGGCGGCGCCGCGGGCGCAGGCGACGCGGTCACTTCCCCTTCAGACGGAGGAGCGATCTCCACGGGCGGATCTGGCGTCGTCGATTCCGGCGGCGGCGGGGGCGTCGATGGAGACGACGGGGACGGTGGAGTCGACGGCGTCGAAGGTGCGAGATTCGGGGGCCACGTGATGCTCGGCAACGGGAACGGGATCAACGATGGGCTCAGGGTCCTCGTCGGCGGATCCGTAGAAGACACCGGCGGTGCGAGTTCGGTTGTCGCCCAACCGGGTCCCGGATTTCCACCGGCAACCGGCGACGCCACCTCCACCGTCGGCTGTGTCCGGGTCGGCATCAGTGTGGAAGTCACCTGCGCATTGGTGGCGGTCGTTGTCGTCGGCGACGGCGCCTCGGCGATCGCGGACGGCGATACCGGGGGCTCCGGGGCCTCGGACGGTGTCGACGGGTTGCCGGCAAGCGACGATCCGACCGCGTACACGGTCATCAACGCACCGGCGAGCAACGCACCGAACATGGCCAGCGGCGCCGCCGACAGCCAGTCCCGGCTGCGGCGTCCGCCGATGAAGGCCAGTCCGGCGGGGCGGGTACTCACCGCCGCCAGACGGGCAGCGCCGGTGGCCGCAACCGATTCCGGCCCCTGCGGTAGCACCGCCTCGACGTCGACCTTGTTCACGATGAGGTCCCGAACCAGAGGGATGTTGGCCAGGCCACCGATGAGCACGATGGCCTCCGGGCGGGAGGCCGTCGCGTAGTCGGCGACGACAGCGGCAGCGGCCTGCGCCATCGGCCGGATGAGGTCTTCGAACATCGATCGGGTCAGGGTGCCGGTATCCGACGAACCACCGATCGTCAGCGTGGTCGACGCGCTGACCGAGAGTTCTTCTTTCGCGGTCCGGCAGGCACTGAGCACAGTGGACCTGCGGCGGCCGCGCAGACGACCTTTGGCGGTCTGCGCCCGCATCAGCTGAGCGTCGAGCGCCCCGCCCGAGATCGCCTCACTGCGCTTCAGGTCGCTGATCCGCCCGGTCGCCGGATCCAGGGTGTACATGCTCATCCCGGTGTCGCCGAGGTCGACGATGAGCACCGAGACGAACCGGCTGATCTCGCCGGTCGAAACCAATTGGTGCGCAACTGCCTCTGTTTCGGCGATCAACTGGATCTGCCGCTTGACGCCGGTGCCACGCGAAGCGATTTCACGAGCGTGTTCGTCGGTGCGATACGCAACGCCGATCGGTCCGACCGTGCTCCCGCGGTCCTGAGCGTTGGCCAGCATCAGATCGATACCGGAGTTCACCCGGCCGGCCCGCGTCAGACCATCGGTGAGGTCGACGTCGATGACGCGATTGATCGAGCTCTGGCGACCATTGTCATCGGTCGACAGCAGGACACAGTGGATCATTCCACTGCCTGCGGACAAACCCAGTGACGTACTCATGGTCCTCATTCCGATCGCTATCGCTCGGTTGGGGCCCAGATGATGCCGACTTCACACCCCTGATCCATTCACTGTCGCTCGGTGGACAGTCCCCTGCAGCCATTGTCTGCGGCGATGCCAGTACTTTTTGGCACCGGCAAAGTCAACAGACGATTACAGCAACGGGAACCATTGTAATCAATCTGTGCCCAAAGGGTCGATCGAGGTCGCCAACCAGAGGATGGCGACACCGACGAACACCATCGAGGAAACGTCCGAAACACGCCCCCGGACCTCGAGAAGACCGGCGCGTGAGGTCGGCAGCACAGCCCGCAGAAGTGCCGCGAGCAACGCCGCAGAACCGAGAACAAAAGTGCCGCGACGCCAGCGGTCGAAGATCAGGAAGACGGCGGCCACCACGATCAGTGCCATCACGGCGATGAAAGGTATCTGGACCAGCACAGACCGCAGCTGCCGGACTCGATGCAGACGACGGGCCCGCGCACGCCGTGCGCTCGTTGCCGCCCCCTCACCCGCGGTCGACCTGCTGTTCATCCCGGGTCAGCCCTGCGACAACGTGGCTTCGGCGCGCTCGACGACGTTGGCCATCAGGAATGCTCGAGTGAGCGGTCCGACACCACCGGGATTCGGTGAGACGTATCCGGCCACATCCCAGACCGCAGGATCGACATCGCCGACCAAACCTGCATCTGTTCGACTGACACCGACGTCGACTACCGCGGCGCCGGGCTTGATCATGTCGGCGGTGATGAGGCCTGCCACGCCGGCTGCCGCGATCACGATGTCGGCGCGCGAGACCTCGGCGGCAAGGTCGGCGGTGCCGGTGTGGCAGAGGGTGACGGTGGCGTTCTCGGTCCGGCGGGTGAACAGGAGCCCGATCGGGCGTCCGACGGTCACACCGCGCCCGACGACGACCACGTGGGATCCGGCGATCGGTACGTCGTACCGGCGGAGCAGGTGCAGGATGCCGCGTGGGGTACACGGCAGCGGTGCATCGGACGAGGTCCCCGAGCCGTCCAGGACGAGCCGACCCAGATTGATCGGATGCAGTCCGTCGGCATCCTTGGCGGGGTCGATCCGCTCCAGGGCCGCGTTCTCGTCGAGGTGCTTGGGCAGCGGGAGCTGGACGATGTATCCGGTGCACGCCGGATCGGCGTTCAGCTCGTCGATGACCGCGTTGAGTTGTTCTGTGGTGATGTCGGCGGGCAGATCCTTGCGGATCGATGCGATGCCGAGTTTGGCGCAGTCGTTGTGCTTGCCGCGCACATAGGCGTGCGAGCCGGGGTCTTCCCCGACCAGCACGGTGCCCAGACCGGGAACGATCCCGGCGGCGCGGAGCTTGTCCACCCTCTCTTTCAGGTCGACAAAGACTTCGTCACGGGTGGCTTTTCCGTCCAACACAGCTGCGCTCACGTCACCCATCATTTCAGGTCGCGCCCGTGGGTTGTGCAAGCCATGTATCTAGCGGATGGGAAAGCACGCGATCTTCGACGATCCGATGCCGGAGATCCATACTTTTTCACCGACCTCGACAACCCCGGTGCTCTGACCGAAGCCCGGGATATGTGCCCGGTGATCTGCGACAACACGGCCGCTGGGCAACTCGATCTCGAGTATCCACAGCGGGGCCACCGGCTCCGGCAGGAAACGGTCCGGCACCTGCCAGAGCAACTTCCGCAGCCGCGGATATCCGGCGAGCAGTTCCAGCGGACGGCTCCGCATACCCGCCATCGCCAGCCACATGCGCTGTCCGTCGTGACTCAACGACGCGTTGTCCGGGTATCCGGGCAGCCGGTCGATGAGCATCGATTGCTCGCCCGTCGCCGGATCGTAGGACCGCACCCGGTGTCCACCGGTCTCGGCGATGAACAGACGTCCGCCACTGGCCACTATTCCGTTGGCGAACTGCAGGTCGTCCAGGACAACGGTGGCGCTCGGACGCAGATCGTCGTCGAGGTCCACCCGGAGCAGCCGCCCGGTCGCCGAGTGCTCGATGATGGCGGCTTTGTAGTGGCCGTAACCGAATCGCGTGGTGGATTGGCTGACGTAGAGCACCTTCGGCCGCGGATCGTCGCCGCCGGTGTGTTCGGTCACGATCACGTTGGAACAGAAGGTCAGGCGGTGACCGTCCACCTCGTCGAGGATCGTTTCGATCACGTGGGTCTCGAGGTCCATCTGCAGCAGTCCGCGTTCGCTGTCACAGATGAACAGTCGCCTGCCCAGCACTTCCAGGCCGAGCGGTCGCCCGCCCGTGGTGGCGACCACCTGCCGGCGCCCGGTGCCGGGATCGATGCAGATGATGTTGCCGCCGATCGCCCCGGTCCAGATCCGTCCCCGGCCATCGACGACCACGTCCTCGGGTGAGTCGGATTCGACATCGATGACGGTGATCTCGGGTTCGTGTGGCGGCGGCCAGCCATCGGTCGTCGCCGGGGTCGACGTCCAGCGGACCGGGGAGATCGATGGCTTGCTCACCGCGGTCAGCCTCCGATGTCGAGTCCGTGTGCTGCGGCGAATTCCATCGCCTGGCCATGGTCGACGAGGGAACCGGTGACCTTGGCCTGCAGCCAGAGCATCGGGTCTATTCTCGCACCACGCAGATTCGCCTGACCGAGCTTTGTCCCGATCGCGCGGACACCGGACAGGTCCGCCCCGGCCAGATCCGCGCCGGTGAGATTCGAGTCGGACAGGTTCGCCTCCCGCAGCCGGCATCCCCGCAGCACCACACCCGAGAGGTCCAGACCACCGATCGAGGTGAGTGAGAGATCACTGTCGATGATCTTCATCGGCCGGACGCGCGAACTGGTGATCACCGATCCCAGCAGACTGCAGTCCGTCATCTCCACCTTGTTCAGGTGTGTGCGTTCGAAGTGGCAGTTGCGGAACGCACTCGAAGAATGCTTCGAGAACGCGAGGTTGGCGCCGGTGAAGTCACAGTTCATGAATGTCACTGCCCGAGTGGACAACTGGCTGAGGTCAGCCTCGACGAAACTGCAGTTGACGAACTCTCGATCCGCCCAGGTCTCCCCGGAGAAGTCGGCATAGTCGAACTGTTCATCTTCGGCCACATCAGTCATGCCCCATGTCTACACCGGCCCATCCCCCCGCCCAAACGAGCCACATATACGAAGACGCGCCACATATTTGTGGCGCGTCTTCGTACAAGCGGCTCGTTTGCGACACCCATCGGTGGGGGCAACACGGCGATACGGCAAGCTTGGCGAGTGTTCAGAATGCTATTTCACGAACCATGTATCCCACCCAACACCGGAAACGCGATCAGGCTGGCCGCCAATACCGGTTGCGAACTCCATCTGGTCGAACCACTCGGATTCGACCTCTCGGAGCCCAAAGTCAAACGGGCCGGACTTGATTACCACGACATGGCGTCGGTCAGCGTTCATGCCGATCTACTCGAGGCCTGGAGCGCCCTGTCACCGAAGCGGGTGTACGCCTTCACCGCCCATGCGGACACGTTCTACACCGACATCAAATATCAGCCCGGCGACGTCCTGCTGTTCGGACCGGAACCCACCGGACTGTCCGACGAGGTCTTGGCCGACCCCCACATCACCGAGACGGTCCGCATCCCCATGCTGCCCGGCCGGCGTTCCCTCAACCTGGCCAACGCCGCGAGCATCGTGATCTACGAGGCCTGGCGGCAACACGGATTCCCCGGCGCGGTCTGAGCAGATCCCGGTGGTGGTGATCAGTCGAGGGGCAGACCGCGCATGACAAATCTGCGCAGCATGGCGGCTGTCGGCTCGGCGATCAGGAGTTCGGCGTTGTCCTCCGGGGTGACCTCGGTGACCGTCAGTTGCAGTTCACCACTGGGCAGGATGTCCGCGGTGTAGCCGCGTTTGTCGCGCGCCCATTGCATGCTCAGACCACCCTCCGCCGTGGCGGATGGCGTGGACTCGGTCCAGTACGAGCTGCTCAGTCCGTCCCAATAGGACTCGAAGAACGCCTTGGCCGCGGCCGTAGGGGCCAGTGAACCGGGCCCTTTCCAACCGTCCTCCAACTCCCATAGGTCTTTGATGTGGGAGTCGATGACCTTTTTGGCGTTTGCCTGGTCGTCTCCCGACGCTTGCTTGTCGAGATTGCTCGAATACGTGCTTCTCGTGGTCATATACCGAGGTTAGGCTCTTTCCGGCCGCCGGGTGGTTTCCGTGGCCGCGACCGCGGTGAGTGCTGCCGCCATAGCCCTGTTGATCTGACTGGATCGGACCAGGTCCGAGCGGCAGCACCACCGCTTTCACACTATGGAGTTGTCGATGTTCGTGCGCGGTCCCGGCCGGAGCCGGGTGCGAGGGTACAGAGGTTCGGTTAGACCAAGGGACACCGGATAATTGGCGTGTCAGGCTACGAGAGTGAGTGTTCGTCGGTTGTAAGCGGGCAGCGGTCTTCGTTGTGGGTCGATGTCGGCCGGTGGGATCAGCCAGGGGTGTCCGTCGGAGCCCATGATCACGTCCCAGTCAGTGTTGTGGACCGCCATATGGCAGGTGCGGCACAACAAGCACCCGTTGTCCAGGGTGGTGGCGCCGCCGTCGACGAAGTGCACGATGTGGTGGCAGTCGGTCCAGGTCACCGACGCCCCACACTTCACACAACACTTATCGCGAATGATGATCGCCTTACGCACGAGTCCGGTGAACAGACGTTTAGGTGGGCTGATATCGATGGGCACGTCCTGTCCGTCCAAGGTGACCGACGTGATCGTCGAATCGCAGGCCAACGCGGCGGCGGTCGCCTCGGTGACCGGCCCCATCCACGGCAGGGACGCCGCGTGCGGATGGTCGGCGGGCACGGACAGCATGACCTCGGTCCGGGGTGCCGACACCAGCGTTTGGCCACCCCCGCCGCAATCCAATAACTGGTGTAGGGCGTCGGCGCGACGCTGGGCCAGGGTGCGACTGTCGTCGGAACCATCGGGTTCAGGACTTTCCGGCTCCAGAAGTCCAAGGCGGAGAACATCTTTTCCCCGATCACCGCGTCCAGGTCGAACTTCCCGACCAACCTGCCCTCGACAATGGTGTAGTCCAGACTGTTCAGTGATCGGTCCTGCGCCGGTGGTGGCCCGCCGGTGCCTTTGGCCACATCGTTGCCCAGTGCACGGGCGGCCACACTTATTTCCGCCGGCGGTGCTCCGGAGATGGCGTGGCTCAACAGTTTCCGCTCGAAGGCGATCCGTTGTTCGACGGTGACAGCTTCTTCGGACCGGCCGACGATATGCTCGACACCTTTGACCACCGCGTCAACATGCTCGGAAGACAGAAACCCATCCCGTGAATAACCGGCAGTTCGATCCAAGCCCGTGATTCCGGCGCCGATGCGTAACCAGCGGTACGCGGAGGCGGGGGCTGCACCGTTGGCCTGCAACAACTTCGACGTTGTCGACCCGGCTGCGCGAGCGATACCGGACTCGTCGATCACCGCGGCACAGACCGTGAGTTGGTGCTCGGCCGCGTTACGTAAGGTGATCAGATCTTTTGTCAGTCCGAGCACTGCGTGGGGATCGTCGGGTGGTACCAGGTCGACCAGGGAATCGACCATCTCGAGAAGCCGCATCACAAAACACCTCCGGGCGCGAAAGCAACAGGGAAGTTGACCAATTCTCGTGGAAGGCGATTTGCTCGACGTTGTCGTAGTCTCTGTGATCAACTGACTCCAGCCTAGCCAATCGAACACACATTCGCAAGACTTAATCTCACTAATTCTGTTTTCCTGCAATACTTTTCGATAGCAAGACAAAGAAACTCGACGCGACGCCTAAAGGACGACTTTGAACCGTTTGACGCGTGAAGTGGCACCACCGACCAGCGACACACAGCTTTTCGCGACGCCGAAGTGCTTGGCCAGCAATGCCACGACAGCCGTGTTCGCTTTGCCTTCGGTGGCCGGTTCCCGGACGAACACGGTGAGCGCGCCGGCCTCGTCCGCTTCGATCAGCGGCCCCTTGCGGCTGTTCGGCTTCACCGTGACCACCACCAGTTTCTCCACCGCTTCAGATTATTACGCCATGATCAACGACGGTTCTCGGCACTCGACGGATCACGCCCAATCCCGGGATCGGGAGGCTACCCGAAGGTCCATACGCTGCATACGTTCGGCCACCACGGTCACCGCGCCTTCGGCGTTCTGGACCCGGCCCCGGATCAACAGGGCAGGCGACGACTGTGCCAACTTACGATATTTGGCCCAAAGACCCACCGAGCAGACCACGTTGACCATGCCGGTTTCGTCCTCGAGGTTCACAAAGGTCACCCCGGAGGCGGTCGCCGGCCGTTGGCGGTGTGTCACCGCTCCCCCGACCAGCACCCGGGAACCATCGGGCACCGACAACAGATCCGCCGCCGCGATCACGCCGAGCTCGGTGAGCTGGGGCCGGATGAACTCGGTGGGATAACTGCCCGGGCTGACCCCGGTGGCCCACACATCCGAGGCGGCCATCTCCACGTCACTCATCCCCGGCAACGCGGGTGATCCGTTGACCTCGTGCAACGCCAGCCGGTCGGACTTCTCCGCAGCGGCCGCCCCGGCATCCCACAATGCCTGACGACGGCTGGTCCCGAAACACTCCAGCGCGCCCGCGGTGGCCAGCGACTCCAGCTGTCGGGTGCTCACCTCACAGCGCCGCGACAGGTCCGCGGCTCCGGTGAACGGTCCCCCGGCGTCCCGCTGCGCCACGATCTTCTCGGCCAATTCGATGCCGATGTTGCGCACCGCTCCCAGTCCGAGCCGGACATCGAGACCACCGTTCTCCAGATCCGCATGGGGCTTCGAGACGTTGATGTCCGGTCCGTGCACCTTGACCCCGTGCCTGCGGGCATCGGCAACCAGTGACTGTGGCGAGTAGAAACCCATCGGCTGCGCCTTGAGCAGTGCCGCGCAGAACGCTGCCGGGTGATGCAGTTTGAGCCAGGACGAATAGAAGACCAGGGAGGCGAAACTCTGCGAATGGCTCTCGGGGAAACCGAAATTGGCAAAGGCAGCCATCTTCTCGAAGATCCGGTCGGCCACCTCCCCGGTGATCCCGTGCAGGTCTTCCATGCCCTGATAGAACCGGCTGCGCAGTCGGTCCATCTTCTCCGGTGATCGTTTCGAGCCCATCGCCCGCCGCAGCTGATCTGCCTCGGCGGCACTGAAACCGGCGACATCGACCGCCAGTTGCATGAGTTGTTCCTGGAACAGCGGCACCCCCAGTGTCCTTTTGAGTGCCTGCTCCATCGAGGGATGCTCACAGGTCGGCTCTTCCAGGCCATTGCGGCGACGGATGTAGGGATGCACCGATCCACCCTGGATCGGACCCGGCCGGATCAGTGCCACCTCGACCACGAGGTCGTAGAACTTGCGGGGTTTGAGCCGCGGCAGGGTGGCCATCTGTGCCCGCGACTCCACTTGGAACACACCGACGGTGTCGGCGCGACAGAGCATGTCGTACACCGCCTTTTCGGTGAGATCGATCTTCGCCAGGTCGACACCGATGTCGCGGTGCTCGGCCAGGAAATCGATGGCGTAGTGGATGGCCGAGAGCATGCCGAGGCCCAGCATGTCGAACTTCACCAGACCGATTGCGGCACAGTCGTCTTTGTCCCACTGCAGCACACTGCGTCCGGGCATCCGCGCCCATTCCGTGGGACACACATCGGCGATCGGCCGGTCGCAGATGACCATGCCACCGGAGTGGATGCCCAGATGCCGTGGCATGCCGTTGATCTGCTCGGCCAGATCGAGGACGTCGTCGGGGATGTCGGTCTCGTCGGGCGACGCGGACCCGTATCGGTGCACCTGCTTGCTCCAGGCATCCTGCTGACCCACCGAGTATCCGAGGGCCCGGGCCATGTCGCGCACCGACGACTTACCGCGGTAGGTGATCACATTCGCGACCTGGGCCGCGTTCTGCCGGCCGTAGCGCCGGTAGACGTACTGGATGGCCTCTTCGCGCCGATCCGATTCGATGTCGACATCGATGTCCGGCGGGCCGTCCCGGGCCGGCGACAGGAACCGCTCGAACAGCAACCCGTTGCTCACCGCATCCACCGCGGTGATCCCCAGGGCATAACAGACCGCGGAGTTCGCCGCGCTGCCCCGACCCTGGCACAGGATGTCGTTGGTGCGACAGAACGAGACGATGTCGTGCACCACCAGGAAGTAGCCCGGGAAGCCCAGTGAATCAATCACATTCAGCTCGTGTTCGATCTGCTGGTATGCCTTTGGATGCTGTTGCGGGGTGCCGTATCGCTCCAGGGCCCCCCGTGCGGTGAGCTCCCGCAGCCACGAACTCTCCGTATGCCCTTGCGGCACATCAAAAGGCGGCAGCTGCGGTGCGATCAGGTGCAGCCCGAACGCCAGGTCTTTGGCCAACATGACAGCGTTGTCGAGGGATTCCGGATGCGCCGCAAGCAACCGGGCCATCTCGTCCCCGCTGCGCAGATGCGCGCCACCGAGCGGACCGAGCCACCCGTCCATCTCGTCAAGACTGCGCCGTGCCCGCACCGCGGCCATCGCCATCGCCAGCCGCCGACGGTGTGGTGCGGCGAAGTGCGCGCCCGTGGTCGCCACCGTCTGCACCCGATTACGGTGGGCGATCTGTGCGAGGGCGGCATTGCGCTCGTCGTCTTCGGGAATGCCGTGGGCGGTCAGTTCCATCACCACGTTGTCGCGGCCGAACTTCTCCACCAGATCACGCAGCGCCTTCTCGGCAGCCGACGGACCCCCGGATTCCAGCGCACGGCGCACGTCCCCTTTGCGGCATCCACTCAGGATCAGCCAATGCCCTTGCGCGGCCTGCGCCAGCGTATCGATGTCGAAGCGCAGCAACCCCTTCTCCCCGGCCGCCATGTGGCCGTCGGCCAATTGACGGGAGAGGCGGCGGTACCCCTCCTGCCCCCGGGCCAGGACGAGCAGGTGAGAACCACTCGGGTCGGCGATCCCGGTCCGCGATGAGTCGTGCTCCAAGGACAACTCGGACCCGAAGATGGTGGGCAGATCCCACTCCCGGGCAGCCTCGGCAAACCGCACCACCCCGTAGAACCCGTTGTGATCGGTGATCGCCAGCGCCTCGAGCCCCAGCCGGTAGGCCTCTTCCGCCATCTCCTCCGGGCTACTCGCACCGTCGAGAAAGCTATAGGAGGTATGGGCATGCAATTCGGCGTAGGCAGTGGCAGAGACCCCCCTGCTCAGCGCTCCGGCCGCATAGGGTTCGCGCTTGCGCGACCACGCCGGACTATCACTGCCGTCACCGGCAAAGGTCTCACCGGACCGGCCGCCGTCAGACGGTCGACCGGACAGTACGCGCTCCATCTCCGACCAGGTCGGAGGGCCATTGTGCCAGCCCATAACCCATCGTATCGAACATATTTTCGAATGACAAGTTGTGCTGAACCGCCCGCCCCACAGTCGAGAGCGCTGAACTACCTCCGTGCCGTGACGTCGTCTCTGGCATTGTTGCCTCCCATGACGGAACGCATCGCAGCTCGCCCGGCCGAACCCGACCGGGGTGGTCGGATACTGGCCGCGACATCGGTCATCGACACGCCGTTCCTGGCGGTCGACGAGCAAGTGCTCGACGCGAACATCGCCCGCATGGCCGCCTTCGCGGCCACCGCCGGACTCCGGTTGCGGCCCCACGCCAAAACGCACAAGTCCCCGATTCTGGGGCGACGCCAATTGGATGGCGGCGCAACAGGCTTGACGGTTGCCACCATCGCCGAAGCAGAAACCTTTGCCTCCGACGGATTCTCAGATCTGTTCATCGCCTATCCGCTGTGGCTCACCGAGAACAAGGCCGCGCGACTGCGTGCGGTGATGAAGCGGGCGCGGGTCCTGCTCGCGGTCGATTCGGTTGCCGGCGCGCAGCAACTCGCAGCGCACCTGCCCGGGACTTCTGTACTGATCGAGGTCGATTCGGGACATCACCGCACCGGTGTCGCCCCGGAGCTCGCCGGTGAGGTCGGGGCAGGCGCGGTCGAAGCGGGACTGCAGGTGGTCGGCATCTTCACCTTCCCCGGACACAGTTACCGCCCCGGAGGCCCATCCGACGCCGCCGGGGAAGAATCCCGCGCCCTGGCCACCGCGGCCGAATCACTGCGCAGCCGCGCGATCACCCCGGTGATCCGCAGCGGCGGTTCGACGCCGTCGGTCTCCGATGCCGATCCCACCGTCCTGACCGAGATCCGTCCGGGTGTCTACGTGTTCAACGACGCGCAACAGGTCGAACTCGGGGTCGCTACCATGGCCGACGTGGCATTGACGGCAATCGGCACCGTGGTGCACAGCAGCGGGACAAAAGCCGTCGCCGATGTCGGGAGCAAAGTCCTCGGAGCAGACCAGCCGACTTGGATCAGCGGCGGTGGCCGGCTTCCCGACGAACCCGAGGCGCGCATCACCGCACTCTCCGAGCATCACGCGACGATCGATTTCTCCCATGCATCGCGAACCCCGGCACCGGGGTCGCGGGTCCGGATCGCCCCCAATCATGTGTGTACCGCCGTCAATCTCGCCGATGCGCTGATCGTGGTCGGCGCGGACGACGCGGTGACCTCCTGGCCCGTCACCGCTCGGGGGGCCAACACGTGAGACGTCTGGGAACCGCGGCCGTGGCCGCCATGATGTTGGCCGTCGCCGGGTGTGCTTCTGACGAACAGCCCGAGACAACACTGGAATTGACCACCGCCCCCGACATCGAGTTCGAGCAGATCGGCATCGACGAGGTCCGCGATGCGGCAACCGAGCTGGTCAGATCGACCAGCGATCTGGGGATCGACATGATCCACGACGCCCAGTCTGCCGCCGATCAGCCGGCCAATCAGGTGGTCTCCCCGTGGGGTGCCATGGTCACGCTGCAGATGGTGCGGGCCGGCGCCGGCGGCAACACCGCCGCCGAACTCGATACCGTCCTGGGTGTCTCCGATCCCGACGCCGTCGCAGCGTTGATCGGTCAGCTCGATCAGGTCTCGGGTGATCCCGGCAACGTCGATCGGAAGAACCCACCGTCGCCCCCGGTGTTCCATCAGGCCTCGGGGATCTTCATCGACGACTCCCTCAAGGTCGGTGCCGACTATCTCGAAGTGCTCGGACGCAGCTTCGGTACCGGCGTCTACCCGGTCGACTTCTCGGTGCGGCAGACCGAATCGGCACTCAACCAGTGGATCTCGGTCAACACCGGTGGCGAGATCGCCGAGACCCCCACCGAGTACAGCACCGAGACCGTGATCAGTCTGCTGTCGACGGTGTTCCTCGCCGGCGCCTGGCAGCAACCGTTTTCCCCGGAGTCCACCGTTTCCGCGGAGTTCACCACCACCGGCGGTTCGGTGTCCAAGGTCGCCACGATGAACAAGACCTTGACCGTGTCACTGCGTCGCGGGCCCGGATGGTCCGCGATCGAGCTGCCGTACTCACAGAACCTGGCCATGCAGGTCTTGTTGCCGGACATCGGATCCACGCCGGATGACCTCCTGAACGGCACCGCTCTGACCGATGCGGACACCGCGCTGCGAGCCGGCCCCGAGTCGTCGGTGGCGGTGAGTCTGCCCCGGTGGGACATCGACGACAAGGTGGATCTCAAGGCCACACTAGAACGGCTCGGTGTCCGAGATCTGTTCACCGACGCCGCCGATCTCACCGCGATCAGCCAACAATTGGTGGTCACCTCTGCGGCACAGAACACCTCGATCACCGTCGGTGAGAAAGGCACGGTTGCCGCATCTGCCACACAGGTCGATGTCGGTGTCACCGCGATGCCCACCGACCCGGCCGAGACATTTGTCGCCGACCGGCCCTTCGTCTTTCAGATCGTCGACACCTCCACCGGCTTGCCCCTGTTCCTCGGCGTGGTCAACCGCCCCGGTCAAGGCTGAGGACACCGAGGAACACCGTGCGCCTGCTGCCCGGTCAGCCGATACCCAGCGACTCAATCGTGCGTCGTCGCCACTCACCGCTGAGATCGTAGTCGAGTACATGATTGCCAGCGATCAGTACGAGAGCGTCGATCTCGGAGGGTAACCTCAGCTTCGTTTCAGGAACGGCATCCGGATCGCCATCGGAGAGTGTCCGAATCATCGACCACGCAGGTGCGTAGTCACCAGTCGCAATCACGACGGCACATCGTTTCCCGCTTTCTTCACGCAATGAATCAAGCATGTTGTGCGCACGCTCGGAAGTGATCCACTTTTGCAGGAACCCGACGACGTCAATCTCTACGTCCATGGTTCGCGACGAACTGAAAGACACACCCATGAACACGATCCCGGGATCGAACGGCGAGTTAGGGATCACGCTACATCCGAATCGGGAGTGAATAAGCCTCGCGATCTCGTTGGAGTGGATCGCATTGGTCACTCCCTTCCTCTCCAAGTCTTCGAACAGCGGCACGAGTCGCTTAACGAGTTCCTTCACGGCTGGCGTCGAAGTCCCCGGATCACTCGAATCGAAAGCCTCACTGACACCCGGCATTACCGCCCATGTGTGGGAAAGACTCGGGACGGGATAGTGAATGCGACCGAGGTGTCTTCGATGCGCGTCGTTAAACGACTTCACTGCCGGACTGATCAGTTGTTTGATTTCCAGCGCGTGATCTTCTGAACGATAGTCCGGCTTCGCAATTCCACGGGGCTCGACTTCGCAGACACGGACAAACCCATCGTCATCGACAAGCCGGGCAAGAATCACGGCAGCACGCTCCTCGACCTCGCCTGGAGCGCAGACGGAGTGTTCGCACGGCGACCGTTTAATACTGCCCACGTCGTGCACCCCCAACCCGGCCCTAACTTTAGGCCGATTGCCATTCTGGGCCGTCGAACACGAACCCGTCGCACCGTCCATCAAGGCGCAACAACAGCCGAAGGTGGGGGTGAGTCTCGGCGGGGTTCGCGTGCACAACTATCAACTCATGTGGGCCCCCTTCAATTACGGAATGGGCGTAGTCCAGAAGCGGGCTCGGTACGAACCCCAAGCAGAACGCGCCGTCTGCAACTTCAATCGCCCGGGGATCCTTTGGGTTTGCGGGATCCGGCCGCAACGTAAGCCGGTGACCCGCCTCTAGTCCGCTGATATAGGCGCTCGCGTCATCGGTGCAATAGCGCACCGCGTGAGCCAGAAAGTGCGCAGTCGTAGCACCAGTGCTTCGGTCATAGCTCGGCAACGAAACAAGTTCAATCGGGTCGCCCTCGCGATACCCGCCCGAGGCAGTCAGTATCTCCCAGGCATCGGCGTCCGACTCCAGACTTAGCGCTGCGAGATACTGCGGCCGATCTGGTCGCTTCGCGCTCATTACGCGGTCGGCAAATGACGGGAAGAGCCGGGATGAGCGATAGTGACGGCGAACATCGCGGAAGCCGACGATCGGTACAAAGGCAGGTTCGTCTGCCACCCGACTCAAGTAGGTGAACTCGTAGATAGGCCCGTCGTCGTCGCCGATGACTTTGTCGAGGTAGCCGATCGCTCTATAGGCTCGATCTGCAGCACTCCGACGGGTGACGATCAACCGAGATGCCCGCATATCCACGTCAGCGAAGGCCGACCCGGACATCAGGTCACTTGAGAGCATCACAGAGTCGCTTTCGGTTGGTGGCTATGGCGGTCTGCAAGAAACTACGGGTTGGGTCTGACAAATCTGGGACGGCGATGACAACATCGTCGCATACTCCGAGGTCAATGCTGGTGATTCGATCCACCCAGTGTTGCCGCGCACGCTCACTTGCCATCGCGAGACCCTCTAGAGCAACAGCGACCAATCCCAGTCTACGACCGCCTTCGAAGCGCTTCGTTTTGCCCTTCGCGCACCACCGCTCGACGGCACCAAGACGGTTCCACTTGGCTCGATCTTCTTCCCGCTGCCCGCTCGACAATGCCGAACCATGATCGAAGCTCGGCCCGAGACACACGTCCCCGGTCAAAGAATTCTGGAGCACTCCCCAGTTGTGCGCGTGTCGATCGGTGTTTGCGACCCAAGCATCGAGTACCAAATAACCAGCGAAGACATCGAATGCCTCCCAATCAGAGTAGGCAGTGTTGACCGGCCCACTGAGACCGTCTAGGGCACGCCGCACCGCCTCGATGGTGTGTCCGTCGCAGGTCTGTGCATCGAACTCGTCGTCAAACTCTGCGAGCAACGCGGCGCCCGGCGTCCAAGTCCACGACCGACTCTCTACGCCTGGCCGCATGTCACGACTCATTGAGCCGACAGACCGTCGGCCGTCCTGCAACCGAAACACTGTTGCCAATTCAGTCTCTGCCGCGGGGATCTCGGCCAACTTCGCGAGTTCATAGGTGATCTTTTCGGCCCAGTTTTCTCCGCCTACGAGCAGGTCTGGGTTGTCACCGCGAGCACGTCGCTGTTCCGAAAGAAGCAAGCGCTTCTCTGTGCGGGGTTTAAACAACCAATGGCCTGCGTACATCGAAGACGCAGGAGCAATGAACCAACGTTTCGCCTCGTCCCCGCCTGGCTCACTTTCACCCCGAGTCCATTCGGCGAGGTCAACAATTTCAAAAGGCAGCACCACGCAGAAACCCTAAACGACGGACGCCGCAACCTGTCGATGGCTCACCGATTCACTAAACGGGAGCTTCCGAAATTGGCCGGAGCCGTCTGCTTGGACATCCCCGCGTGCCGACACCAACCACCGAGTACCGATCCAGGTGTTCATTCGAACCACCATCCAAGAACGCCTACGCCCGAGGCTCCAAGTTTCGCATCAATATCCTCGGTGCCCGCAGCTCCTATAGCAGCTCTCCTTCGTTTGAGACCTGCCCGGCACCGAGCCGCGCCGCAGCAGCTAAGCGCAGCGCAAGTTCGCCAAACTCGCGCGCTTGATCAACTGTGGCGATGTTGCGATGCACCGCTTCGTTTCTGACCGCTACGAGAAGTTGGCCAGCATTTATTTCATTCGGTGCCAGCAAGTTCTTGCGACCGCACTCTCTCAACAGCGCCCCCAATCCCCTTCTTTGAACCGACTCTGAATCGCTGACGCCGGCTAGCACCTCTACAAGAACGGTTTCTAGGCGAGCACCGCCGACGGCGATGGCTGCGGCTGGGTTGATCGCAGCCAGCTCTTCGATCTGGTCCAAGAAGGGCGACGAGCTGAAGGGGACCGCTACCCCCTCGACCGAATCGACAGGAGGAAACTCCTCCTCGGCCAGCTGCAGGTTCTCCTCCACCTTTCGTCGTATCGACAAACCATCCTTACCTATCGAAGCCTGTTCAACTCGATCATCTAGGAGACCCTTAAACCGACTCGCGACTTCATTTATGCGCTTACGGAATACCAGCCCGCCCGCGACAACGACGACCGGCCACGCCAAACTCTGGGGCATCTCTGCCACGAAATCTAGCCAGTCTATTTGTCAGATCCTTACGCGTAGTTTCGGTCGAACACTGAGAACACGTGCGTTACTTGAGAACGTCCACGGGCCTCCACGCGGTGCTACCCATCCCGCTCTAGGACACAGTGCAGCGATCCGGCGAGTAATGCTTGGGAGACAGTAGCTTCCGGTGCACAGCCGGGCGTGTCCGGTTCCACCGACGGATCGAGGCGACGGCGGCCTATGTGCCACGCCGCAGCGGCCCATCCGGTGTGGGCCGTATCGTTCCATTACTCGTAGACCCCTTCCACCACCCACTTGCCCTGTTGATAAAGCAGCAGCAATGCCCGTGAATCTTCCAGTAACACTTGAGCTCTCGCATATGACCCGGCATGCGATCCGTCCTCGGCGGCGGACCACCAGCGTTCGTCGACAGCCCACGGCCCGGCCCACCAGCTCAGCGACCAGGTCCGGCGGCCCCAGCACAGGCTGGCGGGCTCGGCACTGAAACTGCCGCGGGCGGTGACCTCGACGGATCGGTCTTCTGCATCCAGCACTCGCACCGGTGCCATCGGCAGGATCGCCGGAGAGGGCCCCGGCAGCCGACCCGGCCACGGCGCCGACGGATCCGATGCCGCCACCAATTCATCACCCAGTGGCACCAGGGTGATCTGTTGCCCCGGGCCCCGACCACCACTGCGCACCGGAACCTTGACCCGTTCACCACCGAGCAGACCCTGCACCCGGACCAGGGCCCGGCGCACCCGCTCTGCCACCTCGCCGTCGCCCCCGGTCAGCCCACCACCGGTGAATCCCAATTGCATTGCCCCCGCGCCGATCACCTCCACCGGATCCAGCCGGATCAACACCACCGGTCCATCCGGGCGGTCGGCGGCACTGCGCCCGGAGAGCCATCCCTCCACCTGCCAGCGGATCCGGTCGGCCGTGGCATCCGGTGTCAACGGCTGCGCACATCGCCAGGTACGCGAATACTCGCGGCCACTGTCGGTGACCGCCTGGACGGTCAGCCGGGTACACGCCACCGACGCCGCCGCCAACAGATCGTGGAGCTGGGCAGAGAGCCGGCGCCCGACGAAGGCGGCCGCATCCACCCGGTCGATCGGCGGATCGCACTGGTGCTCGACCACCAGGTCCGGTGGCGGCGCCTGACCCGAGGCGGGACGTTGGGGTAGGGCCCGCGCGGTGCGGTGGGCGTAGATCGCATCGGCCGCGAACCGGGTTGCCACATCGGTCGCCGACAACGCCGCAAAGTCGCCGATGGTGCGTAAACCCATCCGCCACAACAGATCAACAAGCGCGACCCGATCATCGGCGCACATACTCGGCTCCACGGCCAGCTCCGAGATACGCAGCGGCGCCAGGAACTCGGCACCCTGCCCGGGTGGGATCACCAACCCACGACGGGCGGCGATGATCGCGGTGAACAGCTCGTCGGCCACCCCGACCTGCGACTCGACACCGCAGGCCGACACCACATCCGTCAGCTTCTCGGCGGCGATCTCCTCACTCCCGAAATAGCGGGCCACACCGCGGGCGGGCAACACCAGCAGACCCGGCCGCAACACCTCGACCACCGGGATCAACTCGGCCACCGCCGCCACCACCGGCTCGAACAAGCGGGCATCTCGCCCCTCATCCGCATCGGCGATCACCAACTGCGGACACCGGGCCTGCGCATCGCGCTTGCGCATCTCCCGGCGCACCCCGGCGCCACGCGCCGACGCCGAACAGGCGACAACCCGCCCCGTCTGCAACACCGCCACCGGTCGCTCCGGCGAGATGTCGACGTCGGCCGCCGCAGCCACCGCCGGCCAATCCGGGCACCAGACCCCAAAGCTCCGTCCACTCATCTACAGCGCACCTTGAGTTGTCCGGATTCGAAACCGCCCTGTGCCACAGCATCATCCGACACAACACCGACATCGGCGAGAGAATCCACCAGCTGAACACGGTTGTCACGGTGCATCACATCCAGCCGGGTGGTGGCACCGGCGAACCCCCGGCCCCGCGAACGCACCATCAGTGAGACCCCACCGAGCCGACCGTGCCCGCGCCGAAGCCCGGGTTGGGCGAACCCGGACGGCTGATGCCGGTAATCACACACCCGGGACTGCACTTTCACATGCGCCCCCGCCCACTCGCCGTCGGTGACGACCAAGACCGCGCCCTTGCTGCGAGCCCGCGCCATCACCACCCGACTCCGGGACGGCGGCACACTGAGCCCGCCGAGTCCGACCACCACCAGGTCGAGCCCGTCGAGCAGCACCGCGGCGATCTCCACCGGATCCGGACCCGGATCCGGGATGACCGCGATCCGAGACAGATCCGCACCCATCTCCACCGCCGCCAACAACCCCAACTGCGGCTGCCCGATCACGGCGACATGGCCCCCATCAGCACTCACCTGGGCTATCAACGACAGCAACGGCGATCGCGCTCCTTCCAGCGCCAACACCGTGCCCCGAGCCAGCCCAGACGGCGGCAACACCCGTTCGAACGCCGGCGGCACCGGCAGGCGATCCCGCTCAGAGTACTTTTCGTCCACCGTCCGCACGGCGGCCATCTGTCTCTGCGGCACAACGGATTCCGGCCGCGAACGAGTAGTGGCAGCAGCCAGGGTCTGCCGCAACATCTCCAGCTTCTGCGCCCTACTCGGTACCGCGTCCGTTGCCATGCCCGGTGCCATCTCTGGTCCCGTTTCCATCGCCCGCATCACACCTCCACATCACTCCTCACCTCGGTGAGGAAGCGGCACAGGGAAGGTGAGCCACCGTCAGAACCAATATGACAAATCGAACATGTTTTCGATATCCACGAGCGTAGGTCAGCCCTCCGACAAGCGTCAACATGTACGGCGAGTCGGCCCCGAAATGCCGCGGTGAGTCGTGGGCAGAGTGACACCGCACCGCACCCGCCGCGCGTCCACTAAGGTGATCCCGTGAGCGCTCCCTCTTATCGCGTTCCCGGCCCCGACTACCTCGTCGCCGGGCGCTACCGCCTGCGTTCGAGGATCGGCGGCGGCGGCATGGGCGCGGTCTGGCTGGCGCACGACACCCTCCTCGACCGCCAGGTCGCCGTCAAACAGGTGCTCTCCGTCGCCGGGATGACCGAGGACTCGGCAGCCGAGATGCGGCAACGGGCGATGCGAGAGGGCCGGATCGCCGCCCGCCTGAGCCACCGCAACGCCATCGCCATGCACGACGTCGCCGTCGACTCCGGCGAGCCGTGGCTGGTGATGGAATATCTCCCCTCGCGCAGCGTGGCCGAGATCCTGCACCAGTCCGGCACCCTGCCCGTCGACCAGGTGGCCCAGATCGGCGCCCAGATCGCCGACGCCATGGTCGAGGCGCACGCCGCGGGCATCCTGCACCGCGATATCAAGCCCGGCAACATCCTGATCGCCGAAGGGCGCAACGCCGGCCTGGTCAAACTCACCGACTTCGGGATCTCCCGATCCAAAGACGATGTCGCGCTCACCCAGACCGGGGTGGTCACCGGAACTCCGGCGTACTTCGCCCCGGAGGTGGCCCGGGGCGAGAATCCCAGCGAGGCCTCCGACGTCTATTCCCTGGGATCCACTCTCTACACGTCCGTCGAGGGGCAACCTCCCTTCGGCGTCGACGAGAACTCGCTCGTGTTGCTACACCGGGTCGCCCGCGGAGAGATCATCCCGCCGAAACGATCCGGCGCCCTCGAAGGTGCCCTGCTGGCAATGCTCGAACCCAGCCCGGCGCGGCGCCCGACCATGGTCCAGGTCCGCGACCGACTCGCCCAGATCGCCGCCGGCGAGAACAGCAACACCACCTCGATCCTGACCACACCGCTCGAGCGCAGATCCGCCACCGCCCATCGCCCCGCGACCCGCCGGATACCCACCACCACCGAATCCGGGCTCCCCGCGGTCACCGGTGTGCCGGGGCCCGCTCCGCAGACCTTTCCCCCGCCACGGCCGCACCCCCGGCCCGCACCGGAACGAACACCGCCGTCCGCCGGCCCCGATGCGGGGCAGGCCCCGCAGATCTCCGGGTCGGCCTATCCGGTGTCCTGGGCCGCTGCGCAACCACCCAATCCACAACCACCCCAGCGCCATCTCGGACTCGCCGCTGCGGTGTTCCTGGTGTTCGTACTGCTCGCCGCCATCGCGCTCACCATCATCGCCCTGGTGCGCTGACCAGAGCCCTGCCGTCAGTGGATGTGCCGGTTCACGGCCCAGCGGGTGAGGGCGTTGCGGTTGGACTGCTGGGTCTTGCGCAGCACATTCGAGGCATGCGTCTCCACGGTCTTGATCGAGATCACCAGGTCCTCGGCGATCTCGCGATAGGTGAAGCCGCGGGCCAGTAGCCGCAGCACCTCCATCTCCCGGGGCGTCAGCGAATCGAGTTCGGGATCGAGTTGTGGTTCCGGTACCGGCGAACGACCGGTGAACGAATCGAGCACAAACCCGGCCAGACGTGGGCTGAACACCGCATCACCGTCGGCCACCCGCCGCACCGACTCGGCCAACTCCGCACCGTCGATGGTCTTGGTGACATAGCCGCGGGCACCGGCACGGATGGTGGCGATCACATCTTCTGCGGCGTCAGAAACGCTGAGCGCCAAGAACACCGGTGGATTGTTCGGGGCGGCGTCGGCAACACCCCGCAGGACCGCGATCCCCCCACCGGCCGGCATGTGGACGTCGAGCAACACCACGTCCGGTGTCGATTGCAGGATCCCGGCAATGGCATCCGGCACCGACCCCGCCTCACCGACCACCTGGACATCGACCTCCGAGGCGAGTTCGGCCCGGACCCCCGAACGGAAGACGCCGTGATCGTCCACCAAGAACACGCGGTACGGTCCGCGTTGCCCGGTCATCACTGCTGATCTCCATCCCCCGGCGTCTCGCCGCTGTTGTCCCCCGGCGTCTCGCCGCTGTTGTCCACCGGCGGCTCACCGCTGTTGTCCACCGGCGGCTCACCGCTGTTGTCCGCCGGCGGCTCACCGCCGCGCTCGGCACGCGGCATCGCCATCCGGACGTCGACGCCTTTGCCCGGCGCCGACTTGATGTCAACGCTACCGCCGTGCCGGATCACCCGGCCCTTGATCGAACCCGACACTCCGCGACGATCTTCGGGCACCTGTCCGGGATCAAAACCCACCCCACGGTCACGGACGTAGACGACGATCTGCCCGGCGTCGACCTCCGCGTAGACATCCACCGATCGTTGGCCGGAATGCTTGGCCGCGTTCACCACGGCCTCCCGGGTGGCGGCGATCAACGCGGCCCAGCGACGGGTGTCGGTACTCCATTCCGGATCTTCTGCGGTGACGTCGCCGACGGTCACCACCTCGACCTCCACCCCGTAGTGGTCCTCCACCTCGGCGACAACGGACTTGATGGCCGCGGTCAGCGAATCACCGTGTCTGTCAACCTCTCCGAACAGATAGCTGCGCAGTTCTCGCTCCTGGCTGCGGGCCAGTCGCTGCACCTCGTCGGCATGGGCCGAACGCTTCTGGATCAGCGCCAGCGTCTGCAGAACCGAATCATGTAGGTGCGCTGCGATTTCCTCACGCTCGATGTTGCGAATCCGGGCGGCCCGTTCCATTCCGAGCATGCGCGCCATCCGCAACCACAGCGGGATGGTCAGCAGCATCACGCCCATCACCGTGGCCGCCACCGCCAGCACGATGGTGCTCCAGCCGCCGATCATGTTGTTGCTGGCCAGCACGACCACCACCAGTCCGATCACCACCAGCGTTGCGCCACCGGCGATCCGGGTCCAGGTGAGCGCCCGCGCCGAGGCCGACCGTGGCCGCCAGCTCGAGTCGAGTTCCCGCCAGACCAGTGATGCGCCGATGGCAACGACCACCAGCGGGATCAGGAACTGTGCCGGGGTACCGGAAGCGACGAACCCGACCAGCACCACCGCGACGACGCCGACGATCGCCAGCCCGATCCCTTGTCTGCGTTCGGCCTTGGTGGGTGGCACGGTGTCGGTACCCGGCGGACACATGAACCAGAGCAGCCCGTAGGCGCAGATCCCGGCGCCGGCCAGCGCACTGAGCACCACGAACACCACGCGCACCCGAAATGCGTCGACGCCGAGATGATCGGCCACGCCCCCGGCGACTCCACCGATGACACGGCCTCCGTCACGGCGGCGGACGCGTGGGACAACGGTGGACATCAGTCGATACTGACATGTCCGGGCCGCCGGCCACATCGGGGACATTCCCCAGATGTCGGGACAGGGTGCAAATCAGGGTGAATCCCGATGGTGCGCCGAGCTCGGTCTCCGCAGAATAGGAGCATGAGTACCAGCACTCCGAGCACCGACGACCTGCAACAGCAGGTTCTGAAGATGTGGCAGACCCGGCCAGCCCGGGCAACCACCGGTTCCACGATCGGCGGCGTGTGCGCCGGCATCGGTGCCCGCTACAAGGTCGATCCGACCCTGGTCAAGGTCGCGTTCATCGTCGCAGCCCTGTTCGGCGGTTCGGGACTGGTTCTCTACATCGCCGCGTGGATCCTCCTGCCCGAGGGTTCGGCGACCACACCACCGAACGCCCAGCAGCATGGGCGACGGTGGCACGGTCTGGGCCACACCTCATCACATCCACCCACCGTCGCCGCGATCGTGGTCCTGGTGATCGTTGTCCTTGTCCTGCAACCCAATCTGGCGTGGAGCGGCGGCGGTCTGGCCGGTACGGCACTCATGCTGCTGGGCTGGTGGCTCCTCTATCAGCGGACACCGGTCCCGCAGCCGGGGACCAGCGCCGACACCCTCGGACAAGGATCCGGTGGTGCACGGCCCGACGGTCAACCAGTCACTGCCCCCGGCTCGTGGTGGCACAGCGGTGCCGGCACGAACAGCGCCACGGATCCGGCAGACCAGTTCCAGCGCTGGACCCCGCGAGCCTGGCTCAAGGACGAACCACCGACCACCCCCGATGACACCACCGCCGCGGTGGGCGACAACGCGGCCATCGATGTTCCACCGTCGTCACCACCGTCCTGGGATCCGTTGGGAGTTGCGCCATTTGCCTGGGATCTGCCCGAACCCGCCCCGCCGGAACCCCAACAGAAGCCCTCCTCGCGTTACACCCCGATCGTGCTCGGCCTCGCGATCATCGCGACCGCCGTGACCGCCGGCATCTCCAGCACCGTGGACTGGCTCAGCCCGGCCAAGGTTGCGTCGGTGGGATTGCTGGTGCTCGCCGCCGGGATGTTGGTCGGCGCATTCCGCCGACGCGGCTTCGGGCTGATCACCGTCGCCATCCCGGTCGCCGGTTTCATCGTGGTCGCGTCGTTGATCAATGACATCGAATTCCCGTCCGGAGGGGTCGGTGACCGTGACTGGAAGCCGCTGACCACCGCGGACCTGCGCGACAACTACTCCCTGTCCATGGGCAACGGCACCCTTGATCTGCGGAACATCGAACTGACCGAGGACAAGACCGTGACCGCCGAGGTCGGGGCCGGGGAGTTCACGGTCATCGCGCCGGACGACATGAACGTCCGGGCCAACTGCGATGTCGCCGTCGGTGAGGTCAAGTGCCCCGACGGATTGGACGGCGGCAAGGACGGAACCGAAGGGCCCGTCCTGACCCTCGACCTGAGCGCAGCACTGGGACATGTGGAGGTCACCCGTGGATAAGTTCTCTCCCACACTCGCCCTGAGCGGTATCGGCGCCCTCCTGCTGGCGACCTGGGGACTCCTCGGCGGCCCGGACATCACCAACTCGGGCACCGCGTTGTGGAGCACCCTGGTCGTCGCGGTCTTCGTCGGACTCGCCCTGGTCTTCAGCGGCGCATGCCCGGACAAGAATCGTCATCACGACACCGAGGACACCGAACCGGTGGACTGAACGGTCGAACCGTTCAGCGGCCGGACTCGGCGATCACTCCCACTCGATGGTGCCCGGCGGCTTGCTCGTCACGTCGAGAACCACGCGATTCACCTCGGGCACCTCGTTGGTGATGCGAGTCGAGATGATTTCGAGGACCTCATACGGGATACGGGTCCAGTCGGCGGTCATCGCGTCTTCGCTCGACACCGGGCGCAACACGATCGGATGGCCGTATGTGCGGCCGTCACCCTGGACGCCCACGCTGCGGACATCGGCGAGCAACACGACCGGGCACTGCCAGATCTGATTGTCGAGACCGGCTGTGGTCAGTTCCTCACGGGCGATCAGATCGGCCTTGCGGAGCAACTCGAGTCGCTCGGAGTTGACCGCACCGACGATGCGGATGGCCAGTCCCGGTCCCGGGAAGGGCTGGCGCGCAACGATGTCTTCGGGAAGACCCAACTCACGGCCAACCGCACGGACCTCGTCCTTGAACAGCAGGCGAAGCGGCTCGACAAGACTGAACTCGAGGTCTTCCGGCAGTCCACCGACGTTGTGATGGCTCTTGATGTTCGCGGTACCGCTGCCACCGCCGGATTCGACGACGTCCGGGTACAGCGTCCCCTGCACGAGGAACTCGACCTTGTCACCCTGCGCGGCACGGTCACCGAGGACATCACTGACCGCACCCTCGAACGACCGGATGAACTCCCGGCCGATGATCTTGCGCTTGGTCTCGGGATCGCTGACGTCGGCGAGTTCCCGGAGGAAGGTCTCTTCGGCATCCACCGTGACGAGCCGGGCGCCCGTGGCGGCGACGAAGTCGTGCTGGACCTGCTCGCGCTCACCGGCACGCAACAGCCCATGGTCGACGAAAACACAGGTCAGTCGGTCACCGACAGCCCGCTGAACCAGTGCTGCGGCCACGGCCGAGTCGACGCCACCGGACAGCCCGCAGATCGCCAGACCGTCGCCGATCTGCTTGCGGACCTGCTCCACCAGGGCGTCGGCGATGTTCGATGCGGTCCAGGTCGGTTCCAGGTCGGCGACCTCGTACAGGAATCGGGTGAGCACGTGCTGCCCGTGCGGCGTGTGCATGACCTCGGGGTGGTACTGGACACCGGCCATCTGGCGCTCGACACATTCGAAGGCGGCAACCGGCGCACCGGGTGTCGACGCGGTGACGACGAATCCGGGCGGCGGCTCCTGAACGGCGTCGTTGTGACTCATCCAGACCGGCTGCTGATCCGGGGTTCCCCCGTGGAGGACACCTCCGGACGTGCTCATCGTGGTGCGGCCGAACTCACGCCCACCGGTGTTGGCGACCACACCGCCCAGCGCGTTGGCCATCGCCTGGTATCCGTAGCAGATACCGAGCACGGGAATCCCGAGTTCGAACAGGCCGGTGTCGATCCCCGGCGCGTCTTCGGCGTACACCGACGCGGGACCGCCTGAAAGGATGAGTGCCACAGGTTCTTTCGCCCTGATCTCATCGAGGCTCGCAGTATGCGGGATCACCTCTGAATAGATCCGGGCCTCACGGACCCGCCGAGCGATCAGCTGCGCGTACTGGGCGCCGAAATCGACCACCAGCACCGGTCGCGGAGCCGCTGCTTGCACACCTGTATCTACGCTGTCTACCACCGGTTCAGTCTAAACGCGTCGATGGGGTGACCTGCCCCTGGGGAGACGATCGGCAGCACAAAGAGCGCGAGAACACACTCATGCACCGGCCGCCGCCGGCCTGGGCACCACCGTCAGTGGCAGTCTCAACGCTCCGGGAGCACCCTCGGGAACCACCGGAGAGTTGGGCCGGGTGGGCGCGATCCGGGCATAGGGCTGCCCCTGCTCCGGCCGCATATCAGGCTCACCCTTGTTGGGCCACAACGCAACCGCCCGCTCGGCCTGTGCGCAGATCGACAACGACGGGTTCACCCCCAGATTCGCCGAGATGGCCGCCCCGTCGGTGATGTGCAGTGTCGGGTAGTTCCACACCCGGTGATACGGATCGACCACACCACTGTCGGGACTGTCAGATATGACACACCCACCCAAATAGTGTGCGGTCAGTGGCATGTTGAACACGTCGCCCCAGGTTCCGCCCGCCAGACCGTCCTCGAACTGCGACGCGGCACGTTCGGTGGCCTCGTTACCGGCCGGGATCCACGTCGGATTGGGTTCACCGTGGCCCTGCTTGCTGTTCACGAAACGCCACGGGCCGAACTTCTGCACGAACGTGGTGAGCGAATTGTTCCGGTTCTGCATCACCAGCAGGATGACCGTCCGCTGACTCCAGTGCCGCAACTTGAACAACTGGATCAGGCTGCCCAGCCCTTCCTCACGCACCTTGTCGATGAGCTTCAGACGCCGCGAACGTCCCGGCTCCCCGTCGGTCAACATGGTCTGCAGCAGCGCAATCGCGTTGGAGCCCTTGCCATACCGCACCGGCTCGATATGTGTGTCCGGCGCCGGATGGAAGGACGAGGTGATCGCGATGCCCTCCGAGAAGTCCTGTGCCGGATCGTACTTGCGACGCATCGCACCCAGGATCGACTCGGAGTTGGTCCGGGTCAGCAGGCCGAGCGCGTCCGACACGTTCGGCAGCGCACCGCTGTTCTTGTTCAGATGCATGATCTTCTGCGTGTTGAACGTACCGGCGGCGACGATGACCTGACCCGCGGTCAGGGTCCGGCGGCGCGCACCCAGCCGGCCCCACGCGGCCGAGCGACTCATCTGGACCGTCCACCCGCCCTCGGCCCGCTCCCGCAGGCCGGTCACCGTGGTGCGGTCGATGATCGTCGCGCCGTGGGATTCGGCCAGACCCAGATAGTTCTTGAGCAACGTATTCTTCGCGCCCACCCGGCAACCGGTCATACAAGCACCGCATTCGGTGCACACGGTCCGGTCCGGACCGACTCCACCGAAGTAGGGATCTGCCACGTCTTCACCGGGAAGCCCGGTACCACCGGACTTTTCACCGAAGAACACACCGACGGGCGTGGGACCGAACGTGTCGGCGACCCCCATGTCCTCGGCGACCTTGCGCATCACCCGGTCGGCATGGGTCTCGATCGGGGTGGTCACCACACCGAGCATGCGACGGGCCTGCTCGTAATAGGGCGAGAGTTCACTCTCCCAATCGGTGATGTGCGCCCACTGCGGATCGGCGAAGAACGGCGATGGCGGCTTGTAGAGCGTGTTCGCGTAGTTCAGTGATCCGCCACCGACCCCGGCGCCGGCCAGGATCATCACGTCTTTGAGCAGGTGGATCCGCTGGATACCGAACATGCCGAACTTGGGGGCCCACAGCCATTTGTGGAGTCGCCAGCTCGTCTTGGCGAACTGCTCGTCGGAAAAACGACGTCCGGCCTCGACGACGCCGACCTTGTAGCCCTTCTCGACCAGCCGCAATGCACTGACGCTCCCGCCGAACCCCGAGCCGATGATCAGTACATCGAAATCGAGGTCGCCGCGGGCGTCGGACTTCTCGGGCTGCGAGTAACCGTTACCGCGTGATACAGACACCGTGACATCGTACCTTGTCACATAGCGCCGGTCGGCGACTCGCCCCGCGGCCGGACCCGGCCCTCAGTCGCAGACCGAGAGCCCGACCTTCTGGAACTCCTTGAGAGTCGAGTAACCGGACTTCGCCATGGAACGACGAAGTGCGCCAACGATGTTCAGATGACCGAACGGATCGTCCGTGGGACCGTGAAGGACGGTCTCCAGGGATGGACGATCTTCGTCCGAAGCAACCGGCAGGAGCGCACCACGCGGCATCGACGGATGCGCAGCCGCCGCCGGCCAGTAGTACCCACGACCGGGCGCCTCGGCGGCCGCGGCCAGCGGACTGCCCAGAACCGCGGCGTCGGCGCCACAGGCAATCGCCTTCGCGAGCTCACCCGAGGTGTTGATGTCGCCGTCGGCGATGACGTGGACGTAGCGTCCGCCCGTTTCGTCGAGATACTCGCGTCGTGCGGCCGCGGCGTCGGCGATCGCCGTCGCCATCGGCACACCCATGCCCAGCACTTCACTGGTGGTGGTCGAGCCCATCGTCGATCCGTACCCGACGATGACCGCGGCCGCACCGGTCCGCATCAGGTGCAGCGCGGTGCGGTGGTCGTGCACACCGCCGGCGATCACCGGGACATCGAGCTCGGCGATGAACGTCTTGAGGTTCAGGGGCGCCGAATCCTCTTGTGAGACATGCTCTGCAGAGATGATCGTGCCGTGGATGACCAGCAACTCGACACCGGCCGCCACCAGCACCGGGGTCAACTCGGCAGCATTCTGTGGACTGACCCGAACCGCGGTGGTCACACCGGCGTCGCGGATCGTCTTGACCGCCGCGCCCAGCAGGTCACGATCGATCGGGGCGGCATGCAGTTCCTGCAGCTTGCGCACCGCGGCCGACGGATCGATCTCGTTCTCCGCGATCTCCACAACCTGCGCGATCTTGTCTTCGACGTCGCGATGCCGCGCCCACAGGCCTTCACCGTTGAGCACACCGAGTCCGCCGAGACGGCCGAGCTCGATGGCCGCCTGCGGCGACACCAGTGCGTCCGTCGGATGACTCAGGATCGGCGTGTCGAAACGGTATGCATCGAGCTGCCAGGCGGTCGACACTTCCTTGGACGAACGGGTCCGGCGGGACGGAACTATGTTGATGTCACCGAGTTCGAATGTCCGACGGGCAGTTCTGCCCATGCCGATGTCCACATGATCGCGCACGTGTTGTGCCTTTCGTTGCCGCTGCGCATCACACAGTCGTGATGCCGACCAGCTGATTTGACCGCTCCCCGGATGGCCGGCTCATCGCCGACCGGGTTTTCATCGGGAAGTGTAGTTGGGTGCCTCGACGGTCATGGTGATGTCGTGCGGATGGCTTTCTTTCAGGCCGGCCGCGGTGATCTGCACGAACTGGGCATTCTGCAGCTCGGCGATCGAGCTGGACCCGGTGTAACCCATGGCCGCCCGCAGGCCGCCACCGAGTTGATGGATCACCTGGGACAACGGTCCGCGGAACGGAACCCGTCCTTCGATGCCCTCGGGCACCAGCTTCTCCTCCGACAACACGTCGTCCTGGAAGTAGCGGTCCTTCGAGTACGACTTGGCCTGACCGCGGCCCTGCATCGCACCCAGCGAACCCATGCCCCGGTAGCTCTTGAACTGCTTGCCACCGACCAGGATCAGCTCGCCGGGGGACTCTGCGGTCCCCGCGAGCAGCGATCCCAGCATCGCGGTGGAGGCGCCGGCGGCCAGCGCCTTGGCGATGTCACCCGAGAACTGCAGACCGCCGTCGGCGATCACCGGGACCCCGGCCGGCTTGCAGACCGCGACGGCCTCCATGACGGCGGTGATCTGCGGGGCACCGACTCCGGCGACGACACGGGTGGTGCAGATCGATCCGGGTCCGACACCGACCTTGACGGCGTCGGCGCCGGCATCCACGAGCGCCTGAGCCGCGGCGCGGGTGGCTACGTTGCCGCCGACGATCTGGACGCGGGAACCGATCTCGGCCTTGAGCTTGCTGACCATCTCCAGCACCAGGCGATTGTGGGCATGGGCGGTGTCCACGATGATCACATCGACACCGGCGTCGGCCAAGGCCATCGCGCGGGTCCACTGATCGCCACCGGTACCAACTGCGGCTCCGACGAGCAGGCGGCCGTCGGCGTCCTTGGTGGCGAGGGGGTGCTGATCGGTCTTGACGAAGTCTTTGACGGTGATCAGACCGGTGAGCCGTCCATGGCCGTCGACGATGGGCAGCTTCTCGATCTTGTGCCGCCGCAGGAGTCCGAGCGCAGCCTCTGCAGAGACGCCTTCCTGCGCGGTGATCAACGGCGCCTTGGTCATGACCTCGGCGACCGGGCGATTCTGGTCGACCTCGAACCGCATGTCCCGGTTGGTGATGATGCCGACCAGTTCGCCGGCCTCGTCGGTGACCGGCAGACCGGAGATCCGGTACCGGGCACACATCGCGTCGACCTCCGCCAGCGTGGCGGTGGGACTGCAGGTGACCGGATTGGTCACCATGCCGGCCTCGGACCGTTTGACGGTCTCGACCTGACCTGCCTGCGCGTCGATCGACAAGTTGCGGTGCAGGACGCCCATGCCACCGGCACGGGCCATCGCGATCGCCATGCGCGACTCGGTCACGGTGTCCATCGCCGAGCTCACCAGCGGAACCCGCAGGGTGATCTCCCTGGTCAGTTGCGTCGACGTGTCGACGTCACTCGGAATGACATCAGAGGCAGCTGGAAGCAGCAGAACGTCGTCGAAGGTGAGGCCGAGCATGGCCACCTTGTTCGGATCGTCACCACCGGTCCACACGTGGGCTGGGCCGGCTATCTGATTGTTCATTCCGGGCACGCTCATTCCGGTCGGGCCATCGTCGTGGGACAGCACAGTCATTTGAATGCCCCTATCCTATCTGCTCGAAAGTGCAACCCCTGCCACGGCAGCAGAGCGGCCCATCACACCGCGATATCGCCGTCGCGATGTCATCCGCGCAACGGAAACTTTCCGCCACCCCGGCCGCAGAGTGGCGCTGGTGGGGTGCGGCTGACTACCGTGGTCAAGGTGCGAGACCATTTGCCACCGGGCCTGCCACCGGATCCTTTTGCCGACGATCCCCGAGGGGACCCATCGGCAGCCCTTGATGCGGCCCCTCCCGGAGAACCCCTGGACGCAGGTGAGCGGATGGCGATCGAGGAAGACCTTGCCGACCTCGCCGTCTATGAGGCACTACTCAACCGTCGCGGTGTCCGCGGCCTGGTGGTGATCTGCGACGACTGCCAGCTCGACCACTACCACGACTGGGACATGCTTCGAGCGAATCTGTTGCAGCTCCTCGTCGAGGGAACCGTGCGACCGCACGAACCGGCCGTCGATCCGTCACCGGAGGCGTATGTGACCTGGGACTACTGCCGTGGATACGCCGACGCGATGATGCACGTCCGCGAAGACGACTGACTCCCCCGCGCGCCGACTGAAACGCGCGGAACGGACCGAACCCAACTGCTGGTGATCAACTGATCACCAGCAGTTTTCGGTCGTCATGAGCCGGGAGGAACCACCGGCACCTCGCTGCTGGGAGTACTCACCGGCGGCGGGGGCTCTGAACTCTGCGGTTCACTGACAATCGTGGGCGGTGGTTCCGTCTCCGACGACGACGGCGGCGGTTCGGTCGGAACGGTCTCCGACGGTGTGACCGTCACCGTCTCCTGCGGCACCGTCACCGTTTCCGTCGGCGTGATGGGCAGGACCGTCAACGGCACCTGCAACGAACTGGAGTCGGTTGATCCCGATTCTGCCCGCGAGGTCGACGAGTTCGAGGCGGGCTCACCCAACAGGCCGCGCATCTTGTCGATCTTGCGTTCCAGGGACGCTCGGTCACCGGCATCACGCACGTCATGGAGCAGAGACTCCGCGGAGTCGAGGTACTTCTTCGCGGCCACCTTGTCGCCGGCCACGAATGCTTCGGCGGCGTGCTCGATCTTTGCCTCGACATCCGCCATGGCCAGTGTGGACGACGCGTCGGCGCCGAACATGACCTCTTTGACGCCCCACAACGGGTCACCGGGTGCGGCGTTGTGCGCAACTGCGCTCATGCCACCGAAGATCAGGGCGAAGGCGGCCGCCGCACCGCCGGCGTAACGGACGATACGGAAGGAACGTCGGTGGGAGTCATGGCGTCGTGCGGCCGCGGCGATGCCGGCCTCGACGTCTTCGAGCGTGGGTCTGTGCCCGATCGGCTGGGCCAGCACGTCGTCGCGCCAGGTGGAGAGGAGTCCGGCCAGCTCGTAGTCGACCTGGGTTCGGGTCGGGACGATCGGCTTCGACTGCAGCGCCTCGATGAACTCGTCGTCGGCGCGGACAGCACCGAGATCGACCGGGATCGAGTCTTCGTCCAGCACTGCATCATCCCGCGAGGGCATGTCTGCGGGTCCCTTGTTGACACCACCGACCCGACGATCACGCTTTTTGGACACTACCCTCACCACCTTTCAAGATCTCTTTCTTCAATTTTGCGAGCGCCCGGTGCTGGGCCACCCGCACCGCGCCCGCGGTACTGCCGATGGCGGCGGCCGTCTCTTCCGCAGACAGCCCGACCACCACTCGCAGTACCAGGACCTCCCGCTGCTTCTCCGGGAGTGTGGTCAGCAGCGCGTTCATCCGCCGACCGGCATCGGAATCGAGGGCCTGTTGTTCCGGGCCACCGTCGGTGGCCATCTGTTCGGGCAACTCGTCGACCGGTTCGGACTTGTTCCGGCCGGCTGCCCGGTGCGCATCCGCGACTTTGTGCGCGGCGATGCCGTACACAAACGCCATGAACGGCCTGCCCTGGTCCTGATACCTGGGCAACGCGGTCATGACGGCCATACAGACCTCCTGCGCAACGTCGTCGGCAGAGAGCGAATGCCGCTCACCGCCTCCGACCCGGGCCCTGCAATAACGCACAACCATGGGACGGACACTCTCTAAAACGTCGGAGAGAGCTGACCGATCGCCCTGCGTCGCCGCAGTGACCGCCCGGTCCAACTCGTCACCTGTAAAAATCATCGCTCGTTGAAGTCTCCGCGTTACTTTCGCCGAATGTCCGTGTCCACGCGAGGACGAACCCCCCGCGGACCACCGGGAACGATTCCCCCGCTGATCCGAGGAAATCACCCCCGGACAGTCGCCCGGGGGTCGCCCCCCGTTCATATACCCCGGAGGTCGCCCCCGTCTGCTTGATCCATATGAATTGCCAGCTTAGTCAGCCGTCGGCATCGCGCCGGTGACGTCGACCCATCTCCCCACCCCGTTCGGCGAGCAGAGAGCCCAGTCGCTCGGATCGTCCCGCCCAGTGCTCCCCCGCCCCGATACCCTCCAGCAATTTTGCCGCGGCCCATTCCAGCGGTGGTTGCCGGGCCACCGCTGCCGCGTCGGCCACCCGCAAGGCGCGATCGCCGGCGACCCCCATATCCCCGCCCGATGCCGCAGCGGCCGCGCAGATCAAATCGGTCTTGATCTTATGACGTAACGACGGACCCGCGAGTGCGATCTCCTCAGCTGCCGCAGCGTGCTCGGACGCCGAGACCGGGTCCGCGGTGTACATCGCCAGCTCAGCCCGTACCCAGCGCCACCGCAATTCCGGCCGCGGGCCCCAGATCCAGTCTTCATCGTCACCACCGGGCACCATGTCGCGATCGCCGAGTATCTGTTCCACGCGTCCGAGAAGACGGTCCGCGGCCGAGAACATGCCTCGTCCGAGGTCATCGGCCGCCAGCCCGGTCAGCGCATCACAGACCGCTGTCGACGATCGGGCATCACCCAGATCTGCCGGGCCGACAATATGAAGAGCCAGGCCGTCGTGATCTGCGGCGCGATGGTGCCGCCCACCCTGCCGCAGATGAGCGGCCCTCGTACTCGCGGCCAGCGACCGGACCACCGCAGAACCGCCACCGACCTCGATGCGCCGCAACTCCACTGCCGCAGCGGCATAGAACCCCTGACCGCCGAGAGCGACTGCCCGCAACCATCGTGACCATGCCCCATCCGCCGGTGGAATCTCTTGCACGCTCGCGCTGCCGCCGAACGCAATAGCGGGTAATGTGATCTGCATCGCTCTCCAGGACTCGGCGAACTTCGAATTAGCGCAGATTTAACGTACCTGCATCAGCCGAAACGCCGAGGGTTCGTCAACGGGAGATGGCGAGATTGTTTCCGATATGTTAATCGGCACAGTACCGGCGCGCCGTCGTAACGAACGGCTTTCAAACCGCCACATCCTCACCGGCATCCGATCCAGGGCCGTGAACTGCGACGATGGCCGCCAAACCACTTCCCCGGCCACACCTCATCGACATGGTGACTGACTCTCAGTCAATAAACGAATGGTTAACACCGGTCTAACTTTTCTCCGCCATAGCCCCATTTATCGGGCTATTGACTCCATTTCACCCATTTGCATACGGTGTGCAAGACGACGAGGAAAAACGTCGAATCGGTTTCAAATAGCTCACAATTAAGCCGCTAAGGCACGTCAAAGAGGAGCACGCAGATGCCTCAACCAAACCACCTCCCAGGACCCAACGCCGACATCTGGGATTGGCAGATGAAGGGCTTGTGCCGCGGAATCGACTCATCCATGTTCTTCCATCCCGACGGCGAGCGTGGTCGCGCCCGGGCCCAACGTGAGCGTCGGGCGAAAGAACTCTGCCACCAGTGCCCGGTGGTTGCACACTGCCGTGAACATGCACTGGCCGTGGCGGAGCCGTACGGCATCTGGGGCGGTTTGTCGGAGTCCGAGCGTGGGATCTTGATGAAGCGCGGCGTCGGCCGGCGCATCGCGAGCTGAACCACGCACCATCGACCCCCGAGCGACTCCCCACTCGAATTCTTGATGTCGGATACTTCAAATCAGTGTGAAGACAATTGGCACCGATCTGATTTTTCAGCCACAACAAGATTCGACTGAACCGATGACAAACAAACGGTGCCCCGGCGAAATCTCGCCGGGGCACCGTTTGTTTTGTCAGGGACTCCGAAACGTCCCCCGAGTCACGAATCAGTGAGCGTGTCCGTGATGCCCGTGTCCGTCGCCGGCGGGCTCATCGGCAGGCTTCTCGGTGACCGTGCCCTCGGTGGTCAGCACCATCCGCGCCACGGATGCGGCGTTGACGATGGCCGAACGGGTCACCTTCACCGGATCCACGACACCGTCGGCGAGCAGGTCGCCGTAGGTCAGGGTGCCGGCGTTGAAGCCGTGTCCGCGAGGCAGCTCGGCAACCTTGGCGGCCACCACGGCGCCGTCGGCACCGGCATTGGTGGCAATCCAGAACAACGGAGCCGAAGCAGCCTGCTGGACCACCCGGACACCAAGTGCCTCATCGCCGGTCAGGCTCGCGGCGAGATCGTCGAGAACAGCTGCGGAGGCCTGCACGATGGCAGACCCGCCGCCGGGGACGATGCCCTCTTCGACGGCGGCCTTGGCCGCGGCGACCGCATCCTCGACCCGGTGCTTGCGCTCCTTGAGTGCGGTCTCGGTGGCTGCGCCGACCCGGATGACGGCGATGCCGCCGGCCAGCTTGGCCAGCCGCTCGGCGAGCTTCTCCCGATCCCAGTCCGAATCACTGGCCTCGATCTCACGACGAAGCTGATCAGCCCGGTTGGCGATGGCCTCGGTGGTGCCGGCACCGTCGACGATGGTCGTCGAGTCCTTGGTGACGACAATCCGGCGGGCACTGCCGAGCAGGTCGAGGCCGGCGTCGGCGAGGGTGATGCCGATGTCCGAGGTGATCACGGTGCCGTCGGTGACAACCGCCAGGTCCTCGAGGAAGGCCTTGCGGCGGTCACCGAAGAACGGTGCCTTGACCGCAACCGCGCGGAGGGTCTTGCGGATCGAGTTCACGACCAGGGTCGACAGCGGTTCGCCCTCGACGTCCTCGGCGAGGATCAGGACCGGCTTGCCGGACTCGGCGATCTTCTCCAGCAACGGCAGGAAGTCGGGAAGGGAGCTGATCTTGTCGCGGTAGATCAGAACCAGTGCGTCCTCGAGGACGGCTTCCTGGCTGTCGATGTCGGTGACGAAGTACGGCGACAGGTAGCCCTTGTCGAACTGGACGCCTTCGGTGACCTCCAGATCGGTGATCAGGCCCGAGCTCTCCTCGACGGTGACCACACCATCGACACCGACGCGCTCCATCGCGCGGCCGACCATCTCGCCGACCTCTTCGTCACGCGAAGAGACCGTGGCGACCTGGGCGATGGCTGCGGCACCCTCGACCGGGGTCGCGGCGGCGATCAAGGCCTCGGACAACGCATCGGCCGCCTTGCTGATACCGGTTCCGAGTTCGATCGGGTTGGCGCCGGCGGCAACGTTGCGCAGGCCGGCCTTGACGATGGCCTGTGCGAGAACGGTTGCGGTGGTGGTGCCGTCACCGGCGACATCGTTGGTCTTGGTCGCAACCGACTTGACCAGCTGTGCCCCGAGGTTCTCGAACGGATCTTCGAGGTCGATCTCACGGGCGATGGTGACGCCGTCGTTGGTGACGCTGGGTCCGCCGAATGCCTTGGCCAGCACCACATGCCGACCGCGGGGTCCCAGTGTCACCTTGACCGCGTCGGCGAGCTGATTGACGCCGCGTTCGAGCGAGCGCCGGGCCTCGTCGTTGTATTCGATCTGCTTGGGCATGGGTGTTGTGGCTCCTAGAAAGTGAGTGGGGTGATCGCAAGAACAGAACCGCCCCGGCAACCCCGCAGGGGGACGCCGGGGCGGTGATCCAATTCAGGTTCGATCGCTCGAGACCTTGGAATTACTTGGAGATGACTGCCAGCACGTCACGCGCGGACAGGATCAGGTATTCCTCGCCGGAGTACTTGATCTCGGTGCCGCCGTACTTGCTGTAGATGACGGTGTCGCCTTCTTTGACGTCGACCGGGATCCGGTTGCCCTGTTCGTTCACGCGTCCTTCGCCAACGGCGACAACGGTGCCTTCCTGCGGCTTTTCTTTCGCCGTTTCCGGAATGACCAGGCCGGACGCAGTCGTCGTTTCGGCCTCATTGGCCTGGACGAGGATCTTGTCCTCAAGCGGCTTGATGTTCACGCTCGCCACGATGTGAGCCCTCCACTTTCGGGGTAGTTCGGGCCCGAGGTGGACCCGTAGCTGTGTGTTACACGTATTCGGCGCCTGGATCGGTCCCGTCGTCGCGGGTGCCGGGACCTCACTGGGTGCCGACTAGCACTCTATACATGCGAGTGCCAGCACTCAAGGTCCGAGGGTGCAAGTGTCTCGAGCTGCGGCCGACATCCGTCGTCGCTGGGCGACGATCACAACGACGGTTGTCACCAACGCGACCGTCGTCAGTGCGGCGATCACCGTGATGGCCGGGACCATCCCACCGATGAGTTCGCCCGCCTCTGCGGGCTCGGAACTACCCAGGATCGCGGTCACCACGGCCATCATCAGGGCGCCGCCGATCTGGATGCTGGTGTTGACCAGACCCGACGCGAGTCCCTGCTCCTCATCGGCGACACCGGCGGTGGCCTGGGAGTTCACCGACGGGAAGGTGACCGCAAAACCCACGCCGAGGAACAACACCGTCGGCAGCAGGAAGATCACGTAACTCATGCCCGGCTCCACTTGCAGGAACCAGAGGTATCCGGTCATGAAGGCGACAAACCCACCCGAGATCAAGAGTTTGGTGTCGACCCGGTCCAGCACCCGGTCCATGAACACCGCACTTGCCACGACCAGCACACCGGCGGGCAAGAACCCCAGGGCCATCTCCATCGGTGACCAGCCCAGCGAATCCTGCAGATAGAGGGTGACCACGAATTGGAAAGCGACGTACCCGCCGAACATGGCGGCCGCCGAGAAGTTGGCGTGGACAAGCGACATCGACCGCAGGATCCCCAACCGCAACAACGGGTGGCGATGGCGTATCTCGACTCCGACGAACGCGAGAGCGAGCAGCGCGGCAACCGCGAACAGCGCGATGGTCGACGGAGCCGACCAGCCGACTTCGGGAGCCCGGACCACCGCGTAGACCAGGCTGAGCAATGCGGCGGTGGACGTGATCGCGCCGACCACGTCGAAGTGGGCCCAGCGAAAGGGTGCCCGGGCCGACCTCGGGACCACCCGCGCGCCGACGACCAGGAGCAGCAGCGCCACCGGCCCCGGGAAGATCAGCGTTGCCCGCCACGACAGTTCGGTGAGCAGTCCGCCGAAGACCAGACCGAGCGAGAAGCCGCTCGCACCGCACACGGTGTAGATCGACAGCGCCTTGTTCCGGGCCGGGCCCTCGGCAAAGGTGGTCGTGATGATCGACAGTCCGGCCGGAACCGTGAACGCTGCCGCCACACCCTTGACGAACCTCAGGGCGATGATCAGGTTGTCGATCTCGGTCGCGGCGCTGATCACCGACGCGACCCCGAACACCGCCAGGGCCGTCAGGAACACCCTGCGCCTGCCGAGCAGGTCACTGGCACGACCACCCAGCAGGAGCAGGCCGCCGTATCCCAGCACATAGCCACTGACGATCCATTGCAGTTGCGACTGATCCATGTCCAGGTCAGCACCCATGGACGGCAGCGCAACGCCCACCATCGAGATGTCGAGCCCGTCCAGGAACAGCGCCCCGGCCAGGACCACCAGCAGTATCCAGGTCTTCTTACTCCACCCACCGGCGGAGGTCACGTGATCGGGCGGCCGCCCGGAATCGATCGGCCGCCCGGGCGCGGTCTTCCGTTTCAGTTCCACAGTCATGCGTGGAACTATATGCAGTTGCATCTTATTCGTCTACATTAAATCTGTGTGCATTTAATGTGTCTGCATGTGCTATGATGCGTCCCATGTCACACCCGCATCGAAGCGACGACGAGCTGGCCCGGGCCTGGCACATCCTGTCCGTGCGCTACCACAAACTCCAGTGCGACCTCGACCGGGAACTGCAAGCTTGCCAACAGATCTCCAGCAGCGAGTTCGAGGTGCTCGAACTGCTCGCCGATGCCACCGACCACAAGATGCGCATGAGCGAGCTGTCCGGGCAGGTACATCTGAGTCAAAGCGCTTTGTCGCGACTGGTGTCCGGTCTCGAAAAGGACGGCCTGGTCGAGCGATCGATGTGCGCCAACGACCGCCGTTCGGTGTTCACCGAACTGACCGACGCCGGCCGCACCCGCTACGAGGCGGCCAAGCCGGTACAACGCGCAATCCTGCGAGCCGAGGCTGACGACAACAAAGACGGATCCGTCTGCGGCGCAACGGAACTACATCAAGAACAGGTCAAACGCTGACCGACGGGCCCCGTCAGGGCCGTCGGCCGGTGGCGACCAGTGCCGCGCCGGGCAGTTCGACACCGGTAGCGGTTCGATACTCGGCAACAGATTTCTGCAACCGACCGCGGAGCGAGTCCCGGACCTCGGGTGCGAGGTTCTTGATGATCGCGGCAAGCGGGCCCGCCATCACCGATACCCGATCCCACCATTGATCGAAATCTTCTGCAACACAGGGATTGTCGATGTCCCGGACCGCCACATCGACAAACCCGGCGGCATCGATCAGGCCCGTGAGGGTGGAGCTGTCCGAGAGGGAGAACGGTCCGGGCACACCCGGTGGCGGGACCTCGAAACCCAGCTCCGCGGTCACCCCGTCGAACATCACGCCGAGCCACGGATTACGTTCCCGCTCGGCCCACACGGCAATCGCCACCCGGCCACCGGGTTTGAGCACCCGGTGAATCTCGGTGAGACCCCGCCCGGGATCCACCGCGAACATCAGACCCTCGCGGCAGAGGACCGCATCAAAGGCATCTGCCGGCATCTCGATCTGCTCGATGTCCAGTACCGCCGTGGCGATGTTGGAGAACCCGAGTTGCTTCACCCGGTCGGTGGCCACCTCGACCATGTCCGGCGCCACATCCGACATCGTCACCATTCCGGCCGCACCGACGCGCCGCGCCGCGCCGATTCCACCGGCACCGGTACCGCAGGCCAGTTCCAGGACACGATCTCCGGGGATCAGGGCGAGCCCGTCGAGCATCGCCTCGGTGACCTCGGCCCCGCGCTCTTCGATGTAGTCGACGTGCGCGGCCCAACCACCGGCCACCGAATTCCACATCGCATGCAGCTGGTTGCGTAACGGATCGTTGCTGTCCGGATCGCCCATCGCGGCCTCCCATCAGGGGTTACCACCGAGGATGCGCCAACGGGTGCTGCTTGTCACGGGTTCGGGCTCGATGATGTCCGCTCGTGACACCATCGGAATCAATAGGTGCTGACCTGAACCGACAGTCCCGGGTCCGTCGCAACCGTCAACGCGGACGGAGAAGCCCCACCGGCGATGACATGCGCCCCCAATGTGGCGATCATGACACCGTTGTCGGTGCACAGACGCGGTTTCGGGATCCGAAGTGTGATGCCCGCGGCATCGCACCGTTCCTGTGCCATCGACCGGATGCGCGAGTTCGCGGTCGCGCCACCGCCGAGAACCAGCGTGTCGACACCGACGTCGCCGCACGCTCGGATGGCCTTCATCGTCAACACATCGGCGACGGCCTCCTGGAACGACGCGGCGATGTCGGCCACCGGCGGTTCCACACCGTCACGGCGGCACTTCTCCACGTACCGCGCGACTGCGGTCTTCAGACCGCTGAACGAGAAGTCGTGCCGGGCGTCGCGGGGACCGGTCATCCCACGCGGGAACTTGATGGCGTTCGGATCCCCTTGCGCGGCAGCCGCATCCAGCGCGGGTCCACCTGGAAATCCCAGGCCGAGCAACCGCGCGACCTTGTCGAAGGCCTCCCCCGCCGCATCGTCGACCGTGGTGCCGAGTTCGGCGATCGGGGCACCCAGGTCCGTGACGTGCAGCAGATGCGTGTGTCCACCCGACACCAGCAATGCGACACAGGGCGGCATCGGTCCGTGTTCGAGCGTGTCGACGGCAACGTGCCCGCCGAGATGGTTGACCGCATAGAGCGGCACATCCCAAGCTGCGGCATAGGCTTTCGCGGCCGCCACCCCGACCAGCAGCGCGCCGGCCAGACCGGGGCCGATCGTGACCGCAATGGCGTCCGGCACCTTGATGTCGGCAGCGCTCAGCGCCCGTCGCATGGTGGGCACGATCGCCTCGAGGTGCGCACGGGATGCCACTTCCGGAACCACACCGCCGTAGCGGGCATGCTCCTCGACGCTGGAGGCGACCTCATCGGCCAGCAGAGTGGTGGTGTGATCCGCGTTCCACCGAACGATGCCCACCCCGGTTTCATCGCAGGAACTCTCGATACCCATGACGATCATTGCGAATCTCCCGATTGTGACTGCTCACCGACGGCCCGGCGTCGCATCGTGTAGGCGTCGGCTCCGCTGGGCTGATAGTAGCCACGGCGCACACCCACTTCTTCGAATCCGTTGCGGCGGTAGAGATTGATGGCGGTCTCGTTGTCGGTCCGCACCTCGAGAAATACCGGTGCGTGCCGACTGTCGGCGATGTCGAGGAGCGCCGCGAGCAAGGTTCGACCGTGCCCCTGTCCTTGGAACTGCGGGTCGACGGCAATGGTGTGGATCTCACACTCGGGGTCGTCGGCGGGTCCGAGCACCGAGATCCCGGCATAGCCGATCAGCGTCTCGCCATCGCGTATGGCGAAGTAATGATTGTGCGGCACAAGGATTTCCGACCGAAAGGCCTCGGCGGGCCACGGCGAGTCCCCCTCGAACAGCAACGCTTCGATCCGGGCACATCGGGCCGCATCCCGCGTCAGGAGCGGTCCGATCATTTCTTTCGGTCCTTGAGTTCCACCGCATCGGGCCGACGAAGATACAGCGGGATCAGTGGTCCGGGTTCCACACCGGACACCAACTCTGGCAGTGCCACGACCACCAGTCCGACAGCCGTCGGTGCGGTCGCCGTCAGGATCGGGTAGTCGTAAAGACCTGTGTGACTCGGCGATCCGGCGACCGCATCGATCTGTTCACCGGCCAGCTTGGCACCGAGTTCGGCAGGCGCCATCACATCGGGTCCGTGGGTCCGGACCCCGGCGGAGTAGCGCGCCCAGTAGACCTCTCGCCGGCGGGCGTCGGTGACCACCAACAGCGAGGCGACATCGGTTGCCTGCGCGGCGATGGCGTCGAGCGAACACACCCCGTACACCGGCAGCCCCAGCGCGTCCCCGAACGCAGCGCCGGTGGCCAGCCCCACGCGCAGTCCGGTGAAGGGTCCGGGGCCCTGTCCGACCACGACCGCGTCGAGATCGGATCGGGCCAGGCCGGCCTCGTCGAGGCATTCCAGGATTCGGGTGGTCAGGATCTCTGCGTGACCGCGGGTGGTCACCTCGCTGCGCTGCGCGCGGATGACCGTCTGACCCGTTTCTGCGGTCAGTTCGACGATCCCGGTGACAACTTCGGGAGTGGCGGTATCGATGGCGAGCACAAGCACGATGAGCCAGCGTACCCGCCTCCCGATGATGTGCCCTTTTGGCGCAGCTCACCTGGGCTTTTGTTCGCCAGAAGGGCACATCACCGGGAGACGAAGCGAAGCGGAGCTCGACCCATCATCGGGGTGGGTCAGTGATCCAGCCGTAGGCGGCGGTGCGTTCGTCGGTGTCGACGTCGCGGGAGAGCCGGACCAGCAGATGCCGCCGGCTCAGCCGCTCGGCGACCCCCTCGCCCCACTCGACCACCACCACCGAATCCTCGAGGTCGGTGTCGAGATCGAGCGCATCGAGTTCGTCGAGGCCACCGAGCCGATACGCATCGACGTGGATCATGCCGGGACGGCCCTGCGCACCCGGGCGGTGCTGGCGGGCGATGATGAAGGTGGGCGACGACACCCGGCCGATCACGCCGAGTCCGGCCCCGATCCCGCGGGCCAGCGCCGTTTTGCCGGCACCGAGCGGTCCGTCGAGGATCACCACGTCACCGGCGGTGAGTTCGGCGGCGAGTTGGCGGCCGAAGGCCTCGGTGTCGGCGACGTCCGGCAGAGTGCACTGGTGTGGCAGGACCGGGTTCATGATTGCCAGGCCCGCTCGACGAGGGTCTCGATGGCGTCGGTGATGACGTCCGGGTTCTCCAGCATCACCATGTGACCGCACTCCGGGACACCCACCAGCTCGCACCCCGAGCCCAATCGGTTGTGCAGTTCCACCGAGTTCGGCAGCGGGGTGACCTTGTCCTCGTACCCGCACGCAACCAGGGTCGGGACCGCCGACAGGACTGCCAGCCCCGCGGTCTCATCATGTTCTTCGAGAGATCGCAGGAAGTTGACCACGGTGTCGATCCGGGTCCGCTGGATGACCGATTCCACGTATTCGCTGACCGCCGGTGAATGGAAGGTGGATCCGAAACTGCCGGCCGCGAGGACCGGGGCCATCAGCATCCGGGTCAACCCGCGCCCGGCCTCCACCGCGCGCGGTGCCTGCCGCACCGACAACCGGAAGGCATCCACCAGGGGATTTTGCAGTCCCCGTCCCAGTCCCGCCTCGGCGATGCCGTGCGCGGCCGAGGCCACCAGCCCCACCCCGAGGACCCTTGTCCCGAACAGTTCGGGTCGCCGGCTGGCCAGTGCCATGATCGCCATCCCGCCCATCGAATGACCGACCACGACGACCGGTCCGGTCGGGACCACGGTTCGCAGGACGGCCTCGAGGTCGGCGGCCATCTGGGTGATGGTGCACGATCCGGGCGAGGCCTGTCCCGACTCGCCGTGGCCGCGTTGGTCGAAGAAGAGCATCCGGACGTCTGGGCCCCACCGCTTTTCGAGATCGCGGCGCTGGAAGTGCCACGTCGACATGCGCAGGCAGAATCCGTGGACGAACACAACCGTCAGCGGTGCGTCAGCGGGGCCGACCTCCCGAACAGCAAGTGGCACACCGTCGTCCGCGACAACGATGCTCGCGTGGTCGGTGTAGATCAAACCGAAATCCTCGATCGAATTCGGATCCGCGGTGGCCGGTTGCCTGCGGGTCAGCGACCGGGCCGCCGCACCGAGCGCCAACGCGCCCAGCGTCGCGACACCCGCAGTGCCCGCGAGGATCTCGAGTCGTCCGGATCGCTCCATCAGGCCACCTCACCGCCACCGGGCGTGGTGACATAGGTACGGACCGCACGGCCACGGATACCCGAGATGATCTCGTAGTCGATGGTGCCGATCGCCTCTGCCCATTCGAGCGCGGTCGGACCCCCGCCGGCGCCGGTGCCGAACAGGATGGCCCGATCCCCGACGGCCACGCCGCCACCGTCGGGGCCGACATCGATCACCATCTGGTCCATGCAGACGCGCCCCACATTGGGGTATCGGCGTCCGTTGATCTGCACGTCGAGTGTGTTCGACAGCAGCCGGGGCACACCGTCGGCATACCCGGCCGGCAGCAGCGCAACGGTGGTGTCTTGCTGTGCCACCCAGCTGTGACTGTACGAAACACCCTGTCCCGCCGGAACTTTCTTCACCGAGAGCACCTCGGCCGACAAGGTCATCACCGGGATCAGACCGAAGTCACCGAGATCGGGGATCGGTGAGCGCCCATAGATCGCAATACCCGGACGCACCAGGTCGCGCGCGAGATCGGGCCGCATCAGGGTGGCCGCCGAATTGGCGATGTGCCGCACTGCAACCGGCGCCCCCACCCGCGCCAGATCGGCAGCGGCCTCGTCCAGCCGCTGCGCCTGCAGATCGTTGAGCGGATGTTCGGGTTCGTCCCCCCGCACGAGGTGACTCATCGCGCCGTGCAGGGTGATCACCTGTTCGGCGACGGCCTTTGCCAACGCGTCCCTGGTGTCGTCCCACTCGGTGATGTGCACGCCGTTGCGGGCCAGACCCGTGTCGACCTTCACCGTCACCGACGCGGTGCGTCCGGCGGTGCGTGCCGCGGCCACCACCGCCTCGAGCTCCCGAGAGGAGGAGATCCCCAACTGGATGTCCGCCTCGACGGCCGAGACGAAGTCGGAGTTGCTGCCGTGCAGCCAGGCCAGCACCGGGGCGGTGATCCCGGCGCGGCGCAGTTCGAGCGCCTCGTCGATCGTCGTCACACCCAACTCGGCGGCGCCTGCCGCCAGCGCTGCCCGGCCGACCTCGACTGCACCGTGGCCGTAGGCATCTGCTTTCACCACCGCGATGATCTGGGCGGTGGTGTGCGAGCGGAGGACGCCGATGTTGTGCGAGACCGCCGAAAGGTCGATCCGCGCTTCTAGTGCCGGAGTGTTCATCACGTCCATTCTCTCACCTACGACCACCGAGCAATTCACGCAAGGTCGGCGAGAGTGCCCTGACCAGGGCCGATGCTCCGATCGGAGCCGTGTCGCCCGATGCGGTGATCGCGGCCAGCGCGTGGACCCGAGCCGCGGCCGCGCCGGCGAGCGAGGCATCGATGCCGGCCGCGAGCAGACTGCCCGCCATACCGGAGAGAACGTCACCGGCACCGGCCGTCGCCGCCCAGGACGACCGCGCGTCGTTGATCAGGGTCAGGTCGTCGGCCCCGGCGATCACCGTGGCGCGCCCCTTGAGCAGTACCGTCGCCTGCAGTTCGCCGGCCAGTTCACGCACCGCGGCGATGCGGTCCGGGCCCGGCGCCGAGCCGGTCAGGCGGGCGAACTCACCGGCGTGCGGGGTCAGCAGGGTCGGTGCATCGCGGCCGACGACCAGATCCCGGTGAGCGGCGACCAGCGTGAGGCCATCGGCGTCGATCAGTACCGGCAGATCGGTGGACAGGACGTACTCCAGCCGGCGGAGCCCGTCGGCATCGGTGCCGGCGCCCGGGCCCACCACCCAGGCCTGCACGGTGCCGGCGTTTTCCGGTTCATCGGCCACCACGGTCTCCGGATACTGTGCCAGCACGTGCGGACCGGCGCCTCCGGCGTATCGGACCATGCCCGACGTCGCCGACACCGCGGCCCCGGTACACAGCACCCCGGCTCCCGGATAGCGGGCCGAACCGGCCACGATCCCGACCACCCCCTGGCTGTACTTGTCGTCCGCAGGCCCGGGGATCGGCCAGAGTGCCGCCACGTCGTCGTCGGTGAGTTGACCGGCCGTCGGTTCGGTGGCATCGATACCGATGTCCGCCACCACGATTCGACCGCACTGCGTCGCCGCCATCACATGGGCGATCCGCGCCGCCCCGAAGGTCACCGTGACCGCGGCCTTGACGGCGGGTGTGTTGACGAACCCGGTGTCGGCCTCGACACCCGACGGGATGTCCACCGCAACGATCGGCGCCTCCGTCGTGGCCAGGACTTCCGCAGCCGCTGGGCGCAACGGGCCGGTCCCACTGAGACCGACGATTCCGTCGATGATCAGATCGACTGCGGTGGGGAATCTTTCGACGACCACACCACCGGCCTTTTCAAACGCTGCCAGTCCGGCTGCGTGCGTACGATCGCCGAGCAGCACCGCCTGCACCTGCACCCCACGACGACGGAGCTCAGCCGCCGCGTAGAGCGCATCCCCGCCGTTGTCACCGGATCCGGCGACCACCCCGACCAGCCGGCCATAACAACCACCTGCCCGGGACTTCAGTTCGGCGGCAACCACTTCGGCGACCGCATGCGCAGCCCTACGCATCAACACACCACCGGACAGCAGATCACCGGTGGCCGCCTCGGCCTCCCGGATCCGGTCGGCACTGAAGTAGCTGATCATGGCCGCGATCCCCCCGGACTACTCGACGGTGACGGACTTGGCCAGGTTCCGTGGCTTGTCCACGTCATAACCTCTGGCCTGCGCGACCGCGGCGGCGAACACCTGCAGCGGCACCGTCGAGACCAGCGGCTGGAGCAGTGTCGGGGTCTGCGGGATCCGGATCAGATGGTCGGCGACGTCGACCACTGATTCGTCGCCCTCTTCGGCGATGACGATCGTGGTCGCGCCGCGGGCCTGGATCTCCCGGATGTTGCTGATCATCTTGGAGTGCAGCACCGCACGTCCGGTCGGGGACGGCATCACGATGATGACCGGGAGTTCGTCCTCGATCAGCGCGATCGGGCCGTGCTTGAGTTCTCCGGCGGCAAAGCCCTCGGCGTGGATGTAGGCGAGCTCCTTGAGCTTGAGTGCGCCCTCGAGTGCCACCGGATAACCCACGTGCCGACCCAGGAACAGGACTGTCCCGCAGTGGGCGAGGTCGCGGGCGAGTGATCGAACCGGTTCCATGGTGTCGAGCACCTTGCTGACCGCGGCGGGCATCGCCTCGAGTGCGGCAAACTCTCGGGCCACCTCGTCGGGGTACTTGGTGCCGCGCGCCTGCGCCAGCGCCAATCCGACCAGGTAGGTCGCGGTGATCTGCGCGAGGAAACACTTGGTCGACGCCACGCCGATCTCGGGTCCGGCGTGGGTATAGAGGACGGCATCGGATTCGCGCGGGATCTGCGCACCGTTGGTGTTGCAGATCGCCAGCACCTTGGCCTTCTGATCCTTGGCGTGTCGAACCGCCTCGAGGGTATCGGCGGTCTCCCCCGACTGCGAGATCGCCACCACCAGCGTCGACCGGTCCAGCACCGGGTCGCGATAGCGGAACTCGCTGGCCAGTTCGACCTCGACCGGCAGCCGGGTCCAGTGCTCGATTGCATACTTCGAGAGCAATCCGGCGTGGTAGGCGGTACCGCAGGCCACGACGAAGACCTTGTCGATGTCACGCAGGTCGTCGTCGGTCAGCCGCTGTTCGTCGAGGACGATGCGCCCGTTCTCGAAGTGACCGAGCAGGGTGTCGGCGAGCGCCTGCGGCTGCTCGGCGATCTCCTTGAGCATGAAGTAGTCGTAGCCACCCTTTTCCGCGGCGGCGAGGTCCCAGTCGATGTGGAACGGCTTACCCGGTTGCACGTTCTTCTCGAAGTCGGTGATCAGGTAACTGTCGGCGGTGATGACCACCACCTGGTCCTGGCCGAGTTCGACGGCGTCGCGGGTGTGCTCGATGAATGCCGCCACATCGGAACCGACGAACATCTCGCCCTGCCCGACACCCACGACGAGCGGTGTCGACCGGCGGGCGGCGACGATCGTGTCGGGGTGATCGGCATGCGTGAACACGAGCGTGAAGGCGCCCTCGAGACGCTCGAGGACGGCATATGCACTGGCCACGAAGTCGCCGGCAGTGGGTCCGGACGCGTACTGCAGGTACATCATGTGCACTGCGGTCTCGGTGTCGGTGTCCGACGAGAACTCGATGCCGGCCTGCTCCACCTCACCCCGCAACGTGGCGAAGTTCTCGATGATCCCGTTGTGGACCACCGCGATCTTGCCGTCGATGCTGGTGTGCGGATGCGCATTGCGGTCGGTGGGCCGACCGTGGGTTGCCCATCGGGTGTGCCCGATACCGGTGGTACCGCTGAACGACTCGCGCCCGATGGAGGCGAGTTCCTTGTCGAGGTTCTCCAGGCGTCCGGCCTTCTTCTCGACTGCAGCGTTACCCGCGCCGTCCAGAATCGCGACTCCGGCCGAGTCGTAACCGCGGTACTCCATCCGCCGCAGCGCCTCGACCACAACCTCGAGAGCATCGCGTCTGCCCACGTATCCGACGATTCCACACATAGTGCTACAGGGTACTTGCCGCCTGCGGCAGGAGTGAATTGCCGCAAGCAGAACCTGATTTACGAAACCAAAATGCCGCTTCGGCGTGACAGGGAACCACATTTCTGGTTAAGGTAAGCGCACTCTTGGAGTTCACGGAGCGAAAGCGCCGCGAGAGTCAAGGGGGATGCGTCAGTTGGGACGCCCTCGATACGTTCGATCCGTATGTCCTCCACCACCGGTGGCCAATTCGATTGGCACCCAGACATTGTTGAATATCAATTCAGATACCTTCGACAACTCTTTTCCCCGGCGATGGAATCAATGATTCTTGACGTCCGGATTGTTTCCACGAATCATCCGACACACTCGCGCCAATTCCCTTCCCAAACTACATATACGGGCATTTTTGCAGGTACCTTTCCATAAGCGGTGATCCCCCCGCGTCGGTGATCACCAGCATTTGAAGGACAAGCATGAATTGGCTCTGGGACTTATCGGTACTCGATGGCGCGCTGCCATGGATCGTCGACATCGCCGGGTTCGCCGGCCTCGGCTGGCTCGTTCTGTTCTTCCGCAAGAAGTACCTGCTGGTGGTGGTCCCGGCCGCGGCCGCGGCCGCGGTGGTATTGGTGCTGTTGGCCAAGTGGCTCATCGAGGACGTCTGGACGCTCTTTTCCGATGCGGTGCCCACCAAGTGCTATATCTGGGCCGGGGTGGCGGTGTTCGCGGCACTGCTCTTCGTTCCGAGACTGGTGATGGGGAGCGGTCGCATCGGTAGGGTCATCACCGTTTTCGCGGCCGTATTCGCGATTGTCATGCCCCTATCCGCGATCAATCAACATTTCAGCGAATACCCCACGCTCGGCTCGGTGTTCGGCATCAATCACTTCAAGACGATCTCCATTGAAGAGGCGAGCAAAACCGACCTCAAAACCGTGTCGCCAAATGAATGGAAGAACCCTCATGATCTGCCCGCCCAGGGCAGCATCAGCACTGCGTCGATTCCGCCCACGGCATCGGAGTTCACCGCGCGCCCGGCGAAGATCTATCTTCCCCCCGCCTATTTCTCCCACCCCCGCCCATTGCTTCCGGTTCTGGTCCTGATGGCCGGACAACCCGGATCCCCTCAGGACTGGCTCGTCGGCGGCCGACTGTCCGAGACGATGGACCACTACGCGAACCAGAACGACGGGTTGGCGCCGATCGTGGTTGTGGCCGACGCCACCGGCAGCGCGCTGGCCAATCCCCTGTGCACGGACTCAAAACTGGGCAACGCAGCGACCTATCTCTCACAAGACGTCCCGAACTGGATCAAACAGAGCTTCCAGGTCGACGAGGATGCGAAGGCGTGGGCCATCGGTGGGCTCTCCTACGGCGGCACCTGCGCATTGCAGATGACCACCAATCATCCGGAGATCTACCCGACATTCATCGACCTGTCCGGGCAGTTGGAGCCCACACTCGGCAACCGCAAACAGACCGTCGACGCGGCATTCGCCGGCGATGACGCCAAGTTCGTCGCCGTCAACCCGATGGACCTGATGAAAACCAGGCAGTACCCGGGCGTGGCAGGCGCATTCGTGGTCGGCAAACAGGATGCCGAATATCGGTCAGGACTTCAGCAGGTCTACGAAACCGCGAAGGCCGCCGGGATGGACGTGCATTTCAGCACCGTGCCGGGTGGCCACTCGTTTGCCGTCTGGTCAGCGGGCCTGAGACAGGAAATGCCTTGGCTCGGTACCCGACTCGGTCTGCCATGAGCCAGATGACGGCCCCGACGGCAAGCGACGTGAATCACAATGTGGCCTGATCCTCCGTTCCGGCCCGTCAATCACCGGACACGTCCGGCGAAAAACAACGAGAGGTGCCGATGAGCACGCCCGAGACCCCCAGCGAGGCAACCCCGGCCGACCCGGTGGCAGCCACCCCGGCAGCCGCCGAGACGACGACGGCGCAAGCGACAGTCGCACCACCACCACCACCGGCCCCCGCGCAGACACCCGTAGAGCCTGCGGCACCGTCGGCGGTCGCCAAGGTCGTCAGGGTCATCGGCCAGACGATTCGGAGGGTCCCGTTCACCATCTCCCTCATCGCGCTCATCCTGATGGTGGGCATCGCCACCGGGTCACTATGGGGGGCGGTCGAGCACAAGAGCTGGTTCGACGACGTCGCGTACGGCTATGCGCCGCTGACCGAGGGCAAGTTGTGGACGCCCCTGTCCGGCACCCTCTTCGGCCTCCACCCACTGCGATACCTCAGCATCGTCCTGCTGCTTGCGATTTTTGTCGGCTGGTCCGAATGGCTGCTGGGCACACTGCGGGTGGCGTGTGTCGCGATCGTCGGCCAGATCGTCGGAATCCTCGGCGCGATCGCCTTCATCGCGATCTTCTTGCCGACGTCGTGGCGCTGGGTCGATAACCTCTCCGAGGTCCACGACGTCGGCGTGAGCACCGCGGTCGTGGCATCGGTGGCCGCGGCGACCGCCTGCCTGCGATCCCCGTGGCGGCTTCGCGCCCGCGCGATCCTCCTTGCCTACGTGGCGATTTCGTTCCTGTTCGAGGGAACCCTCGCCGATGTCTCACACCTGATCGCAGTGGCCGTCATGCTGGTCATCGGCGAGAAGTTCTTCAGCCGCGACGAATCGGGCGTGATGCCCCGTACCCGGCAAGAGATCCGGATGATCAGCTTCCTCGGACTGGTCCTGATCGGGGTCGTGAACATCGCCGTTGCGCTGTTCCCGGGCGACGGACCCTTCGGTCCCACCGACTCGACCGACGACCTGAGCTGGGGATCGATCGTCACGATGATCTTCGTGCTGCTCATCGCCGACCAGCTACGTCGCGGCCGCCGGTGGGCCTGGTGGATCACCGTGGTCTACGGCGTGTTGTACATCGTCGCGCTCATCGTGGTCATCATCGCGCTGATCACCTCGTCGTATGAGGGCCAGGGTGCGGTCACCGTGGGGACCGGCCTGCTCTGGATCGTCGAATTGGTCCTGCTGTTCAACGGTCGTTACGCCTTCACCGTCCCGTTCAACAGCCGAAAAGTAATGGCAGGAAACGGTGGACCGGATCCGGCCGAACAGGTGCGCACGCTGTTGAAACAGCACGGCGGCAGCACGATGAGCTGGATGATCACCTGGGAGAACAACCGCTACGCCTTCACGGAAGACGGCACGGGTGTCATCGGGTACCAGCGTCCCGCCGGCACCCTAGTCGCACTCGCCGACCCGGTCTGCGCTCCGGACAAACTCACCGAGACGGTCCGGGAGTTCACCGACCTCGCCGAGAACAGCGGCCGGATACCGTTCTGGTTCTCCGTCAGCGAGAGAACCGCGACCGTCGCCCGTGACATGGGTTGGCGCACACTGCAGATCGCCGAGGACACCATCATCGACCTACCGACGCTGGCGTTCAAAGGTAAACCGTGGCAGGACATCCGGTCTGCCATCAACCGGGCGAAGAAGGAGGGCATCACCTTCAAGCTCACCACCTTGAAGGACGAGCCGTTCGCGGTACTCGCCCAGGTCCGGGCGATCTCCGAGGAATGGGTGGGCGACAAGGATCTCCCCGAGATGGGGTTCACCCTGGGGAGCGTGGAAGAAGCCCTCGACCCCGAGGTCCGGATCGCGCTGGCCACCGATGAGAGCGGATCGATCCACGGTGTGCTCTCCTGGCTGCCGGTCTTCGGACCCGACGGCACCATGCGCGGATGGACGCTCGACGTGATGCGACGCCGCGACGACGGCTTCCGCCCCTGCATCGAGTTCCTCATCGCCAGCTCCGCGCTGGCGTTCAAAGCCGAAGGTGCACAGATCCTCTCGCTGTCGGGCGCCCCACTGGCGCGGGCCGAGAACGAGTCGGGCGATGCCGAGGCGATGGATCGTCTTCTCGACACCCTGGGTGCGGCGATGGAACCGTTCTACGGATTCCGTTCCCTGCACGCGTTCAAGATGAAGTTCCAACCCCGGTACGAGCCGGTCTACATGTGCTTCCGCGACGAGGGCGACCTGCCCCGTATCGGAATCGCGCTGACCCGCGCGTACCTACCGAATGCCACCCCGGGTCAGATGCTCAGGTTGGCGACGAACAGGGAGTGATCGCGCCGACGCGCATGCCGCGGATCCGGCCGCCGCACCCATGACGGGGTGCGGCGGCCGGACCAGCGAACGCCTAGACGGTCCCGGCCCCGAGCTTGGTCGAGGCGTGTGACCGGGCGCGCTGCGCCTCGATGGCGTCATCGAACTCCCTGCGCCAGTTCTCGGTCAGCGGCAACCCACGGGTGACCGCCTCCTCGGCCGACAACTCCACCGGGAATCCGAACGTGTCCGAGAGCTTGAAGAGGTCATCACCGGTGACGGCGTCACCGGTCTTGCCGAGGCGTTTGAGCTCTCGCAGTCCCTTGCCCAGCGTCCGGCGGAACGACCGCTCCTCTTTCTCGAGCACCGCGATCACGACGTCACGTCGCTGCGCGACCTCGGGGTAGGCCTCGGTGTAGAGGTCGGCCACCACCGGGACGAGCTGCGTCAGCAGATTCTGTTCCACCCCGAGCTGATGGGCGAATCGGATCGCACGACGCAGCAGACGCCGCATCACGTAGCCCTGTTCCTTGTTCGACGGGACCACACCGTCGACGGCCAGGAAGACCGCCCCGCGGATATGGTCGGCGATCACCCGCATCGCGACAGTATTGTCCTCATACGATTTCGCGGTGAGCTCTTCGATCTTTTCGACGATGGGCCAGAGCAGACTGATCCGGTACACGTCGGGACTGTCGATCGCTGCGGCCGCGATCCGTTCGAGGCCACCGCCGTAATCGACGTTTCGCTTCGGTAATTGGGCGAACCCGTCGTCGGTCTTCGCATATTGCATGAAGACCGAGTTGCCGATTTCCATGTATTGTCCGCCGTCGGAGTTCTGATGCGGGTACTTGCCGAAAGCGGTGTCGTGCTCGACCTGCGGGAAATAGTAGAAGACCTCGCTGTCGGGGCCACCGGGATCGCCCACCGGCATGGTCTCCGGACCTCCCGAGCGCGACCACCAGTTCTTGTCGCTGTAATAGGCGATCCGCGCGCCCTGATTGCCCTGTTCGTTGCCCTGCTCTTCGGTGAGCAGGACAACCCGGTCCGCAGAAACCCCTGCCTTGGTGAACAACTCGGACCAGATGTCGGCACTCTCGTCGTCCCGCGGAATGCCGTTCTCCGGATCGCCGGCGAACACGGTGACGTAGATACGGTTCGGGTCCAGACCGACGATGTCGGTCAGGAAATGCCAGAACTGTGGAATCTGTTCGGATTTGAAGTAATCACCCAGACTCCAGTTACCCAACATCTCGAAAAAAGTGGTGTGCCGGTTGTCGCCGACCTCCTCGATGTCCTGCGAGCGTAAACAGGTCTGCGAATCGGCAAGCCGATTGCCTTCGGGATGCTCTTGACCGAGCAGGTACTTCAGTAGTGGCTGCATACCGCTGCCGGTGAACAAAGTGGTGGGGTCGTCCTGCGGCACCAGAAGAGATCGCGGGATCAGGGCATGGCCCTTTTCCTGCATCAAAGACAGATAGGCACTGCGGATTTTGTTGGCATCCATTGGATTACTCTCCCAATGTCCGGAACCAATTGCGCGCTGAAACGGCACTCTGGGCCGAACTTGCTTTCTTTAGGCGATGGCCTACTGCCGTTGGTCGGCGCGATCACCTAGAGTCAGATCGTGGCCAACCCCAAGAAGCTTCTCTCGCAGCTGTCCAGAACCGGACCGCACAAGGTCCTGCGCGGCGACATGGCGATCATCGGGCTCCCCGGAACCGTCTACACGCCGGCCGAGGGCAAAGACCTCGCCGGCATCGCCTTCGGGCACGGCTGGCTGACCGGCGCCAGGCAGTACTACAAGACGCTTGCGCATCTGGCTTCCTGGGGCATCGTCGCAGCGGCGCCGTCCACCGAGAAAGGCATGCTCGGCTCGGACGAGGGCCTTGCTGCCGACCTCGAGACAGCGCTGGGCGTGATCAGCGAGGTGCGTCTCGGGACCGGCAACATCACCGTGAACAAGCATCGCCTCGGGCTGGTCGGCCACGGTTTCGGGGCGGGCGCAGCCACCCTCGCGGCCTCCCGCAGTGACCGCGCGAAGGCACTGGCCGCGCTGTATCCGGCGCCGACGAGCAAGGCTGTGCTGCCGGCGGCCGCAAACATCCGGATCCCGACGATGATCCTGACCGCGCCGGGTGAGTTCGAATCGATGACCTCGAACGCGTTGGCGCTGCGGCGCGCGCTGCCGGCCGAAGCCCAGCCCGTTCTGCGATTGGTGCCCAGGGCCGACAACCGCGGCCTGGCCGAGGGATTCAGCGTGCGTGGCGCACTCGGCGCCGGCGGTAACAGCAGAGCCACCCAGCGCGCGACCCGCGGCGTCCTCACCGGTTTCTTGCTCCATCAGCTGACCTCGGACAACACCTACTCCGCATTCAGCGACCCCGAGGCCGCACTGGGCAAGATGCTCACCGTCGATCCGGAATCACTGCCGCCGGGCACCGAAGATGTGATCGATCCACTGACCCGATTGCTCCGCAAGTAACTTGCGCTTGCCGCAGGCCCCGTCCGGCGGAGATCTCTCAGCGGTCGGTCAGCCAGCCGTTCTCGAACGATGAATCCACGCCGGTGGCGACCCGGTGGTGCACGGACGCGGTCGGCTCTTCGGTCCCGGCCTCGACGGTGTTCTCGGCTCCGGTTTCGATCGGGACCGATCCGGCGACGGGCGTGTGTGGGCTCAGGTCGATGTCGTCAGCGGGCAGGAGGATCGCACCACCCCGGGCGATCGATTCGCGCGTGACACCGCGACGATGCCGATCATCGGCGGCCTGCACCCGGACGCGTTCACCGAGTGCGGCCACCTGCCGCTCATAGCCCTTTGTCGCGGCGACAGTCTTGCGCTGTGCTGCGGCCACGATCTCGTCGAATTGATCCGCAATACTCATTGGTCACCGGCCAAGGCCAGCTGCCCGTCGTCCGCAGGTGTGCCTTCGTCGCTCTGTGGCGACGATTGCGGCGACACCGGCGTCGCCTCCTCAGGCGAGGTGTCACCGACTCCGGGCGTGGTGTGTTCTGGGCCCGGCACCGGCCGCGCGGCGGTCTGTGGTGACGCCTGCGGAAGCGGGGGCGGCCCGCCCGAATCGGCGGGCGGGCACGGCGTTTGCCCCGCTTCCGGGGGCACGGCGACCGCATCTGGAGCCGACGACGGTACCGGGACCTTCTGTTCGGGGACCGCATCCTGTTCGCCGTGCACCTCCTCGGCGGCAGGCGTTTCCTGGTCTTCGGTGTGCCCCGGCTCGATTGCCGCCTCCGGGCTACCGATCGAACCATCCGGCCGGACTTCCAGGACGTGGGTATCGGTATCGCCGCCGGCCCCGGTCACCGCCAGCGTCACCGACGCACCGTCGGGACCCGCCTTGATCTCGATCACCCTGTCGCCCAGCATGATCGAAGCGGCCGAGCCGGGGTCCGGACCGCGGCGGCCATCGGTCCCCGCCGAATCTTCCTCCGGACCCGCATCGAACGACCCGTCGGCCGACAGCCCACCCTGGGCGACAACGGTGGTGATCGCTTCGGCCAAGCCGGTCATCGCAGCGGCAGCGAGCGTGCCGACAGCACCGAGGAGCGGCCCCAGCAGTTCCGACGCAGCCTCTCCCGAGAACGCCGATGTACTCACCGCGGGCGTTGTGACCATGGCCGGCGACGTGACCACGGGCGGCGAAAGCCCGGCAGCAACCGCCGGGCCGTCCGGGCCGTCCGGGCCACCGGACGCCGGGGACAACGAGCCCACGGTTCCCCCGCTCCGGCCCTCCGGCTGAGCCCCGCCGTCCGATGACTGCGCGACGCCCGCCGTCTGTACACCCGCCCCAACAGCCAAGCCGGAGTCACCTCCCTGACCTGCCGGCTCATCGGCCGCTTCGGGTTGTCCCCCGGTTGCGGCCGGACAGTCGGCGCTGCCGACCGCGGCCATGGCAGCGCACAGACCCGACAGAATTGCTTCGATGGCCTCATCGCAGGTCGTCACCGCTGCGCCGAACAGATCGACGGCGGCGGAGATCGCGGCCCGGAGTTCGACGTGGTGTGTGAAACAGGCCGTATTCATCTTCAGCCACAGCGCAATCGGAACACCGAGAAGACTGTCCGCGTCGATCGTCCCGATGCAGCCGTACTGGGTGAAACGTGCGACATCTATGCAGTCGGCGGCGATCAGCATGCCGGCACCGATCGCAGATATCTCCGCGAGATCGGTCTCGGCGCGGGGCAGTATCGTCCGGAGTTGCTGCCGCGCGTCGATCCCGGAACCATCCGGCCAGGCATCCGCCAGCGCACCCTCGTGCTGCTTCTGGACGTCGACCGCCGATGTCACGGTTGCGTGGAGTTGTTGCACCACAACGCCGTCAGCTCGCAGTCGAGCCGTACTGAGGTCGTCGGATTGACAGAAGCGGCTGCGAAAAGCCGAGAACTCCGGGAAGTCGGTCATGCCCAGACGCTGCGCCAGTGGGGCGACATGTACAAAGAACTGCAAGGCGGATTCGGCCGCCTCACGCGCGGCGGCCAGGTCTGACTGCAGGCTCGCGCCGGTGCCCGGCCCCCTACCCACGACCCACTTCCCCAGTGCCGAACGAATCGGCATTGGTCGTGTCCTGTCCGCCCAGGGTGTCGGCCGCACTCGCCAAACCCTCGCCGAACTGCCGCGTCGCTCGCGCCAGGACTCGCACGCTCTGCGCCATCGCCAACAACCCTGCGCTGTAGGCCAACTCGTGATGCGCGTAACGGCGGCCGAGCTGGGCACCGAAGTCGCACTCCCCCAAACCCGTACACGCGACATCAACGGTTCGCGCGGCCTCCCCGAAAATGCCCCCGATCCGCCTGACCTCCGGCGGGTCGATACGGGTCGAATCGCCCATGTTCACCTCCCGCCAGGTAAGACGCGCCACCGTCGGGTCAGGTTCCCCTCGTCGGCCCGAAAATTGTGCGGCGGTCGATATCACCGGCTAGAAACAGCGATGTCCGCGTCCCGAATACTCGGAACGCGGACATCGCGGCAGGCTTGGGCCTATGCCGACTCAGGAGCCGAAGAAGACACCAAGAAACGGTGCGTTGTCGATCAGGAACTGGAAGATTTCCAGCACATCGAAGTCAAAAGACGTAGTCGATCCCATATTGAACCCCTTCATAGAGATAGCGCAGTTACCCTGCGCGACCTGACGATTCGGGAAAAGGCAATTCATCTGCGCCCTTTCCCGATACACAGCATTCCACAGTCGGGCATGTCTGTCATAACGAAATCCCGCGACGGCGGCCACAGACGACAAGTCCCCCCGTGGAAGTTCTGTTCACACAAAAATTCCTTGCGGAAGTGCTATACATCATATCTACGCAGGTCAGAGCACCGAAGGATCCCAATCGCGCATTAAGACGATTTCACGTCGGTAAACACTCGTGTTCACACACACCTGTCGACCCGCCCTCGAGAGCCGCGTCGCGGTGTCCCCGGTATCGGGGACAGCAATTCCTTTCCGCGCCACCTACCAGCATGAACCGAGTCCGACATCGATGTTCATTCGTCCAATAGTTGCAAATGCAAGAATACTTCTCGAAGAATTCACATAAAGAAAGGGAGGACGGAAAGATCCGCAAAAGAGTGATTCTAGTCACAAGTCCCCGCCAAGTGTGCGGGCGCGCCGGGGTGCACCTGCGCACCGAACCGCGAGGGCGCAAAGCTCCGGCGGTCAGGCCGCCTCGACCGCCGCGGCGATCCGTCCGGCAACAGACTGGGCCTGCTCCGCCGTGGCGGCCTCGACCATCACCCGGACCAGCTGCTCGGTCCCCGACGGCCGCAGGAGCACCCGCCCGGTGTCCCCCAGTTCGCCCTCTGCCGACGCAACGGCCTGCTTCACCGACTGCGCCTGTGCCACGACGTTCTTGTCGGCCACGCGAACGTTGATCAGCACCTGCGGCAGTGCCTGCATGATCGAGGCCAGCTCGGCCAGGGGCTTGCCGGTGGACGCCATCCGGTCCATCAGTGCCAGACCGGTCAGGATGCCGTCTCCGGTGGTGCCGTGCGACGGGATGACCACATGGCCGGACTGCTCACCACCGAGGGAGTACCCACCGGCCCGGAGTTCTTCGAGTACATACCGGTCACCAACACCGGTGGTGCGCACCGCAATCCCGGCCTGTGTCATGGCGTGATGCAGACCGAGATTGCTCATCACGGTGGCGACGAGGGTGTTGTCCTTGAGGGTGCCGGCGTCCTTCATGGAGGTGGCGAGCACCGCCATGATGGCGTCGCCGTCGACCACCTCGCCCGAGGCATCCACTGCCAGGCACCGATCGGCATCACCGTCGTGGGCCAGTCCGAGATCGGCACCGTATTCCCGGACTGCAGCCTGGACCTGCTCCAAATGTGTTGAACCGCAACCCTCATTGATGTTGTTGCCATCGGGATCGGCGCTGATCGCGATCACCGTGGCACCTGCGGCGCGGTAGGCGCGCGGGGCGGCGAGGTACGCAGCACCGTGCGCGCAATCGACCACCACCGTCACCGGTTTCAGATTCGACTCGACCATCCCCGACAGATGACGGAGGTAGACATCGAGCGCGTCGTCGGCGTCGCGGACCCGTCCCACATCGGATCCGGTCGGACGCGGCACGGCAGCGTCCAAGGCTGCTTCGATGGCGTCCTCGGCCGCATCGGCAAGCTTGTGGCCGCCGGGGCCGAAGAACTTGATCCCGTTGTCGGGCATCGGATTATGAGAAGCCGAGATCATCACGCCGAATGCGGCGCCGTAATGGTCGGTGAGGTGGGCGACAGCCGGCGTGGGCACCACACCGACGCGCAGGGCGTCAACACCTGCTGCGGTCAACCCGGCACACACCGCCGCCTCGAGCATCTCCCCCGATGCCCGGGTATCGCGGCCGACGATCGCAACCGGTCGTCCGGCCGAGGTGCGGTCGGTCGCGAGCACTCGCGCTCCGGCCTGCGCAAGTGAGAGTGTCAGTTCCGGAGTCAGGTCGGCGTTGGCCAATCCCCGAACACCGTCTGTGCCGAACAGGTGCCCCATTACGTTCCTTTGTTTCCCATGCACACAGGCAGGCGTCCAGAGATTTCTGAACGCCTGCCTGTGGTCAAGTCGAGCTTGATATTTCTCGCGACTGAGAAGAGATCAGCGCTTGCTGTACTGCGAAGCCTTACGGGCCTTCTTCAGGCCGTACTTCTTGCGCTCCACTGCACGCGGGTCACGGGTGAGGAAGCCGGCCTTCTTCAGGGCCGGGCGATCGTCCGGGGTGACCTCGATCAGCGCGCGGGCGATGGCCAGACGCAGAGCGCCGGCCTGTCCCGACGGGCCGCCACCATGCAGGTTCGCGAAGATGTCGAATGCATCGTTGCGATCCACGGTGACAAACGGAGCCTTGATCAGCTGCTGGTGCACCTTGTTGGGGAAGTACTCCTCCAGGCTGCGACCGTTGAGCTTGAACTCGCCGGTGCCGGGCATCAAGCGGACGCGAACGACAGCTTCCTTACGGCGACCAACGGTCTGGACCGGGCGATCGAACTCGATCGGCGCACGGGTGACGGCCTCTTCGGCGACAACCTCGTCCACGATGTAGTCATCGGCGCCGACCTCGGCCTCGACGACTTCAGCAGCCACAACTTCGGCTTCGGTCTGATCGGACACGTTCTGCTCCTCCGGCGCCGTCACTGGGCAACCTGGGTGATCTCGAAGGGCACGGGCTGCTGAGCCGCGTGGGGGTGATTGGGTCCGGCGTACACCTTGAGCTTGGAGGCCATGGCGTTACCGAGCTTGGTCTTCGGGAGCATCCCGATGATCGCCTTCTCGACGAGGCGCTCTGGACGGGTGGCCAGGGTCTCACCGACAGTGCGGGACTTCAGGCCGCCCGGATGACCCGAGTGGCGGTAGAGCAGTTTGTCGTCGAGCTTGTTGCCGCTGATGGCAACCTTCTCGGCGTTGATGATGATGACGAAGTCGCCACCATCCATGTGGGGGGCGTAGGTCGGCTTGTGCTTGCCGCGGAGCAGATTGGCGCTCTGCACGGCAAGGCGACCGAGCACCACGTCGGTGGCGTCGATGACAAGCCACGCATGCGTGATGTCACTCGCCTTCGGGGTGTACGTAGGCACAGAAAGTCCTGTCGTTTCGGTGATGGAGCTGGTCAGGTGCGTGGCAGAGGTTACCCTGGCGACCAGTGGGGACCCAGGCCTCGACTCGCCCGGTAAACCAGACGGCCGCGCACCAACGAACAACAGTACCGTTTTGGCGACTGCATGGTCAAAACGCCTGCCACCAGCTCCGCGGGTGCCGGTGGTGTCACGGCCCGGCGATCCGCACCGATCCGACCGCACCGCGGCATTGCTCGTCGATGGATTCGCCCGCCGAACCGCTCTGACAACCGATGCTGACCTGCAGACCTCGTTCTACCAACAGATACCAGCGGATGGTCCCGCCCGATACCGGGACCTCCCGGTAACCGATCACTTCGCGGCCCGCGTACCGCGTGCTCGCGGAGAACTCCTGCACCACGGCATCGCCGCGCTGATCGATGCGGTTGCGCAGACTCACCGCGACCGATGCCAATGTAGAGGTGTCGCGGACCGTGTTCTGCAGCACGATCAGGCGGGTGTCGTTCTCCGGGGCGGCGAACGTCGTCCGGGACACCACACCCTCGGCCGGCGGTTCACTGCTGCTCCGCCAGCCGCCGGGAACCGTGAGCCCCACCCGACCGAGCTGGACGAACTGATCCGGCTGCGCCGCCGACGTAGCCGACGCACCGTCCCTGATCACCACGACGGCGACACCGGTCGCCGCTGCCACCACCACGAGCAGGGCCGCGATCGCGGCGACGAGCCGACCGCGGCTCCGCGCCCCGTTCGCCGGCGGGTCGTCGTCGATGCGCGGTGGAGGCAGTTCGGCACCGCCGAATCGCCGCAACAGGGACCGGTCGACCGCCAGGACCCGCCCCACGATGGTCGACTCCTCAGCGCTCCGACGGACCTCGGTCACCGCGGCCCGGTCGCAACCGTCGACCAGGATCGCCTCGACACGGTTGTCCATATCGGCCAGGAGGTCGGGTAGTCCGGCCGGATCGGTGAGGACCCGTGTCGAGCAGATCTGCAGTCCGGCCGTCGACGACCGCAGCTCGTGGATGTCGATCCGCGCGTCGGCCCTGGTTCGCCCATGGACCTCGATCACCACCACACACTGGGCCGCCGCGTCGAGGTGTGAACGGGCGATCGCGACGGCACGGGGTACCAGTTCCAGCTCGCCGCAGTGGGCCAGCGCCGCGTTGCGCAAGATCTCGGTTCGCCGACGGCCCCACGTACTCGGATACGTCAGCGTCACCGGCCCGATCCCGCCCAGCCGGGCGAACAACCGCGACCACGCCTCGGCGATGTGCATCCGCCGGCCATCGACCGTGACACCCGCAGCGTTGATACCCGAGACCAGCGCTCCGATGGGAGTGGCGCCGCCCGACCCGACGACGAATTCGTCGTAGGCGATGTCGGCCACCGTCGCCCGGATGCCGCGGGGCATTGTCACCACGGTCGGGTTCACAGGGTTCTGGTTCACCACGCCCTCCTTCACAAGGGCGGCAGATGGGCGACTTGGATCATTTCCTGCGGACGCGACCGGGAGACGAGTTCACCGCGGCCGGGTACCAACTTCTGCAACCGGACCCGGCCCAGCAGGTAACCCTCATCCCGGTCACCGCTCATCAACAGGCCATCGGTCGACAGGTCTTTCAGACGCCCGATGATCGTGTCGAACAGAGCCCGGCCCGCGCCGCCCGACCGCCGGGTGACGATCAGATGCAGCCCGATGTCGCGGGCCTGCGAGAGCAGGTCCACCAACGGCACCAGCGGGTTCCCGTTACCGGTGGCCACCATGTCGTAGTCGTCGACCACGATGTAGACATCCGGCCCGGACCACCAGTTGCCCTCTCGCAACTGCTGTTGCGTCACGTTCTCGCCCGGTATCCGGGCGGTGAAGAAGGCCACCAACTCGTTCACCATCGGCGCCAGGGTCTGGGCCGAACTCGCATACCCCGCCAGGTGATCCGACTCGATCACACCGAGCATGGTCCGCCGGTAGTCGACCAGCACGATCTTGGTCTGCTCAGCGGTGCCGTTCTCGACGAGACCGGCGACGATGTTGCGGAGCAACGTGGTCTTCCCGTGTTCCACGTCCGCAAAGGCCATGAAGTGTGGCTGTGCCCCGAAATCGAGGATGACCGGGGCGAGTTCGGCTTCGCCGACACCGATCGCCACCTGTTTCGGGTTCAGCGTGATCCCACGTTCACGCACGCGATCGAGCATCTCCGCCCGATCCAGATGGGACGCGAGCTTGCGGACCGCCATGGCCTTGCGGCCGGGATACATCGCACAGACTTTCTGGACCGTGTCCGCCAGCGCGCCGCGCAGTGACTCGACGTCGGTCCGGGAGTCGGTGCGAGGCAATGCGATCAACATGTGCAGTTGTTCCGGTGTCAGACCACGTCCGGGCCGGCCCTCGGGGACGAGTCCGGCGACCTTGCGCCCCATCTCCGAATCGAGCGGGTCGCCCAGACGTAGTTCGAGCCGACTGCCGATCAGGTCCTTGATTGCCGGCCGGACCTCGGCCCACCTCGCGGCGGTCACGATCACGTGGACGCCGTAGGACAGGCCCTGCGCGACGATGCCGTTGATCTGCTCCTCCAGGAAATCGAACTCCCCGCGGATCACGGCGTAGCCGTCGACCACCAGGAACACGTCGCCGAAGATGTCCTCGGACAAGGACGGGTCCCCCGCGCTGCGCCGGTTCCGGAAGTCCCGCATCGATTCGATCCCGAGGGCCGCGAACCGCAGTTCGCGTTGTCGGACCAGGGCCGCCACCTCGGCGACCGTCCGCCGGACCGCGTCCATGTCTGCGCGGCCGGCCACCGAACCCACATGCGGCAACCCGGCGATACCCGACAGCGATCCACCACCGAAGTCCAGACAGTAGAACTGCACCTGTTCGGGACCGTGCGTGACCGCAGCGGCAAGGATCAAGGCGCGCACCGCATTCGACTTGCCCGACTGCGGACCGCCGACAATCGCCACGTTGCCGCGTGAACCCGAGACGTCGATCGTCAGGACATCGCGCCGCTGATCATAGGGACGGTCGACGATGCCCAGCGGGAACTCCAGCCGACCGGTCTGCGGCGTCTGCCAGTGCGGGGCCAGCACATCGATCGTCGGCGACTCATCCAGCGGCGGCAGCCACACCTCGTGCGCGGCCGGGCCGTGGCCCTCGATCTGTCCGATCACGGTCTCGAGCAACGTGCGTGCCGGTGGGGCGTTCACCGGTTCGGGAACCTGGTCCGGAAGAATCGGTTCGGACATCACCACCGGGTCGAGGGGAACCCGCCCCGCGGTGAACATCTTGAGCCGACCACCACCGCCCGGTGTCGGCGAATACACCGCATCGATCGCCGACACCGGTGGTGTGTACGGACCCGAGACGTAACAGGTGTTGAACCGGATCGGTTCGGCGGAATCGCATTTCAGATAACCAGAGCCCGGAACATTCGGCAGATGGTAGGCGTCGGGTACGCCGAGAACCGACCGGGATTCGTTGGCAGAGAAGGTCTTCAGACCGATCCGGTACGACAGATGACTGTCGAGTCCGCGCATCTTGCCCTCTTCGAGTCGCTGCGAGGCCAGCAGGAGATGGATGTGCAGCGATCGGCCCAACCGCCCGATCGCGACGAACAGGTCGGCGAAGTCCGGCTTCTGGGCCAGCAGCTCGGAGAACTCGTCCACCACGATGAACAGTGCAGGCATCGGCTCCAGTGCGGCACCTGCGGCCCGGGCCCGTTCGTAGTCACCGACATTCGCGAAGTTCCCCGCCGAACGCAAGAGCTCCTGACGCCGGTTCATCTCACCGGACAGCGCATCGCGCATCCGGTCGACCATCGACAGTTCTTCTTCGAGGTTGGTGATCACCGCCGCCACGTGTGGGGCGGCGTCGAGTCCCAAAAATGTTGCGCCGCCCTTGAAATCGACCAGCACGAGGTTGAGCGCCTCAGGCGAATGCGAGGCCAGCATCGAGAGCACCAGCGTGCGCAGGAACTCCGATTTACCCGAGCCGGTGGCACCGATACACAGCCCGTGCGGACCCATGCCGCCTTCGGCCGCCTCTTTGATGTCGATCTCGACCGGTGTCCCGTTGACCGAGTAGCCGATCGGGACCCGCAGGCGATTGCGGGCAGGCCGCGGCGCCCACACACTGCGCAGATCCAGGCGGGTCGCATCACCGATACCGAGGAGATTCATCAGACCGGGATCGGTCGGTGAGACCTCCTGCTCCAGGCTGACCATCTGCGCGGCGGTGGCCAGGCGGTAGCGGGCCATGGTGCGGGCGAAGGCCTCCGCCTCCGGAACACTCAGCGCGTCCATGTCGGCGAACTCCTCCACACCGAATGCGCTGCGCGCGCCAACTTTTCCGTCCCGTACGACCAGCTGCAGACCGCGTCGGACCGCGAGGCCGTCCGGCGGGGCGGACAGGTCGAGCACCGACACCGCCTCCATCCCGGCGTCACCGACGATCCGTTCGTCACCGGTGACGTGACCGTCGTCGATGATCACCACCAACTGGGCCCGGCCCGCCGCCGGTGGTGCCGACCGCGAGAACCGGCCACGTTCGAGGAGATCGGTGGCCAGGTCATCCTCGAGATCTGCCAGCGACCGGTAGATCATCCGAACCGACCCGACACCGTCCCGTTCGTGCGGATGCTGCACGTGCGGCAGCCACTTGCACCAATCCCACGATTCCGCGGCCGGATCGGCGGTGACCACCGCGACCATGAGCTGATCGGGTCCGTGGAAGGCGCACAGTTCCAGCATCATCGACCGGGCGAGCTGCCTGGTCTCCTGCCTGGCCCCCTCGATGTTGATCGCCGGGAATCCGCGCAACGAGACGGCGGTGGGCAGACCGTGCACCACGGAATGCGTGCGAACGAAGCGACGCAGTGCCACCGCGGACACCGGTTCGACGTCTTCGAGCGGCCCTGTCTCCGGCGGCATCAGGCGGGTTGCCAGGCGCTGCGATCCGACGCCGACCCGGACATGGCCGAAATCGTTGTCGCCGCGACGCCGTTCCCACATCCGCCGGCCACCGACCACACCGAGCAGCGCAGCGGGTTCGGGATGGCTCCATTCGAGGGCCTGCCGTTGCGCGGCGCCCGTCTCGTGGACCTCGTCGCGGACCTGGCACAGGTACCGGAAGTAGTCCTTGCGCTCTTCGTTGAGTTCGGCGGCGCGTTTGCCGCCTCGATTGCCCCCACCTGCATACATGCCGAACATCGACATCAGCATCATCATCGGGAACATCATGAACAGCGGATTCGACAACATGTTGCGTCCGCCGGTCACGAACATCATCGCGATCATGCCCACCACGGCGAACACCATCACCACGGGCATCATCTTCATCAGCAGATTGCCCGGCACCACCCGTGGAACGTCCGGTGGCACCTGAAGATTGACCTCTCCGCCCGGCGTCCGCGGTGCCGGCACCCTGGCCCGACGGACAAAACCCTCGGTTGTACCCGTCGTCATCGCGACATCATGGATTTCAAAACCCCCCACCCCTGAAACTCAAACTTGCTCCCCTGGCCGCACATCATTCCTCATGGCGGTCCGCCGGGCACCCCGAAGGGTGCAATCAATCCACAGCGAACCCGCCGGTGGCAGGCGCAATGTCGGAGCGGTTCGCTATGGTCATCGGTACTTGGTGGGGATCTCTTGGGGGGGGAATCATGACCGCTGCTGACCTTTTGGCGGAGCTCGATGCTGCGGCCGGTACCGAACCGGCGCTCGCGCGGGTGTCGGTGATCGGTGGGACGACGCAATTCGACGTCGGCCTGCCCGCCGCGGTTGCGGTGGCCGCGCTGATCCCCGACCTCGTCGCCTTGATCAGCACCCGAGCACCGGTCGACGACGAGGACAGCGACTCGAGGCCCGGTCCCATCCGCGACCACTGGACACTGTCCCGGGTCGGTCACGACCCCATCGCGCCCAATCGCAGCCTCAGCGAGGCCGGGGTCCGTGACGGTGACCTGCTGATTCTCCGGGCAGTTCCGGCCCGGGAGAGTCCGGTGCTCTTCGACGACGTCATCGATGCGGTCGCCCGTCTCGGTGACGCGCAGTTCTCGAGCTGGAATGCCGCCGCGGCCCGGGCGATGGGGTATGCCGTCGCGGTGGGGGCCTCGACGCTGCTCTCATTATCGCTGCTCTCAGAACGCGGTGACCGTGAGCTGTTGTGGCCGATACTCATCGCCGCGATGGTTGCGCTCGCCTTCATGGTGGCCGGCGCGGTGGTCGGTCGCTATTACGACGATCCGGCCAGCGCGGCCATCGCATCGTTGTGCTCGATGGCGCCGGCAGGTGCGGCCGGAATGATGTTGCCGCCCGGCGCATTCGGAGCAGCTCACCTCGCGCTCGGCTGCGCGGTGGTCACGGTATCGGCGGCCCTGTCCTATCGAATATCGACGGCAGGCCCGCTGATCCATTCGGCCGTCGGTGCCGCCGCGATCTTCGGAACCTTCGCGTCCCTTGTGCAGCTTGTCTTCTCACCGGGCACCGTCAAACTCGGGGCAGGGCTGTGCGCCGTCGCGATCCTGGCGATCTCGATGGCCCCGCGCATCACGATCCTGCTCGCCAGGCTGCCGCTGCCCCCGGTCCCGACCGCCGGTGCGCCCATCGACCCCGTCGACTCCGCACCTCGTCCCGCCATCGAGGGTATCGGGGCGATCGGTGCCATGGCGCTCCCCTCAGCCGCGGCACTCGAACTCCGGGCCAGGACTGCGGCGCGTTATCTCACCGGGATCATCGCCGGCACGTCGGTGGCCGCGGTGGCCGGTATCGCGATGGTGGCCTACCCCGTCGATGACTTCAGTTGGCTTTGCACGGTGTACGCGTTGGTCATCGCCACTCTCCTGTGCCTGCGTGGACGTTCCTACGCCGACCTCGCACAGGCGTCGATCCTCATCGCCGCCGGGGCGATCGGGTTCGGTGTGACCGCCACACTGGTGGTGCTCGGCCCCGACGATCACGCCGCGTTCGCGATGACCGCCGTCGCGGTGGTCGCGGTCCTGGCCCTGCTCTGTGGGGTCGTGGCGCCTCAGTCGTCCTTCTCGCCGGTGATGCGTCGCCTGGTCGAGATCGCCGAATACCTGTTGATCGCCATGATCGTGCCCTTGATGTTCTGGATCATGGATCTCTTCGCCGCGGTGCGCGACCTGTGATCGAGGGTCTCGGAACCCGCACCGCGCACCCCCCGAAGCCTGGCAACCGAACCGTTCGTCTTGCCGCAGTGGTCGGCGTCCTGGCGGTGCTGACCGCGTTCCCGGCACCCACCGCGGGCGCGATCGTCCAACCGGTCATCGAGCCCGGCGCGCTGGTGCGAGGGGCGCCGGTGGCGCCACCGGAGGCCACCGAGCAGAAGATGTTGTGCGCCAAACCCGTTCTGTCACCGGGCACCGAGGTCACCGTGCCCTCGGCAGCGCAGACGATGATGCGACTGCCCGAGGCCTGGCGGTTCAGCCGGGGTGCGGGCCAACGGGTGGCCGTCATCGACACCGGCGTCACCCGGCACCCCCGGCTCCCCCGCGTCCAGGCCGGCGGCGACTACGTCTCGCGCACCGACGGCACCGACGACTGTGACGGGCACGGCACACTCGTGGCCGGGATCATTGCCGCACAGCCGTCCTCGACCGACGCGTTCGCCGGGGTGGCCCCCGAGTCCTCCATCATCGCGATCCGGCAGTCCAGCGGCGCGTTCGAGGCGAAGGACCGGCGGCAGAACACGCCCCCCGATCCGACCGTGGGTTCCGGATTCGGCACGGTGCAGACGTTGGCCAACGCGGTTGTCCGGGCCGTCGACCTCGGTGCCACGGTCATCAACATCTCCGAGGTCGCGTGCGGCTCGGCAGGCACCGACCTGCACGACAAACAGTTGGGCGCAGCGGTGAAGTACGCATTCGACCGCAATGTGGTCGTGGTGGCCGCGGCCGGCAACCTCACCCAGGGCTCGGCCTGCTCCACCCAGAATCCCCCACCGAACCCCGCCGAACCCGAGCTCGACGGCTGGGACACGGTGACCACCGTCGCCAGTCCGGCCTGGTACTCGCCGTATGTCCTGAGTGTGGCCGCCGTCGATTCGGAGACCGGATCACCGGCCGGTTTCAGCCTGTCGGGGCCCTGGGTGGGCGTCGCGGCGCCGGGTACCGGCATCCTGAGCCTGGACAACGCCGGTGGATCGAGCAGGTTGGTCAACGCCCACGACGGTGACAAAGGGCTCTCCGGCATCGACGGCACCAGTTTTGCCGCGCCGTACGTCGCCGGCGTCGCGGCGCTCGTCCGGGCGCGATTTCCAGAACTCGATGCGGCCGAGGTGATGGAACGGATCACCCGGACGGCGCACGCACCGGGAACCGGCCGCGACAACACGATCGGCCACGGAGTGATCGACCCGGTTGCCGCACTCACCTTCGAAATCCCGGACGTGGCGACGGATTGGGCTGTTCCGCAGGCGATCTCGACGCCGATCCCGGATCAGCCCGCCGACACCGGGCCACGCACGGCAGCCCTCATCGGAATCGGTGTGTGTGCGGTGATCCTGGTGGCCGGCTGGGCGGTCTCGATGCCGGCGCGGCGCTTGCGCAAGTTGGACCCCGACGAGTACTGACCCGCATGTGGTCCGGCCCGGGGCTCACCAGCCGCGTACCCGGCGGGGCTTGACGCGGATCAACGTCGAATACGCCGCCCGGAACATCTCCGGGGTCATTTCCGGGGTCATCTCCAGCTGATGGATCGCGGTCTCGTATTTGGCGGCGTAGGCATCCCATTCCGGGCCGGTGGGTCCGCCGGGGTCCGTCGACGCCTGCGCGGTGAACACCGCGACGTCTCCACCGTCGGCGGTGCTGTTGAAATTCAGTGCCACCGAGGCGTTCTGGGAGATGTTGGTCAGCTTGGCCGTGCCCGGCTCACTGAGGATCAGGAACTCGTCAGATGACCACAGAAACCACACGGGTGTGGGCACCGGTGTCCCGTTCGGTTTGACGGTGGTCAACCAGATGACGTACTCGGCGCGCAAACGTTCGCGTTGCCGCTCGGTCAGTTGCAAAGTCGTGGATGTCATCTACATCACAACGATGCCCGGGGCGCCGATCTTCCCGGACCGGGCGCGCCGGGCGTCGTGGGGTCTTACTTCGCGCGGGCGGGACGCAATTCGCGCGGCAGGGCGAAGGTCAGGGTCTCCTGTGCCGTGGTCACCGTCTCGACGCTGTCGAAGCCGTACTCACCGAGCAGGTCCATGACGCCGGCGACAAGGATCTCGGGCACCGACGCGCCAGAGGTGATGCCGACGGTCTGTACGCCCTCGAGCCACGCCGGATCGATGTCCCGGGCGTAATCGACCAGGTACGACGCGTTCGCACCGGCCTGCAGGGCCACTTCGACGAGGCGCACCGAGTTCGACGAGTTCTGCGAGCCGACCACGATAACCAGCTCGCACTGCGGGGCCATGGCCTTGACGGCAACCTGCCGATTCTGGGTGGCGTAACAGATGTCGTCACTCGGCGGATCGTTGAGCAGCGGGAACTTCTCCCGCAGGCGCGAGACCGTCTGCATGGTCTCATCGACAGACAACGTGGTCTGCGACAGCCAGATCACCTTGGACTCGTCGCGGACGGTGACGCGGTCTACGCTGTCCGGCCCGTCGACGAGCTGCACGTGGTCGGGAGCCTCACCGGCGGTGCCCTCGACCTCTTCGTGACCCTCGTGACCGATCAGCAGGATGTCGTAGTCGTCGCGGGCGAAGCGCTTGGCCTCCTGGTGCACCTTGGTGACCAGCGGGCAGGTCGCGTCGATGGTGCGCAGGTTGCGGCCGGCGGCGGATTCGTGGACCGCGGGCGAGACGCCATGCGCCGAGAAGACGACGAGCGCGCCCTCGGGCACCTCATCGGTTTCGTCGACGAAGACCGCGCCGCGGTCTGTCAGTGTCTCCACCACGTGCCGGTTGTGGACGATCTCCTTGCGCACATACACGGGTGCACCGTGCTTCTCGAGCGCTTTTTCCACTGTCTCGACAGCGCGATCGACGCCCGCGCAGTAGCCGCGAGGCTCAGCGAGCAGGATTTTCTTGCCTGACGGGGTGATTTCGGCCGAACTCATGTGGTTCAGCGTACGGGCAATCGGCCCCTACCAGTGGTCACCGCCTGCAGCATGAGGCAGAGTATGGACATGATCCGACCACCTTATGCCGCAAGGGTCGCTGCCGGGGTTGTTGTCACAGTGCTCGAAGAGACACGCAAATTGCCGACCACAGCGATCACCCTTCCGATGACCGCACTCAGCGAGACATTGCAGGCCGTGATGCGTCTTCAGCAGGGCATCGCCGAAATGGCCATCAAGGGCGACGAGGTCTTCGAGTCCCTCCTCGGCCATGCCGAAGACGAGCCGGAGTGGGCCACCTTCGATGAGGACGAGGACGACTTCGTCCTGCCCACCGTAACTCGTCCGGTGACTCCGGCCACAGCCACCGATTCCGGCGCTGCGGATGCGGGCGAAGCCGACAAAGACGACTCCGGGTCCGCGACCGGGCCGGCCGGATCCGGGCGGTTCGCGCTCTACAGTTCGACTCCCGAGATCGACGTCGACGCCGGGGATCCGACACCGACCGCGAGCTCCAACGGCGACGCTCCCGAAATCGTCGAGGCACTCGACTACGACTCGCTGACGCTGGCCCAACTGCGGGCCAAACTCCGCACCGTCGGACTCGACGAACTCAAGGAACTGGCCGCGTACGAAAAGTCCACGCGGGCCCGCGCACCGTTTGTCACGATGCTCGACAACCGTGTGACCGCGGCGACCAAGTAACCTTCCCACGTGAGCAATACGCCCGAATCGGCGTGGCCGGTGCGGACGATCAACACCAAGATCGCCGACTGGCTACACAAACTGGGACAGGTCTGGGTCGAAGGTCAGTTGACCCAGATCAACCGTCGCCCAGGTACCCGCACCGCGTTCCTGACGCTGCGCGATCCCGCCGCCGACATCTCCATCCAGGTCACCTGCAGCCCCGATCTGCTGACCCGCGCGCCGGTCCCCTTGACCGAGGGGGCACGGGTGGTGGTCCTGGGCAAACCGGTGTTCTACACCGGGCGGGGCACGGTGTCGTTGCGGGTCACGGAGATCCGGCCGATCGGCATCGGCGAACTCCTGGCCCGCATCGAACGGCTTCGCCGCCTACTGGCCGCCGAGGGACTGTTCGACGTCGCCCGCAAGCGGCCGCTACCGTTCTTGCCCGGCTCCATCGGACTCATCACCGGACGGGCCAGCGCCGCCGAGCGCGACATCGTCTCGGTCGCCCAAAAGCGTTGGCCTGCTGTTCGTTTCGAGATCCGCAACGCGCCCGTCCAGGGTCCGACGGCGGTCCCGGCCATCCTGAGGCACCTGGCCGAACTCGACGCGCACCCCGACGTCGACGTCATCATCCTGGCCCGCGGGGGCGGCAGCGTCGAGGATCTGCTGCCGTTCTCCGACGAGGCACTGTGCCGGGCCGTCGCCCAGATCACCACGGCGGTGGTCAGCGCGATCGGCCACGAACCCGACTCCCCCGTTCTCGACCTCGTTGCCGACCTGCGCGCGGCGACTCCCACCGATGCCGCCAAACGAGTGGTGCCCGATGTCGCCGTCGAACTCGCGACCGTCCGCGATCTGCGTGCACGAAGCGCCGGGGCGTTGCGCAATTGGGTGACCACCCAGGTACGCGGACTCGACTCCCTGCGCGGCCGGCCCGTACTGGCCCAGCCCTATCGCATCGTCGACGACCGGATCGACGAGATCGAACGCGCCGCCCGCGACATCCGCCGCGACGTCGCCCGGCACGTGTCCGGCGAGGAACAGCGAATCGAACATCTCACGGCCCGCCTGTCCACGCTCGGGCCCGCACAGACGTTGGCCCGTGGATACGCCGTCGTGCAGCGCGTACCCGGGGCCGCGAGCAGTTCGGACGAAGATCCCCACGTCGTGACCTCGGTCGACGACATGCCCATCGGAACCCAGCTCCGGGTCCGGGTCGCCGACGGCGCGACCCGCGCCGCGGTGATGGGCGTCGAAAAACCCCGACGCGGCTGACAACCCGAGAACGCCGGTCCGACCGGACGCGAGTTCACCAGACCAACCCAACACCGGACGCACCAGCACTCGCCGGAACAAGACACCGGCGTCCGGGCACGGACAAGAAGGAAGACAGTGGCAGCGAAGAAAGACGCCGACAGCAACGAGCGGCCGATCAGTGAACTGGGCTACGAACAGGCCCGGGACGAGCTGATCGTGGTGGTCCGCACCCTGGAACAGGGCGGTCTCGATCTCGACGCATCGCTGGAACTCTGGGAGCGCGGAGAGGCTTTGTCGCGGCGGTGTGAGGAACATCTCGAAGGCGCTCGCAAACGTATCGAAGCAGTCCTCGGGGCCGACGACGCCGACGAATTCGAGGACGACGTCGACGACGACCCGGACGACGAGGCCTGAGATCTGATTCGGCGCGACCACACCCTCGGTCACTCTCGGGCCGTTTATGACCATTACCGGCGCCCTGCAATACTCGGGTGGTGGCTGCAAAACCCCGGATTCTGACCAACAACAAAGACATGATCTGGTCTTTGATCCCTTTGTTGTTGCTCTGCCTGTTCGTCGCGGGGGTCTCCGGAAATTGTTCCGTCGGCCTGACCGGCGGCGCGGGCGACGACAAGGTTCCCGCATATGACGTCGAGAGCGGGTTGAAGGCCGACGCGCGTAGTTCGTCGTTCCCCATCCGGCTGCCCCAGACGCCTCCGGACTGGAAGCCCAACAGCGGCAGCACGGTCGCACTGGAGGACACCACCGTCTCCAACGCCGGTTACATCACCTCCAACGGTGTCTACGTCCAGCTGAGCCAGACCGGCGCTGCCAAAGACGCCCTGGTCGGGCAACTATCCGGCGATGAGACCCTGCTCGGCGCGGGCACCCGCGACATCGGTGGATCGCAGTGGGTGGTCTACACCGAGCCCGAGGGCGGACGTTCGGTGTGGGTGACCGACCTCGGTGACGTGCGGATCGGCCTGATGACGAACAAGGCCGAGGAGCCCGATCTCACCACGCTCGCCGAAGCGGTTCTTGCGGTTTCACCACTGCCGGCAGCGACCCCCGGCGCACACGTTCTACCCACGAAGTAGCGGAAACCATTGTCCGATAACGAATGTTACGGATCTTACATTCGCGCCACTGTTGAGAGCGATGTCACCGGCAGACTATAAGGTCTGCTCATGGCAATGTTCTTGTATCGACTCGGCCGGTTCTCTTTTCGGCACAAATGGTGGGCGATCGTCAGCTGGATCGTGCTCGCGGCGTTGGTGGTCACGCTGGTCAGCGCACTGAATCCGAAGTTCTCCAAAGATTTCGAGTTACCGGGCACAGACTCGGACAAAGCGATGTCGTTGATGGAGAAGAACTTCCCGGCGATCAACGCTCAGCAATCCGAGGCATCTACCAGCGTGCTCGTCGCCGCGAACGACGGACTGGCGGCCCACAACGCCACCATCGATCAGCTGGTCGCCAAGCTCAAGACCTTGCCCGAGATCACCACTCCTGACGAGGTGGCCAACCCGCTGACCGTCGCGGAGCTGGAGCCGGCGCTGGCAGCGTCCGTGCTGGGAGACAAGAACACCATCGGTCTGATCCAGGTTGCGCAGACCATCAACCCGCAAGACCTGACCATCGACGACATGAAGCAGTTCGAGGACATCCTCGCCGAATTCCGGGTCGGTGGCCTCGACGTCCAGGGCACCGGCTCGCTGATGCAGGTCCAGGAAGCGGGCGGCGCCGCCGAGATGCTCGGTTTCGTCATCGCCTTCTTCGTGATGATCGTGGCTTTCGGCGCGATCGTTGCCGCGTTCATCCCGCTCATCACCGGCATCGTCAGTGTGATCATCACCATCATGCTGGTCACGTTGGGCGCCGAGTTCCTCAGCATCAACCAGAGCGCCACCGCCATCATCACGATGCTCGGGATCGCGGTGTCCATCGACTACGCCCTGTTCATCGTCTCCAGATATCGCAGTGAGCTCAATCTCGGTGGCTCGCGCGAGGCGGCGGTGGGTCGCGCGGTGGGCACCGCCGGATCTGCGGTCGTGTTCGCGGGCCTGACGGTGGTGATCGCGGTGGCGGCGCTGTCGGTGGTCGGGATCCCGTTCATCTCGCAGATGGGCCTGGCCGCCGCGCTGGCCGTGATCGTCGCGGTGCTCGGTGCCATCACCCTGATCCCGGCATTGCTGGGAGCCTTCGGCCGCTTTGCGTTCTCGCCGCCCATCCCGAAACTGCGCCACGGGGACGAGCCCGAATCGCAGGAGACCAACGGTCTTCGTTTTGCCAAGTTCGTGACCAGATACCCGTGGCCGATCGCGGTCATCTCGCTGCTGGCGCTGGTTGTGGTGGCATTGCCGATGACCAAGCTGGAACTGGGCCTGTCGACCACCACCGACTCCGAGGTCGCTGCGACCGAGCTGCTGCAACGCGGTTTCGGTGAGGGCATCAACGGTCCCCTGCTGGTGGTGCTGAACGACACCAAGGGTGGCGACGTCGGTCCCGCCGCGGATCAGACCGTCTCGTTCATCAAGACGCTGTCCAACGTCGCGACGCCCGAACAGCTCACCTGGCGCGGTAACGGTCCGGACGCGGCCAACTCCCAGACCGGCGCGACATCGGCGCTGATCTTCGTGACGCCACAACAGTCACCGAGTGGTCCGCAGACGCACGATTTGATGGAACAGATCCGCGACTACTCGAAAACCACTGACGCCGAAGGGGTAACGCTCAACGTCGGCGGTCAGACCGCCATCATGTCCGACATCTCGGCCAAGTTGAACTCGGCGTTGATCCCGTATCTGCTGCTGGTCGTCGGGTTGGCGTTCATCATCCTGATGATCGTGTTCCGGTCGATCCTGGTCCCGCTGACGGCCACCATCGGATTCCTGTTCTCCGTATGTGCCACGTTCGGCGCCACGGTGGCGATCTTCCAGCTCGGCCACTTCGGCCTGATCACCCACACCCAACCGATCATCTCGTTCCTGCCGATCTTCATGATCGGTGTGGTCTTCGGTCTGGCCATGGATTATCAGGTCTTCCTCGTGACGCGAATGCGCGAGGAGTATGTGCATGGGTTGCCGGCCAAGGAGGCGGTGATCATCGGTTACAAGCACGGCGCGCGCGTGGTGTCGTCGGCTGCGGTGATCATGATCTCCGTGTTCGCGGCGTTCATGCTCGCGCCCGACACCACCGCGAAGATGATGGGCTTCTCCCTCGCCGCGGCCGTGTTCTTCGATGCGTTCATCGTGCGCATGTTGATCGTCCCGGCGCTCATCACGATCATGGGCGACAAGGCCTGGTGGATGCCGGCGTGGCTCGACAAGATCCTGCCCAACGTCGACATCGAGGGCACCGCCATCCGCGAGATCCCGATCGACTCGTCGATCTCGCCGGACGGAAAGCCACTCGCGCCCAAAGTCGGCGCCACCGAGTGACGCCGCCGGCCGACTGATTTCAGTTCCCTCCCACTCACCCCCGTCGTCCCCCGGTCGACGGGGGTGAGTGCGTTGTGGGGACCCGGACGGCGCGAATTCCAACGAACTTCTGCGTGTGAGCGCAGGCACCGGTGCACCACCTGCAATAACGGGCATGAAAGGATGGCCTTCAACACAATCGCCGCGATTCAGGAGGCCACCACAATGTCAGCCGCTAACACCAACTTCGAGGCTCCGGACCGAAACCTGGCGATGGAGCTCGTGCGCGTGACCGAGGCAGCCGCACTCGCGGCCGGACGGTGGGTTGGTAAGGGCGACAAGAACGGTGGCGACAAGGCCGCGGTCGACGCGATGCGTCAGCTCCTGTCCACCGTGTCCATGCGTGGCGTCGTCGTGATCGGCGAGGGCGAAAAAGACGAAGCGCCGATGCTCTACAACGGTGAAGAGGTCGGTAACGGCGAAGGCCCCGAGGTCGACGTCGCCGTCGATCCCATCGACGGCACCACGCTGATGGCCGAGGGCCGCCCCAACTCGATCGCCGTGATCGCGGTGTCCGAGCGGGGCACCATGTACGACCCCTCCGCAGTCTTCTACATGGAGAAGATCGCCGTCGGCCCCGAGGCCGCCGGCGTCATCGACATCAACGAGTCCGTCGATTACAACGTCCAGGCCGTCGCCAAGGCGAAGGGCATCGAGGTCGCCGACCTCACTGTGGTCGTCCTCGACCGCGAGCGCCACGAAGGACTCATCGCCGAGATCCGTGCCGCAGGCGCCAAGGTGCGGCTGATCTCTGACGGTGACGTCGCCGGCGCCATCGCCGCCGCACAGGACGAGAGCTCCGTCGACATGCTGCTGGGCATCGGTGGCACCCCCGAGGGCATCATCACCGCCGTCGCCATGAAGTGCATGGGCGGCGAGATCCAGGGCAAGCTCTGGCCGCGTAACGCCGCCGAGCGGCAGAAGGCGATCGACGCCGGCCACGACCTCGATCGTGTGCTCAAGACCGAAGACCTCGTCAGCGGAGAGAACATGTTCTTCTGCGCCACCGGTGTCACCAACGGCGACATGCTGCGCGGGGTGAGCTACCGCGCCAATGGTGCCACCACCCGCTCGCTGGTCATGCGTTCGAAGTCGGGCACCATCCGCACCATCGAGGGTCGCCACACCCGCCAGAAGGTCGGCGAGATCTCGACGAACACCGCTGCCGGCAGCTGATCGAAACCGGGGTGCGAGAGCACCCGGTACCACCTCTGACGAGGCACTGCGAACCGCACCGATACGATGCGTTGCGTGAGTAAACCAGCCTCAGCCCCAGAGTTTCTCTACTCCGATCTGCTTCCGATCGACGGCGACGACACCCCCTACCGACTCATCACCACGGAGGGGGTGTCGACGCTCGAGGTCGACGGCCAGACCTTCCTCAAGGTCGATCCCGAAGCCATCCGGAAACTGACCGCCGAGGCGATGCACGACATCAGCCACTACCTGCGTCCGGCTCATCTTGCGCAGCTGCGCAAGATCATCGACGACCCGGAGTCCTCGGGTAACGATCGCTTCGTCGCGCTGGATCTGCTGAAGAACGTCAACATCTCCGCCGGCGGCGTGCTGCCGATGTGTCAGGACACCGGCACCGCGATCGTGATGGGCAAGAAGAGCGAGGGTGTGCTGACCGGCGCCGACGACGCCGCGTCCATCTCCCGCGGTGTGTACGACGCCTACACCCAGCTCAATCTGCGGTACTCGCAGCTGGCACCGCTGACGACCTACGACGAGAAGAACACCGGCTCCAACCTGCCGGCGCAGGTCGAGATCTACGCGACCGAGCAGGGCCCCAAGGGCCCCGAATACAAGTTCCTGTTCATGGCCAAGGGTGGCGGCAGCGCGAACAAGTCGTTCCTGTTCCAGGAGACCAAGGCCATCCTGAACCCCAAGGGAATGCTCAAGTTCCTCGACGAGAAGATCCGCTCGCTGGGCACCGCGGCCTGCCCGCCGTATCACCTCGCCGTCGTCATCGGCGGCACCTCGGCCGAATTCGCGCTCAAGACCGCGAAATACGCCTCGGCCCACTACCTGGACAACCTGCCGACCTCGGGTTCGATGTCGGCGCACGGGTTCCGGGACCTCGAACTCGAGGAAGAGGTCTTCAAACTGACCCAGTCCTTCGGGATCGGTGCCCAGTTCGGTGGCAAGTACTTCTGCCATGATGTCCGCGTGGTCCGCCTCCCCCGGCACGGTGCGTCGTGTCCGGTGGCGATCGCGGTCTCGTGCTCGGCGGACCGGCAGGCGCTGGGCAAGATCACCGCCGACGGGGTATTCCTCGAGCAACTCGAGACCGATCCTGCGAAGTACATGCCGGCCGCCGGTGTGGCAGAAGACATCTCCAGCGGCGAGGTGGTCGAAGTCGACCTCAACCGGCCGATGTCCGAGATCCTCGAGCAGCTCTCGCAGTACCCGGTCAAGACCCGGCTGTCGCTGACCGGTCCGCTGGTGGTGGCCCGCGACATCGCGCACGCCAAGATCAAGGAGCGCCTCGACGCCGGCGACCCGATGCCCGAGTACCTGCGCAACCATCCCGTCTACTACGCCGGACCCGCCAAGACCCCCGAGGGCATGGCCTCGGGTTCCTTCGGTCCGACCACGGCCGGCCGCATGGACAGCTACGTCGAACAGTTCCAGGCCGCCGGTGGGTCAATGGTGATGTTGGCCAAGGGAAATCGTTCCAAGCAGGTCACCGAAGCCTGCAACACCCATGGTGGCTTCTATCTCGGTTCGATCGGTGGTCCGGCGGCACGGCTTGCGCTTGATTGCATCAAGAGCCAGGAGGTCATCGAATACCCCGAGCTCGGCATGGAAGCCGTGTGGAAGATCGAGGTGGAAGATTTCCCGGCGTTCATCGTTGTTGATGACAAGGGGAATGACTTCTTCACCGATCCCTCGGGTGAAGTGAGCATCCCGCTCAGTGGCATCAGGATTCGATCTAAGGAGAGCTAACTGTGAGTGAGCAGGCCTATCGCATCGAGCACGACACCATGGGCGAGGTCCGGGTTCCGGTCGACGCCCTCTGGCGTGCGCAGACCCAGCGCGCGGTGGAGAACTTCCCGATCAGCCACCGGCCGCTGGAACGGACCCAGATCCGGGCGATGGGCCTGCTCAAGGCCGCCTGCGCGCAGGTCAACAAAGACCTCGGTCTCCTCGACGAGCAGAAGGCCGACGCGATCGTGGCCGCGGCCAAGGAGATCGCCGACGGCAAGCATGACGACCAGTTCCCGATCGACGTCTTCCAGACCGGTTCGGGGACCAGCTCGAACATGAACGCCAACGAGGTCATCGCGTCGATCGCCAAGGCGGCCGGAGTCGAGGTCCACCCGAACGACCACGTCAACATGTCGCAGTCGTCGAACGACACCTTCCCCACCGCGACCCACGTCGCCGCCACCGAGGCTGCGGTCACCGACCTCATCCCGGCCCTGCAGCACCTGCAGAAGGTCTTGGCGGACAAGGCGAGCCAGTGGCGCACCGTGGTCAAGTCCGGCCGCACCCATCTGATGGACGCGGTGCCGGTCACCCTCGGCCAGGAATTCGGTGGTTATGCCCGCCAGATCGAGGCCGGCGTCGAACGGGTCACCGCGACCCTGCCTCGGGTCGGTGAGCTGCCCATCGGCGGTACCGCGGTGGGCACCGGCCTCAACGCGCCTGCCGGGTTCGGCACCAAGGTCGTCGCCGAGCTGATCAAACTCACCGGTGTGGACGAGCTGGCGCTGGCCAAGGACAACTTCGAGGCGCAGGCCGCACGCGACGGTCTCGTCGAACTGTCGGGTGCGTTGAAGACGGTTGCGGTCTCCCTGACCAAGATCGCCAACGACGTCCGCTGGATGGGGTCGGGCCCGCTCACCGGCCTCGGCGAGATCGCACTCCCCGATCTGCAGCCCGGCAGCTCGATCATGCCCGGCAAGGTCAACCCGGTGCTGCCCGAGGCGGTCACCCAGGTCGCCGCGCAGGTCATCGGCAATGACGCCGCCGTCACCTGGGGTGGCGGCAACGGCGCCTTCGAACTCAACGTCTACATCCCGATGATGGCCCGCAACGTCCTGGAGTCTCTCAAGCTGCTGGCCAATGTGTCGCGGTTGTTCGCCGACCGCTGCATCGAGGGTCTGGTCGCCAACGAGGACCGACTCAAGGAACTAGCCGAGTCGTCGCCCTCCATCGTGACCCCGCTCAACAGTGCGATCGGGTACGAAGAGGCCGCCGCCGTGGCCAAGGCTGCACTCAAGGAGAAGAAGACGATCCGGCAGACCGTGATCGACCGAGGACTGATCGGTGACAAACTCTCCGAGGCCGAGCTCGACCAACGCCTCGATGTCCTCAAGATGGCCAACCTGGATCGCGAACGCTGACCCCCACCCCCGATGATGTGCCCTTTTGGCGAGCCTGACCTGGGCTTTTGCCCGCCAAAAGGGCACACTTTCGGTATCTTGGGGCGGTGTTGATTCCGTTTCCCACCGATTGGCGCACCGCCTTGGTGTTGGTGCCGCATCCCGATGATCCCGAGTACGGGCTCGCGGCAGCCGTCGCCAAATGGTCCGGTGCGGGCAAACGGGTTGTCTACGCACTGGCCTCACGCGGTGAGGCCGGTATCGAGGGCATGCCGCCGGAGAAGGCGGGCCCGATCCGCGAAGCCGAACAGCGGGCGTCGGCGCGGATCGTCGGCGTCGAGTCCGTCGAGTTCTGGGATTTCCCCGACTCGGCGATCGTCAATGATCCGGATCTGCGTCTACGGATCGCCGAGGTCATCGGCAGGCTGGCTCCCGAGGTCGTCGTCTCGGTGTACGGCGGGCCGCAGTGGGGTCCGGGCATGCCCAATCAACGCGACCACACCGAGTTCGCGGCGGCGGTGCTGCAAACCTATGACTTCCTCGGCACCAAGCCGCGCTGGTTGTTCGAGGCCGGCCCGGACGCCACCCATGCCGAGGAGGTCGACAGTGCGGCGATCGAGGCCGCGGTGAGGTCACTGGCCGCGCATGACGTCTACCTGAAGACCCTCGATCCGGTTACACCGGTGATCAACCAGGCCCGGACGCAGACCGAGATGGTCACCGCTGCTCGCGAAGACTTCGACGAGCGTCACGCGGTCACCTTCGAACTCAAACGCCGTACCCGATGATGTGCCCTTTTGGCGGTGCCCACCTGGGGAAACGTTCGCCAAAAGTTGCTCCTATGTCAAGCGGCGGCGGTCTGAATGGCTCGTGGTTGGGGCGCAGTGTCGGTGATCAGGCGTTGATAGACGGTGCGGACCAGGCGGCGTCGGAGTGCTCGGAGGGCTGCGG
>NZ_JCANWW010000009.1:0-201075 GCF_059553395.1 Williamsia sp. z34 | reverse complement strand
CGGTAGATGTCAACCTGTGTGGAGTCATTTTGTGGCGGGTTGGGGTCCGGTGGAGTTGATTCCTGACCAGTTCGGGGCGGGTGGGGCGGTTGGTGGTTGGCGGAATCGGTCTGGGTGTTCGGTGTAGTAGGCGTCGAGTGCTTGTTGCCGGCGGCGGTGGGTTTCTCGCCAGGATCCGTCGTGGACGTCGTTGGGTGTGTAGAGGCTGATGCCGCTGTGGCGGTGGTGGTTGTTGTACCAGTCGGTGTAGGTGGTGACGTAGTTGCGGGCGTCGTTGAGGGTTTCGAAGATGCCGGGGAAATGTTTGCGGTGTTTGAGGGTTCGGAACTCTGACTCGGAGTACGGGTTGTCGTTAGAGACGCTGGGACGTGAGTGCGATTCGTTGATCTTGTTGTTGCCGAGCATGGTTTTCATGGCATCGGAGCGCATCGCTGATCCTGAATCTGCGTGTACCCATTGGGGTTTGGTTCCTTCTGTGGTGAATGCGGTTTCGAACATTTCCACTGCCATGTAGTCGAGTTCACGGTTTTCGACGCGGTTGGCGATGATCTTGCGGGAGAAGATGTCGATGATTGAGTACACCTTGAATGCTTGTCCGCGGTAAGGGGCTTTGAAGTCGGTGATATCCCAGGACCAGATTTGGTTCGGTCCGGTGGCCAGCAGTACGGGTTTTTCGCGGGGCCCGGTTTTGGTGCGGTGGGTTTTGACTGGTCGCTGTGATTGTTCCAAGGCTGCGGCGTAGCGCCACCAGGTGCGGCGTGAGCCGACTGTTATGCCCTGGTCCCAGGCGGTGGCGTAGGCCTGGTCGACGGAGTCGCCGCGCGTCCAGGCCCGTAGTACGTGCTCCTCGATCGTGGTGATCTCGGTCAGATTCAGTGCGTGTGGTTGGTGGCGTTGGGGGTGTGAGATCGGGTTGCTCACCCGGTTTCGGGGGCGTTGGCGGTATTGCCAGGTTGACCGTGAAATATTCAGTACGGCAAGGGCTTTGCGTTGGCTCATCCCGGGTAGCTGTGCAAGTAGGGTGACCAGCATGTTTTCGGAGGTCAGGAACTGGGTGGCTCGGGTGGAGTGGGGGTGTCGTCGGGCGTGTGCTCGCTCCACTTGTGCATGAGCCCGATAGCTTTTCCCAACGCGTCGTTGGCCGCTCGTAAGGAGGAGTTTTCCTCGTGGAGTTCGGCCAGTTGCGCGTCGTGTTCGCGTTGTTGTTGGGTCAGGAGTTTTTCCAGATCCTCAAGTCGAGCAGGGTGGCTGGTCATTCCTCGAGTCTTGCGAGGTACGAGGTCGCGGTCAAGGTCGCCGTGGAGATAGGCGCTGCGCCAGCGTGCTAACTGTCGGAGGCTGAACGGTTTGTCCTGCAGCCAGGCGGTCTTGCTGCCGTGGCGCTGTTGGAGGTAATCGAGGACGAACTCTCGTTTCTCATCGGTGGTGAAGGCGAGCATCGGGCTTCCTCTCGGTGCGGTGACTCACCTTGAGGCTGACACGGAGGGCACGCCAGCATTTTCGGCACGCTCGGCGGTGATTTCGGCACGCTCGGCGGGGGGTCAGGTGCGGCGCAGCAGGACCACGCCGCCATCGCGGTCGATGACCCGGTACTGTCCACCGGTTTCGATCTTCTTCAGTTCCTTTCGGACACCGTCGGGGCTGGTGGGGAACATGTTGTAGGTGTTGGTGTCGACCATGATCCATTGCGGGACGGAACGGTCACGATCGAGCCGCGGGAACAGCGTCACCTCATGGTCCGAGACAAGATGCGGCGCAACATTGTTGGTTGCTGCCACCGATTGTCCCTCCGGGATCTGGCGGGCCAGGGACTCCACCGACTGCGCAGCCGTGGCCGGGGTGTAGAAGTCGCGCTCGGCGAGCCGGTGCAGCGGACCACCAGCGGTCAAAGCCACTGCGATCACCGCGGCCGCGGCGGCAAATCCGGTGATCACCCGCCGCGACCGGCCCTGCCTGCGCAACGACATCAGCGCATCGATCATCGCCACGAACATGATCGGCATCAGGATGGCGTCGTAGTGGTAATCGTCGGACCAGTACAGATGGTTGGTGCTCCAGAACCGCCACGCGATGGTCGGGACCGCTATCAGCGCGATCGGTGAACGAACAGCCAGGAACAGCGTGATCACCAGTAGCATGAAGGCCGTCGACGCGCGGGCGTCTCCGGCGGCAAATCCGAGGAGGAACGCCCGGACACCCTCGGCCGGGGACTCGGCGAACTTCGTTCCGTAGGAATAGTCGGCGCTGCTGAACGCCGGCACGAAAACCTTTGTCGCCAGGATGGTCCAGACCACACCCCACACCGCGGTCGCAACCGCCCAGCGATAGGCCTGCGGGCCGCATCGCCAGGCAACCACGGCCGCAAGCACCGCGACGGTCAACCCGAGGTCTTCTTTACAGAACACCAGGGGCAGCGCGTAGAGAAGCGCAGCGCGCCACCGTTCCTCGACGAGGGCGACCACACTGAACGCCAGCAGCGGCACGGCCAGAGCGATCTCGTGGAAGTCGAAGGCCAACGCATGGGCAATACCCCAGGACAGTCCGTACGCGAGCGCGATCGAAGCACCGACGACAACACCCAGTTGCCTGGTTGCCAGCCGCACGATGGGTATGGCCGCCAGCGCGAAGAGCAACGCCTGGACCACCAACAAGGTGATCGGTGTCGGGAAGACCCGGTAGACCGGCCCGATGAGGGCGATCCACGGCTGGAAGTGATCGCCCATCAGGTTGATGTCTGTGCCTTCGAGAGGCACGATCGGCGCTTCGAAACGCCCGTAGGCACTGACCGCCTGGGTGAAGATGCCCAGATCCCATCCGGTGTATCCGAGTCGCTCGAAGCGCCTGACCGAATAGAGGATGTACACGATCGCCAGCCCGGCGAAAGCGCCGAGTGCCACCACCCACGGCACATTCCACAGCCGTGGATCGATGAACTGTTCTCGCCTGCTCCGGAGGGGCGAGGTTTCACCGAGCCCTTCTCCGGCCACGTCATCGGTGTCCGCCACCATGGATGAAGACATTTTGCCACCGTAGCGCGGCTCGTCGCCCTACGCCGGTGCCATGACGATCAGTCCGGCAGCATCGGGACCTGCATTCCACTGTCGCGGCCGAGGAGCACTGCCCGGGTCACCGACCCGGCACCGAATCGGTCCCGCAGACTGTCGACCGTGATATCGAGCTTCTCCTGATGGTGTTCTTCAAAGGGCAACGCCAACTGGACGACCTCGGTGCCGGACAGGTTGGTGAGCGAGACACCGAGCAACGTGCAGCCCTTTTCCTCGATCATCGGCATCGCCGCATCGAGGATCTTCCGCGATGCGGTCATCAGGACATCGGTGCGATCGGTGGACTCGTAGAGGGTGTGCGACCTCGTGGCCCGGGTGAAATCGTCGAACCGCAGTCGAAGGACAACGGTGCGCGTGAGGCGGTCGGCTTTACGGAGCCGCTTGCCGAGCCGGTCGATGATCCCGACCAGCGTGGCCTCGAGCTCACCGGGTGACTTTGCGCGACGGCCCATCGCGCGCTGGGATCCGATCGAACGGCGACGACGCCCGACCTCCACCCGCCGCGGGTCGCGGGCCATCGACAGCGCATACAGATGCCGGCCGGCGCCACCGCCGACGAGTGAGGTGAGCAGCGCTTCACCGACCGAGGCCAGATCGCCCACCGTGCGCAATCCCGCATTGTGGAGCTTTTCCGCGGTCACCGCACCCACGCCCCAGAGCCGTTCGACGGGTAGCGGATGCAGGAAATCGAGTTCGGTGCCGACCGCGACCTCGAGAAGTCCGTCGGGTTTGCCCACCGCACTGGCCACCTTCGCCAGGAACTTCGTGCTCGCGATCCCCACGGTGATCGGCAGCCCCACCTCGGTCGCCACCCGGGCCCGCAGGCGCGCGCCGATCTCCAACGGCGAACCGCTGATCCGACGCAGCCCGCCGACGTCGAGAAAGGCCTCGTCGATGGAGATCCCCTCGACGACCGGCGTGGTGTCCCGGAAGATCTCGAAGACGGCATTGCTCGCATCGCTGTAGGCCTCGAACCGCGGCGGCATCACCACGGCCCGCGGACACATCGCGAGTGCTTCTCTGCCGTTCATCGGTGTTCGGATCCCGAAGGCCTTCGCCTCATAACTGGCGGCGAGCACCACCCCGCCGCCGACGATCACCGGCCGTCCGCGCAACTCCGGGTGGTCGCGTTGCTCGACCGAGGCATAGAACGAGTCGAGATCGGCATGCAGGATGCTCGCCTGTTCTCGTTGCTCAATCCGGGACACGAACATATGTTCGCATACGGCTCCGACAATGCGCGCCATGTCCGATTCGCCGATAGGGTCATCGCCATGACACGAACCAGGATGTGCCTGGCAACACTGGCGGCTGCCGCCGGACTGACCCTGGCGTTGCCGGCCACCGCCACCGCTGCCACCCCGGCGGACGTGAAGGTGTCCGTTGAGTCCCGCGGCGACAATTTCGGGTTCAAGCTCTCCCTGTGCCCGGTGACCGCCACCAACGTCGGTGGGACCACCGCTTACGACGTGAAGGTGTCAGGATTCTCGCTCGAGGGGACGCAGTTCACCATCCCCGAACTCGCCCCCGGCGAATCGGAAACGCGAGTCGTCGGGTGTGGACTGGGAATTCCGGTCTTCGGCATGGCGGTCCCGTCGGATTGGAACATCCTCAACAACTTCGCGGCGTCCTGGCGGATTTTGCCCAACCTGTCATGACGCAGGGGGCCGGCTCATCGACCGTCTAACGCCGACGCTCGAGGGCCGCCGACACCACGATGCCGGCGACCACAACCACCACACCGGCGCCGGCGGCGATCAGGCCGACGGTCTGCATGCCGTCGACCACCTTGTCGACGATGAGTTCGGCGACCTCGCGCGCCGAACCTTCCGCCCCGGAGATCTCGTCTCGTGCCCGACGCTGGGCGAACCCGCCCAACAGCCAGGTCAGCGCGCCTCCGACGATCACACCGAATCCGATTGCGGCAATGACCAACCCGCGTCGTCGCGCCACCACCAGCGCGCCGAGCCCCGCGACCACCGCGACCACCAACGACCCCACAGCGATGTACCCGATCTGGTCGCCGAGTTCGTGATAGCGACCCGCTTCCAGACCGGATCGCGCCGAGTCGCTCAGCGGGACCTCGATGGGCCCGGAGATCTGAACACCGCTCAGGAGTTGGTCGTTGATGACCCGGTTCACCATCGGGGTCAGGTTCAGCGACATGACCTGGCCCTCGTCTTCGGGTTTCGCCTGTTCGAACAACCAGTCGTGTTGCTGATTCATCGCCTCGACGAAGTCGGGCTTGAAGTTGCCGCTGCGGGTATACGCCTCGGCGAGTGGGCGGATCAGCCCGGTCGGGATCAGCGGCGCAGAGGCGGACACCTGCGCGGTGATCTCGTCGGCGATCTGTTCTTGGACCTTCGAGTTGTCGGCGAGCGGGGCAACCATCTCGCTGAAACCGTCACGGTCGACGAGATTGGAGTTGACCCAGAATGCCGGCACCGCAATGGCGGCAGAGACGATCGCGACTAGACAGAGCACCGCAGCAAGGAAGGAACGCACCGACCCAGGCTACCGATCGATCGGCCCAAAACCCGGGAAGCTCCTACTCACCGATGATGTCGCGGGCACGACCGACGATCAGCGGATCGGGACGACCGACGATCTCGTCGTCCCGGTCGTCGTAGTCGTACAGACTCAGGACGTGCCGCATCGCACTGAGCCGGGCGCGCTTCTTGTCGTTGCTCTTCACCACGGTCCACGGCGCATGGTCGGTGTCGGTTCCGGCGAACATCTCCTCCTTGGCCGCGGTGTACTTGTCCCATTTGTCCAGGGAGGCAAGGTCCATCGGCGACAGTTTCCACTGCCGGACCGGATCGACCTGCCGGATCGCGAAGCGGGTGCGCTGCTCCAACGGCGACACCGAGAACCAGAACTTGACCAGTTTGACGCCGTCATCGATCAGCATCTCCTCGAACAGTGGAGCCTGCCGCAGGAACTGTGCGTGCTGTTCATCGGTACAGAAGCCCATGACCCGTTCGACGCCGGTCCGGTTGTACCAGGAGCGGTCGAACATGACGATCTCTCCGGCCGCGGGCAGATGCTGCACGTAACGCTGGAAATACCATTCGGTCGATTCCCGCTCGCTCGGCTTCTCGAGTGCGACCACCCGCGCGCCGCGTGGGTTGAGGTGTTCCATGAATCGCTTGATCGTGCCACCCTTGCCCGCGGCATCACGGCCCTCGAAGACCAGCACATGTCGCTGATTGGTTGCCTTGATCCACTTCTGGAGCTTGAGCAGCTCGATCTGCAGCAGCCGCTTCTCCAGCTCGTACTGGTCACGGCCCATGCGTTCGTCGTACGGATAGTCCTCACGCCAGGTGTCGATGACGTTGCGCCCGGGCAAGGTCAGCAGCCGCGGGTCGTCGTCGTCGCGGTCGTCGACCAGGAACTGGGTCGTGTCGGCGAGGTCGACGATCTTTTGCAAGGCCTCACGACCGGCGACGACACTGAAGTCGGGCCCCACGTCGGGGTGGTCGGGTCCAAAATCCGAAAGGCGCAGTATCTCGTTCACCGATTCAATCTAGTCTGATTCACCCGCTGCCAGGTGTCGGCTTTGTGAACCCGGGCCGACGACACCGCGTCGACGATCTGCCGATACACGAAGAGCGGCACCGTAAGCGGCACCGCTCTTCGTCTGGGAGGTACGGGTCAACCGATCCGCACCGTGACCGGTGTCATCGGGGAGTCGACAGCCAGAGGCCGCCGGCTCCGATGCAGCCCTGGCCGGTGTTGGTGTCGACCGCGGCGGCAAAGCTGCCGGTGCACTGTGCCCCAAAGGGTCCGGAGTACGCGGTGCCGCCCCACCCGGCGATCGCGATCGAGGTGCCGCCATCACGCGCCTGAGTGACCGACATGCCCCCGGGGCCGGTCGTCACCGCGTAACCGGTGCCACCGGATATCGCCCCGGACAGGGCCGCGGCCCCGGCTTGCAGGTTCAACGCGTTGGCGTTGCCACCGGTGTCCGCCGACGCAACCGCGGTGCCCGCACCGCTTTGATCTGTCGCCCGAGCCATGCTGCCGGGACCCGCCTTGGCGCCACACCCGCCGTTGCCCTCGACCCGAATGACGTTGTGCCCGTTGGACACCTCGCATATCAACGGGTCCGCCGATGCGGTACCCACCCCGGCAAACCCGGCCAGCGCCAGCGCTCCGGCACCGACCAACCCGGCTGCGGCAACCCTGGATCGAGAAGGCGAGCAGACACCAAAAATACTTGCACTGAACAAGTTTCGTCCTATCAAGACTGTCAACGGAATCATCAGACCCGCCGATTCGAGGCCCACGAAAAGCCGGCTGCAACATTGCGCGCCGGCCACTAGGGACAGACCATACTCCCCCGCCCGCCATTCGCACCCGGATTTGATGGCAACACTTCGGTCACAACATCGGACACCGACACCGGGGGCCAACCCGGCCGATTCCGTGGCGCATCAGTGTAATTTTCTCCCCATGGCCGTGAACGCAAAGACCGAATTCGACATCGACGCACCACCCGCGGTGATCATGGAGATCCTGCTCGACGTGGAGTCCCTACCCGACTGGTCGGGTCCGCACAAGAAAGCCGAGGTCCTCGAAGAGTACGACGACGGCTCCCCCAAGAAGGTGCAGCTCGAACTCCAGGCCCTCGGCATGACCGATCACCAGTTGCTCACCTACTCGTGGACCGAGAACACCTGCACCTGGGATCTCATCGAGGCCGACCAACTGTCCCACCAGCACGGTCGGTACACGGTGACCCCCAAGGGAGACGGGTCACACGTCGTGTTCGAACTCGAGGTCGACCTGAAGATCAAGCTCCCCGGACTGCTCGTCAAGCAGGCCCAGAAAACCGCATTGAACACCGCCCAGAAAGGCCTCAAGGACGAAGCCAAGCGCCGACTCGCGTGAATCGGCGACCTGGTTACTTGGCCATCCAGAGACGGCGGCGCACGACTCCGCGCATCGCCTCGACCGCATTCGGCGAGAGCTGCTCCGGTGGGCTCTGCTGCAAGATGTCGTTCACGGACGCAAAGTAGTCGCGGTCCGACATCCCGAAGCGCTCATGAATTTGGTCGGATGGCCCGCCGCCGAGGGCGTACCACTGGACTTCGAAGTCCAACATCTCCTGCGAATCCGGTGCCAAAACCCGCTCCTATCGATCCTGTGACACGTGTCACTGATCAGTGACTGTAGTCACAGGGTAGCGCGTGGCGCCAGGGGTGAACCTGTAGAAATCACAAGAATCGAAAAGGACCGTGCCGACCGGCCACAACGCCGAATCACGCGTGCCTCTGGGCCAATTGGGCGATCCGGTTGTCGCGGTCGGCGGCGTGGTGGGCCAGCATCGCCAGGCGTGCCCCGTCCCGGTCGCGGTCACGTACGGCCGCGAGGATCTCGTGGTGTTCGGCGATCGGGCGCTCGAACGCGCCGTCGGAATGCGAGGGCTGCCACGGTGCGCCGAGTTTGATCTGGGCGTCCAGCCGATCGAGCAGATCGGTCATAGTCCGGTTGTGCGCCGCCTCGCGCAGGGCCGTGTGCCACTGCCGCAACGCGAGGCGGACATCAACCGGATCGGCCGGCGCCGCCGACCGATCCTGCGCGTCCTGGAGCCGAAGCAGATCGACGTCGGTACGACGCTCGGCCGCCGCCGACGCAACCGCCGCGTCGAGCACGGCCTGCGCTTCGAAGAGCTCCAGCAATTCGTCGTCGCCACGCTGGGTGATCATGAATCCGCGGCGGACCGGTTCGATCAGACCGTCCTGCGCCAGCAGGGCCAGCGCTTCCCGGACCGGGGTGCGGGAGACCTCGAACTCCTCGCTGAGCGCACCCGGGATCAACGGACCGTCGACGGAGTAGACGCCGGCCAGCAAGTTCTCCCGAAGCCGGCGGTAGATCCCGTTTGCGTGGCTGTCCATCAGAGCTCGTCGAACCTGGGCAGCAGGTGCTCTGCGACCTGACGTGCCTCGGAGGCCAGCGGCCAACCGGCCAGGATCAGCGACGTGATGCCGACGGCATCCTTGAGTCGGCGCACGGTGCCGGTGATGGAGTCGGGGTCGCCGACGAAATAGAGTGCCGACGAGCGCGATCCGAAGATGTCCAGGGGTGACCACGCGGTGATGCCCGCGTACAGACCCTCGTCGACCTGCAGTTCGGACGGCTCCGGAAAACGGTTGGCCCGCAGGGCCTCGACCCAGCCCTGTCGCTGCGCGTCGGGGGCGGTGTAGGTGAGCAGGCTGTGCTCACCGCCGGTGCGCTTCTTCACCGCGACATCGAGGGTGTCGCGCACCGCGTCGATACCGGCGCCGGTGAACACCGTGTAGAACTTCTCGAGTGCCTCGGCCGCATCCGGGCGCACGATCACACCGCCGAGTGCACCGATGGAGTCGAACTGTCGACCGGCAGCCGAGACCGCAGTCCGTGCGGCCTCGATCCTGGGTGCCAGCTCACGCGCCGGACGCAGCATCGTGAGGTAGTTGTGGATGGTCGCCCCGGCGTGCTCGAGGCCGGCCGGCGAATCTCCGGTGCCCCACAGGTCGATGACGTCCTGGGTCGGCTCGATGCGGACCGGCGAGTTGTGGAAGTTCGAGTCGGTTCCCGCGCGGTAGTGCTCGAGCACCTCGGCCCAGTACTTGGTGCTGCGCGCATACCGGTCGTCGTGGTCGGCTTTGACACCGTACGGGCCGACCCGGTCATCGGTGCCGTTGATCACGTTGATGTCGAGACGACCGCCGCTGAAGCGGTCGAAGGTGAGCGCCTTCTCGGCGAAGGCCTTCGGTGGGACAACACCTGAATAGGTGGCGACCAGAAAACGCATCCGGCGGGTCACGGCTGCGGCGAACGACGCCGAGGTGAAGGGGTCATTGGGCCAGGTGGCCACCAGCGCGCCGTAGAAACCACCGTCGTCGATGGCCTGGGCGAGTTCTCGGTAGTGCTCGAAGTCCGGCGGGTAGAGCCGACCCGGCGTCCACGGGTAGTCGCCATTCGCCGTGGTCAGGTACCAGAGTGTCCGGAAGCCGGCGTTTCCGCCGGAATCGATCGAGGCCATTACTGCACAGATCCCTTCATTGCTTACAACGCTCCCGATTCTCTCGTCGAGGGCACCGATCGTCACCCATTCAAATCATCTGGATTTTAATGCGTGCACAATCATCCCCATGAATGTAGCTGTATACAGATGCCGCAACCAGGACCGGGAACCGTGAACAGAGACCAGGGCACCCCTGGCCTGTTCGCCTCCGCGCAGTGGCTGCAGATACACCGGGCCGATCCGAAGCTCGTGATCCTCGATGCCTGCGTCACCCGCGAGGTGCATCCCGACGACACCAGCACCTATTCGACCGGGCTGCCCACGTATCGCCAGGGCCACCTGCCCGGGGCGATCCACGCCGACCTCGTCGACGACTTCTCCGACCCCACCGCCGCGACGCCGTTCGGTCGGCCCACCTCCGAGCAACTCGCAACGGCGCTCGGACGCCACGGCATCGGCCCGGATTCGACCGTGATCATCTACGACCACCTCAACGGGATCTGGGCGGCGCGTCTGGTGTGGGTCTTGCACAGCTACGGGTTCACCGCCGCCGCTGTCCTCAACGGCGGGTTCGACGCCTGGCGCGAGAACGGCGGTGACGTCGAGACCGGCGAGCGCCTCCCGACACCGACCGCTCCCCCGGAACTCTGCCGTGCGCCCGGCCATTTCGCCGATGCCGACGACGTCCGAGCACTGGGTCCGGATGCGGCGTTGGTCAATGTGCTTCGGCCAGAGGTCTTTTCCGGCGAGGAAGTACCCTACGGCCGGGCCGGGCACATCCCGGGAAGCGTGAACCTGCCCTACGCCGAGCTGGTGGGCCCCGGCGGCACCGAAGTGGACCTCGATCAGGCTCGCCGCGCAGCCCACACGTTGCCCCCGGGCCCGGTGGTGACCTACTGCGGCAGCGGCATCACCGCCTCGGGATACGCACTGGCGCTGCGCGCCTCCGGCCGTGATGACGTCCGGGTCTACGACGGTTCGATGTCCGAATGGGCGGCAGATCCCGCCAATCCCCTCACCACATCGCTGTGACAACCACTCCCCGACACGAAGGACAGACCATGACCACCCTCGACCCGACCCGCGTACCCGACGTCGATGCGGTCATCGATGCGCTGCTCGAATTGCGTTCGCGGACACCGCTGGTGCACGCATTGACCAATTACGTGGCGGCCGGTTTCACCGCGAATGTCCTACTCGCCGCCGGCGCCAGCCCGGCGATGGTCGACAATGTGGAAGAAGTCGGCCTCTTCGCCGATGTCGCCGACGCGGTGATAATCAATCTCGGAACACCACAGTCCGCGCTGCACGACTCGTACATCACGGCGGCGACGGCGGCCCGCGAATCGGGCACTCCGTGGGTCCTCGATCCGATCGGCGCCGGCGGACTGCCCTGGCGCGGCGAACTCGCCCGGGAACTGCTCGCGCTGCATCCGACCGTGATCCGCGGCAACGCCTCTGAGGTCATCGGTCTGCACGGACTCGACGGTGGCGGCCGCGGTGTCGACAGCTCGGCCGATCCGGCCGCGGCAGTCGAAGCTGCCCGGGCATTGCTCGCGTCGGCGGATGCCGTCTCGGCCTCCGGCCAGGTCGATCACGTCGTCGGCACCACCGGCCGAGGCCACAATCTCATCAAGGTCGCCGGTGGACATTCGTTGCTGACCAAGGTCACCGGCACCGGATGCTCGCTTGGTGCATTGGTCGCTGCGTACACGGCAGTCGCACCCAACGGACTGACCGCCGCGGTGTCGGCGCACACCCATGTTGCGGTCGCAGCGGAGATCGCCGCCGAGAAGACCTCGGCTCCGGGTTCGTTCGCGGTTGCCTACCTCGACGCACTGCACGATCTCGGCCCCGACGACATTCGGTCGCGGGCTCAGATCAGCGGAGATCAGTTCAGCTGACCTGACCGTAGAAACGTTCGGCATACAGACGGATCACCAGACGGCGCTGCTCCACCATCGCCTGGGCGAACTCTTCCCAATCGGGGTGTTCGCCGGAGATGTCTCGGTAGAGGTCGATCAGTTCTGAAACCGTGTCGTCGTCGGTTGTCTGCACGGCGACCGGACTCAGTTCCACCCGGCCCTCCGCGACCGCATACGACCAGCCGTCCTCACTGGTGACCTGAAAACTCGCGCGCGGGTCACGACGCAGGTTGGCGACTTTGGCCCGCCCACCGGTGGAGGAGATCCGGAAGACGCGCTCCCGCGGATCGAATGAGTAGGCCACCACGGACAATTGCGGCACCCCGCTGCCCCGGATCGTGGCGAGCGTGCCGCGACTGTGTTCGGCGATGAACTCGATGAACGCCGCGTTGTCGGTCATGCGTCGAAATACTCCTCGTCGGTGACGTGGTCGAGCCAGGTCGTCGTCTCGGCCGGATCGTCGCCGTTGTCCAGCATCGCGAGATGTTCCATGAACGAATCCGGCGCAGCACCATGCCAATGTTCCTCGCCGGGAGGACAATACAATGTCTGTCCGGCCCGGGCCTCGATCTTCGGTTCACCCCGCGCCTGTACCCAGGCGATGCCCTCGGTGACATGCAAGGTCTGGCCCAGGGCATGGGAGTGCCACGCGGTGCGCGCTCCGGGAGCGAATCGCACTTTTGCCACGACCATCCTCTGACCTTGCTCGCGCGGATACGCGATCATGTCCAGCCAGACGTCGCCGGTGAATTGCTCGGGCGGGTTCTTGGTCGTCGGCAGACGTGGGTCGATATTCACGAAACTCACGCTTCGGGGATGTTCATGCCGAACGATTCACGGGTGATGACCTCCGGTTCAGGGCCACCCCGGATACCGGTGTCCAGGGCATCGATCGCGGCGAGATCCGCATCGGATAGCTCGAAATCGAAGATGTCGAAGTTCTCCGCGATCCGCGCCGGTGTCACCGACTTCGGGATGACCTGCCGGCCTTTCTGCACATGCCACCGCAGCATCACCTGGGCTGCGGACTTGCCGTACGAACTGGCGATCGCGCCGATGGTCGGGTCCTCGAGTGTCGAACCTTTCGATCCGTCCCGGTAGAACGTGATGCCACCGATCGGCGACCACGCCTGAGTGAGGATCCCGTGCTCGGCGTCGGCGGCCAGCACGTCCGGTTGCTGGAAGTAAGGATGAACCTCGATCTGGTTGATCGCCGGCACAATTGATGTCGCATCGAGCAGTCGGTCGAGGTGATCGCGCATGAAATTGCTGACACCGATGGCGCGAACCCTGCCGTCGGACAACAACTTCTCGAGTGCCTTGTAGGCGTCGACGGTGAGCTCGAACTCGGTGGGCAATGCCTGATGCAGGATCAGCAGGTCGATCTGATCGACGCCGAGTTTGCCTGCGGCCTTGTCGAAGGCGTGCAGTGTCTGGTCATATCCGAAATCGCTGATCCAGACCTTGGTCTCGATGAAGATGTCCGATCGGTCGAGGCCCGATTCGGCGATCGCCTTGCCTACCCCTTGCTCGTTGAGATACGCCGCGGCCGTGTCGATGTGCCGATAGCCCGTTTTCAACGCGACGGCCACCGCGTCGGCCGTCTCGTCGGGCGGGGTCTGGAAGACGCCGTAACCGATCGCCGGGATGGTGATGCCATTGTTCAGAACAAAGTTCGGGGGTACCACGGTTTTCACTCTAAACCTCCTCAGGTTGTGTCCGCCTGTGTTCCAGTCGACCGCAGTTCGGCCGCTCCGGGGAGTCACGGTTGTTCCGGGTAACGCCAGTACCTCCCTTGGATCCGCGGCGCTGCCTACGGTGGAGACATGAGTTCTGCCGAGCTTCGCATGGAGATCCGAGACTTCCTCAGCTCGCGGCGGGCGCGCATCACCCCCGAACAGACGGGCCTTCCTGCGTACGGCGGCAACCGCCGGGTCAAGGGGTTGCGCCGGGAAGAGGTGTCACTGCTGGCGGGTGTGTCGGTCGACTACTACGTGCGGATGGAACGAGGCAACCTCGCCGGTGCCTCCGACAGTGTTCTGGGCGCACTGGCCGGTGCGTTGCAGCTGGACGAGGCCGAACGCGATCACCTGTTCGCTCTCGCCCGCCAGTGCCAGGACAATTCGGCCACCCGCCGCCAACGGACCTCACCGACCACGGTCCGCCCGGCGATTCAGCAGGTTCTCGACGCCATCACCGATGCCCCGGCCTGGGTTCGCAACGGCCGACACGACATCATCGCGATGAACCAGCTGGCGCGCGCGCTCTACTCGCCGGTCCTGGCCGACCCACGCCGCCCGGCCAACACCACACGTTTCGTCTACCTGCAGCCCAGCGCCGCCGAGGAGTTCTTCGTCGACTACGACCAGATCGCGAGGGACGCCGCCGCCATGCTCCGGCTCGAGGCCGGCCGCAACCCTCACGACAAGGGCCTCATCGCACTCGTCGGAGAACTGTCCACTCAGAGCGAGTTGTTCCGTATCCGGTGGGCATCACAGGACGTCCGTTTCCATCGGAGCGGCCGTAAACGCTTGCGCCATCCCATTGTCGGCCAGCTCGACATGGACTTCGAAAGCATGGAGTTCCCTTCCGAACCGGGCCTGCATCTCAACATCTACACCGCGGCCGCGGGTACACCGACTGCCGACGCACTCACGTTGCTGGCCTCCTGGGCGGCCGGACATGATCGGCTCGAAACCGAACGCCGATCGATGCGCGGATCCTCCTGAGTCCCTCTCCTGTTCAGGGGATTCCGCGAGCACCCATGGCTGCCCGGCCCTGTTTCACCTCGCGATCGATCCGTCGACCGACGCCGCGAGGGTTTCGAATACCGAGAACGCCTCCGTCGCCGACACCCCCTCCTCGGCGACAGAGCCGAGGAGACCGGCCAAACCCCAGGACAAGAATGTCAGTATCGGCTCGAACTCTTTGACATCCATGGTGGTTCGGCCGAGGAGATGGTCCGCAAGGATTTCGTGGACCATCTGCACGGTGGCGCGGATCAGCACTGCACCGCTGCGTTTGCCGACCAGGGCTCGGTACACCTCCCGGTTCTGATCCGCCATTCGCAGCAGCGTGCGCACCGGGTCCCACAGCCGGGTGCCGGGTGGACCGGAATCGTCCACCGCAGCCCGTAGGTATTCGGTGCAACTCACCACGAGCAGGTCGTCCTTGTCGCGGTAGTGACTGTAGAAGGTGGACCGACCGACGTCGGCGCGATCGAGGATGTCCTGCACGGTGGTTCGGGAGTAACCCTTTTCGAGGAGCAGTTCGATGAGTGCTCGGTGCAGGAGTCCCCTGGTGCGTCGTACCCGTCGATCGGATGCCTGGGTCATGGTCGCTCCCGCCGTTACCGAACACTTCGTGTTGATCAGTGCCGAAACGAACGGATCCCGGCAGTTTGGTTCTGGCCCTGCCAGGCTATCGCGCAAATCATGAACTCATGTCCCATGACGAACAACAAAACCTCCGCGCCCATACGAACGAACATGACAACGAGCCGGCACCCGGCATCCTCATCACCGGTGTCCGTGCATACAACCTGTTCAACACGATCTTCTTCGGCGGCCGCCGCCGTCGCCTCGATACCGCGCTCGCGACGGTGAGCAGGACGGCTCCCGGGGACCATGTCCTCGATATCGGTTGCGGACCAGGAAGATTCGCCGGCGTGCTGGCCGACCGGGTCAGTTCTTCCGGACAGGTGATGGGCATTGACCCGTCCGGCCCCATGATCGACCACGCGTCCGCGCACGCAGGCCGCCGACGCAATTGCGACTTCCGTCAGGGGGCAGCGCAATCGCTGGACCTTCCCGATTCGTCGGTCGACCTGGTGACGTCGACGTTCGTCATGCACCACATCCCGCAGGATCAGCGGAAGACGGCCCTGGCAGAGATGTTCCGGGTCCTGCAGCCGGGAGGAAGGCTACTGCTCGCCGACGTGTACCCGCTCGATCGTGTCCACACCGGAGCCGTGCGACTGCTCGCGAAGGTCACCGCCCGCCGGCACGGGCATGCCGGCAGTCGCGGCGTCGCCACCGATCCGTTCGCCGCAACCGATGTCCGGAACTACATCGATTCGCTGCGCGGAATCGGTTTCGACCCGATCGAGTTCCGGGCGGTCAAACCGTCGACCGGCGCTCTTCTCGCCGTCAAGCCCTAGGGAACCGTTGGGGCTGAGGACGGGGGATCACTCCGGTGCGCCGATGTTGAGCTCGTCGGGATGTGCCCCCACTCGCACACCGTCGTCGAGGGTGGCGATGTCGGCGAGGTCGGACTCGCTCAGCTCGAAGTCGAAGACGTTGATGTTCTGGGCAATTCGGCCCGGATTGACCGATTTTGGGATCACGATGAGCCCGTTCTGCAGGTGCCAGCGGATGAGGACCTGTGCGGGCGATTTGCCGTACTGCTCCCCCACCCGCGTGATGATCGGGTCGGTGAGCAGGGTGTTCGGCTTGGAGTTCGGACCCCAACCCGAGTTGCTGGTCCCGCCGAGTGGACTCCACGATTCGACGGCGATCCCATGTTTCGCCGCTGCCGCCCGAACCGCCTGCTGCGGTAGGTGCGGGTGCAGTTCGACCTGATCGACTGCGGGCAGGCCGCCACGGTCGACCAGCAATTCGAGGTGCCGCGGCTCGAAGTTGCAGACCCCGATCGCCTTGGCACGGCCCGATTCGGCGATGGTTTCCATCGCATCCCAGGTCCGCAGCAGACGTGCATCGTCCTGCAGCGGCCAGTGGATGAGGTACAGGTCGACATAGTCCAAACCCAAGCGTGACAAGCTCTTGTCGAACGCGCTCAAGGCCGGCTCATACCCCTGGTCGGCGTTCCACAGCTTTGTCGTGACGAACAGTTCTTCACGTGGGACAGCAACATTCGCAATGGCCCGGCCGACGCCCTCTTCGTTGCCGTAGACCGCCGCGGTATCGATGTGCCGATACCCGGCATCATCGATCGCCGACCGCACCGCGCGCTCGGTCTCCTCGTTGGTTGCCTGCCAAACACCCAGTCCCAGTTGCGGAATCGTGGTGCCCGAGTTCAATACGATGGTGGGTACTTGTTCGGTCATGACTCCACCCTAGCGATCGGCGCGGATCAGCCGGCCAGTTCACCGACCGTCAGGCCACCCCAGATCCCGTACTTCTCGCCATATCGCTCGGCATGCCTGCGGCATTCCCGCGCGACCGGGCAACTACCGCAGATTCTTTTGGCGGCGGCTTCACGGCGGCGACGATCCTTGGCATACTCGCGCCCGGCCGGCGGAAAGAAGATGTTCGAGTCGACGTCCCCGGTTCGGCAGCTGCCCTGTACCCGCCAATCCCAGCCGGTTTCTCCCCCCACGTAGACGCCTCCCGATCCGGTCATGCCGAAACGGCAAGCGATGCGCGCACCGCCGCCGGTTCTTTGGTCCACATGCCACGTCCGGCCTGCGCGCCGGAGGCCTTCGTGGCCGGCCTCAACCGGTATCCGGCCGATCGAAGGAGCGCCTGCAGGTCGGACTGCTCCGAACCGGTCTGCACCAGCACGCTGCGATGACCGTGATCGGCGGCCTCGGCCTCGGCCTCGGCCTCGAGCCGGGCAAGTACTCGCCGTGCGAGACCGCGGCGACGATGGGAGGTGGCGGTCCAGATCCGGGTGATCTCGGCGCTGCCGTCGGCGGTAGATCGGTACTCCCCACCGGCAACCGGGACGCCGTCGGCCACCGCGACCAGAAAGGCATCGCCCGGCCGGACCCGCAACTTCGCAAACCACCCACACGACGTGCCGCCATACCGGCGGCTGTTCTCGATCGCGACCTGCGACAACACGGTGCGGGCCAGCCGGTCATCGCCGGTGACGCGCACTATCTCGACCTTCGGCCGACATGCCTCGATCATCGGCAGTGCCTGCGGCGCCTCCGGATGGACGGCCGCCGCAGCCATCAGCATCTGGTCGACCGACAACAACTTTCCGACAAACGACATGGCCCTGCTCCTTCGACGGTGGTGAAACCATTCAGCCGCGAAATCACCCGTCGGGCGATGGTTAGAACCACGCTGATCCGATGAGAACGGATCCGGTATCACCTTCGGCACCCTTGTCGTTGGCGCAGATGTACACGAATCTGGCGGCCCACTGATCACCGATGAAGGAGACTTCGATGTCGACACCTGCGAGCCTGCATCTTGCGGTCGCGCTGGAAGGGGCCGGCTGGCACCCGGCCGCCTGGCGCGAACCCGATGCCAGACCGGCCGAACTCCTGTCGGCCAAGTACTGGGCCGACCTGATCGCCGACGCCGAACGCGGCCTGATCGACTTCGTCACCATCGAGGATTCCTTCGGACTGCGGCCCGCCACACTCGGCGGGCTCGACCCCCGGACCGACCAGGTCAGTGGCCGCCTGGACTCGGTGTTGATCGCCGCGCGGACCGCGCCGTCGACGTCGAATATCGGCATCATCCCGACCGCCGTCGTGACGCACACCGAGCCCTTTCACCTCGCCAAGGCGATCGCGACCCTCGACTACGTGAGCACCGGACGGGCCGGGGTCCGGTTACAGGTCTCCGCCCACCCACACGAGGCAAGGCTGTTCGGTCGGCGCACCTTTCCGGAGATCTCGTTTGCGGACCTGTCCGGTGCGTCGACGCAGGCCCTGATCGCGGATCTCTTCGAGGAGGCCGGTGACTACGCCGAAGTCCTACGGCGACTGTGGGATTCGTGGGAGGACGATGCCGAGATCCGGGATGAGGCGACGGGCCGTTTCGTCGACCGCGACAAGCTCCACTACATCGACTTCGAGGGCCGTTTCTTCAGTGTCCGCGGACCGTCGATCACCCCACGACCTCCGCAGGGCCAACCGGTGATCGCGGCCCTGGGGCATCAGCAGATCCCGTACGAGCTGATCGGCCGGTCGGCCGACGTCGGCTTCGTGACCCCGCACACCGGGGCACAGGCCACCGAGACGATAGCCGCGATCAGATCGGCCCAGAACGCCGCCGGACGCGCGGCGGATACCGTTCATGTCTTCGCCGATCTGATTGTCTTCCTTGATGATTCCGCACAGGTGGCGGCCGACCGCCGGTCCCGTCTCGATGAGCTCGCCGGTGCGGAGTATGCGAGCGATGCACTGATCTTCGCCGGCAGCGCGTCCGATTTGGCAGATCTGATCGAGGACTTGGCTGCGGCCGGGATCACCGGCTTCCGGCTGCGTCCCGGCGCGATTCCCCACGATCTGCAAGCGATCACCGACGCCGTCGTTCCGGAACTACAACGCCGCGGCCGGTTTCGTGAAAATTACACGTCGTCCACGCTGCGCGGGAATCTGGGCCTGGCTCTGCCGGCAAACCGTTACGCAACAGCCGACCAACACTTCTCAGGGGATCTGGTCAACCGATGACAAAACAGGTACACCTCGCGGCGCATTTCCCCGGGGTCAACAACACCACCGTATGGAGCGATCCGGCTGCCGGTAGCCACATCGAGTTCAGCTCGTTCACCCACTTCGCGCAGACCGCCGAGCGCGCCAGGTTCGACTTCCTGTTCCTGGCCGAGGGCCTGCGGCTGCGTGAGCAGAACGGACTCATCTACGACCTCGACGTCGTCGGACGCCCGGACACGTTCACGGTGCTGGCCGCATTGGCCGCGGTGACGGACAAACTCGGGCTCACCGGGACCATCAATTCCACGTTCAACGAGCCCTACGAGGTCGCCCGGCAGTTCGCGAGCCTCGACCACCTCACCGCCGGCCGCGCGGCGTGGAATGTGGTGACCTCCTGGGACGAGTTCACCGGCCAGAACTTCCGCCGCGGCGGCTACCTGCCGCAGGAGCAGAGGTACCACCGCGCCCAACAGTTCCTCGAGGTTGCCACGCAGCTGTGGGACTCCTGGAACGACGACGACGTGGTCGCCGATCGCGAGTCGGGTACGTTCCTGCGGCGTCCCGATGTCGGCACCTTCGACCACACCGACGACCAGTTCGACATCGCCGGCCAGTTCAATGTTCCACGTGGACCACAGGGTCGGCCGGTGATCTTCCAGGCCGGCGACTCCGAGGACGGGCGGGAGTTCGCCGCCGCGAAGGCCGACGCGATCTTCTCCCGCCACTCGACACTGGACGACGGGCAGCTGTTCTACAAGGACGTCAAGGCCCGGCTGGCCACGTACGGCCGTCGACCGGAGGATCTGCTCATCCTGCCCGCGGCGACCTTTGTGCTCGGTGACACCGACGCCGAGGCAGCCGAACGGGCCCACCAGATCCGCCTCCAGCAGGTCAGCGGTCAGACGGCGATCAAGTTCCTCGAACAGCTGTGGAACCGCGACCTGTCCGACCACGATCCCGATGGCCCGCTGCCAACGGTCGATCCGGTACCCGGGGAGAACACCGTCGCCAAGGGCCGCGCGAGTGTGCGCATGCATCGCGATCCGATCGAGGTGGCCGCCGAGTGGCGCGCCAGAGCCGAGGCCGAGAACCTGAGCACCCGCGAACTGATCATCGAGGTCACCGGACGCCAGGCCTTCATCGGTTCACCGGCCACCGTCGCCGCCGACATCAATGACTTCGTCCAGGCCGATGCCGGCGATGGATTCATCCTGGTCCCCCACATCACCCCGGGTGGGCTCGATGAGTTCGCCGACACCGTGGTGCCGCTGCTGCAGGAACGTGGGGTCTACCGAACCGAGTACGAAGGCGACACCCTGCGCGACCACCTCGGCCTGTCAACGCCTCCCCACCCCCGATAATGTGCCCTTTTGGCGGTGCCGACCTGGGCTTTTAGTCGCCAGAAGGGCACATCATCGGGTCAGCTTTCGCGCTCGATGAGGCGGAGCGGCCAGGCCTCGTCCGGGATGTCCCGCAACAGGCACGGGATATCCTGCGCGGTGAACCAGCCGCGATAGTGGATCAGCTCGCCGATCACCGGATTCTGCACGGTCGCGTCCACCCGGAAGCGGTTGTGCCGGTCGTCCCATCCCTCGGCGTACAGCATCCGGGCCGCGAGCAACCCCCTCATGCCGACTTTGGGGCCCGCGGTGAGCAGGCGCATCGGCCCGCTCTCGAACACCAGCGAGCCCTCTTGGTCGACCCTGGCGGCCAGCGGCCAGAGCAGTTCGGGTCCATCGCCGAAGTAGTCGACCAGGCCCTCGCGACCGTCCACCAAAAGTGAGTTCAGGCCCTGGGCGCCACTGGTGTAGTTCAGCGATCGCATCACCGCCAGCGACTCCCTGCCGAGTTCGTCTTCGTAACAATAATTTTGCATTGTGAACGGAACGAGGCGACTAGATTTTGTCGGCATCGCATTGCGTTTACCGAAGTGCCGCAGCGCGGTTGACACCAGAGGTGAACTGTAAATCGACTCCATTATTCCGGTGGCCGACTGCGCCAAACGCGATTTTGAGTCAATTCCATAGCGCCACTGTAAGTTTGGATGCAGCCTTTCGAACTCTTGACCCAAGATGTTCTGGATGACCGAGCTCACTGCAACCCCCCGTTCCGACAATGCGGCATGAGGACTGAATGTACTACGAACCGCCTGCCTAAAATGTTGGGTCGGAGCACGTACTACTGCAACAAACACAGAGGAGCATCACGTGAGCACTCAGGTCGAAGAGATGGAGTTCGCCGCCGAGACGCGACAGCTGCTGGATCTGATGATCCATTCGATCTACTCGAACAAGGATTCTTTCCTTCGCGAGTTGGTGTCCAACGCATCGGACGCCCTCGACAAATTGCGGATGGAGTCGTACCGGGACAAGGATCTCGACGCCGACACCTCTGATCTCCACATCCAGATCTCGCTCGATCCCGAGGCCCGCACCTTCACGATCGCCGACAACGGCATCGGCATGACCCGCGACGAGGTTGTCGACCTGATCGGCACCCTGGCGAAGTCGGGCACCGCCGAGGTCCGCAAGAAGCTGAAGGAAGCCAAGGACTCGGCTGCGTCGGAAGAGCTGATCGGTCAGTTCGGTATCGGCTTCTACTCGACCTTCATGGTTGCCGACAAGGTCACGCTGCTCACCCGCAAGGCCGGCCAGTCCCAGGCCACGCGCTGGGAGTCCGCCGGCGCGGGCAAGTACACGATCGAAGAGGTCGCCGATGCGCCGCAGGGCACCTCCGTGACGCTGCACCTCAAGCCCGTCGATGCCGAAGACGATCTCCACGACTACACCTCGGTACCGAAGATCAAGGAGCTGGTGAAGAAGTACTCCGACTTCATCTCCTGGCCGATCCGGATGGACGTCACCACCCCGGCACCGCCGAAGGCTGCCGACGACGAGTCCGAGGAAGGCGACGACGCCCCCACCGAGACGACGGTGACCGAGACCCTGAACTCCCAGAAGGCGCTCTGGACGCGTCCGCGCTCGGAGGTCACCGACGAGGAGTACGCCGAGTTCTACCGGCACGTCAGCCACTCCTGGGACGATCCGCTCGAAACCATCCAGATGAAGGCCGAGGGCACCTTCGAGTACCAGGCCCTGCTGTTCATCCCGTCGACGGCGCCGTTCGATCTGTTCATGCGCGAGCACAAGGCCGGCGTGCAGCTGTACGTCAAGCGGGTGTTCATCATGGACGACTGCGAAGAACTCATGCCCGAGTACCTGCGCTTCGTGAAAGGCCTGGTCGACGCGGCCGACCTCTCGCTCAACGTCTCGCGGGAGATCCTGCAGCAGGATCGTCAGATCAAGGCCATTCGTCGCCGGCTCACCAAGAAGGTCCTGAGCACCATCAAGGACATGCGGACCAATGACCGCGAGAAGTACGACACCCTGTGGTCGCAGTACGGCCGGGTCCTCAAGGAAGGCCTGCTCTCCGACATCGACAACCAGCCCGCCCTGCTGTCGATCATCTCCCTGAGCTCGACCCATTCCGCGGACACCGCAACAACATTGGCCGAGTACGTCGAGCGGATGAAAGACACCCAGAGCCAGATCTTCTACGCCACCGGCGAGTCGCGGGAACAGCTCGAACGCTCACCCCACCTCGAGGCGTTCAAGGCCAAGGGCATCGAGGTGCTGCTGCTCACCGATCCGATCGACGAGATGTGGATCGGATCGATCCACGAGTTCGAAGGTAAGCCGCTGCAGTCGGTGGCCAAAGGCGAGGTCGATCTGAGCGGCGAAGCCGACAAAGAAGAGGACAGCAAGAAGGACGAGGAGTTCGGCGAACTCCTCACCTGGATGACCGGCGTGCTCGTCGACGACGTGAGCGCGGTGCGGTTGTCGAGCCGCCTGACCGATTCGGCGGCGTGCATTGTCGGTGAGGCACAGAGCCTTTCACCGGCACTGGAGCGGATGTACCGCGACTCGGGCATCCCGATGCCCGACAGCAAGCGGATCCTGGAACTCAACCCGGACCATCCGCTGACCGTGGGGCTGCAGAAGGCATACGCCGAGCGTGGCGACGACGCCGAACTGCGCCAGTCGACCGAATTGCTCTATGGTGCAGCGTTGCTGGCCGAAGGTGGCTCCCCGAAGCAACCCGCCGCCTTCAGCAAGACCCTGGCCGACCTGCTGACCCGGACGGTCACCACCAGCTGACCTCCACACCCCGATGATGTGGCCTTATGGCGGTGCCCACCTGGGCTTTTGTTCGCCAAAAGGCCACATCATCGGGGGTTGGGAGCGGGCTAGTGGATGCCGAACTCCTTGATCTTCCGATAGATGGTGGCGCGGGAAAGCCCAAGTGCGGCTGCGGCTTCGGATTTGTTGCCGTTGTTGTCCAGCAGGCTCCGCACGATCGCGTCACGTTCCAGCGATTCGATCTGGGACAGTGTTCGCCGGATCGTGGTGCGGCATTCCGGCGGGAGATGTTCGACGTCGATGACACCGCTACGTCGCACTGCCAACGTCTCGGTGAGGATGCGGCGTAGCTGGGCAACATTTCCGGGCCACGGATGCTTGCTCAGCGCGCGAACCGCTGCCGGTGCGAGGCGTGCGGTCGCCCCGGGATGGATCTGCTCGATCAAATAGGGCACCAGGGCATGGAGGTCTTCGCTGCGATGCCGCAGCGCCTGCAATGTCACCGTGTGCGAGAAGAACGGCAGCAGCGTTGCCTCGACTTCGCTGCGTTGGGTGTTTCCGCTGGTTGTCGCCGCCACCCACCCCGTCCCCTCCACGGACTGCAGCAGAAGCGCCACCGGATCCACCAAAAGCGTTGGTAGCTGGTCGATGTCGGAGAGAAGAACGTTGAAGGCAGCACTCGATTCGAGCTCCGCGGACAGCAGGTCCAGGTACCTCTCATGGTCGGCGGCATCACGGATCCCGAGCGTGAGCAGATGGGTGGCCGGGGCCAGTTTGTGCGCGGCCGCGGTCACCAGGGTGGACCGCCCGGTACCGGGTTCACCCTCGACGAGCACCCAGTGGCGGTCGGCGTAGCAGCGCCGCACCTGGTTGTAGCTGCGGCGCAACGAAGCGCTGTTTCCGACGAGTCCGGCGGGTAGCGGTTCCCCCTCGATCCAGGCCGGCGACGGGGACGGGGCAACCCAGGCGTCAGGGAAGTCGTCCACCGTCACGTGAAACACGATATTGACTGCGCCGGACCGTATTTCGTCACGATCGGCCACCGACACCCGCGCGTTCCGTCCGCTCGGCAGTTGCGCCACCAGGGTTCGCGTCGCGGCGACGGCCTGCACATCGAGTGCATGCTCGAGCAGGGCCGTCTGGTCGCGTGCGTCCAACGTCCGCCGCAGATAGGCGTTCATCAGGACCATCTCACCGGCGACCGCGAGCACACCGCGACTGTAGCGACGGGCGGTCGTGAGATAGGTGGTCAGCAGAGCGGTCTCGCGTTCGTTGGCCTGACTCAGCAACTGGTTCTCGATCTGCCTGCTTGCCGACTTCGCGAGCGACAACAGCAGCGGATTGGCGTGCTCGGCGCGACAGGTCATGTCGAGCACTCCGAGGAGCGCACCGGAGTTCGGATGCCGGATCGGCACCCCGGCACACGCCAGTGTCCCGAGCTCCCCGACGTAATGTTCGCTACCGAGGATGTACGTCGGCTGCCGGGTCTCGATGGTGGTTCCGATGCCATTGGTTCCGACAAACTGCTCGGCGTAGCTGTACCCGCGCGCCAGCTTCACTTCGTCGAGGGTCCGGTTGATGCCCGCATCCGACGAGAACCGATCCAGGATGAGCCCCTCCGCCGACGTCAGGATCACGCTGACGGGCTGACTCGCCATGTCGTCGGTGATCGACCTCAACACCGGCCCGGCGGCGTTCATCAGCGGCGTGTCGAGGTCGGGTTCCCGAACGAACGGCAACTCCACCCGGTCGACGTGGATGTGGAGCGCTTGCGATCGTCGCCACGAATCCAACACCGCCGGACGGACGGGATGAGCGGCCCGTCCATCTGTGGTCAGAAATTCCTCGCGCGCCAGCTGCCGTTCCCCTGCTGACCAGCCGCGATCGGCAAAACTCGACATCCTCGCAGGTCACCTCCATGACCGGCTGTCAAGTTCCGGTCTGCCGCAATCGTAAGAGCGTCTCGGAATGAGACGCGTCTCACATTGAGACGTACTTGTCATCGTAACGAGTGTGTCATCGGTCACAGGGAGCTTTGCGGCTCTCGCCATCGACCACCCGCGTGCTCGAACGAGGAGGACTGCGTTGAGCAGACAGAGTCTGAGCAAAGCACACAAGAAGATCACCGAACTGTCCTGGGAGCCGACCTTTGCCACGCCGGCCACCAGATTCGGCACCGACTACACCTTCGACAAGGCACCCAAGAAGGATCCGCTCAAGCAGATCCTCCGTTCGTACTTCCCGATGGAGGAGGAGAAAGACAATCGTGTCTTCGGCGCGATGGATGGCGCCATTCGCGGGAACATGTTCCGCCAGGTCGAGCAGCGGTGGATGGAATGGCAGAAGCTGTTTCTCTCGATCATCCCGTTCCCGGAGATCTCCGCCGCCCGGGCCATGCCGATGGCGATCGACGCGGTCCCCAACCCGGAAATCCACAACGGGCTGGCGGTGCAGATGATCGATGAGGTCCGGCACTCGACGATCCAGATGAACCTCAAGCGTCTGTACATGAACCACTACATCGATCCGGCCGGCTTCGACATGAGCGAGAAGGCGTTCGCCAACAACTACGCCGGCACCATCGGACGCCAGTTCGGCGAGGGATTCATCACCGGTGACGCCATCACCGCGGCCAACATCTATCTGACAGTGGTCGCCGAGACCGCGTTCACCAACACCCTGTTCGTCGCGATGCCGTCCGAGGCGGCGGCCAACGGTGACTATCTGCTGCCGACGGTGTTCCACTCGGTGCAATCCGACGAGTCACGGCACATCTCCAACGGCTACTCCATCCTGTTGATGGCGCTGGCCGACGAGGACAACCGGCAACTTCTCGAACGCGACCTCCGCTACGCCTGGTGGAACAACCACTGTGTGGTCGACGCCGCAATCGGCACGTTCATCGAGTACGGCACCAAGGACCGTCGCAAGGATCGTGATTCCTACGCCGAGATGTGGCGGCGATGGATCTATGACGATTACTACCGCTCCTACCTCATCCCGCTGGAGAAGTACGGGCTCAAGATCCCGCACGATCTGGTCGAGGAGTCCTGGAACCGCATCGTCAACAAGGGCTACGTCCACGAGGTCGCCCAGTTCTTCGCCACCGGCTGGCCGGTGAATTACTGGCGTATCGACGCGATGACCGACGAGGACTTCGAGTGGTTCGAGTACAAGTACCCGGGTTGGTACGACAAGTACGGAAAGTGGTGGGAGGCCTACAACCGGATGGCGTACCCGGGCAAGAACAAGCCCATCGCCTTCGAGTCCGATGCCAACTACCAGTACCCGCATCGCTGCTGGACCTGCATGGTGCCCGCCCTCATCCGTGAGGACATGGTGACCGAGAAGGTCGACGGTCAGTGGCGAACCTACTGCTCGGAAACGTGCGCCTGGACCGACATCAAGGCGTTCCGTCCCGAGTACGAGGGCCGGCCGACACCGAACATGGGCCGCCTCACCGGTGACCGTGAGTGGGAAACCCTGCATCACGGCCGCGATCTCGCCGACATCGTCAAGGACCTCGGATACGTTCGCGATGATGGCAAAACCCTTATCCCGCAGCCACATCTGCACCTGGATGATCCAAAGAAGCTGTGGACACTCGACGACATCCGCGGCATCGAATTCGGTAGCCCGAACGTCACGTTGAACGAGATGTCCGATGCGGAACGGGAGGCACACATCGCCGAGTACAAGGCCGGCGGTCCGGCCGGCCGGCCGGCCAAACAAGCTGCAGGCGTCTGAACCCCTCGCCGGGCCCCACCACCCGGCCAGGCGCCTGCTCAGAACTCGGGGGCAGTGTGGTTGCACGCGCCACGCTGCCCCTGGGCTCCATCCATCCCAGTGCAAGGACCTCGATCCATGGGTGAGACCCACAATGTTCGTTTCGAACCCGTCGACCTCGAGATAGAGGTCGACGAGGACGAAACCATCCTCGACGCCGCTTTCCGCCAAGGCGTTTCGCTGATGCATGGTTGCCGAGAAGGGCAGTGCTCAGCGTGCAAGTCGTTTCTCCTCGACGGTGACATTCAGATGGACCGCTACTCGACGTTCGCGCTGGCGGACTACGAGAGCGAGGAAGGATACGTGCTGCTCTGCAAGACGCACGCGTATTCCGACTGCGACATCGAACTCATCAACTTCGACGAGGACGAACTGCGCAATGCGGTTCCCCTACAACATCTCCGGACCCGAATCGTCGGTCTCGACGAGCTGACCCACGACATCGTGTCGGTCAAGCTGGAACTACTCGAACCGGCGACGTTCATGTTCAAACCGGGGCAATACGCCGATCTGATGATCCCCGGCGCCGACGAGCACCGTTCGTTCTCGATGGCCACCACCCCCACCATGGCCGGGCGACTGGAGTTCATCATCAAGAAGTATCCGGGTGGCCGATTCTCCGGCCTGCTCGAGACGTCGCTGTCGGTGGGCGACGAACTCGAACTCAACGGTCCGTACGGCTCTTTCACCATCAAGGAGTCGTCCGTGCGGCCGATCGTCTGCATCGCCGGCGGCGCGGGCATGTCCCCCATCCTGTCCCTGCTCAGGCATCTCTCCGAACTGGAGAGTGCCGGTGACGCGCCGGTCCGGCCGGTGCATTTCTACTACGGGGCCAGAACCGCCAAGGATTTGTTCTATCTCCACGAGATCAAGGAGATCGGTAACCGGTTGCCCGACTTCACCTTTGTCCCCTGCCTGTCCGAGGAGACCACGGCGGATTGGGAAAGCATGGGCGTGGCCGGCGATTTCGGGTTCGTCACCGAGGTGGTCGAGCGCCGCGAATCCGGGATGGGGTCCGCGGACTTCTATCTCTGCGGTCCGCCACCGATGGTCGACGCCGCGATGGCGCTGCTCGACGGTGCCGGAGTGCCTCTCGACCAGGTGCATTTCGACAAGTTCACCACCACCGTTCCACAAGACAGTTGACCGTCCTCCCCGACCGAAAGAGAGTTCGACAATGAGCGCCCCCGCAGCCCCCAAACCCGATACCGGCGGCGAGAACGGGAAACCGGTCCGCAGTTTCCCGAAGCCCCACTTCACCGATGCCGAGGCCGGAGCTCTCGACTTCCCGAGCTCCAAGAGCCGCAGCTACAACTACTTCAAGCCCGCGAAAATGCGGGCCACCACCTACGAGGACGTCACCTTCGATGTCCAACCCGACCCGGAACGGCACCTCAGTCAGGGCTGGATCTACGGATTCGCCGACGGCCCCGGCGGCTATCCGAAGGACTGGACAGCGCTGAAATCGGCTGACTGGCACCAATTCCGTGACCCCAACGAAGAATGGGAGCAGACCATCTACCGCAACAACGCCAACGTGGTGCGGCAGATCCAGCAGAACCTGGCGAACGCAAAACTGGTCGGGGCCTACAACTCCTGGACCCCGAGCTGGGCGACGTTCATCGAGCGCAACCTCGGTGCCTGGATGCACGCCGAGAACGGCCTGGGACTACACGTGTTCACCGCGGCACAGCGTTCGGCACCGACAAACATGCTCAACAACGCCATCTGCGTCAACGCCGCCCACAAGATGCGGTTCGCGCAGGATCTCGCGCTCTACAACCTCGACCTGACCGACACGATCGACGGCTTCGACGGTGCGGTGCACCGTGAGGTGTGGCAGTCCGACCCGGTCTGGCAGGGTGTGCGAGAGAACGTGGAACTGCTGACCTCCGAAGGTGATTGGGCCGAGGCGGTGTTCGCCACGAACATCATCTTCGAACAACTCGTCGGGGTCCTGTTCCGGTCGCTGCTGGTGATGCAGATCGCGGCCCGCAACGGCGACTACGTCACCCCCTCCCTGGTCGGCTCCGGTGAGCACGACTACAACCGCGACCTCGGGTACACCCGCGCGATGCTGCGGATGCTGGTGACCGACCCCGACGACGGGCAGGCCAATCGCGAATTGCTCGCCACCTGGGCCGACAAGTGGATTCCGCTGAGCCTGGCCGCCGCGCGCGAGTTGCAGCCGATCTGGTCGCAGCCCGCCGAGCGGCACGTGCCGTTCGCCGATTCGTTCGCCGCCGCCAAGACCGGGCTGCGGACCGTCCTCGAAGACCTCAACATCCCCGTATCGAAGGAGCTGTCAGCATGAGCGAGATGACCTTTGGCGCCGACATCGGATCGTCCAACATGTGCGGTGTGACCCTGATGAACAACCAGAACGGCTATGTGGTCGCCGAGATCATGGGTCGCAAAGAGGGTGTCGAGATCGAAGAATTCCCGTCGATGATCCGCGTCGACGGACAAAAGGTCCTCACCTTCGACTTCGACGAGATCACCAATGCGCTCGGCTCCGAGTTCGATCAGTCCGACTTCGAGGAGATCATGTCCACCCACTACGGGCGGATGGTCCACTTCGACGACCGGACGATGCTGTTCGCCAACCCCGAGGATGCCGCCGAGTTCATCGATTTCGACCTCAAGGTCGTCGAGTAACCCTCATCCCTCACCAGTATTGGAGTAGTCGATGTACAACAAAGATGGCGAGAGCTATTACATCGTGGACAGCCACATCCACTTCTGGAACGGTGGCCCACGCAATCAGAAGAACCGGTACGGCAAGGGTTTCACCGGTTGCTTCTATGACTATCACGCGAACCTGTCCCCGGAATCGGAGAAGTGGACGCTGGAGAAGTTCGGCAGCTACACCGAGGACGACCTGATGCACGACCTGTTCGAGGTCGGGTATGTCGACAAGGGCATCTTCCAGCCCACCTACCTCAGCGACTTCTACATCGACGGTTTCAACACCACAGAACGCAACGGTGCACTGGCGGAGAAACATCCGGACAAGCTGATGACCAACGGCGCCTGGGATCCGCGCAACGGAGAGGCCGGGCTCGAAGACCTCGAGAAGCTGGCCGCCCGGTGGAATCTGCAGGGCGTCAAGCTCTACACCGCGGAGTGGAAGGGTGACTCCAAGGGATACAAGCTCACCGATGACTGGTCGTACCGCTACCTGGAGAAGTGCCAGGAACTCGGTATCAAGAACATCCACATCCACAAGGGCCCGACCATCTATCCCCTCAACCGGGATGCGTTCGACGTCGCCGACGTCGACGACGTGGCGACGGCATTTCCGGAGCTCAACTTCATTGTCGAGCATGTCGGGCTACCCCGCCTGGAGGACTTCTGCTGGATCGCCACGCAGGAACCGAATGTTTATGGGGGCCTTGCAGTTGCGATGCCGTTCATCCACACCCGGCCACGGTATTTCGCGCAGATCATCGGCGAGCTGCTCTACTGGGTCGGCGAGGATCGCCTGACGTTTGCCAGTGATTACGCCATCTGGAAGCCGGCCTGGCTGATCGAGAAGTTCGTCGACTTCCAGATTCCCGAGGACATGCAGTCCGAGTACGGCACGCTCAACACCCAGATCCGCAAGAAGATCCTGGGATTGAACGCGGCGAAGCTCTACGGTTTCGACGTTCCAGAGGAGGCCCGGATCCAGCCCGACGAGTCCGCACCTGCCGAGAAGCCGGTCGGGAGCAGTCCGGCGAAGCCGACCTCCTCATCATCGGCGTCGGTCACGGTATGACTGTCGCAAATGGGCCGGCCCGGACGCTCATCCGTTGGCCCGATTCAGTCGGTACGGGATCGGCGGCGACGGCGCAGCGGGTCTGGGATGCGTTGGGAACGGTGCGCGATCCCGAGTTGGACGAGCCCATCACCGACCTGAAGTTCGTGACGTCGGTTGATCTGGGCACCACGGGTTCCGGCATCGAGGTCGCGATCCGGCTGCGCCTCCCGACATACTTCTGTGCACCCAATTTCGCCTATCTGATGGTGGCGGACGCCTATGACGCGGTGGCCGCACTGCCGGAGGTCGACCGGACCGTGGTGCGGCTGGAGGATCACTTCGCGGCCGAGGAGATCAATGACGGGGTCGCGGCGCGGGCCGGTTTCTCCGGGTCCTTTCCCGGACTGGCGGTCGATGAGCTCGAAGAACTCCGTCAGACGTTCCAGCGGAAGGCCTATCTGGCGGCGCTGGAACGGATGTCACGCCGGTTGTCGGCCGACGGCGTTGGTATCGAGAGGTTCTCGGCGCTGACCATCGGTGACCTCCCGACCGGTCACGAACTCGATTCCCTGGTGCGTCGCCGGCGCGATGTCGGCTTGGGGTCGGGGCACTCCGCGCTGGTCATGGTCGAGCACGATGGAACCCCGATCGGCGCGGATGCCCTGCCCAAGCGGTTGCGTTTTGCCAAGTCCGTGCGGGTCAGCATCGAAGGCAACGGGATTTTCTGCCGGGGTCTGCTGACCACCCGCTACGGCGACGACAGCACCCCCGGAACCGGCAGCAGCGTAGGCGAATCCAACAATGCGGATCTTGGGATGCCAACGATGAGGAGCGAGTCATGAAAGCGGTGCAACTGTCGGCCTACGACACCAAACCCGAATTGGTGGAGGTCCCCGATCCGCATGCGGACGGTGCCTTGGATGTGGTGGTGAAGATCGGCGGCGCCGGTGTCTGCCGCACCGATCTGCACATCATCGAGGGCCAGTGGGAACAGAAGTCGGGCGTCACATTGCCGTACACCATCGGACATGAGAACGCCGGCTGGGTCCAGGAGGTCGGGAGCGCGGTCACCTCGGTCTCACCGGGCGATCCGGTGATCCTGCATCCACTGGCGACGTGTGGTTTGTGTCGGGCCTGCCGCGCCGGTGACGATGTGCATTGCAGCGCTTCGGCTTTCCCCGGTATCGACAGCGACGGCGGATACGCCGAGTACCTCAAGACCAATGCCCGTGCCGTGGTCAAGCTCGATTCGTCACTGCAACCTGCCGATGTCGCGGCGCTGGCCGACGCCGGCCTGACCGCCTATCACGCGGTTGCGAAAGCAGCCCGGTTCCTGCGGCCCGGGGACACCGCGGTGGTGATCGGCGCCGGCGGTCTCGGCCATATCGGGGTCCAGGTGTTGGCGGCATTGTCGGCGGCCCGGATGATCGTCGTCGACCGGTCCGAGCCGGCGCTCGCGCTGGCCGCCGGATTGGGCGCCCACCACACCGTTGTCGCGGACGGGACCCAGGTGCAGCAGGTTCTCGACCTCACCGACGGCAACGGCGCCGAGGCCGTCATCGACTTCGTCGGTGAGGGCGGCGCCATCGAGGACGGCGTTGCGATGCTGCGTCGGGCCGGCAACTACTACGTGATCGGATACGGTGGCACGCTGTCGATCCCGACGATCGACATCATCTCCACCGAGATCAACTTCATCGGCAACCTGGTGGGCTCCTACAACGACCTCGTCGAACTGATGGTTCTCGCGGCGCAGGGCAAGGTGTCGTTGCACACCAGCACCTATCCGCTGGCCGATTTCGCGACCGCGCTCTCCGACCTCGACGCCGGGAACGTGCGGGGGCGGGCCATTCTCATCCCGTAGACCACCTATCCCACATCGCTTTTCAATTCGTCTACACATGAAGGTGCGTGCACAATGGCAAAAGATCTGCGCTTCGGTTCGGACGCTCGGGGCCGCTTGGAGATGGGGGTCAATGCCCTTGCCGATGCGGTCAAGGTGACCCTCGGGCCCAAGGGCCGCAACGCGGTACTCGAAAAGCTCACCGGGCCCCCGACCATCACCAATGACGGTGTCACCATCGCCAAGGAGATCCAGCTCCGCGACCCCTACGCCAACATGGGAGCGCAACTGGTGAAAGAGGTCGCCACCAAGACCAACGGCGTGGCCGGCGACGGTACCACCACTGCAACGGTTCTCGCCCAGGCAATGGTGCGTGAGGGCCTCCGCGCGGTCGACAACGGCGCAAATCCGATGCAACTCAAGCGCGGTATCGAGAAGGCGGTCGAGGCGGTGGTTGCTCTGCTGCAACAACGTTCCCGGGCAGTGACCGGTGAGGAACAACTCCGGCACGTGGCGATGCTGTCGGCCAACAACGATCCCGACATCGGCGATGTGATCGCGGCGGCGATGACCCACGTGGGGGTGGGTGGTGTGGTCAGCGTCGAGGAGTGGCCGCAGTTCGGTCTCGGGCTGTCGTACGTCGACGGTGTGGAGTTCGACCACGGCTACATCTCCCCCTACTTCGTCACCGACAAGGATCGGATGGAGTCACAGCTCGACGACGCCTACGTGTTGCTCACCAATCAGAAGATCACCACGGTGCAGACCCTGATGCCGGTGCTCGAGCAGGTGCAGCGCAGCAAGCGGCCGCTGTTGATCCTGTGCGAGAACATGGATGGTCCGGCGCTGTCGATGCTGATCACCAACAACATGCACGACACGTTCCGCTCGGTGGTCGTGCGGGCTCCCGGCTTCGGCCATCGACGGGTTGCCGAGTTGGAGGACTTCGCAGCCATTTTGGGTGGCCGGGTGGTCAGTGCCGACTCGGGCCTGTCCCTGGCCGACGTCCGTCTCGAACACCTCGGCCGGGCGAAGAAGATCACCGTGACCGAACTGTCGACAACGATGGTCGACGGAGGCGGTGACATGGCCGAGGTCCGGGCCCGCATCCATCAACTCGAACAAGAGCTGGACCGAACCGAGAACGAACACGACCAGGACAACCTGCAGTTGCGGATCGCCAGGTTGTCCGGCCGGGTCGCGATGATCCATGTCGGCGCGGCCACCGGCGTCGAACTCAAAGAGAAGCAGCATCGCGTCGAGGATTCGCTGTCGGCAACCCGGGCCGCGATGGAGGAAGGGATCGTCGCCGGTGGTGGCACCGCCCTGATCCAGGCGCAGGCCACACTCGATCTCCTCGAGCTCACCGGCGACGCCGCCGAGGGCCGCGAAATCGTCCGGCGCGCAGTGGAAGAACCACTTCGCTGGATCTCGATCAACGCCGGCTACGACGGTGACGAGGCGGTGCAGCGGGTCGCCGACCTTCCGGAAGGGCACGGCTTCAACGCGGTGACCGACACCTATGGCGACATGTTCACCGCCGGGATCATCGACCCGCTCAAGGTGACCCGCTCGGCACTGCAGAGCGCCGCGTCGATCGCGGCGCTGCTCCTGACCACCGAGACCCTGGTCGTCGAAGAGGTCATCCAGAATCCCGGTGCCATCGTCGCTCCCGGATTCGGCGACCTCGCCGATGGCATGGTCCGTCCTTCGAACATCTACTGACGGCACCGTGATGACCATCTCGCCGGACCAACTCAGCTGCACGAGGCCTTGCGCATTCACTGCCTCGGCCGCGCGACACTGACCGCGGCGGACGGAGGTGGCTGCGCGCCGATCATGTTCGGGCACGGCCCGCCCACGGGATTGCACATCAGGTGCGAGGATGAGCACGTGAATGTGCGCGCGAAGAACAACGTCAATATCGTCGGGCGCGAAGACGGGCCGACGATCATGTTGGCCCACGGATTCGGATGCGACCAGAACCTATGGTTTCGGGTGACCGAGCGATTGGTTCCGGACCATCGGGTGGTGCTGTTCGACCACGTCGGCGCCGGCGCCTCCGATCCGGCCGCGTGGGACGCTGAAGGGTATTCGAACCTCGAGACCTATGCGCAGGATGTGCTCGACATCGTCGTCGAACTGGATCTACGCGACGTGGTGTTCGTCGGTCACTCGGTCGCGTCGATGATCGGTGTCCTCGCTGTGGCCAAAGAACCCGACCGGTTCGCCAAGCTGGTGTTGCTGACCCCCTCACCGCGCTATGTCGACGACGAATCCGATGGATATCGGGGTGGCTTCACGCGTGGGGACATCGACGAACTTCTCGAGTCTCTCGAGAGCAATTATCTCGGCTGGTCGGCGTCGATGGCGCCGAACATCGTCGGTAACCCGGATCGACCCGCGCTCGGCGGCGAGTTGACCGAATCGTTCTGTCGAACCGACCCGGAGAAGGCGCTGGTGTTCGCCCGCGCCACCTTCCTGTCCGACAACCGGACCGATCTCGCACGCGTCACCGTGCCCACCCTCGTGATCGAATGTGAGCGCGATTCTCTGGCGCCCCGGCACGTCGGCGCGTACGTGCATGATCAGATCGAGGGCAGCGAACTCGTCACGCTCGACGCCAGCGGCCACTGCCCCCAGCTCAGCAACCCCGTGCCCACCGCCGAGGCCATCGCGGCCTTCGTCGATGGCCGTCGATGAGCACGGACCACAGTGATATCAGGTCACCGGACGTACTCCAAGAGAGTCTGGAAGACCTGTACGAGAACGCGCCGTGCGGGTATCTGTCGACGTGGCCGGACGGGTGCATCGCAAAGGTCAACACCACTCTGACGGTGTGGCTCGGGCAGGACCGAGCGTCATTGTTGGGCAAACCCTTCAGCGATCTGCTCACCGCAGGCGGGAGGATCCACTACGAAACCCACTTCGCACCGCTGCTGCAGCTCGAAGGGGTACTGAACGGAATCACCGTCGACCTCGTCGCGGCCGACGGCCGACGACTGCCCGTATTCGTCACCGCGAACGTGAAGATCGGCGCCGATGGAACCGCCGTGCTCATCCGCATCACCGCACAGGACGCACGTGACCGCCGCGCATACGAGAAGCAGTTGCTCGAGGCGCGGCGCCATGCCGAAGAAGAACATGCGCGCATACAGCTGCTCGCCTCGACACTTCAGCGCTCGCTGCTTCCACCGTCGTTGCGACCTCCCGATGGCATGGAGGCCGCGGCCCACTACCACGCTGCGTCGATCGACGATGTCGGCGGCGACTTCTACGACCTGTTCGCCCTGTCGGCGCACAAGTGGGGGTTCTTCCTCGGCGACGTGTGTGGCAAAGGGGCCACCGCGGCGGCGGTGACCTCGCTGACCCGCTACACGCTGCGCGCCGCGGCGGTGTACGACGACGACCCGATTGCGGTGTTACACAACCTCCACACGGTGTTGCATGCCAATCACCATGGTGACGAACCACGGTTCTGCACAGTGATCTTCGGGGTGCTCACCCGCCGCGACAACGGTTTCGACGTCCACCTCGCCAGTGGTGGGCACCCACCCGCACTGCTGCTCAGCGCCGCCGGTCAGGCGCAGTACGTGAGTACCGAGGGCGGGCAATTGGTCGGCATCCTGCGCGATCCCCGGTTCGTCTCGACGCGGATCCATCTCGATGCCGGCGACACCCTCGTCCTCTACACCGATGGGCTCACCGAGGCGCGGACCGGACCGGGTCCCGAGCGGTACGACGACAACGGTGCGCTGCTCGAGTTCGCGTCGGCACACACGCCGACGTCGGCAGGCCAGATCATCGAGGACTTGGGGGCATTGCTCGACACTTTCGGTGCCGGCCTCGAAGACGACACCGCGCTCTTGGCGCTGAGTGTCCCCCCATCCGGGGTTTAGAGGGCGCGGAGGGCGGCCAGCAGAAGGTCGACGTCCTCGGAGGTCGAACCCAGGCCGAGGCTGGCGCGCACCGCCCCGGAACCGTGGCCCAGGCGATCGAGAAGCGGGTGGGCGCAGAATCGTCCATCGCGCACACCGATGCCGTGCTCGGCCGACAGATGGGCTGCCACCTCAGCGGCCCGATGCCCGTCGACGACAAAGCTGACAACGCCAACGGCGTCGGTGCTGTCGGTGAAGATCTTCAGGGGGTGCACGCCCGGGATCTGTGCCAGGCCGTTGCGCAACTGTTCCGTGAGCGCGGTTTCATGGGAAACCACGGCATCACCGAGGGACGCGATCTCGACGCAGGCCGCCGCGAGCGCGGCCGCACCCAGGACGTTGGGTGAGCCGCCCTCATGACGGGCGGGCGACCGCGCCCACGTCACGTCCTGCTCGGTGACGTTCAGAACGGCACCACCACCGGCCAGGTATGGTTCGGCGACGTCAAGCCAATCCCGCAGCCCGACAAGCACTCCCGAGCCGAATGGCGCATAGGTCTTGTGTCCGGAGAACGCCAGGTAGTCGATGCAGGCGGCGGTGATGTCGATCCGGCGATGCGGTACCAGCTGCGCTCCGTCGACGGCAATTCGGGCACCATTGCGGTGCGCGAGATCAGCCAATTCATCGATCGGCAGGATCTCACCGGTGACGTTGGACGCGCCGGTGACCGCCAGCAGCACCGCGCCGGTGTCCTTGAGGGCGGTCTCCACCCGGCTGATCGTCGCAGTGAGTGTATTCGCGGTCCGGACCACGTGAACATCACTCCACGGCAACAGATTTGAATGATGTTCCAGGTCGAGGACGACGACCTTGCCCGGCACGCAGCCGGCCAGGAGGTTCAGGGAATCGGTGGTGTTCCGGGTGAAGATCAGGCTGTGCTGCTGCCCGGCGCCGACGAACTCCGCGACCTGCGCGCGGGCGCTCTCGTATGCCTGGGTGGTGACCTGCGACGCGTAACCGGCCCCGCGGTGGACGCTCGAATACGTCGGCAGGAGTTGCGTGATCCGCTCGACGACGCTGCACAGAGCCGGCGCACTCGCCGCGTAGTCGAAGTTGACGTATCGCGTGGTCGAGCCATCACTCAGTGGCGCTCGGGTATCCGAACCCTCAATCGCTGCAAGGGCTTCCAAGGATTGTCCCAGTGTTGCAGTGCTCATTGCTCACACCCTCCGGTGTCAGGGATTCCACACGCGCCGCCAGTTCGAACCCTGCCGATGCGGCAGTTCGAACTCGGACGTGGGAGGTCCGCGCTTGCCTGTTCGGGTTCGAACAGGCCAGGTCTTCACCCGGAGCACCCCGCCGCGATGGAGGGTTGCTGACCAGCAAGCCGGGGCTGTGCGCTGGTACTCGTGACCGACGACGACGCTAACAGACTTCTTCGGCGTCGTCCATACCCATTTTCCTTTAACTTCTCGGCGATCGGAACTCCGCGCATCCTTCGGATTTGGGCAGGAGCGTGCGTATGGTTCTGTCCAACAGTTGAAATCCTCCGACCCGGGCATGCCCCCACGATGCCCGGATTCGCTTGGTGGACAACAGCTGCCCTGTGTCAACGAGTATCAGCGCCAAGTTCCAGCTTGCTGGTCGGCAACCCTCCACCGCGGCGGGGTGCCCTGGATCAAAGACACGGTCCCAGCCTTCACCGGCATGGGGCAAGCGCGGGGTTCAGGCATCTGAGCCCGAGGATATCTCCAGGAGTTCGATGATCATTCACATCCGCCGTGCTGCTCGCTGCGTGGTCAGCACCGCACCCACTTACCAGGAGTGCACCTGATGTCCGTGTGGTCCGACAGGCTTCGATCCAACAAGGAGCAGATCGTCGACAGTCCCCCTGACCACCACACCCTGCTCATCGCGGTACCTGCTCTCGAACAGCGACACGAACACGCGGGAGCAGGTCGATCCACATGAGCGTGACAAGGGTCGACACCGTCGTCGTCGGTGGCGGGGCGATGGGTTCGGCCGCCGCCTGGCAACTCGCCCGGCGAGGCACCGAGACCGTTTTGCTGGAACGCTTTTCACCCGGACACCGCAACGGCGCGTCCCACGGAGCGTCACGGATCTTTCGCACCTCCTACGCCGAGCGCCCCTACGTAGAGCTGGCCCGCGAGGCCGAAACGCTGTGGGCGGAACTCGAACAGGAGTCCGGGTCAGAGCTGCTCACCATCACCGGTGGCGTCGACCAAGGATGGACACACCGTCTGACCGCCATCTCCGATACCCTCGCCCACCTCGGACTCGTCCATCAGTGGCTCGAGCCCGACGAGGCCTCGCAGCGCTGGCCCGGAATCAGATTCGACGGCCGCGCGTTGTATTACCCCAACAGCGGACGACTACATGCGGACAACGCTGTCAGCGCGCTACAACGCAGCGCAGCAGCCCTCGGCGCAGAGGTTCGACACGAATCGCAGGTGATCTCGATCGACGTCACAGACGACAACTCGGTCACCGTACGCACCGATGACCAGGAGTACGTGGCCCGACGTGTGGTGGTGGCGGCCGGCGCCTGGGCGACGAAGCTGTTGTCGGGCATCGTGCCGCTGCCACAGATCACCGTCACTCAAGAGCAACCTGCACACTTTGTACCGCGTGACCAGGACGCCGAGTGGCCCAGCTTCGGGATCCTGCACGACCCGGACGGACCGAACGCACCCGAATTCGGTGGTGTGTACGGCCTGTCCTCGGGTGCCGAAGGCGTCAAGGTCGGGTTCCATGGAACCGGACCGGTCGTTGACCCCGACCACCGCGATTTCACGGCGGAACCACGGCAACTCAAGGCCTTGCAGGAATACGTCCGCCATTGGGTGCCCGGCGTCGATGCCGACGCACTGACCCCGATCAGCTGCACGTACGCCACCACACCCGACTCCAACTTCGTCATCGACCGCCGCGGTCCGGTTGCGGTCGCCGCCGGATTCTCCGGACACGGCTTCAAGTTCGTGCCCGCCATCGGCCGCCTCCTCGCCGACCTCACCGCCGACAAAGATGCCCCCGAGCTGTTCTCTTTCCGCTCCCACTCCGCAGAAAAGGTTGTCTAGCCATGTCGAGATTCGCCAGTCCAGCCGATACCGAGACCTACGGTGAGTACACGATCACTCGCGAACCGGACGACACCCGACCGGTGTATCGATTCGCCGGACGTATCAGCGGCGACGGATCCACGCCCTACCCGGCCGTGGCTGATCGCTATCACGTCTATTCCGGTTGGTTCTGCCCGTGGGCTCAGCGGGTCACGCTGGTCATCGAGCTGGCCGGCCTCACCGATGTGATCAGTGTCAGCTACGTCGACGGTGCGCGCGATGCCCGCGGGTGGGCATTCCGCGAGACCCACGGCCCCGACCCGGTGAACGGCTTCACCCTGTTGCGCGATGCCTATGAGGCCACCGAACCCGGCTTCGACGGCCACGTGTCGGTCCCCACCCTGTGGGACCGCGAGACGAAGCAGGTGGTGAGCAACACGTTCGACACACTCGACGCCGATCTCGCGTCGCAGTATCGCCGTCAGATCACCGGTGAGTTCGACCTCTACCCAGAGGATCTGCGCCCGCAGATCGACGAGTTGGAAGTCTGGTTGCGAGCCACGGTCAACAGCGCCGCACACGTGGCCACCGGAACCGGTTCGGTTGCCGAGGAAGCCGCGGCCACGGTGTATCAGGCATATTCAGAACTCGACAGCCGGCTCTCCGAAAATCGATACCTCCTCGGCGACAACGTCACCCTCGCCGACGTCCGGCTCTGGGTGACGCTGGTTCGGCACGATGCTGCGGCGGCCAGGGCCGGTACCAGGCGTCTCATCGACTTCCCGAATCTGTGGCGCTATGCCCGAGATCTGTACTCATTGGATGCATTTCGCGCCACCACCGATTTCGCATCCTTCGGCGCATCGGACGCCATAGCCGATGAATGGCAGTCGCCGATCACGTCGTCCGCAGCAGCTCACTAGGAGTTCGAAATGGCATCGCCCATCCCCCTGTCGGTACTCGACCTTCTGCCCCGTCCCAGCGGGTCGGACAACACCACCGCAATGCGCAACACCATCGACCTGGTCCAGCGCGCCGAACAGTTCGGATATACCCGCTATTGGTTCGCCGAACACCATACGAATCCGGGGGTCCTCGGTTCATCACCCGCCGTCGAGATCGCACTGATCGCAGGTTCCACCTCGACCATCCGGTTGGGTTCGGCCGGAGTGCAATTCGGTCATCGGACGCCGCTCGCGACGGTTGAGGAGTTCGGCCTGATCAACACGCTGTACCCGGGTCGCCTCGACCTCGGTATCGGACGATCCATTTCTCGCCCCGCCCCGGAGACGACCACGGGATCGGAATCGGTGACCGAAGTCGCAGCAAAAAACTATTTGTCCGCCCGCGGCGGAGCGGCCCACACCGAAGACACATACACCCCCAACGGTCTGCTCCTGCCCAAGATCTACAACATCGCCGGCGCGTTTGCGAGTAAGTCCATCACTCACCTACTCGACCTGCTCCAGCAACCCGGCGCGTACGCCCCGAGCTATGACGAGCAGATCTCCACCGTTCTTGCCCTCCTCGACGACACATATGTCAGTCCACATGGGCTTCCCGCTCACGCCACCCCGGGAGCTGGTGCCGACGTGCAGGTCTGGATCCTCGGCGCCTCCGGTGGATCCAGCGCTGCCGTCGCAGGGTCGAAGGGGCTGCGCTTTGTTGCCAGTTATCACCACAGCCCGAGCACGGTCATCGACGCGGTCGACGCCTACCGGGCAGCATTCCAACCGTCCGCGGACGTCCCGGAACCGTATGTGGCGGTATCGGTGGATGCGGTCATCGCCGAAACCGATGACGAAGCAGCCGAATTGGCGAGCGGATATGCACCTTGGGTCCGCAGCATCCGGCGCGGCGAAGGCGCGATCCCGTACCCGAGTCCGGCGCAGGCAGCTGCGCTGGAATGGACCGACGACGACCGCGAACTGGTCCGCGACCGGGTGCTGACGCAATTCGTCGGATCGCCGTCCACCGTTGCCGACAAACTCGAGGTCCTGCGGGACGCCACCGGAGCCGCCGAGCTCTCGATCACGACCATCACGCACGACTACGCGGCGCGGGTGCGCTCGTACGAACTCATAGCGAAAGAATGGTTCAGCCGGTGACAGCTCAGACCACACCGGACACCGGTGTACTCGATAATGCCATGTGGGAGAGCCTGATAGGAGCCCATCTGCATCTGAGCGAGGGCACCACCCGCGCGCGGCGATACCTCCCGACGATCTCGCCGTTCGTCGGGGTCGGTGATCTGGGCGATGCGCAGACGTGGACCGATCTCGCCGATCTGATCGGCCCCGGACAAGAAGTTGCACTGCCTGTCGACGTGACCGATCTGCCCGACGGCTGGGAGATCGTCATGAGCGGCCCGGGCGTCCAGATGGTTGCCACCGAGACGCTGAAGCCACGGCCCGAACCCGGCGCCGTTCGACTCGGCGCGGACGACGTTCCTGACATGCTCGCGTTGATCGACCGCACCAAGCCCGGGCCTTTCAGCCCCGAAACATACCGACTCGGAACATATCTCGGGATCCGTCGCGAGGGCCGGCTCATCGCCATGGCCGGCGAGCGCCTCCATCCACCCGGATGGACCGAAATCAGCGCGGTATGTACCGACGCCGACTTCCGTGGCGAAGGCCTGGCCACCCGGCTGGTCCTCGCTGTCGCCGACGGGATCTACGCGCGGGGTGAGACACCGTTCCTACACGCGGCGGCCGAGAACACCAACGCCATCGAGTTGTACAAACACCTGGGCTTTCGGTTGCGGACCCGCATCACCTTCACCGTGGTCCGGTCCCCCGATCACTGATCAAGGGGCATTGCGCACACGTCGCCGACAATGGCGCGTGGGCTGTCGACGGCGGGCTGGCTGTAGGATTCTCTTCGGAGTATCGCCCAGCTCCAAGCGTTCACCCTGTGATCGCTGACAAATGGTGACGTGGAGGTCCTCCAGACCGAGGGGGCACCCACGTCCTCGGCTTCACAGTATCCGGCGCCGTGCGGCGACGGATACGTTTGGATCAGGGCCTGCCGACTGATTTTGACCACCCCGGCGAAATGCGCAATGGAGCGAGCAGATGGACAGTCCACAAAATGATCTCGAGTCCGGCATACACGACCAGATCGCGCAAATGGCCCGCGAGTTGCATGGGTCACGCGATCAACAGTTGACCGCTGAACAGGTGCTCAAGGATGTTACCGAGGCCTCCGTGGCGCTGCTACCGACTGTTGCCCACGCCGGGATCACCTTGATCAAAAAGCCCGGCCCCGGACGCGAAGGAATTCTCGAAACAGTTTTGACCAGTGGTCCGGTTCCCGCGCAGGCCGACGCCTTGCAGCACGAGCACGGTGAAGGCCCCGGGCTCGATACGATCTGGGACCAGTACACAGTTCGGATCAACGACGTCGAGACGGAACAGCGATGGCCGAAACTGATGCCGGCGCTGTACGAACAGACGCCGATTCGATCGGTCCTGTCGCTTCAGCTTTACACCAAGGGGCACGAACTCGGGGCCCTCACTCTCTACGCCGAGGTTGCCGATGCATTCGACACCGACACCGAAGACCTCGCAGTCGACCTCGCCACCCACGCTGCCATCGCGTTGGGCGCCGCCCGCAAGGGCAATCAGTTCCGCAGCGCACTGGCTTCCCGAGACATCATCGGCCAGGCCAAGGGCATCATCATGGAACGCTATAACCTCCATGCGGTGGAGGCCTTCGCGCTCCTACGCAAGCTCTCGCAGGACGCGAACATCCGAGTCGCAGACGTAGCGGCCCGACTGGTGGAGCAAGACCATCCATTGCCATTTGGTGTCACTGAGTAGGGGCCTCACGTGCAGCGTTCGAAGGCCCGAGCGCCCCGGTCGAGTTTAGTGATCGCGGCTAAAGGTTTGCGGCTCCGTTAGCCGGGTAGTCAATCGGCAGGTCGGGGTTTCAGCCCGCAGGCTTCGATTTAGATACCCGGGTCAAGCAGGAGCCGGGGTATCGCCCGGGGGACCGTTCAGCCGATTTCTGTCCCCTGCCGACGTAGCCGTGGGTACGACACACGTCCCGTCCACACACGTGCCGGCCTCGGGGTCACCGATGAGGTCGAACGGGCTGAGCGACGGATCAGACATTGCTGGACTCCTCGGCCCGGACTTTGTCGAGCACACCGGTGAACGTCTCGGACGATTGCGCTCCCGAAATGGCGTACTTCCCGTTGATCACAAAGAACGGCACGCCCGTGATGCCGTAAGCGCGAGCCTGATTGATGTCGGCGTCCACCGCGGTGGCGTATTCACCTGATTCCAGGACCGCCATCACCGCTTCCCGGTCGAGTCCCACATCGGCGGCGAGGTCGGCAAGTTCCTCGCTACGGCCCACGTGACGGCCCTCCTCGAAGTACGCCTTGAACAGCCGCTCGGCGCATTCGAGTTGCTTGCCCTGTGCTCTGGCGTGGTGCAGCACCTGATGAGCTTTGAGGGTTTTGGTCTGCAGCACCGTATCGAAGTCGACGTGGAGGCCCACCTCGGCGGCGATCCCGCTGACGTTGTCGAGCATCTGCCCCACCTGATCAGCTGGCATCCCCTTTTTCTGGACCAGGTAGTCGACAGAGGACCCGGAAAAATCTTCCGGGGTATCCGGGGACAACTCATAGCTGCGGTAGGTCACTTCGACGTCATCGCGACCAGCGAACTCCGCCAGTCCGGCCTCGAACTTTCGTTTACCGATGTAGCACCAGGGGCAGGCGATGTCGGACCAGATGTCGACAGTGATGGGGTTGGACATTCAACGTTCAACAACCTCTGCGTGCAAGCCATTCCCCCTCACGAGCCGCCGAGCGCAGCTCGCAGTGTCGGCATCGACTGGATCAATTCGCTGCGCCAGAACGGCCACAGGTGCATGCCGACCGGTTGCGCATTGCGGGACACCGGCACCCCCTTGGCGCGCAGCGCATCAGTGAGCTGGTCGGTGCACAGATTCGAGCCGAACTCGAGGGCCATCGCGGTCGGTGGCATCGGAATACCTTCACCCGGACCGGGGAGACCGCTGCCCGACGACAAATAGACCGACGTGCCTTGCAGTCGAGCCGCATTGGCGAAAATGTCATGAGCCTTCCACTGTGGGCTGCCCTGCGGTCCCCACATCAGCTGCGATGACCCACCCGAACCGATCACCGTCAGGTCGGTGAGGGTCGTACCCACAACCCCTTCGGTGAAGTAGCACCCGCTGTAGGCCGCCACCGCTCTATAAAAACCGGGGTTCCGCTGCGCGAGCATCACCGCACCCTGTGCGCCGCTGGATATCCCGCCGATCGCCCGGTCCCCATTCGCACCGAGGTACGGCTCCAACGCCTGCGGCAGCTCCTTGGTCAGGAACGTTTCCCATTTCACGACACCGAATTCGGGATGTTCGTCGATCCAGTCGGTGTAGAGAGTTCCGGTACCCCCCACCGGCAGAACCACATTGATGTTCTCATCGGCGAACAGTGCCGCGGCGTTCCCCTTGTCCGCGGCCGACCAACTGTTCGATTCCACCTGGCCGGAGTTGCCATCGAGGAGGTACAGAGTCCCGCGTGGGCGGCTGCGATCTGCCGGCAACAAAACAGTCACCGGAATATCGCGGCCCATCGCCGGGCTGAACACAGCAAGTTGGAGTGTGCGCTCGTTTGGTACGTCCCGCTGCACCACAACAGCTTCGGCCACGTCAAGCCCTCCGCCGCGAGCCGGATCAGCGGCGGCCTGCACCGGCATGGTCATCAAAACCGTTGCAACGGCCATCAACAGCGTCGTAACACCACGACGAAACAACAACCGACTCACCGCCACCACCCACCCACTTTCAACGCCCGACACGGCCTGTCGGTTGAACACTTGGAGAACCGCAAACACGCAGCCATGGCCCACACCAGTCGGTGCGGGCCACGGCAGGCGTCAATCTACTTGGGAACCTTGACTGTTCCGCCGCTCAGCGCAGCGAGAGCCTCGAGTCCGCGAACCGCCAAATCGGTTACCGGCACAAGGATCGTTCCAGCAATTGTTCCGACGACGTCACCAACACTGCCCATTTCAATCTCCTTTTTCTAGTTTCTGTAGCCATAGAGAGGATGTTCAACCGGCGGTCACCGTCAGCCGGCAACCGATCCGACGAAGTTACCGAGCAGGTTGTCCAACCCCAACATGATGGTGATGATGTTCGGCAGAAGGGTTTCGCCGCCGGCCAGGAAGAATGCTTCGATAGATCCCATGTGTTGCGCCTACTTTCTTGCTGATAACCGAGAAGTCGGCAGGGCTCTACACAAGAGGCCAACGACCACTCGAATGGGGAGGTACATCACATTCGGGCTTCCCTGTGATGTGTAGGACACATTATCGTCACGTTCCCGAAATTGGACCGAAATGCGGAATTCTCTTCTCGAATTTTTCGCATCCCCTGCGGCACAGTATTTTTGAGCTTGAAGGTCACCATCAAATTCTGGGTTCGAACGCAATGCGGGGACGAAAACATGGGAGCCTTCCCAACCAATACAGACCGCCAGAATCGTCGTCAGACATCGGGAGTCAACTTCGATGAATACGCGCTCAATTCACGCTGACCGCCGCCGCGTCCGAAAGGTCTGCAAGACTTGTTCGAAGAAGGCGCACATAAGTATCCGGATCCGGCATGGCCGCAGACGAGCTGAAGAAGTTGATGATCAACTTCCCATCGCCGGCGGCGAGGAGATAGTGGCGAAGCGCGTCGCCATCAACCGGTGGTTGCCCACCGAGAATCGCCACGGCCGGGGATCCGGCGAATGTACAACCATCTACCGTCACCGGGATATTACTGACCGTCGTGTGCGACTGACGGCCGCGATCAGAATCATGCGGATAGTGCCGAACCGCAAACCCGGTGAGTCGCAGCAGCCATGCCGGTGCTGTCTCCACCCGCTTGCTCTTGGCCCGCACAGCGGGATGCTCACTGCGCGTCTTCGCTGCCGATGCAGCAGAGGCGATCTTGCGCAGCCGGACCAATGGATCCGGCTCATCGACGTTGAGGTCGACCGTCAGGATCGCCAGCTGGTTTGCCGACTCCCAGTGCTCGATACGACGCATCGACCGGGGAACCATGGCGCACAGCGGATCCCTGGGTTCTTCTCCGCAGCTGTCGAGGTACGCGACCAATGCGCCAGCCACGATGGTGAGGTAGACATCGTTCAAACTTGCGCCCGGTACCGCGGCCTGTATCGCCTTTGCCTCGTCCATCGTCAGCGTCATGAAATCGACGGAAACCTCGCCCTGCAGAGAGCGATTGAACCTGGTCGCCGCCAAATCGTCTCGAATTGAAACGATCTCGCCGGACTGCTCGGCTTCCGCGACCTCCACTCCCGCGCGGCGGGTCGTCGAGAGCCCCTGCAGGAATCGAAATGACTTACCGGGGAACGAGACCAGGCCTCGGGACAGCTGCGCCGTCCGGGTCATCGGTGGCGTATCCGCCCGCCCAGCAGGCGCGAGGGACGTCGAGAACAACGCCTGGGTCAGCTCCCTGGTGGCGAGTCCGTCCGCCGCACTGTGATGGATCTTGAGCGTGACCACGGTGTACCGGCCGGGCAGATCATCGAGGCCGTGTACGCCGCACAACACATGCATTTCCCACGGCGGCCTGGTCATATCGAGTTTCCGCGCGAGCAGCCGCCCCAGATAGGAACGGACCGGCTCCCAACCCCCGGCGCTGACGTGCTGCACGGTCACGTGATGGCCCATGTCGGGCCGGCCGGCCGGTACCCACCGGGGATAGTCGAGATCATATGGAGTCCGCTGTATTCGCGTGGTGAACAGGCCGGCATATCCGAGCCGAGCGGTGATCCAGGCGACGGCCTGCTCTTCGGTGACCTCCGCGCAGGATCCTTGATCGGCGTCGAAGAAATAACTGACCATGAGATGCCCTGCGTGCGTATCACTCTCGTTGTAGACGAACTCGGCATCGCGCGGTGCCAGCTGCGGGCTCGCCGGCGGCACCTTGCTCAACATCACACTCCCTCAAGGAAATCCACTACTGGTGCTCGGCACCATATCTCTCGCCGAGGAAGCTCGTTACCGTTTTCACTCAACTCACGATTCGGCACCTGAGCCACGACAGCACTGAACCCGGCCACCAGATGGTGACCGGGTTCAGTGGAGAACGGTAGAGCCAGGAAGCGTGGACTAGAAGCCCATGCCACCCATCTCGTCGCCGCCCGGCATGGCCGGTGCGTTGTTCTTCTCGGGCTTGTCGGCAACGACGGCCTCGGTGGTGAGGAACAGAGCCGCGATCGAGGCTGCGTTCTGCAGCGCCGAGCGGGTGACCTTCACCGGGTCGTTGATGCCACGGGCCAGCAGATCCTCGTACACGCCGGTGGCGGCGTTGAGGCCGGTTCCCAGCGGGCTGTGACGGATCTTGTCGGCGACAACACCGGGCTCGAGGCCGGCGTTGATGGCGATCTGCTTGGCCGGAGCCTCCAGAGCGACGCGGACGATGTTGGCGCCAGTGGCCTCATCGCCTTCCAGGCTCAGCGAGTCGATGGCCGACTCGGACTGCAGCAGGGCCACGCCGCCGCCGGCGACGATGCCCTCTTCGACAGCAGCCTTGGCGTTACGCACGGCATCTTCGATGCGGTGCTTGCGCTCCTTGAGCTCGACCTCGGTGGCAGCGCCGGCCTTGATGACAGCAACGCCACCGGCCAGCTTGGCCAGACGTTCCTGCAGCTTCTCACGGTCGTAATCGGAGTCACTGTTCTCGATCTCGGCACGGATCTGCGACACGCGACCGGCGATGGCCTCGGGGTCTCCCGCGCCTTCGACGATGGTGGTCTCGTCCTTGGTGACGACAACCTTGCGTGCGGTGCCCAGCAGCTCGACGCCGGCGCCCTCGAGGGACAGTCCGACCTCTTCGCTGATGACCTCGCCACCGGTGAGGATGGCGATGTCGGCCAGCATGGCCTTGCGACGGTCACCGAAGCCCGGAGCCTTGACGGCGACGGACTTGAAGGTGCCACGGATCTTGTTGACGACCAGGGTCGAGAGGGCTTCGCCTTCGACGTCCTCGGCGATGATCAGCAGCGGCTTGCCGGCCTGGATGACCTTCTCCAGCAGCGGCAGCAGGTCCTTGACGGTCGCAACCTTGCCGGAGACCAGCAGGATGTACGGATCTTCGAGGACGGCTTCCTGACGGTCTGCGTCGGTGACGAAGTAGCCCGAGATGTAGCCCTTGTCGAAGCGCATGCCCTCAGTCAGTTCGAGCTGCAGGCCGAAGGTGTTCGACTCCTCGACGGTGATGACGCCTTCTTTGCCGACCTTGTCCATGGCCTCGGCAATGAGGTCACCGATGGCCGGGTCGCCTGCGGAGATACCGGCGGTGGCAGCGATCTGCTCCTTGGTATCGATCTCCTTGGCGGACTTCAGCAGCGACTCGGTGACGGCTTCGACAGCCTTCTCGATGCCGCGCTTGAGGCCGAGCGGGTTCGCGCCGGCAGCGACGTTGCGCAGACCTTCGCGGACGAGTGCCTGAGCCAGGACGGTGGCGGTGGTGGTGCCGTCGCCAGCGACGTCGTCGGTCTTCTTGGCAACCTCTTTGACCAGCTCGGCGCCGATCTTCTCGTAGGGATCCTCGAGCTCGATCTCCTTGGCGATGGAGACACCATCGTTGGTGATCGTGGGGGCGCCCCACTTCTTTTCGAGCACGACGTTGCGACCCTTGGGTCCCAACGTCACCTTTACGGTGTCAGCGAGGGCATTCAGGCCCCGCTCGAGGCCGCGGCGGGCCTCTTCGTCAAACGCGATGATCTTGGCCATTACGAAGTGATCCTCCGATAGGGGGTGACACTGGAAGTTCTTTAGTCGGGTTCGGTGCCCGCGACGGACGACCGGTCGTGTCATTGGGACCGGTCTCACCGTTCCGACCTAGCACTCACGGTTGGTGAGTGCCAGGTTTCGTTTTAGCACTCTAGGGATGCGAGTGCAAGGTCTGCAGCTCGTGCCATGTGTCCTTCGGCGTCCAACCGCCCGTTGTGTGACCCACATCAAGCGTTTGCGCGCCGAATTGCCCACAAAAATGAACAGTCTGTTTTATCGCAGAGCTCAGGAATGACTCCGGCGTCGAGATGATTGAGTACTGGAATGGCACCCCGACAGTTCGGTCAGGTCTCGGCGTTCACGGTGATCGCGGCGACCACTGCCGCAATGATGTTCTCGTCGTCGGCGCCGTCTCCCCTGTACCCGATCTATCAGGATCTGTGGGGGTTCTCCTCGTTCACCCTGACCGTCATCTTCGCGGCGTACGTGATCGCTCTGCTGGTCGGCCTCCTCACCGTGGGGTCGCTGTCCGACCACGTCGGGCGGCGCCCGGTGCTGTTCGGCGGACTGGCCCTGATCGTTGCCTCCATGGTGATGTTCGTCGTGGCCGACGGCGTCCCGATGCTGCTCGGTGCCCGCGTGCTGCAAGGCCTGGCCGCCGGCGCCCTGACCGGAACGCTCAGTGCCGCGCTGGTCGATCAGCAACCGAGCGCGCGCGTCGGCTCCCTGACCAACTCGGCCGCGATGCTGGGCGGGTTGGCCTCCGGCGCGATCGCGGCGGGTGGCCTCATCGAATATGCCCCGATGCCGCGCGAACTGGTGTTCCTGATCTTGATCGCCGCGTTCGTCCTGGCGGCCGGGTGCATCATGTTCATCCCCGAGACCTCCACCCGCACCGGGTTCACTTCCCGCCGGCATCTATGGCGGGTCCTGCGTCCGAGCGCCGGCCTGCCACGGTCGGTCCGCGGTGTCTTCGCGATGGCCGCCTTCGGTTGTCTGGCCACCTGGTCGCTGGGCGGATTGACGCTCTCGCTGGGATCGTCGATCGTGCTGCGCATCTTCGGGGTCGACAACCACATGATCACCGGACTGATCCTCGGAACGTTCTTCACCTCGGGTGCCATCGCGTCCGCGGTGACATCGACCTGGTCGGCAAACCTCAAACTCGGGGTCGGGCTGAGTTCACTCGGCGCCGGACTGATCATCAATTTGGCCGGAACGATGTCGGCGACCTTGCCGATCTACCTGGTCGGTTCGGCGACTGCCGGCTTCGGATTCGGAGCGACCTTTGCCGGCGTCATGGCGGCGCTGATCGCCGCCACCGATCCCGCGCAACGCGGCCAGGTCTTCTCCACCCTGTTCGTGGTCAGCTACATCGGATTCAGTCTGCCTGCAGTGGCAGGCGGAATCGCGGTCGGACACTTCGGATTGCGGCCGACCGCCATCGGCTACAGCCTGTATGTCCTGTGCCTGGTGGCCATCGCGGGAGCCGTGGCCATCGGGCGCGCTCGCGCGGCGCGGCGGGCCGAGCCGGATCCGATCGTCACGTCCATCGCGGAGAATCTGGTCACGGCGACGGCTGACACGACGGACACCAGTAGATGACCCTCTCGAGGTCCGGGCCCCCGCCGAGTTCCCCTGATCTGATGGTGGTCCCACATCGCCGACAGGGACGCTTCGCCCGGCCGTAGACCCAGGTCCGTTCGCCGGGACGGTCGACGTTGGTGACCCGGATCGAACGATTGCGGTTGAACTCCAAAACCTTTTTCGCCAGGTCGACCCATTCGCGCAGATCACCTGATTCGGCGACCGGCACCAGTGGATGGGTGCGCCGCAGAAAGCACATCTCACAACGGAATACGTTGCCGATGCCGGCCAGCACCCGCTGATCGAGCAGCGCCAGACCTATCGGCCGGGCGGGGTCCGAGGCCAGATTTGCGATCGCGACATCAGCGTCCCAGTCGGTTCCGAGCAGATCGGGACCGAGGTGGCCGACAGCGGTGTCCTCGTCTGCGCGCCGGAGGATCTCGAGCTTTCCGAGTTCGAACCCCACCGCCTGCACCTGCCCGGCCTCCAGGATCATCCGGGCCTTGAACGCCGGGCGCTTCCACCGGGCCCCTTTTGTGTAGATGTCCCAGCGGCCCTCCATCTTCAGGTGGGAGTGCACGGTGTGCTCACCTACGCGGATCAGGAGATGCTTCCCCCGGGCGACGACCTCCTCGACCCGCGCGCCGGACAGGTCCACCGTTGCGTACTTCGGAACCCGAACATCGCACCGGGTCAGAGTCTTTCCGGCCAACGCACGATGCAGACGCGTGGCGGCCTGGAACACGGTGTCACCTTCGGGCATATCTATTTGATACCCGCGTCCGGTCCCGGCGATGGTGAACGATCCCGAAAATACGCCTCGATGGTCTGGGCTGCGGAGCCGATGTGCTGCCGCAGCACCGCTACCGCGTCGTCCGTCGCGCCACGGGAAGCCAGCTCGAACAGTTGCCGATGTTCGTCCTGTGCCAATTGCTCCGACCCCAACTCGGCCAGATGGAAACGCAGGTAGCGGTCCTCGTCGTCGAGCTCGGCGGCAATCAGCTTCAACAGCTTGGCGTTTGGATGCCGCCGGTAGAGAGCCAGATGGAAGTCCGAGTTCAGCCGACCGAGGTCGACCAGGTCGGGGTCGTTCTCCATGGCCTCCAGAACGCGGCGCGCGTCGTCGATGTCTGCCGCCTCCAGCCGCGGAATCGAGCCGGCCAGCGCTTCCGGTTCCAGCAGCAGCCTGATCCGGTAGGTGTTGATCACGTCGTCCGGGTCGACTCCGACCACCACCGCACCCCGGTGTGGCACGTGATCGACCAGACCGCGGGCCTGCAGCGACAGCAGCGCTTCGCGAACCGGCATCCGGCTGACCCCGAACACCTCCGCGAGCTCCGCCTGCCGCAGTGGGATGCCGCTGGCCAGCGAGCCGTCGAGAATCGCCTCGGCGAGCGTCGATTCGATGACCGTCCGAGCGTGATGCACCGCGGTCGGACGGTGTCCGAGAGTGTCGAGAACCTGCGTAGAACGTGTCGGCGGCATACCACTTCCCATTATTGGATCCAAGATCCAATCTACTTTACGATGACCGTACTGCCCCGAGGCCTGCGGAGGTTCGCGTGTCGCTCATCCAGCCGATCACCGCCGGTGTCGTCGCCTCACTGGTGGGATTCACCAGCTCCTTCGCCGTGGTCCTGACCGGTCTGAGAGCCGTCGGTGCGTCGCCCGGAGAAGCCGCCTCCGGGCTCTTTGCCCTGTGTCTGGCCATTGCCATCGGTGTCGGATTCCTGGCGACCCGGTACCGCATGCCGATCACGCTGGCCTGGTCGACGCCGGGCGCGGCCCTGCTCGCCGGTACGGCCGCCCCGGACGGCGGTTTCCCGGTCGCTGTCGGAGCGTTCGTGATCGTCGGCGTGATGATCCTGGCGACCGGGCTGTGGCCACGTCTGGGCTCGCTGGTGCAGGCCATACCGACGCCGATCGCGCAGGCAATGTTGGCCGGCATCGTCCTGCCCCTGTGTCTGGAACCGGTCCGAGCGGTCGCCGCCGAGCCTCTCTGGATCGCTCCGGTCATCGTCGTGTGGCTGATCCTGCTCCGGTTTGCCAAGCGATGGGCAGTACCCGCCGCGTTCGGTACCGCGGCCCTTGTCATCGCGGTGGTCCTGCTGACGTCGGACAAGGGTGTGGCCGCGGAGTTGCTGATACCCCGGATGGACGTGGTTGTCCCGCAATGGTCGTTGCAGGCCTGCATCGGTATCGCGCTGCCGCTCTACATCGTCACCATGGCGTCACAGAATTTGCCGGGCACAGCTGTCATGGCCGGCTTCGGTTATCGGATCCCTTGGCGCCCCTCGATGTTGGTGACCGGCGCCCTGACCTCGCTGGCGGCCCCGGCCGGCGGGCACGCGGTGAACCTGGCCGCGATCAGTGCCGCACTCACCGCGGCCCCCGCCGCCGAACCCGATCCGCGCCGACGCTGGATCGCCGCGGCCACCGTGAGCCCGGTCTATCTGGTCATCGGCATCAGTTCGGCGGCCGTCGCCGCGCTGGTGACCATCGCGCCGGCCGGCCTGGTGGAGACGGTCGCCGGCCTGGCCTTGCTCGACACCCTGGCCGGAGCTCTCGCGGCCGGATTGCGTGATGAAAAGACCAGGACTGCAGCCGTTCTGACCTTTGTCGTCGCCGCAGCCGGGATCACCGTCGCAGGGATCGGATCGGCATTCTGGGCATTGGTCGCCGGACTGGTGGTCTACGCGGTGCTGAAGAGGTCACCCGATTCCACCACTCCGTCGACGAGTACCAACGACCGTGAGATTCCGAGACGGGCCAAGAACTCGTCGTCGTGACTGACCACCAGCATCCCGCCCCGATAGGCCGACAGCGCCTCCACCAGCTGGTCGACGCTGTCGAGGTCGAGGTTGTTGGTCGGCTCGTCGAGGACCAGCAATTGCACCGGTGGAGTCGCCAGCAGCAATCGGGCAAGAGCCACCCGGAACCGTTCACCACCGGACAGTCCACCGACCGGCCGGTCCACCGCGTCGCCGCGTAGCAGGAACTGGGCCAGCCTGGCCCGCACCAGGTTCGGCTCCACATCGGGAACCGCGGACCGCACATTGTCGAGAACGCTCGCGGTGCCGTCGAGATCGTCGAGACGTTGTGCCAGGTAACCGATGTGGTCGGTGTGCGCGACGGCGTACGGCCCCTCCCCCGCAGGTCCCGGGTTCCACAGGGTGCGCAGCAGAGCTGTCTTGCCGGCGCCGTTGACCCCGGTCAGCGCAACACGTTCCGGGCCGACGATCACGATCGTCGTATCGCCACTGCGTATTTCGGCCAGACGTCGACCAGCCGGGACATCCGGGTCGGGCAACTCGATCCGAATGTGGTTGTCGTCGCGGACCAGCTCGGCTGCACTCTCGACGGCCCTGCGGGCCTCGTCGATCTTGTTGTCGCCTTCGGTTCGTAACCGGCCCGTTGCCTCCTGGGCACGGCGCTTGCGCGCACCCAACAGGATCTTGGGCAAATTGGTGTTCGCCTTCCCATATCGACTGCGTCGGGCAACTTTCGTCTCGGTGTCGAGACGTTGCCGCTGTTGGACTTTCAGATCTTGTTGCGCGGTCCGAAGATCCTGTTGCGCGGAATACTGTTGGGACCGTAAGTATTCGCGGTACTCACTGAGCGGTCCGCCGAACACCGTAACGGTGTGATCGTGCAATTCCGCTGTGGTGTCCATCAATTCGAGCAGCGCGGTGTCATGGGATACGATCAGCAGAGTGCCCGGCCAGTTGCGCACCAGCCCATACAGGCGCGACCGGGCCTCCCGGTCCAGATTGTTGGTCGGTTCGTCCAGCAGCGTGATCGGTGCTCCGCGTAACCGCAGACCCGCAATCGCGGTCAGGATCACCTCACCACCCGAGAGGGTGTCGACATTGCGGTCCAGAACCAGATCCGCGATACCCGCCTCGGCCAGGAGTTGCCGCGCGCGGGCCTCGACATCCCAGTCGTCGCCCAGGGTGTCGTAGTCGCCGGGATCCGTCGACCCGCCCTCGATCGCCGCCAGCGCATCGAGCCGGGCGCGGATGCCGAGCAGGTCTGCCACCGTGGTATCACCACGAAGGATGAGATCCTGTGGCAGGTAGGCGGTTTCCCCGGTGACCCTGACCGATCCCGAGGTGGGGACAAGCTCCCCGGCGATGACTTTGAGTAGTGTTGATTTACCTGATCCGTTGGCGCCGACAACGCCGATGTGGTCGGCGCCGAAGGACACCGTCAGGTGCGAGAGAGCCGAGGAACCGTCCGGCCACTCGAGGCTTACGTCGCGGAGAGAAATTGCAGATTCAGATTGCGCGGACACGCGGACTCCCAGAAAGGATGAAGACGAAAGTGCGCCGACAACTCATCCCGCCGTGGCATGCGGCAATCGAACGGTGTCAGCGCGCTAGGACGCGGAGCCGTCGATGATCTTCACCGGGGAGCCTGACTGTCGGGAACAGGACGTCGTCCAGTGTGCAGAACAATTCCGGGCCTCGCAAGTACTTTGTTCTGCGAGCAGAATGGTGCGATGGTGCCCATCCGACCTGCACTGCCCGCCGATGTCGCCGCGGTGACCGACCTGGTGTCGCGGGCATTCACCCACTACACCGAACGCATCGGCACCGAACCCGGCCCGATGCATTTCGACTACCACCACCTCATCAGCATCGGACAGGCGTGGGTCGCCGAGCTCGAAGGCCTGATCGTCGGCACCATCGTGCTCATACCCGAACCCGATCACCTGGAGATCGAAGTCCTTGCGGTCTCACCCGACGCACAAGGGTCGGGTATCGGGACGGAACTGTTGGGCTTCGCCGCGTCGCACGCCCGGGACCTGGGGCTGCGGCGTCTGCAATTGCACACCAACGAGCACATGACCGAGAACCTCCGCTACTACCCGCGCCAGGGTTTCACCGAGACACACCGCGCAGTCGAAGACGGTTATCGCCGGGTGTACTACGCGAAAGTCTTGTGAGTATCTGCCCCACGACTACAATCGAACTGCGCTGACACCACCCCGGAGAAGGCCGATGTACCTGCAAGAGTTCACTGCCAACGGTTCACTGGATCACGATGCCGCAGAGCAGATATCGTGGAAGTCCGCCGACTACGCACCGCGCATCCACCTGGTTGTCAACGGGCGCCGACTGTACGCGCACTGCCTGCCGCTCTGTTGGGATGAATTGGACATCCGCGCCGGAACACCCATATCGATCACCGTCGACGGTGGCATCGGCGGGGCCGACGACGCCGACGAGCGGCGTGCGCTGGTCGAAATCGTCGACTACATCCAGCGCATCACGGCGCCCGGTCCTGCGGAACGCAAATTTGGGCACACTCGACGGCGATTTTGGCACGCTCGGCGGTGATATCGGCACGCTCGACGGTGGGGGTCAGAGGAGGGAACGATAGAACTCGAGATGCCGCTTCGCAGCGAGGTCCCAGGTCAGGCTGGTTGCCAGATCCCGGCCGCGGGATTGCCTCGCCGTATCGATGGTCATTGCGGCGGTCAGTTCTGCGGCCAGGTCCTCGGGCGTGCGGGCGTAGCCCACGGTGTCGCCGAATACCTCCCGCAGAACCGGTAGGTCACGGGCCACCACCGGGGTGCCGGCCGCCAAGGCCTCCATCGCCGCCAGACCGAAGCCCTCTTTGGTCGACGGGAACGCCAGGACCGCGGCTTGCGCCACCAGCGCCGGCAAGATGGGGTCGGGGACCGCGCCCAGAATGATCGGCGTGACGCCGAGTCTGGTTGCCAAACTGTCGAATTCGGCACGATAGTCGCGATAGTCGAACAGTGTTTCGCCGCCGGCGAAGACGAGTCCGAGCTCCGGGTCACTGCGGCGCAGGAGAGCGTAGGCCTCCAGCAGGTCGATACTCCCCTTCCGTGGTTCGATCCCACCCACCGCCAGCACGTACCGTCCGAGCTGGTCACGCCACCGTTGGCGCGCAGCAACAGCTTCCGGGTCTGCCGCGGCGGCAGCGGCAAACCGCTCCGACTGGACACCGTTGGGTATCACCACCGGCTCGAAGCCCCACCCCCCTCGAACCTCCTGAGCCACCGCCGATGACACGCAGATCCGCGCGTACGGTTCCACGATGGCCTTCTCATGACAGGCGGCCAGTACCGGCGTCGTGAACTGGTCGAGGTGGTGGATGGTCCGGATGCACCGGCCCACCGCATTGGCACTGATGCAGTCCTGGGCATGCACGATATCTGCTGCAGCCGAATCGAACTCGGCCCGCATGACCTCGATCGACCGGACGATCCGGTCGGTGACCGTATCGCCTTCGCGGTCCTCGAATCGGGCCAGACGGACCGACACGGCCGGATCCACCGGCCGAAAGAACCCGGGGTCGCCGCCACGCGCCAGGGACCAGACGGTCACCTCGGCACCGGCCTTCGCCAGCGCCTCGGCGAGATTGAGCGTATGCACGACGCCGCCGCGCGGTTTGGTGGAGTAGGTCAGCAGTGAAACTCTCACAGATCGTCCTGCCAGTATGTGTCCGTGCGCCGCTCGGCGAGGTGGTGCAGCACCGTGCGGGCCCGGTTGATCTCCGCGTCGATATCGATGTCGCACACTGCCATTCCGCCTTTCGCCCAGGTCTTGGCAAGCACTTCACCGCCGGGACCGACCACCTTTGCCTGCCCCAGGAAACGCAGCTTGCCCATTACGCCGGTCTGATTCGACGACACCAACACCACCTGGTTCTCCGCGGCGCGGGCCGCGTCGTAGAGGTCGAACAGCCTGGACTGCCGGTCGTTGGGCAGCCGCGAGGCACGGTCGGTGACGCTGGCCGGCCACGCCGAAAGGGCGGCGATGATCCTGGCCCCGTCGAGCGCAAGGGTGCGAGCCGATTCCGGAAACGTCTTGTCGTAATCGATGAGCATGCCGATCCGGCCGACCGGGGTGTCGAACGCCGAGAAGTCGTTCCCGGCAGCATAGGCCAGTGATTCACCGGCCGGTTGATGAACCTTGCGGTGCAGACCCAGGATCCCGTCGCCGGACAGACAGACGGCGGTGTTGTACCGCTTGCCCTGTGCCGCCTCGGTGAATCCCACACACACCGTCATCGGCCCCGCCGCCTCGGCGATCGCCGACAGTTCCGGACCGTCGGTGTCGATGGTCGGTGGCAGCTGGTCGATGTCGGGGGACCTCAGGTCACCGATGTATCCGCCGAGTGACGCATCGGGAAGCACCAGCAGGTCGATGCCGTCTCGTGAGGCCGCCTCGATGATCCCGACGATCTTGCTCACCGCGCGCTCGACATCCCGACCGAAATGGCCTGCGAGTGCGGCAACACGAATGGGTGCCATAGCCGGTGAGCCTAGTGACTCGATGTGGCCTGCGCGGTCGGAACACACCCTACGGTCAATTGATCGGCCAGGTACTCGGCGTCACGCGCGATGGCCGCGAATCGCCCGGAACCCCACGTGTGCTGCCACGGTAAACCGAGGAAATAGACGCCGGGCGTCGAGGTGACACCGCGGTGATGGGTCGGCATTCCTTCTCCGTCGAACACTCCCACCTTGAGGAACCGATAGTCGGTGCGAAAGCCGATCGACCAGACGATGGCGGACACGTCCGAGGTGGCCAGATCCAGTTCGGTCACTTCGGTTTCCGGCGTCCACACCGGCACATACCGTGGTTCCGTCGGCGCGTCGATACCGGTCCGCTCGATGTAGGCGTCGATGTCGTCTTTGATCGCGTCGCTGACAGCGTCGGCGGCGGCGAGATTCTTTGCCAGGTTCGGTGCGAACGTCATCGTCGTCCCCACCAGTCCGGTGGACCGGCCGTGCAGCTGCATTCCGTCACGGGCGAAGGCGCGCAGGTCGATATCACGGCCGCCATCGCGGCCGGTCACATAGTGATTCGTCTTCTCGCGCTTCGACAGACCACCGGGATGCTCGTCGATCGAGACGTCGTAGACGCCCATGTCGTGCAACCAGGCCACGCAGTCGCGGCCCCGGTAGAACCGGGACACCCGGGGAGCGCTTCCCGTGGCCAGGTGCACCTTTCGGCCGGCCAGGTGCAGGTCTTCGGCGATCTGCGCGCCGGACTGCCCGGAACCGACCACCAGCACCGCGCCGTCAGGGAGTTGATCGGCGCCGCGGTACTGCGAAGAATGTACCTGCGCGATCCGGTCCGGCAGCTTCTCCGCGAAGCGCGGGATCACCGGGGTGTGATAGCCACCGACCGCGACCACCACCTGTTGGGCCTGCAGCGGTCCGGCGGTGGTGGCGACGTCGAACCCGCCGCCGGCGCGGCGACTGACCGATGTCACCGAAACATGTTCGCGGACTGGGGCACCAAAGGTTTTCGCGTAGTCACGAACCCAGGCATACACCTCGTCACGACCCATGAAGCCGTCTGGATCGTCGCCGGAGTACTCGTAACCCGGCAGATTGCATTGCCAGTTGGGCGTGACCAGGGTGAAGTTGTCCCAGCGCCCATCCCGCCATTCGTGGGCGATGGTGTCGCGTTCGAGCACCACGTGCGCCACACCGCGCCGGGTCAGATGCCAACTGATGGACAACCCGGCCTGACCGGCACCGATGACGACCACCGGCACCTCCTCGATCGGGGTACTCATGGGGGAATCGTTCATGATGTGTGTCCTGCCTGTGTCGGCGCGATCAGTTCGGCACCGCTCATCGTCAAGATCTGAACTCGCCCATCGGGCATCTGGCGTGCCGCCGTCTCGATGCTCTCGAGCTGCGCGGCCGCCGACGTGCACGCGAACCCGAACTTCGCCCGGACGCGATCACTGGCGATGGTCAGCGCCTCGGTGCTGCGCGACACGAACTCACCGACCGAGTACTGCGCACCCGGTTCCAGGAAGTCGTGCATGACCAGTGACGGCGAATAGCATTGCTGCTCTGAGCCGTCCGGCCAGCGCACGGTGAACGTCATCTCAGGCATAGGTCAGTTCCTCGACTCGATTGGGCTCGGTGACACTGCCGTAGATCTCGGGACGACGATCACGCAGGTTGTACATGCCGCCGCCACGGGCCGCTGCCATCGCGGCCTTGACGTCGACGGTGGCGGTGGCCAGACCCTCCTCGGTGCCGGTGCCGGCGAGGATCTCCCCGCCCGGTCCGACCACCTTTGCGCTGCAGACAAATCGCAGTGAGCCAAAGGTTCCGGCCTGATTCGACGCCACCCAGATCAACTGGTTCTCCAACGCCCGGGCTCGGTCGTAGATGTCGAACCGCTGCTTCCAGCGGTCGTCGTCCATGTTGGGTGTGGTGTTGGTCCGGGACGTCGGCCACGCCGACAGGGACGCGACGATCTCGGCACCACCGAGCGACAGCGCCCGGGCAGCTTCCGGGAATGCCTTGTCGTAACAGATCTGCATCCCCATCCGGCCCACCGGTGTATCGAAGGTCGGGTACGCCGAACCCGCTGAATAGCAGAGGTTTTCACCGAGCGGCTGATGAACCTTCCGGTACGAACCGAGAATCCCGTCTCCACTGAGGGTGACGGCCGCGTTGTAGCGGGTGTCGCCGTCTGCCTCGCAGAATCCCAGTGTGACGGTCATATCTCCGGCCATCTTGATCACCCGTTCCAGTTCCGGGCCGCCGAGTTCGAGAGCGGGAGGGAGACTCTCGAGTCGTCGCTGCCTTGCCTCCGGACTCTCGTCTCCCCCGCCCAGGCTGGGCAGATAGCCTCCCAGTGCAGCCTCCGGGAGTACCAGCAGGTCGCTGCCCCGTTGCCGCGCCAGGTCTATGAGCGTGCCGATGGTCCGGTACGCCTGTTCCATGTCGCGGCCGAACTGTGCCGACGCGACAGAAATTGTGGTGCTCATGCTTTCCCCAATCCGGTGACGGTGCCGTGCACCGCTTGTGTGATCGTGCCGTCGGGCCAGCGCAGGCTGACACCGCTGCCTTCGATGAGTTGCCCACAAACTGCGCTGGTCGCCGGTCCCGCGTCGGGAACCGCGCGGCCCGGCGCGTCTGCGCTGATCATGGCGAAGCCGGGGAAGGCGGTGACCCACTCGCCCACCGTCACGCCGGAAGGTCGTGGGATCGCGGCCATGTCGAGCAGCGCACCGGTCCCACTGGCCTCGGCCAGCATGCCGGTGGTCCCGACCAGTCCGGCCATGCTGACATCTTTTGCGGCGGCCGGCGCCGCCCGCTGCACGAATGTTCCCATCCGCACCAGTTCTTCAGAATTGCGCGTGGATGTCGAATCCCACTGTTGGCCTGCATATCCCGGACGCCAGTGGCCACCCAGGTCGGCGGTGAGCCGCAGTTCATGACCCACCCGTCCGCCCCCGGCCGGGATCGGCGTCGCGGTACGTCCCAGCGCGGTCACCGACAATGACGACGGAACACCGGCTTGTGTGTGACCGCCGAGGACCGGTACGCCCCATGCGGCAGCGGCTCTGGCCATCCCGCGAACGATCCGGGTCAGTTGGGATCGGGTGGGTGCGGCCACCGCGTCGAGCAGTCCGACCGGGGTGGCGCCCATCGCGGACAGGTCGTTGAGGTTCACCAACACGCCGCACCACCCGGCCCATTCCGGGTCACGTTCGACCATCGACGGAATGATCGCGTCGCAGGCCGCGATCAGGTCGCCACCCGGAACCGGCGTACCGTCGTCGCCCCGGAAACCGCTCGGCCCCAACCCCATCGACTGCGCCGCCAACGGTGCCAGTACATCGGCGAGCATCGCTTTGGTGGCCGTGACGAGTCGCTCGATTTTGTTGATCGGCCAGCGCATCGCCGCGTGCGTGACACCGGCCACCTCGACGTCGCCGGTGTACTGCCAGCCCAACGACGTGAACATCGGCTGGTATCGCTGCTGCACCGCGGCGTCGAACCGCAGGACCCCGGAACTCTCGGCATGGGCACCAGCTGCCCGGACCAGCGCCGGACCGACTCCTCGCGCCTGTTCGGTGGGTGCCACCACCAACCGGCTGCCGGTCCACCAACCGATGTCGTCGGCTGTGGCCGGCGCCAGGCGCACCCCGCCGAGAACTGTGCCGTCGGGCGCCGTCGCGCAGAGAACCACGGTGCGCGGGTCATCGTCGAGATCATCATGATCGGATCCGCTGAACAGCTCTTGCCGCACCACAAACGCTTCGTGGCGAAGGGACCGATACTCGTCGAGTTCTGCTGTGTCCCGAACTGGTTGGACGATGAACGCGGCCGGTGGCGCTGCGCGGCGTGGCCCGGTGAGGATGGCCAGATCAGGGATACCGGTGTGCATGATCAACCTCCGACGTTCTGCAAGACACTGCATGCACCACAGGCGGCGCAGCCGGCTTTCTGGTCGGCGCCGAGCATGCCCGCGGCGGTCAGCTCTTTGGCGATCCGACGGGTGACGTCCTCGACGATGTCACCCCGTGGGCCGACGGCACCGTCGACGTCGACGGCGAGCGATCCCTCGTGCGGACGGAACGGCACCACGAAGGGATACACGCCCATCTCGATGAGTTCGCGTGCGCCGTCGACCAATTCGTCGGGGTCTTCACCCAACCCGACCAGCAGGTACGTCGACACCTGATTGCGCCCGAACACCCGCACCGCCTCGGCCCACGCCGTCCGGTAGTCGTCGGTGGACACCGTCGCCTTGCCAGGCATCCAGCGCCTGCGGACGGAGTCGTCGAGCGATTCGATGTGGATGCCGATCGACTCGGCGCCGGCTTCCTTCAACTCGGTGAGCGTGGCCAGATCACCGGGTGGTTCGCACTGCACCTGGATGGGCAGATCGGGCACCACCGCCTTGACCGCACGGACGCAGCGCGCCAGATGCTTTGCACCCCGGTCCTTCGCCGCGGAAGTACCGGTGGTCATCACCATCTGTTTCACACCGTCGAGGCGGACGGCGGCCTCGGCGACCTCGGCCAACTCGGCCGGTTTCTTCACTGCCACGGTCGCACCGGATCGTAGTGACTCCTCGATGGTGCAGAACCTGCAGCGCTGCGACTTGTCGTAGCGGATGCAGGTCTGCATCACCGTGGTGGCCAACACATCCCGGCCGTGGAGCTTGGCGATCTTCTCGTATTCGATGCCGGTATCGGTGCGCAGGTCATAGAAGGCCGGCCGTTCGATGGCCGTCACCTCCAGCCCGGTCTCGGCTCCGTCGAGCAACACCTGACCGCCGTCGAGAACATAAGGACTCAACGGATTGCGCGGGATCGCGGCGCTGAGGCCGTCGATGACCAGGTGGCCGTCGTCGCTGGGGCCGGCGCCTGCGGAACGGCGCAGCGGGGGTGAGCCGCGAACACCCAGCAGCGCCAGATCTACACGTGCCGATACTGCCGACCCCGCTCGAACTCCGCCACTCTCCGTCTCCAGCGGCTCCGGTCGAGCTCCGCTGCGCTCCGTCTCCAGCATCCCGCCGCCTCAGACCATGTAAGTGGAATTGATGATCGCGCCCTTGCGCGCGTAGTGGATCAGCGCGTCCTGCACGTCGAGCGGATGTGCCGGGATCACACCTTCGATCAAGTCCTCTTCTCGTCCGCCGTGCAATGCCAGACCGAAACGGCAACAGAACACCGTGCCACCTTCGGAGATGAACGTGGCGAGTGAATCGTTGATGTTCTGTTCGCCCGGGAAACCCGAATCGCCGGTGGTCGGGAATCCGCGGGTGGCCAGGCAGTTGATGGCTCCGGGTCCGTAGAAGTACATCGCCGACTCGAATCCCTTGCGCAGTGCGCGCGTGGCCTGCAGGACCGCCACAAAACTCACCGACGACTCGTGGGCGATGCCGTGGACCAAGGTGAAGTACGACTCGCCGTCCTGCGCCTTGTAGTCGGGGAAGATCTTGGTGCCGCCGTAGATGTTGGTGCCCTTCGGCAACGAGGGATGCGGGATCTCGGCGATAGACTTCTTGATATTCTCGGCGATGGACTGGTCGAGCTCGGACATGGAGTCCTCCTGATACGACGGGATGTTGAGGCCACTGCGGCTGCTTTGCCGCCTGACCAAGAGCCGGAACCGGCTGCGAGTACCAGTACAAAAGTTCCCGGTTTCAGGCTGGTTATCGCGGGACTAACAGTGGAGTGCCAAGTGCTCACAGCGGTAACACAGCCGACATAGAGCACCGCCCGGAGACTTTCGCTCGCTGCGATTCAAATGGTTCTCGGAGCACCGCACACGCCATACCGTCTCTCAGGTGACCCAGATCGCTCCTGCCTCCATCGCGAAACCGCCTCGCGTATCCAACCGCGGCTCACACCGCGTCTGGACTATCGTTCGGTGGCTCTCGCCCCTGTTCGTCCTGCTGCTCTGGCAGCTGGGCAGCGCCATCGGATTGATCCCCCAGGACGTGGCCCCGGCACCTTCCCTCGTCTTCGAGGCCGGCCTCGAGACCATCGAATCGGGTGAACTCGGCGACGCCCTGAGCGCGTCGGGATGGCGTGTGGTCCAGGGACTGCTTCTCGGCGGCCTGATCGGTGTCGCACTGGGCGTTCTCGTCGGCTTGTCGCGGATCGCAGACTCCCTGCTCGACCCGTCGCTGCAGATGGTGCGCGCACTACCGCACCTCGCGCTGATCGCACCCTTCATCCTCTGGTTCGGGATCGGTGAGACCCCGAAGATCCTGATGATCGCGCTCGGCGTGATGTTCCCGCTCTACCTCAACACCATCTCGGCGATCCGCCAGATCGAGCCGAAACTCCTCGAAACCGGCCGTGTACTGGGTTTCGGTGCCTGGCAACGGTTTCGGATCATCATTCTGCCCAGCGCCGCGCCGCAGGTCCTCGTCGGTCTGCGCCAATCTCTGGCCATCGCCTGGCTGACACTGATCGTGGCCGAGCAGATCGCCGGCGGCGAGGGTATCGGCTTCATGATCAACAACGCGCGCGACTTCCTCCGGATGGACATCATCTTCTTCGGCCTGGTGATCTACGCGTTGCTCGGATTCGCCACCGACGCCGCCGTCCGCCGGCTGGAGCAGTACGCCTTGCGCTATCGACCCAACAATGAGGACGTGTGATGACCCTTATCTCTGACCCTCGGGCGACGGCCAAGCCCACCGGCAAGGCTGATGTGGCCGCCGAGTTGAAGTCGGTGTCACTGCATTACGGCGACAACCAGGTTCTGGACAATCTGAGCTTGACGGTGCGTCACGGCGAGATCGTGGCGCTGATCGGTCGCAGCGGCTGCGGCAAGTCCACAACCCTTCGCGTGCTCGCGGGCCTCACCGACAACTACACCGGCAACACCTCGGTTGCCGGCGCCCCCGCCGTCGCTTTTCAGGAACCACGGCTGTTTCCCTGGCGATCCGTTGCCCAGAACGTCGGCTACGGACTCAACCGGGTGAAGGTCGCCAAGTCGGAGACCCAGGCCCGCGTCGTCGACGCGCTGACCCAGGTCGGTCTGGACGACAAGGCCGACGCCTGGCCGCTGACGCTGTCCGGTGGACAGGCACAACGTGTTTCGCTGGCCCGCGCACTCGTCGGCGAGCCGGAGCTGTTGCTGCTCGACGAACCATTCGGCGCGCTCGACGCGCTGACCCGGCGGACGATGCACGACCTACTCCTGACCGTGTGGAAGCGCCACAAGTTCGGCGTCCTGCTGGTGACACATGATGTGCACGAGGCGGTCTCGATCGCCGACCGCGTCGTGGTCCTCGATGAGGGCCGTATCCGAGATGAAGTTGTGATCGACCTGCCCCGCCCGCGCGAGGCAGGACAACCGGAGCTGGCCGAGGCGGCCCAGCATCTGCTGAAGAGTTTGGGAGTTGTTGAATGAAGCTGTTCCGTGCCGTCGGGTCTGCGGCCTTGGCTCTGTCCTTCGCATTGGTTGCGTCGGGATGTGTGTCGCAGGATGACAAGGGCAGCGAGGACGTCGCCAACACAACGGTGTCAGTCGCCGAGCTCAGCGGGGTGACCCTGAAAGTCGGTGACCAGAAGGGCATCACGGAACCGCTCCTAGCCGCCGCCGGCGAGTTGGACGGCCTGCCGTACAAGATCGAGTTCTCGATGTTCACCTCCGGGCCGCCTCAGGTGGAAGCGGCCACCGGGGACAAGATCGACTTCGCCGTCACTGGCAACACACCGCCCATCTTCGGGGCGGCCAACAATGCCAACATCAAGGTTGTCGCGGCCTACCAGGCCTCCGGGGATGGCGACAAGATCCTGATCCCCAAGGACTCGACGCTGGCCTCGGTGCCCGAACTCAAGGGCAAGAAGATCGCTGTGGCCAAGGGAAGTTCTGCACACGCCAACGTCCTGGAACAGCTCGACGCGGTCGACGTGAGCGTTGACGACGTGGAATTGGTCTTCTTGCAGCCGGCCGATGGACTCGCGGCCTTCCAGCAGGGTTCGGTCGACGCGTGGGCGATCTGGGATCCGTTCACCGCCATCGCCGAGGCCCAGACCGGTGCCAAGACCCTGGTCGATGCCGAACAGAGCTATGCCTTCGGGATCGCCTCTGCGAAGGCACTCGCAGATCCCAAGCGCAACACCGCACTTTCCGATCTCGTCCAGCGGATCGCTCGGGCCACCAAGTGGGCGCAGGCAAATGAGCAGGAATGGGCCAACCACTACGCACAGTCCGTCGGTGTCGCTCCAGAGGTGGCGCAGGTTGCCCAAGCGCGCAGCATCAAACCGGCAGTCCCCTTGACCGATGAGGTCGTCGCATCTGAGCAGCTCCTGGCCGACCTGTTCTACGATTCCGGCCAGATCCCGGCGAGCCCGGACTTCGATTCCTTCGTCGACCGCCGCTACAACACCGTGCTGGAGCCGTACTTCGGAACCTGAACGGCCGAACCCGAAGCGTGACCAAGGTCCATTGTGCTGCCGCCCAGCTTGTCTGGACGGCAGCACAATGCGTTCTTCACACTGTGGAGTTGTCAAAGATACGTGCGCGGTCCCGAAGAGTTCTCGGGTGCGCGAGGGGAAGTCAGTGAGGTCTGATCAGGCGGCGCGACGGCGTCAGGCGGCGAGGGTCAGCATGCGCCGGTTGTAGGCCGGTAACGGTCTTCGTTGCGGGTCGATGCCGGCCGGTGGGATCAACCAGGGATGTCCATCGGAGCCCATGATCACGTCCCAGCCGGTGTTGTGCACGGCCATATGGCAGGTGCGGCAGAGCAGGCATCCGTTCTCCAATGTGGTGGCACCGCCGTCGACGAAGTGGGTGATGTGATGACAGTCAGACCAGCTGGCGTGTCCACCACATTTCACACAGCAGGTGTCGCGGATGATGATTGCTTTGCGCACCAACCCGGTGAAAAGCCGCTTCGGTGGACTCAGATCGACTGGGACTTCCTCTCCGTCGAGGGTGATCGAGGTGATCGACGAATCACACGCCAACATCGCGGCAGTTGCTTCGGTGACCGGGCCCATCCACGCCAACGTGGCAGCCTCGGGGTGATCAGCAGGCACGGTCACGTTCGCCTCCGTCCGCGGCGCCGACACCAGACTTTGCCCGCCACCACCGCAATCCAACAACCGATGCAGAGCATCAGCGCGACGCTGGGTCGGAGAACGCGGATCATCGGAGCCGTCGGGTTCAGGACGCGCCCTGGACCAGAGGTCCAACGCCGAGTGCAACTTTTCCCCAATCACCGCATCAAGATCGAACGTGCCGACACAACGACCTTCACGGACTTTGTAGTCGAGGCTGTTCAGCGACCGATCTTCCGCCGGCGGCGGACCACCGGTGTCTTTGTCGATCTCGTTGCCCAATGCTCGGGCTGCGGCGCTGATCTCCGCGGGTGGTGCTCCGGAGATGGCGCGACTCAACAGCTTCCGCTCGAACCCGATCCGCTCCTCGGCGGTGATCGCACCCTCATACCGTCCGGCGACATGCTCCACCCCTTTGACCACCGCATCGACGTGCTCGGACGACAGGAACCCGTCCCTCGAATACCCGGCCGTGCGATCCAGGCCGGCCAGGCCTGGTCCGATCCGCAGCCACCGATATGCAGATGCTGGTGCCGCTCCGTTGGCCTGCAACAACTTTGATGTCGTCGAACCGGACTTACGGGCGATACCCGACTCATCAATCACCGCCGCACACACCGCCAACTGATGCTCAGCGGATTCCATCATACCTATTAGAACGTATGTTCGCAAGCAATTTCTCAACCGAACCTATTGTTGTACAACAGATTTAGATAGCGTTGCGAAGAAACGTGGCTCACGCACGCCGGTTCAAGTGCTCAGGAGCGCCGAGGGAACCTACTGCTCACCAACAGCCCTGGCCAATCAGAAGTGGAACAAGCCCCGTCCCCATAACCCGCGCCGCCGACCGTGCCTTAATCACCGCCGACCGTGCCAATACTGTTCACGCTCCGAAGGTTTCGGCACGCTCGACGGTCGGTTCGGCACGCTCGACGGTCGGTTCAGACCACTACGTGATGACGTCCGAGTGGCAGCATCAGCGGCTTGCCCGATGTCGGGTCGATGATGACCTGACTGTCGAGGCCGAACACTGCCCGGACGTTGTCCTCGGTCAAGACCTCGGCGGGTTCGCCTGCGGCATGGACGTTTCCACCGGCAAGGGCGATGAGGTGATCGGAGTATCGGGCGGCGAGATTGAGGTCGTGCAACACCATCACGATGGTGGTGCCACGGTCACGATTGAGATCGGTCAGCAGGTCGAGAACCTCGATCTGGTGACTGACATCGAGAAATGTGGTCGGTTCATCGAGCAGCAGCACGTCGGTCTGCTGGGCCAGAGCCATTGCGATCCACACCCGTTGGCGTTGTCCACCGGAGAGTTCATCCACCGGCCGGTCGGCCAGGGCGGAGGTCTCGGTGGTCTCGAGTGCGGCGGCGACGGCTTCGTCGTCTTCGCGGGTCCAGCGAGAGAACAGGCCCTGGTGTGGGTGCCGTCCACGGCCGACGAGGTCGGCGACCGTGATCCCCTCCGGCGTGATCGGCGACTGCGGCAGCAAGCCGAGTGTGCGGGCCAGCGCCTTGGCGGGAGTCTTGTGGACCTCGGTGCCGTCGAGCAGAACCCGGCCCGAGCGCGGGGTCAGCAGCCGTGACATCGACCGCAGCAGAGTTGATTTGCCGCAGGCGTTCGCACCGACGATCGCGGTCACCTTGCCCGGGGGCACCAACAGGTCGAGATTGTCGATGACGGTGTGGTCGCCATAACCGAGCGTCAGGTTCTCGACAAGGAGTTGATGCTTGGTTGTCACAGCGAGCCTCCGGCGCGGTTGGTACGGACGATCAGGTAGATGAGGTACGGGGCGCCGAGAACTCCGGTGACAACACCCACCGGATAACGGGTGCCGAAGGCGAACTGTCCGACGAAGTCTGCGACCAGCACCAGCAGAGCTCCGACCAGAGCGGCCGGGACAAGCAGGGATCCATTCGGTCCGACCAGCCGGGCGGCGATGGGGCCGGACAAGAACGCCACAAATGCGATCGGGCCCGAGGCCGCGGTGGCGAAGGCGAGAAGTCCCACGGCAGCGACGATCACGATCAGCCGAGTTCGGTTGACCCGCACCCCGAGTGCCGATGCGGCATCATCACCGAGCTCGGACATCTCGAGATTGCGCGACTGCCCGAGCAACACCGGCGCCAGTACGACGAGTGCGACCAGCACCGGGATCGTCTGGGTCCACGAGGCACCGTTGAGGCTTCCGGTCAACCACCGCATCGCCTCCTGCTGGTCCCATTCGGCGGCCTGGTCCAAAAGATAGTCCGTGACGCTGTGGAGCATCGCCGCGATTCCGATACCGATGAGGATCAGGCGGGTTCCGACAACGCCGCCACGGAACGACAGCACATAGATCAGCACCGAAACGGCCAGTGCGGAAACAATCGCGAAGATCGACACCTGGGTGGCACCGAGTGACAGCGTGACAATCGCAAAGGTCGCGGCCGCACTGGCACCGGCGCTGATCCCGATGATGTCGGGGCTGGCCAACGGGTTGCGCAGCATGGTCTGGAAGGTGATGCCGGCGAGTCCGAAACACAGACCTGCGGCAACGGCAAGCACTGCCCGCGGGATCCGCAGGCGTCCGACGGTGAAGGTCGCGCCCTGGACCTGCTCCCCCAGGATCACTTTCAGAATGTCGCCGGGAGGATAGAACGTCTTGCCGAACATCAAGGTGATCGAGAAGGCGATGACGATGAGTACCACCAGGATTGCGATCACCCAGCGACGGCGGCCACCTCGGATCTTGCGGTTCCGGGCAATCGTCTGCGCCGTCACCATGGTTTCCGAACTCACAGTGCACCGACCTTCTGCCGACGGACGATGTAGATGAAGAATGGTGCGCCGATCAGCGCGGTCAAGATGCCCACATCGATTTCGGCAGGACGCGCGACGATCCGCCCGATCACGTCGGCCACGGTGAGAAGCACCGCGCCGGTGACCGCCGAGTAGGGCAGCAACCAGCGATAGTCCACGCCGACGATCAGTCGGCAGGCATGCGGGACGACCAGTCCGACGAAGGCAATCGGGCCTGCGACGGCCGTAGCCGCGCCACACAGGATGATCGCCCCGAGGGCGCCACCGCCGCGGACGAGGGCCACTCGCTCACCGAGTCCGGCGGCGAGGTCGTCGCCCAGCGCGAGCGAGTTGAGGCCGCGCGCCGACAACATCGAGATGATGAATCCGACGATCAGAAAGGGCAGAACCTGTTCGATTCCGGCATAGGTGGCCCCACCCACACCGCCCACCCGCCACGATTGGACGGTATCGGCGACATCGTTGCGGCCCAGGATGATTGCGGTGACAAACGATATCAACGCCGCCGAGGTCGCAGCGCCGGCAAGCGCGAGTTTGAGCGGCGTGGCACCGCCACGTCCGAGTGAGCCCACGAAATAGACGAAGACAGCGGCGGCCGCGGCACCGATGATGGCCACCCAGATGTAGTTGGACGCCGTGGACAGACCGAAGTAACTGATACCGATGACCACCGCGAGCGACGCACCCATGTTCACGCCGAGGATGCCCGGGTCGGCGAGTGGGTTTCTGGTCACGCCCTGCATGACCGCACCGGACACTCCGAGTGCGGCTCCGACGATGATCGCCAGGATCGTTCGGGGGATCCGTTTTTCGACTGCGGCCTGGTTCATCCCCTCGGAGTCGCCACCGAGAACGGCAAATACGTCCGACCACTCGACACCGCGAGAGCCGACCTTGACCGACACGATCGCGACCACCACGAGGACCGCGACGACGATCAAGAAACCAAGTGCCCGCACCCGTCTCGGGCGCCGCACGATGGCGACGCCCGAGACGGACTGCGAAGTACTTTGTGTCACTTGGACTTGTCTGCTGCTTCCGCGAGCAGCGCGACGTAATCGTCGAGCACCCAGGAAATCGACAACGGCGTCGGGTTCGCAGCGGTTCCCAGCGGAGTGCTGGGCAGGGCCACGATGGCGCCGTTCGCCACTGCCGGCATCTGCGACAGCAACGGGTCGGCCTTGAGGGTCGCGACCAGCGCTTCGTCACCGTAGGTCACGATGATGTCGACGTCGCTGAGTCCGTCGATCTGCTCGGCACTGCGTGTAGCCGAGAACTTTTCCGTCTCGGCTGAGGCCGCAGCGATGCTGCCGGGGGTCTGCAAGCCGAGGTCCTCGAAGAATAGGGCGCGGGTGTCGTGGGTCGTATAGAAGCTGACCTCACTGAGATCAGCAGTGTCCACGTGGGTCAGGAACATGATGGATTTGTCCTGCAGCTGTGGGTATTTCTCCCCGGCAGCGGCAACTTCCGCCTCGAGGTCGGCGATGAGCTCCTGCCCCTCGGCCTCCATGCCCATACCCTTGCTGTTCAGCTCGATCATCTGCTGCCAGGGGGTACCCCACGCGGTCTCGGGGTACGCCACCACCGGCGCGATTTCACTGAGGGTGTCGTAGTCCTCTTGGGTCAGACCCGAGTAGGAAGCCAGGATCACGTCGGGATTGGTGTTGGCGACGCTCTCGAAGTCGACACCGTCGGTCTCGTCGAACAGCACCGGGGCCTCGCCGCCGAGCTCGTCGAGCCGCTCGCTGACCCACGGCAGCAGACCGTCGCCGTCGTCGTCACCGAAGTTCGCGGCCGCCATGCCCACGGGAACAATACCGAGCGCCAACGGCACCTCATGGTTTGCCCAGTTCACGGTGGCCACGCGCTCTGGCTTCTCGGTGATGGTCGTGGTTCCGAGGGCGTGCTCGATGGTGATCGGGCTGAAGTCGCCGTCGCCGCCGTTGTCGTCCGAGGACGACGAACAGGCCGCGAGCCCGACCGTGAGCAGCGCTGCCGCCGCGAATGCCACCAGCTTGGGTGCGCGAGACATTGTTACCTTTCGATTCGTGAAGCACAAAGACGCATTCACCGGCGGAGTCACCGGCAACCGAGCAATGTCGGTAAGGATTACCTAACAGAGGCTAGATCGGGATGCTCCCGATTGCAATCAAGCAAAAGCGACACGGATTGTCGCAAAACGGACACCCCCGGGGCCACCGGCCTCCCACCGGTCACAGCTCGCGGAACCGCCCCGGACTCATCCCGGTGATCCGGCGGAAGGCCGTACCGAAGGCGCTCACCGAGCGGTAACCGACCCGGCCGGCGACATCGTCGATCGGACGGCCCTGCGCCAACAGGGTGATCGCATGCTGGACGCGGGCGGTGACCACCCAGCGCGTGAAACCCACACCGGTCTCCGAATCGAATGCCCGCGTGATGGTGCGCGCGCTGACACCGAGGCGTTGCGCCCACTCCCCCAACTGCGTTTCGTCGGCGGGGTCGGCCTGCACCGTGGCAACGATCGGCGCCAGCAGCGCCGACTCCGGAACCCGCAGCAACAACTGATGCGACGCCGGGGTCAACACATCGAGAACCATTGTCTCGGTGGTTGATCGCGATACCTCGTCGAGGTCTTCGGTGTTGAGCCGGTCGAGCAGCAACCGCAACAGCGGGGAGACCTCGACCGCCACCGGCTCAGCCGAGATGGATGGGACCGCACGAATGCTGAAATGCGCTGAGCTGAGGGCGGTCCCGGCCGGAGTCCAGCCGGAGTGCAGGACCCCGGCAGGTATCCACAGGCCAAGGGTCGGCGTGATCGTCCAAACCCGGGAACCGACGGTGGCCGACGACGAACCCTTGGCACTCCACAGCAGCTCATGGGTCGGGTGGGAATGCTCCTCCCACTGGGTGTCTCGAGAGATGATCTCGTACATCCCCGCGATGACGAACGGAACCTCGATGGCGCCCGCCTCGTAGACGGGCAGGCTCCGCGTGTCTGCCACCTCGATACTCACCCGATCACCATAGGTCAGCGAACGCGGTGCATGCCCACCACTGCGGTCTGCCGATCGTCACCGACGAACGTCTCGACGGTGAAACCGCTTCGACCAGCGCAACGGGCGACCGCCGGCACCTGGTCCCGGTGCATCTCCAGAAAGACCAGACCGTTGGCGGACAACCACTCCGGCGCCCCGTCGATCACGCCGTTGATGTGGTCCAGACCGTCCACCCCACCAAAGAGTGCGCGGTGAGGTTCATGGTCGAGTGCCTCCCGGGGAAGGAATCCGCAGGCGGCGGCAGGAACGTACGGCGCCACCGCCGCGATCACGTCGATCCGGCCCCGCAACGCCTCCGGCAGACACTCAAAGCCGGAACCGTGATGTAGTGCCGCCCTACCGCGCAGATTGGCCTCGGCATGTGCCAGAGCCCTGTCGTCGATATCGGCGACATGGATGTCGACCCAGGGCGCGGCGTGTCCGACCGCCGACGCAATCGGGGCGACGCCGCAGAATGCCTCCAACACAACCCGATCCCGGCGCCGCAACACGGCGGCGATCGTCGTCCGCGCCAGAAGCCAGGACCGTTGTCGTGGCACGAAAACCCCCGGACCTACGGACAGACGCAGACCCCCGAACCCGACCCGGCCGACGATGTGCTCCAGCGGTTCACCGGCCTCGCGCCGACCGCACCAGTGGTCGAGTTCGGTTGCATCGCTCGCATATTCGCGCAATATCGCCGCTTCTTCTCCGGCGAATACACAGCCGGCCCGTCGCAGCCGATCGGCGATGGGATCCGATTCCGGGCTGCCCCGCCGGGCCATCTCTGCCGGGCTCATACCGGATACTCGACGATCACCAATCCATCAGCGGTGTCCCGGCTGTGTTCGGCCGACAGATCCTTTGATGGACCGACCCGCCATGGTGATGCTGTGCTGTTCATATTCGCCGCCATCTGTGCCACCTGCTCTCAATTGAGCGTCGTCGGCGCTACCCGCGGGGGCTCGGCAACCTGTTCCAGCCGACCCAAATGAGGTCCAGAGTCAGCATCTGAGTATAGCGGGCAGGCAGAAGCAGGTGATGACTTTGCAGTCCTCACCCCCTGCCTGCACCGGCTGGTCACAGGGAGGCCTTCCAGCCACCAAAGCTCTGGTCGGCCCTCGGAACCGGGATCGGCGGCTTCGGCCGGTCACCGAACTCCACAACCGGACGATGTGGCAGATCTCGGCGCAATCCATCGGAACGGGAGTATCAAGGAACCATGCACCTCAAACTCAGCGACGAAGACGTTGCCTTCCGCGAGGAACTGCGCACCTTCTTCACCACGGAAATTCCCAAGGAACTCCGAGAGCGCGCCGCGGCCGGCACCTCGATTTTTCCCGACGACATGATCGCCGTGCAGCGCAAACTCAATGAACACGGACTGGCAGTGCCGAAGTGGCCCGTCGAGTGGGGCGGCAAGGACTGGACGCCGGTGCAGAAGCACATCTGGCAGAACGAGATGAACCTCGCCTCCGTCCTGGAACCGCTGGCTTTCAACGCCGACATGGTCGGGCCGGTGATCGCCAACTTCGGATCGCAGGAACTCAAGGAACGGTTCCTGCCGCCGACGGCCAACCTCGACATCTGGTGGTGCCAGGGCTTCTCCGAGCCCGAGGCCGGTTCCGATCTGGCCTCCCTCAAGACCAGGGCGGTACGCGACGGCGACCACTACGTGGTCAACGGCCAGAAGACCTGGACCACGATGGCGCAGTTCGCCGACTGGATCTTCGCACTCGTGCGGACCGATCCCGATGCCCCGAAACGTCAGGCAGGCATCAGCTTTCTGCTCATCGACATGAAGACCCCGGGAATCACCGTCCGACCGATCCAGCTGATCGACGGCAGTTACGAGGTCAACGAGGTCTTCTTCGAGGACGTGAGGGTACCGGTCGAGAATCTCGTCGGGGAAGAGAATGCCGGGTGGAGCTACGCGAAGTTCCTGCTGGGCAACGAACGCGCCGGGGTCACCCGGGTCGGAATCACCAAGAACCGGCTGGCCCGCGCCAAAGAGCTCGCCTCGACGATCCCCTCCGGTGACGGAACCCTTTTGCAGGACCCACTGTTCGCCGCCCGTCTCGCCGAACTCGAGAACGAACTCCTGGCACTGGAACTGACGCAGATGCGGGTTGTCGCGGCATCGGCAAACGGCAAACCCGACCCGGTCTCATCCGTCCTCAAACTGCGCGGCAGTGAGTTGCAGCAGGCCTCGACCGAAATCCTTGCCGACATCGCCGGTGTCGACTCGCTGGCCGTCGATGCCGCCGACATCGGCTCCCCCCAGTGGGCCCAGGAGACCGTCCCGACGTATCTGAACTACCGCAAGGTGTCGATCTACAGCGGCTCCTCAGAGGTTCAGCGCACCATCATCGCGTCCTCCATCCTCGGGCTGTGAACTCGCCCGCACACCTGTAAAGGACCACCGAACACCATGGATTTCGAATACAGCGAAGAACAGACGATGCTGCGTGACACCACACGCGACGTGCTGTCCAAGTTCTACGATCTCGAAAAGCTCCGCGCAGTTACCGATACCGACCTCGGCTGGAGTCGCGACCTCTGGAAGTCATTGGCCGAGATCGGGATTCTCGGTCTGCAGTTCAGCGAGGAGGACGGCGGCATGGGCGCAGGCCCCGAGGAGATCAGCGCCGTCCTCGGCGAGTTCGGACGCGCACTGGCACCCGAACCGCTTCTCGACGCGGTGATCATCCCCGGTGCGATCATCGCCGACACCGGTGACGCCGAGCAGAAGTCGAAGTACCTGCCCTCGCTGGCCTCCGGTGAACTGCTGGCCGCCTTTGCCCATCAGGAACCCGGTGACCGCTGGCCGAACGCAGCGGTCGCGACAACCGCGACCCCCTCCGGTGACGGCTACACCTTGACCGGCACCAAGAACCCTGTGCTGCACGGCGACTGCGCCGACCTCCTCGTCGTCACCGCTCGCCTCGACAATGCCGTGGCGCTGTTCCTCGTCGATACCGGCGGAGCTCAACCATCGAGCACCGCCATCACCCGCACGCCGTTCCGTACCCATGACTCGCGGCGCGGTGCCCAGATCGAGCTGCAGGACGCTCCGGCGACGCTGCTCGGTGCCGGCGACACGTCGGCCGCGTTGATCCGCAGCGAGGTACTCGCCCAGGTCGGATTGTGCGCCGAAGCCGTGGGGGCCATGGACGAAACCCTGCGCCTGACGGCCGAGTACCTCAAGCAGCGTAAGCAGTTCGGAGTGCCGCTGGCCAAGTTCCAGACACTGACGCAGCGGGCCGCGGACATGTACGTCCTCGTCGAGCTCGCCCGCAGCATGAGCCTCTACGCGACGGTCTCATTGGCCGACGGCGACATCGACCCGGTCATCGCTTCCCGGGCCAAACTGCAGATCTGCCGGTCGGCCCGCAAGGTCGCACAGGAAGCGATCCAGATGCACGGTGGCATCGGGATCACCGCGGAATATCCGGTGGGCCATTACGCCAGCCGGCTGCTGGCCATCGAACACACTCTCGGCGGCAGCGCGGAACATCTGCGGACCCTCTCCGATCGCATCGCAGACTATGACAAGATCCTGATCGGATAGTGACAACGTCCATTGACGAAGTCGGCCCGGGCGGTTCATCGACGACGCCGTACCGGCCGAGTTCGTCGGTGACGTAAGAACCTCGACAGGAGAACTCCCATGGCTGCCCCATTGCTTGAAGCGTCCACCGAGATCAAAGCCACCCCGGAGCAGGTCTGGAAGGTGGTGTCCGACCTGCAGCGGATGGGTGAATGGAGCCCGCAGTGCCGCAAGACCATCGTGCGCGGCGGCGGACCGGTCACCCTCGGGACCAAGACCATCAACATCAACAAGCGCGGACTGCTGGTGTGGCCGACCAGGTCGAAGGTGGTGCGGTTCGAGCCGAACAAAGAGATCGCCTACAAGATCGCCGAGAACAACAGCGTGTGGAGTTTCACCATCACTCCCTCGGTCGACGGCGTGACGCTCACCGAACGCCGAGAGGCACCCAACGGCACCAGCAAGGTCTCCCAGGTCCTCATCAATGCCGCGATGGGCGGCGAGGAGCCCTTTGATGCCGAGTTGGTCGACGGGATGAATCAGACGCTGACGAAGATCAAGCTCGCCGTTTCCTGACCGGGGGGCTGATCAGAGCTTTTCGAGCAGTGTGGGCAGGTCTGCGATCGAGTCGATGACATGGTCGGGGACCTGCCCGAACTCGTCTGCCTCCAGTACCGCGAGCTGTTCGGGCCGGAACTTTCCGGTGCGGACCAGCACCCCGACCATGGCGGCCTTCTGCGCACCCAGGACATCGCTGTAGATGTCATCACCGACCATGACCACCTCGCCCGGGTCGGTGACCCCGAGCATCTCGATCGCGGACCGGAACCCCAGTGGAGACGGCTTCCCGATCGCGGGGATCTTCTTGCCGGTCGCCTTTTGTAGGCCTTCGAGATAGATACCCGTGTCGACCTTCGGCCCCGTCGCGGTCGACCAGGACAGCGACCGGTGCATCGAGACGGCCGGAACGCCATCGATCATCCAGCCCAGCGCCTTCGACAGGAGCTCGTGGGTGAACGAGGGGCCGGCACCGCCGAACACGACCACGTCGGGGTCGTCGGAGACGAGGTCGATCCCCTCCATGTCGTCGCTGACGTCCCCCTCGTTGAGGACCGCCACCCGCTTGCCCGGGTGTTTGGTACGCAGGTATTCGGCGGTGAGCACGGCGGCAGTGAGCACCTCGCTGTCGTCGACCGCGAAACCGACCCGGGTCAGCGTCTGCGCGATCTGACTGCGCGACTTGGATGTGGTGTTGGTCAAGAACATCCGGGGCATCCCCGACTCGGCAATCGTCTCGAGCGCTTCGACGGCACCGGGCAAAGGCTCCCACGACGTGACGATCACCCCGTCGATGTCGAGTAACAACCCTTCAGCCATGCCTAAAAAACTAGTCCTGCCCTTGCGCGGCCGCACGGTGGGATGGTCGGTTGCTGACAGGCACCCTTCCGTTCCGGCATGCTTGGCGGCATGGCCGACCAACGTGCACCCCAGTTCTCCGCATTGTCCAAACGAGTCACCGGCCTCATGACACGCGCGTATTCCGACCTCGCCGACGTCGTCGCACTGCCCTCGGTGCATCTCGATCCCGCCAAGCGCGACGACTGCCGGGCCAGCGCGGCCTGGGTCCGGGGAGCATTCTCCGATGCCGGTGTCGACTCCCTGGTGATGGACACCGTCGACGGGAGCCAGACGATCCTGGGGTTCGTGCCCGGCCCCGCCGGTGCGCCGACGGTCCTGCTCTACTCGCATCACGATGTGCAACCGTCGGGCCCCGAGGAATTGTGGGACAGCGCCCCGTTCTCGCTGACCGAGCGCGACGGCCGCTGGTTCGGCCGTGGATCATCCGACTGCAAAGGCAACCTGGTCGCCATCCTCACCGCATTGCGCGCACTCGATCCGCTCCCCCCGGTCGGGATCCGCATCGTCATCGAAGGATCCGAGGAAGCCGGCGGCGAAGGACTCGACCACCTGGCCCGCACCCGGCCCGAGCTCTTCCAGGCCGACATGATCCTCATCTGCGACACCGGCAATGTCGCGCCCGGGATCCCGACCCTCACCACCAGCCTGCGCGGGATGGCCGCGGTGAAGGTGTCCACCGAAACCCTTGCCTCCGAGGTTCATTCCGGGCAGTTCGGTGGCGGCGCACCGGACGCACTCGCGGCCCTGATCGCCGGCCTGGCAACGCTGCGCGACGCCGACGGAAACACCACCATCGACGGACTTCCCAACGATCAGGCCTGGTCCGGTGCCCCCTACGACCCATCGCAGTTCCGTTCCGACTCGACCACCCTCGACGGTGTCGACCTGATCGGTTCGGGTTCGGCCGCCGAAATGGTGTGGGCCCGCCCCGCGGTGACGGTGATCGGCATCGACGCACCGCCGACGGCAGGCGCCCCGGCCGCGATCAACCCGCGGGCGGCCGCACAGCTGAACCTGCGGGTACCGCCCGGCATGGATCCCAATGAGGCGGCGATCGCCCTGGAAAATCATCTACGCCAGCACATTCCGTGGCATGCGAGGGTCGATGTCGAGATCCAGGCGACCGGGGCCCCGTTCTCGGCCGTCACCACCGGCCCCGGGTACACCGCTCTGACCGCGGCGATGGCCAAGGCCTACGGCAGACCTGTCGTCCACTCCGGACAGGGAGGATCGATCCCCCTGTGCACGGTGCTGGCAGAAATCTGCCCCAGTGCCGAGATCGCACTGCTCGGCGTCGAGGAGCCGGCCTGCCGGATCCACGCACCGAATGAGAGCGTCGATCCCGACGAGATCTCCAAAACAGCCCTGTCCCTTGCCCTTTTCCTCTCGAAGTACGGAGCCCAGAACTGATGCGCAGCGTTTCGGAACACCAGGGAGTGGTGGCCGCACTCTTCCCGGCGCCACGTGTGGTCACCGTGCCCGCCGCGGCCGCGCTGGGCCGGGCACTGGCCGATGACATCGACGCCCCGATCACGTTGCCCGGCTTCGACAACTCGGCCATGGACGGCTACGCCGTCCGCGCAGCAGACATCGCCACCGCCACCGAGGACACCCCGGTAACGCTCCCGGTCGCCGCCGACATCCCCGCCGGACGCACCGACGAGCTGACGCTGGCACCCGGTACCGCGCACCGGATCATGACCGGGGCGCCGATGCCGGCCGGCGCCGATGCGGTGATCCAGGTCGAACGGACCGACGGCGGCACCGACAACGTGCAGATCTTCGCCGCCGCCGCACCGGGTACGGCAATCCGCCGGGCCGGCTCCGACATCGCTGCCGGAGCCCGCGCGCTACCGGCCGGGCGAGTCCTGCGAGCCCCGCAGCTCGGTCTGGCCGCTGCACTGGGCCTGGCCGAACTACCGGTCTACGCCCCACTGCGCGTGCTGATCCTCTCCACCGGCACCGAATTGGTCCCGGCGGGCACCCCATTGGAGTTCGGCCAGATCTATGAGTCGAACAGTGCGATGTTGACCGCCGCGGCCATCGAGGCCGGCGCGCAGGCCGAGCAGGTTCATTTCGTGCCCGACGACGTCGACGAGTTCCGGGCCCGCCTGGACAGCTACATCGACGGCGAAGAGGGCTCGGGCGTCGATCTGATCATCACCTCGGGTGGAGTCAGTGCGGGCGCCTACGAGGTGGTCAAGGACGCCCTCACCGGCCAGGGCGTCGAGTTCGTGAAGGTGGCGATGCAGCCCGGGATGCCGCAGGGCTGCGGCTCCTACACGAGCGCGGCGGGCAATGCGGTCCCGATCATCACGCTGCCGGGCAACCCGGTCAGCGCCCAGGTGTCCTTCGAGGTGTTCGTCCGCCCGCCGCTCCGGTCCGCGATGGGACTGCCGCCGCAGCGCCGGACGGTCGCGGCGTCGGTCACCGAGGCCTTCACCTCGCCCAAGGGAAAACGGCAATTCCGCCGCGGAGAACTGACGACGGCCGACGGCGTCGTCGGGGTCCGGACCATCGGACCGCCGGCGTCACATCACCTCGCGTTCATGGCGTCGGCCAACGTCCTGTTGGACATCGCCGCCGACACCGACAAGGTCGACGCCGGCAGTACGGTCGACGTCCTGGTTCTGGAAGAACTATGACCAGCGATCGCCGACCTCGCTGCGGACCTGCAGCAACAGCCGCCTCATCGGCACCGGACGCGGCGCCGGACATTCGCCTGGAACAATGACCGACATGGCCAGACGCCCCACTCCGACAGACGCCGAGCCGACCACCGGTCTGGCTCACATCGCCGACCTCATCCGCGAGACCGTGCCACCGCTACATCGGGCCGGTATCCCGTTTGTCGCGGTTCCCGCGGCCGTTGCCGTTGCCGGACGCCGCCATGGCTGGATTCGCACTCCGGCCACCATTGCCGCGCTCGCCACCGCCGCGTTCTTCCGCCATCCGTCCCGGGTACCGCCCAACGCGCCCGGTGTTGTCGTCGCGCCCGCCGACGGGCAGGTCGCCCTCGTCGACCACGCGGCGCCACCGGTCGAACTCGGACTCGGCGACACCCCGCGGCCCCGGATCTCGATCTTCCTGTCGGTCTTCGACGTGCACGTGCAGCGCATTCCCGCCGCCGGCAAGGTCGAGGCGATCGAATACCGGTCCGGTTCATTCCTCAGCGCCGACCTCCCGGAGGCCAGCGAGGCCAACGAACGCAACTCGATGCTGATCCGTACCGACGACGGCGCCGAACTGGCGGTGGTCCAGATCGCCGGCCTGCTGGCCCGTCGCATCGTCTGCGACGCCGTACCCGGTGATCAGGTCACACTCGGGGACACCTACGGCCTGATCAGGTTCGGCTCCCGGGTCGACCTCTATCTCCCCGAGGGCACTCGCCCGCTGGTTGCTGTCGGCCAGCGCGCGGTGGGTGCGGAAACCGTTTTGGCGCAATTGAAATGATTGCCTACGGACGGGGCGAAACCCAGCGCACAGCCTCCCGCCACGTAACCCAGACAAACGGCCGCCGACGGCCGAGTCGCGCCGGGACCCTGAACACCGGCAAGTTGCTGGTGCCGTCGGCGTTCACGGTGCTCGCGATCTGCGCCGGCTTGTCGGCGACCAAGTTCGCACTCGACGGCCGGGTCGACCTGTGTGTGGCGATGATCGCCGCGGCGGCTCTGCTCGACGGCATCGACGGACGGATCGCGCGACTGCTCGGCGCGACAACCAAGATCGGCGCCGAACTCGATTCGCTGGCCGATGCCATCAACTTCGGTGTCGCACCGGCACTGACCCTGTACGTCCTCATGCTGCAGGGCAATGACGTCGGCTGGTTGTTGTCGCTGATCTACTGCTGCGCAATCGTTTTGCGGTTGGCCCGCTTCAACACCCTGATCGACGACGACGACCGTCCGCAGTACACCAAGGACTACTTCGTCGGGGTGCCCGCACCGGCCGCCGCCCTGATCGCGATCCTGCCGATTGCACTCGACCAGCAGTTCGGCTCGGGCTGGTGGACCTCGGACGCGTTTGTCGGCGGCTGGATGACCTTCACCGCGCTGCTGGCGGTGAGCCGGCTACCCACGGCGTCACTCAAATCGATTGCGGTACCGCCCAATGCAATGGTGCTGGTACTCATCGGGGTGGCCTTGGTCGCCGCCGCACTGCTGACCTACCCGTATGCCCTGATGTTCGCCGCCATCGGCCTCTATCTGGTCCACGTCCCCTTCGCCTGGCGCACCAAGCGCTGGGTCGCCAGCCGGCCGGAGACCTGGGATTTCCATCCGCGGGAACGGCGTGCCGAGCGCCGAGCGATCCGTCAGGTGCGTCGCGGACGTCCGACCCAATCCGCGGCCCGCCTCGGATTACGGCGTCCCGGGTCCTGATACCGGTAGTTTTGCTGCTGTGACATCCGAATCCGCTGCCGCTGATCCCGCCCACTCCGGATCACCGCAGCTGACACTGACCGCACGACTCAACCTGTCGGCCGCCGAGGCCCGCCGCGGCATCGTCCGGGTGCACCCCGAGGTGCTCACCGGTCTGGGGTTGCGCGAATGGGATGGCGTCGCGGTCATCGGATCCCGGACCACCACCGCGGTCATCGCCGCGACCTCGGCGGCCGAACCGACCGGCATCGCACTGCTCGACGAACTGACGCTGTCGAACGCCGGGATCAAAGCCGATGCACCGGTCGTACTCACTGCGGCCGTCGTCCACGGTGCCACCCGCATCGTGGTCCGGGGTTCGTCCCTGACCTCGGAATCGGTCGACGAACGAACGCTGCGCCGGGCCCTGCTCGGCAAGGTGGTGACGGTGGGCGACGTGGTCTCGCTGCTCCCCCGCGACCTCGGCCCCGACTTCGCCACCTCCGAGGCGACGCGAACCCTGGCACGTTCGGTCGGCATCACCTGGACCAATGAACTGCTGACCGTCGTCGCCGCCGAACCGGCCGGTCCGGTCAGTGTGCAGCCCGACACCGCAGTGCTGTGGGCCGACCGGAGCGCCCCGACGGCCGCATCGACGACACCCGCGCGCGCCCCGAGCACACCGATGCAGGTACAGACTCCGAGTACACCGGCGCCGCCGGTGCGCCGGGTCGATGAACTCGTCGGGGTTCACGCCCAGGTCGACAAGCTCACCGAGTGGATCGGACTGGCGCTCGACAACCCCGAATTGCTCACCGCGCTCGGCGCCCAGGCCCGGCTCGGCGCGATCGTCTCCGGCCCGCCCGGCGCGGGCAAGGCCACGGTGGTCCGGGCCGTCTGCGCCGACCGCAACCTGATCTACCTCGACGGTCCGGTGACCGGCGCCCTGGAATCATCGGCCCGGCTCGGTGCGGTCAGAGACGCTGTGACCCAATTGGTCTCCTCGACCGACGACCGAGGGTCGGTCCTGCTGATCAGCGATGTCGAAGCACTGCTGCCCGCCGAGTCCGATCCGGTCTCCGCCCTGATCCTCGACGCCCTGCGGACCGCCATCACCGCTCCGCGGGTCGCGCTGATCTGCACCAGTTCCCGGCCGGAGAACCTCGACACTCGACTGCGCGATCCCGACCTCTGCGACCGGGAACTGTCGATCGGGCTGCCGGACAGCAAAATCCGGCGAGGACTACTCACCGCACTGCTGACCGACGTCCCCACCGAGACCATCGACCTCGGCGACATCGCCTCCCGCACCCCCGGCTTCGTCGCCGCCGACCTCGCTGCCCTGACCCGCGAAGGCGCGCTGCGCGCCGCCGCCCGGAGCGCACGAGATGGCAAGCCCCCCAAACTGACCGAGGCCGACCTCAGCGGCGCTCTCGAGGTGATCCGGCCGGTGTCGCGGTCGGCCTCACCGGAGGTTGCCGTCGGCGGTATCACCCTCGACGACGTCGGCGACATGGTCGAGACCAAGGCGGCCCTGACCGAGGCCGTCCTGTGGCCGCTCCGGCATCCCGACACCTTCACCCGGCTCGGTGTCGACCCACCACGCGGCGTACTGCTCTACGGTCCGCCCGGGTGCGGCAAGACGTTTGTGGTCCGCGCACTGGCCGCATCCGGGCAACTCAGTGTCCACAGCGTCAAAGGTGCCGAGCTCATGGACAAGTGGGTCGGCAGTTCAGAGAAGGCGGTCCGCGACCTGTTCGACCGGGCCCGCGAATCCGCACCCTCGCTCATCTTCCTCGACGAGATCGACGCCCTCGCACCGCGACGAGGACAGTCCTCCGATTCCGGGGTCGGCGATCGCGTGGTCGCAGCGCTGCTCACCGAACTCGACGGCGTCGAACCGTTGCGCGATGTGGTCGTCCTGGGCGCGACCAACCGGCCCGACCTGATCGACCCGGCGCTGTTGCGGCCAGGGCGGCTCGAACGCCTGGTGTTCGTCCCACCGCCCGACGCCGAGGCCCGCGGCGACATCCTGAGAACCTCGAGCCGGTCGGTACCGCTCGCCGAAGGCATCGACCTCGACGAACTCGCCGCCGACCTGGACGGTTATTCCGCGGCAGATTGTTCGGCGCTCCTGCGTGAGGCAGCCCTGGCCGCCATGCGCCGCAACATCGACGCCGCGACCGTGACAGCCGAGGATGTGGCCGCGGCCCGGGCCAAGGTTCGACCCTCTCTCGACCCCGACCAGGTGGAGAACCTTCGGCAATACGCCGACAAACGCGGCTCCTGAGGGCCGCAGAATACGGCAACTCCCCTCGTCAAGGTCCGAATTCGCCTGTTCAGTCAAAACGTTGACACGCTGACCCGTTTGGTGAAAGTGTGCTGAGCGAGTGTTCAGCATTTACGCAATCGTCGGCTCCGAGCGAGAACCGACGTTGAGTCGATCTCGAAAGGGTTGGTGCACGATGGCGGGACGCATGGAGGGCAAGGTCGCCTTCATCACGGGGGCAGCGCGCGGGCAAGGACGAAGTCACGCAGTACGTTTGGCGCAGGAAGGTGCCGACATCATCGCGGTCGACATCTGCGGCCCGATCTCCGACGAGGAGGCCGTGATCGCGGTGTCCACGCCGGAAGACCTCGCCGAAACCGTCAAGCTGGTCGAGGACCTCGACCGCCGGATCGTTGCGGTACAGGCTGATGTCCGTGACTACGACGCACTCAAGGCTGCCGTCGACAGCGGCGTCGAGCAACTCGGAAGACTCGACGTCATCGTTGCCAATGCCGGCATCGGTAACGGCGGTGACACCCTGGACAAGACCAGCGAACGGGACTGGCAGGAGATGATCGACGTCAACCTCTCCGGCGTCTGGAAGTCGGTGAAGGCCGGTGTCCCACACCTGATCTCAGGCGGCAACGGCGGTTCGATCATCCTGACCAGCTCGGTCGGTGGACTCAAGGCCTATCCGAACACCGGCCACTACATCGCCGCCAAGCACGGCGTTGTCGGGCTGATGCGCAGCTTCGCCGTCGAGCTCGGCGAGCACTCGATTCGCGTCAACTCTGTGCACCCGACCAATGTGAACACGCCGATGTTCATGAACGAGGGCACGATGAAGCTGTTCCGACCCGATCTGGAGAATCCCGGGCCCGACGACTTGGAACTCGTCGCGAAGTTCATGCACGTACTACCGATCGGCTGGGTCGAGCCCGAGGACATCAGCAACGCGGTTCTCTTCCTCGCCTCCGACGAATCCCGCTACGTCACCGGTGTGACGCTGTCCGTCGACGCCGGCAGCTGCCTCAAGTAGGCCCGCACCGCTGATCGTCGGTATCCACGAGGGGCAGGCAACGCGCCCCTCGTGGATACAGCGCGTCCCGAACGGCCCGACGCCACCCGCGTGCGACCACCACAGCACCTGCCCGGCCACGGTGGTCACCGAAACCGCAAGACCCCCGGATCGATTCAGCAGCAACGTCTTCGGGACAGATGTCCCCCACGTGTCGACCCACCACCGCCAGCTCGGCAGCAAGAGCCCGCACCACCGACGGGGCCAGGCCGAACAGCGCGGTCGCGCAGTGATCGACGCGGCCGTAGGCATCGAGCCAGACGACCACGGCCGCACCCACCGCCGCGGAGTCACCACCGCACCGCCCGAGCTCTTCGATGGCGTACCCACCCCGGTCGTAGCGGCAGGGAACCACGATCCCGGTCAGGACCTCGCCGTCGGCCAACACCGTTTCCCACGGCCCGGTGAAGAAGTCCGTCGCCTCGACGGTCCGGCTGCCACGCGGTGAGATCGTCTCGAACTCGGCGTCCAGCGCCAATGCCACCGCGGCGTACCCGTCCGCGGCATCGGCGTGAGCGATCGATCCGCCGATCGTCTCGTCGCCGCGGGCGCCGGGAGACCCGATCACCGGAGTCGCCGGCCGGAGCAAAGGGACATGTTCTCGAATCAGCCGCGAGTGTCTGATCGCGGCATGCGTTGTACCCGCACCGATCCAGACCGAATCCGGACCGAGTTCAACGCCCTGCAATTCGACCCCCGGCACGTTAATCGGCACCACGCTCATTTGACGTCGCTCCCAGCCACGACGACAAACATGCGACGTGCAGTCATGGTCTTTCCTCTCGGAGAACATCCGGGGTCGTCAGGCTTGGGAGACAGCAGCGACGACCCGCCGGCTGCACGCGGCTGCCGAAAACACCGGCGCGAGGGGTTCCGTCGACTACCCGGCAAAGCTAACTCCTCCCCTTCAGAGTTTCAAGCATTTCGCCGAATCCATCCTGATCGACCGATCATATTTCGTCGACCGGCAGGATCATGCAGACCTGGAGATTGATTCCGCGGAGACTCGATTACGCACTGCTGCAACAATTACCCTCACCCTTTGTCTTCACAGCGGTTCCGTTGTCGCCGTTGACAGAACATCGCCGCAGTGGGAGAGTCCTGATCGAGTGATCAGTTTTGTACCGGCGGCCAAGCGAGCCGACACGCAATCAACTTCGAAAGGATCGGTGGGACAATGGCGGGACGTATGGAGGGCAAAGTCGCCTTCGTCACCGGAGCAGCCCGGGGGCAGGGACGAAGCCACGCGGTGCGCCTGGCACAAGAAGGTGCCGACATCATCGCGGTCGACATCTGCGGGCCGATCTCCGACGAGGTCGAGCCACTCATCGCGGCGTCTACGCCGGAAGACCTCGCCGAGACCGTCAAGCTGGTCGAGGATCTGGACCGCCGGATCATTGCCTCCCACGTCGATGTGCGCGATTTCGACGCACTCGTCTCGGCGGTCGACAAAGGGGTCGAAGAACTGGGGCGACTCGATGTCATCGTTGCCAACGCGGGCATCGGCAACGGCGGCGAGACCCTCGACAAGACCAGCGAGCGGGACTGGCAGGAGATGATCGACGTCAACTTGTCGGGTGTCTGGAAGACGGTCAAAGCCGCTGTGCCACATCTACTGTCGTCCGAAAATGGCGGATCCATCGTGTTGACCAGTTCGGTCGGCGGCATGAAGGCCTACCCGAACACCGGGCACTACATCGCTGCCAAACACGGCGTCATCGGGCTCATGCGAAGTTTCGCCGTCGAACTCGGGCAGCACTCGATCCGCGTCAACTCGGTCCTGCCGACCAACGTGAACTCCCCGATGTTCATGAATGAGGGCACGATGAAGATGTTCCGACCCGACCTGGAGAACCCGGGCCCCGACGACCTCGAGGTGGTCGCAAGGATGATGCACGTCCTGCCGATCGGCTGGGTCGAACCCGAGGACATCAGCAACGCAGTGTTGTTCCTGGCCTCCGACGAATCCCGCTACGTCACCGGCACCTCACTTGCCGTCGACGGCGGAAGCCTGCTGAAGTAGCACCTCGACGGCTTCTCAGGGACTGATCCAGGACAGCTCTGGCAGCTCACGCGTCGCGCTTCGACGACGGCACGGAGGAATACTCGTCGATGAACCGCTCGATGAACGCCGAGAGTTCGGCATGGCCGGCGGTCACGCCGACCGCTTCCTCATTGCGGAGGTTGCGAGCCATGCCGGTCAGGATCATGGACATCACCACCGGCGGATACTTCTCCAGGTCGACACCATGAGCGCGCAGAACCATGGTCACCGCCGCGGTCTCGATGTCGCGAATGCGCTCGGACGACCTCTTCAATTCGGCGCTGACCACCTTCCGATGATTGGCCAATGCCATGAACTCGGTGTTCAGCTTGGTGGCGCGCGCATCACCACTGATCAGCCACAAGGCCCTGAGCGGATCGTTCTCCTCCAGCGCGCGGCGTTGCCGCTCGAACGTGACCTCCGACCCTCCGCGGACCACCGCGAGGAACAGGTCGTCCATCGTCGGGAAGTAGTAGTACACCAGCGCCTGCTTCACCCCGGCCCGGGCGGCAACTTTCCTGGATGTGGCTGCGGCGTAACCCTCTTCGAGAATGACCTCGATCGTCGCTTCCATCAAACGAGTCCGGGCATTGGCCGCATCCGGATCACGCTTCGTGCGCGGGGTTGCCATCAGTACTGTCCGGCGACAAAAAAGCACGCGGACATCAGCATTGCGGATCCGAACACGATTTCGACCTCAAATTCACTCCCGGGCTACCCATGACTCACTGTAACATTCTGATCGATCGATCAGTTTTTGACTTCGGCGAGTCTCACCGCCCCATCACCGAAAGGCCTGACGATGGTTGACATCACCAAGGCAGACTTCTTCAGCGAACCCGCACTGGCGGACGACCCGTATCCCTACTTCGACGAGCTCCGGTCGCGGTGCCCGGTACATCCCATTGCGATGCCCCGGGTCATGGCCGTCACCGGGTACGAGGAAGCCATCGAGGTCTACCGGGATCCAGAGGTGTTCTCTGCCTGCAATTCGGTCGCCGGACCGTTTCCTCCACTGGAGGGCCAGCCCGACGGTGACGACATCAGCGACTACGTCGAGCAGAACCGAGAGCACTGGTTCTTCTACGAGTACCTGATCACCATGGACGGCGAGCCGCATGAACGCGAACGCGGACTGCTCCGTCGCATCATGACCCCGCGTCGACTGAGGGAGAATGCCGAAGCGATGTCCGCCATCGCCGATCAGTGCCTGCTCGAGGACGTCACGACCGGTGCCGGCGAGGTCATCGCGGACTATTCCCGACCCTTCACCACTCTCGTGATCGCCGACCTGCTCGGCATGCCGGACGAAGACCGCGTGAACCTCCGATTGAGTAACTTCAAGGCGAAAGTGGTTGGCGCGCTGGGCGGATCGGAGACTGTCGAGACCAACCTGCTGCAGTATTGCGAAGAGCGATTCATGGAGTACGTGATCGATCGTCGCCAGAACCCACAGGAAGACGTACTCACCCAACTCGCGACCGCGACCTATCCCGACGGCTCTGTCCCGGAGCCCGACGTGGTCGTGCGATTGGCGTCCTTCCTCTTCGGCGCCGGCCAGGACACCACCGCCCGCCTGATCGGATCCGCCCTTCGTATCCTCGCCGAAGATCAAGAGCTGCAAGCGAAGTTGCGGGCCGACAAGAAGGTCATCGCCCCGTTCATCGAAGAGGTCCTGCGCCTGGAGAGTCCCACCAAGAGCGACTTCCGGTTCACCAAGATGGCCGTCAACCTCGGCGGCGTCGACGTGCCACCCGGGACGACCCTGATGGTCCATCCCGGCGCCTGCAATCGCGACGACCGGAAGTTCGAGAATCCGGACGTATTCGATCTCGACCGTGAGAACAACAGGGAACACATCGCTTTCGGCCGCGGGGCGCATACCTGCCCCGGAGCGCCCCTGGCACGTGCGGAAGCCACTGCCACCGTCGACCGCTATCTCGCGAACACCGGCAACATCGCCATCAACGAAGACAAACACGGGCCGGCCGGAAATCGCCGGTACAGCTATGAAAAGACCTTCCTGCTGCGTGGCCTCTCAGAACTCCATCTGCTCTTCACCCCACCGGCAGCGTGATCACATGAACGCCCAACAACCGAAACTGACCATCGACAAGGAACGCTGCGAGGGCCACGCACTGTGCACCCAGATCGCGCCGGACATCTTCGACATCGGTGACGACGACATGGCCATCTGGGACGAACATCCGCCGGAGGGATCCGAGAAGTCGATCCGCGCAGCCATCGCCGCCTGTCCCCGCCAGGCGATCAGCATCGAGGAGCATTGATCAAAGCCTGAGCATTAAAACGTCGGCGGCGGGCCACTCCTCCCTTTCTCTTCGCGGAGCCTCTGGGCGAGCTGCTCTTCGAGTTCGCGTTGTCGGCGGTTGAGTAGTCGTTCTTGTTGGCGGCGTGCGTGTTTGGCAGCGGTTCGGGTTTGCGTTCTTGACGGTGGTCCCGGCGGTGGCCGGTTTGGTGAGCCGCGTTGGTCATCGAAGATGATCAGTCGCAGCGTGGGGAACAGGTCATCACCGGTCCAGCCCGGGCCGTGATGGTGGCGTCCTTCGGGGGTGGTGAAGACCAGGCGGGTACGTCCGGTCGCGGGGTCGGGGTACTGGTCGTCAAGCCAGTCGGAGTATGTCTTGAGTAGGTGATGAAACCGGCACAGTGTCTTCATCTCTGAGGGATGGGTGCAGCCACCGTTCTCGGGGTCGTTGTGGTTGTACTCGCAGGTGTGGTCGAGGTCGGCGCCCCAGGCCTTGTGCTCGCAACCAGGCCACATGCAGTAGATGTCGCGGATCCGAAGGTAGGTGTCCAAGACAACCGACGGCCGGTACCGGTCACCAGGCTGGGTGGCCGGCAGTGGAACCACTTGCGGGAACGGCGCCGCAACGATCGCATTGTCGTCGCCGTCATCGGGGAGGTCTTCGACTGGCGGGTTCTGCGGTCGGCGCATGTACACGTTCGGCCGCTTCGGTTTTGGCGTCTCCTGCTCGGGCGGCTCGGGTTCCGATTGCACTGGTTCGGGCTGAGGCTCGGGCTCGGGCTGCACGGGCGCAGGTTCAGTCTTGTTGCCCATCGGCCGCTGCACCGTTTCCGGGCGAGCAGCGATATCACGAACATGATCGCCGGAAATCACGCCGTGTCCGTCGATGAAGCCTGGATTCTCGGCGCGACCATCGACGGTGGCCTGATCAGCGATCACATGCAGCACGATCTTCACATCCACACCCGAAACCACCTGTCCGGCAGGAACGGTGATGATCTCAGCGGTGCAGGGATGTTTCGGATCATTCGGGCATTCACAGCGGAACTCCCGGCCCATCACCGTGGCGAACAACGCATCAGCCATCCGATCAGCCTTGCGCCGCGGATCAGCCTCGCAGGTGGCCATCGCCAGTTTTTCCAACCTGGCCACGATCAGCGTCAATTCCTCAGCGGTGGAATGCGCATCCAAAACCGCCATGCCGTGGTCGGTGTTATTGGCCCACACCCCACGATTGTTCTTCGCATCCTCCCGGTTCTTCCGAACCAGATCAGGATCCCGGCGGAAGATGATGGCATCGACCATGTCTCGCATCCGATTCTTCGACCACGAACCCCGCCGACCCAGCGCCTCGGCGATCCCACGATCGATATCAGCCATATGGGCCGAACCCTCGATCAACTCAGTCCGGGCGATGATGTCAGGAATATGGTGCGCGGCGATTAGTCCGGCCTTCAACAATTCATTGACCGCAGGCAGGCGATCGCGCAACGCCACCCCACGATTGATCTGCAACTCCGCAGTCCGCTGCGTCAGACCCTGTGCGGCAGACAATCTCGCCGCACACTGCGCGAACGGATCAAGCGCCCGCATCTCCGCCTCAGACCCGGCAGTGGGCTCAACGAGATGTCGGTGCAGCATCGCCGCAGCGGCATAACGCTCCCACTCCATCCGCGACTGCTGAGCCATCGCGAGCTCGGTGTTACGCAACAACTCGTTGACACCCAGCGACTCGACAGGACCGATTTCATCGTCCCCACCTGCATCTTCGAACTCCCCCTCGAACATACATTTGAGTCTAAAGCAGGGGTACGACACGCCTCATGTGTTATCTCCCAGGACATCGGTGACAGTTCTGCATCAAGACATCGGTGACATTGTGGGTGATCTTGGTGGTGACAGTTCTGCACCAAGACTGAGGGGGTGGCTGTCAATGAACCCATCGATCCTGTAGTCCGGCTGGCGATCTCACAGTGGCCTGACGATGCACCGCGCGGGGCGGTCTCAACGTTCTGCACCGAGCACGGAGTATCTCGAAAGTCCTTCTACGAGTTGCGTAAACGCGCGAAGGTGGAGGGTCCATCGGCAGTGCTGGAGCCGCGGACCCGGCGCCCGAAATCGAGTCCATCGATGTTGAGCGACGCGGTCAAAGCGCAGGCGTTGGCGGTGCGATCGGCTCTGGAGGCTTCCGGGCTCGATCATGGACCGATTAGCGTGTACGACAAGATGCGCTCGATGGGGCTGGAGGAGGTGCCGTCCACGGCGTCGCTGGCACGAATCTTCCGAGAGGCCGGCGTGGCCCGTCGCGAGCCGAAGAAGAAGCCCCGCTCAGCGTGGCGACGGTTTGTCTATCCCGCTCCGAACGCATGCTGGCAACTCGATGGCACCGAATACGTGCTGACCGGTGGGCGTAAGTGCGTCATCCTCCAGCTCATTGACGACCATTCGCGTTTCGCCGTTGCCTCCCACGTGGCTGGTGGTGAGACCTCCGAAGCCGCAATTGCAGTCTTCGACAAGGCAATTGCAACACACGGGGTTCCGCAACGACTCTTGACCGACAATGGCGCTGCTTTCAACCCTTCCCGCCAGGGCTATAGCGGCCGACTTGTCGACCATGTCCACGCATTCGGGGTCGAAGCAATCACCGGTAAGCCCTACAAGCCGACCACTCAAGGAAAGAATGAACGTTTCCACCAGACGTTGTTCCGATACCTGGACAAGCAGCCGCTGGCCGAGACGGTAGCTGAGCTTCAAGCCCAGGTCGATGCGTTCGACCACATCTACAACACCGCGCGCCCCCATCAGGGGCTGCCTGGGCGGGTCACACCACTGACCGCGTGGTGCGCCACGCCCAAAGTTGATCCGCCGCGCCCCGAACCCAAACCTGTTGCGCCCCTGTTTGATCAGCCCTCTCCGCGCTCCCGCCCAGGCACCACATACGTCGGCAATGGACGACCCCGTGGCCCACGACCCAACCCAAGGAAACCGTCACCGAAGTCCTGATACATAAACTGTCACCGATGTCCTGATGCAGAACCGTCACCGATGACCCGATACATCACATCCGACAGCCGCCGTGACGCGAAGAACGTCAGCGAATCATGAAGCCCGCGTCCAGAGCCCATTCGGTTCCGGTGATGAACTTGGCCTCGTCGGAGACCAGGAAGGCAACGGCGTTTGCCACATCTTCGGGTTCGAGCATCTCAATCGGGAGCGCGTTCTGCATCCCGGAGATGGAGTTGGAACCGCCTGCCGACGCTTCCTCGAACAGCTTCGCCATGGCCTCGTTCATCGTCATACCACTGGCCACACCTGTCGGATGAATGGTGTTGACCCGAATCCATTCGGGTGCAAGATAACTGGCCATCCCCTGCATGAGCCCGACAAGTCCGCGCTTGGCCGATGCGTAGGCCATGCCGCTGGCATTGAGTGATGCCGACGCCTTCAATCCGGCAGTGGAGCTGGTGATGACGATCGAACCGCCACGGCCACCTTCGCGTAGCGCCGGCAGTGAGGCACGGACGGTATGGAACACCCCGGACAGGTTCGTGTCGATGACGTCTTTCCAATCGGTGAGGAAGTCCTCCGATTCCGGACCCATCCGGATGATCCCGGCGTTGGCGATCACGATGTCCAACCGCCCGAACTCGGCCAGCCCCTCACCAAATGCTTCCGAAAGCTCCTCATAATTCCGCACATCCGCCTTGCGGGCGACGATCCGGCGATCCTGCTGCTCCACAAGCCGCACGGTTTCGGCCAAATCCGCCTCGCTTGCATTGGGATACGTCATCGAATCGACGTTCTCGCAGATGTCCACAGCGATGATGTCGACACCTTCGCGCGCCAACCGCACGGCGTGAGCGCGGCCCTGCCCACGGCCTGCACCGGTGATGAACGCAACGCGACCTTCAAGTCCTGACATTTTCACGCTTCCTTTTCCTGTGACCGGGCGATCCTTGCCCAGGCTTGTTCCGCAACTGCATGGAGAGCTTCACCTTTGGCGAAACCCGAGTACGCCGACAGTTGGAGCACGACCTCGTCCATCTCGGCCTTGCTGATGTCGCCGGATTCGAGAGCCGACCCGGTATGCGACGTGAGCGGCAGCGCAGAATCACAGACGGCCACAGAGGCAACGGTGATGAATCGCCGATCACGCCGACTGAGGCCGGGACGTTGCCAGACGTGCCCGAACACGAAGTTCAGGATCCCGGCGTGCATGTACGGCGTGTCGGGCCCGGGAGCCTCGATCAGGTTGACGTCACAGAACTCCTGCACGCCGCGCTCGATCCGCTCGTCCCAGTCGGACGGTCCCAGTTGCGAGTTCTCCTGTGGGGCAACCGCGCCCGAGCGGCCCCGCGCCTGCTCCATCATCGCCCACTGCCGTCGCACGACGCCCTCGAGGTGCGAGGCCTTGGGCCAGCCGTTGTAGACCGCGAAATGCAGGACGAACTCCAGCATCTCGTCGATGGTGATGTCGCCGCTGCTCAGCGCGGCGATGACCTGATCCTCGATCGGCTGCTGCGCGTCGGCGGCGCCGACACAGGTCAATGTGACCCAGCGGCGGTTGCGGCGGCTCAGTCCGGGCCGCGCCCACACCTCGCCGAAGACAAACCGCTGCTGCGCGTCAACAAACGGGGTCGAGCCGATCGGGGGGTCCGACATCATCACGTCGCGATAGGCGGAAGGAGCCAGATTTTCCATTTTGGGGACTCACTTTCAGGTCTAGTGCCTGAACTTTAAGTCCCTAGCCCTAATTTTGTCCATCATGGTTTCATGGTCAGATGTCGATGCCCCCGGTCGGTCGGTCCGCCAAACAGCAACTGGTGCTCACCGCCGAGCGCCTTTTTGCGGTCCACGGAATCGACGGGGTACCGCTGCGCCAGATCGGGACCGAAGCGGGCATGGCGAACAAATCGGCAGTGCAATATCACTTCGGATCCAAAGAAGGCCTGGTCGAGGCCATCCTGGTCAACCGCCTCGACGATCTGGACCGCAGGCGAGCACTGCTCCAGGCCCGAACGCCCGCTGACGATCTGCGCGGGGTGATCGAGGCGCACCATCTACCGCTGATCGAACTCGCCGAGGACGAGGACTGCTACTACCTGCAGTTCCTTGAACAACTCGGGCACAAGGTCCACCCACTGGACAGACTCCCCTCGTCCAACCGGACAGTCGAGGATGCGTACACCGCAAGAGTCAACTCACTGATCGGCGACATACCGAGGCGGCTGCGAGAGATACGGATACGTCAGGCCTCGGCAACCAGCCTGCACGTCTGCGCGGACCGGCATCGCACCCGCATGCTCGGGCTACCCGTGCCGCCGTACGCGGTGCACGTGAGTCAGCTGCTGGACAGCCTGATGGCGCAAATGGTGTCGCCTCCGTCCGAGGAGACGCTCGCGGCGCTGGCCGCCTGGCCTCAGACGGGCAACCGAGCTACGACTTCGACACCTGATAGGTGATGGCGGTCGGACCGCTGACAGATGCCTCGGTGGTGCCGATCACCACGGTGTAGCGCTCGCCGTCGGTTTCGGCGACAAAACCCTTCACGGACTCGGCGCCTTCCTGGCGCTGGAACTGTTCGGCGAAACCGGCGTCGAGAAGTTGGGTCGAGGCGTTGTCGAACGGGTCACCGGCATCGGCCCGACCGGCGACGGTCAGGTTCCAGCCGTCCTTGGCGGTGCCTCCCACGGCAAGCACCGCACCCTCGATCACCGGCACCTGCGAAGGGAAATCGCCGGGCAGCGCCAGCGACGCGGCCGACGTCGAATCCGCCTCCTTGTCGTCGCTGCCGCACGCCCCGATCAGCAGCGTCAGACCCGCCAGAACCAGCATCACAACCACCCGCACCCGAATCATGGAGACAGACTAGGGCGTGGGGTCGAAAACTGTCTTACCGACCGGCGGAGAGCCTTGCGGTGACCTGGTCAATTAGTTCGCCTCAGAGACGAACCGAAGCCCGAATACGGCACCTAGCAGCAGTAACGGTAGACTGGACCGCAGAAACGAGGCCGAACAGCACACAGCAGGTAGCGCGGACAGCAGGTATTGCGCCGTTTGTTCCCGACCGGCCTCGTGCCACGACACACCGCCCACACTGATCGACGGAGTGCCCCTTGATTGCAGTCCTGGCCGCCTTGGCCATCACGGCTGTGCTGGCGCCTGCGATCATCACCTGGCTGGGCCGGCGGGGCTTCTATCTGTTGGCCCTGGCGCCTTTCGGCGGGCTCATCTGGGTCTTCGCGAACTGGCCCGACGAATCCCAGGGCATCCGCACCGAATCGATCACCTGGGTGCCCGCGCTGCAGATGAACATCGACCTCCGGTTCGACACCCTGGCCGCGATCATGTCGGTCCTGGTTCTCGGGGTCGGAGCATTGGTGCTCTGCTACTGCGCTGAGTACTTCAGTGAGACCCGACGCCGGGTGGCCGGCTTCGGTGGCGAGATGGTCGCCTTCGCGGGCGCCATGTTCGGCCTGGTCTGCAGTGACAACATGCTGGTCCTATACATCTTCTGGGAACTGACCACGGTCCTGTCGTTCCTGCTCGTCGGTTTCTACGCCGTACGCGCCACCAGTCGCCGGGCCGCCACCCAGGCCTTGCTGGTCACCACGGCCGGCGGCCTGGCCATGCTGGTCGGCATCGTCATGCTCGGTGAGATCGCCGGCACGTATTCACTCTCGGAGATCGTCGCCGACCCGCCCGGCGGGACATCGGTCACCATCGCGATCGTGCTGATCCTGATCGGCGCATTGAGCAAGTCCGCCATCTTCCCGTTCCATTTCTGGCTGCCCGGCGCGATGGCCGCACCGACCCCGGTCAGCGCGTACCTCCACGCAGCCGCGATGGTGAAGGCAGGCATCTTCCTGGTTGCCCGACTGGCACCCGGATTCGCCGACCTCGTGTCCTGGCAGATCCTGGTCCTGGGTCTGGGCACGCTGACGATGCTGCTCGGCGGGTTCCGTTCCCTGCGCGAATACGACCTCAAGCTGGTACTCGCCTTCGGCACCGTCTCCCAGCTCGGTTTCCTGATGGTGCTGGTGGGTATCGGCGATGCGAACGTGGCGATGGCCGGGCTCACGATGCTCGTCGCGCACGCCATGTTCAAGGCCGCGCTGTTCATGGTCGTCGGCATCATCGACCACTCGACCGGTACCCGCGACCTGCGCAAACTCGCGTGGCTGGGTTCCAAGTCGCCGTGGCTCGCCGCGATCGCGACACTGGCCGCAGCCAGCATGGCCGGTCTGCCGATCACTCTCGGGTTCGTCGGCAAAGAGACCGCCTTCGCCGAGATCTGGCACACCGGCTCGTTGAACTCCTGGCAGGGCCCGGTCGAGGTGATCTTGCTGGTGATCGGCTCCATCCTCACCGTTGCGTACTCACTGCGGTTCCTGTGGGGTGCCTTCGGTCGTAAACGCAAGTCGTCGCCGAGTCCAGCCGTCGCCCGACTGCACAAGCCGACCGCCGCATTCCTCATCCCGGCCGGGATCCTGGCCTTGGCCGGCGTCGTATCGGGTCCGTTCGCCGGTCTGATCGGCGAAGGTTTCGAGCCCTACGCCGAGACCGTCCCCGACTACGGCAAGAAGATCGTCCATCTGTCGCTCTGGCACGGATTCAACCTGCCGCTGGCACTGACCGCGATCGCGGTGGTCGCGGGCACGGCACTGTTCGTGCTGGTCCGTGAGCTGGGCCGGCTCGGGTTCGTGAAGCCGGCACTGGGCAACGCCGACCGGATCTACGACGCTGTCCTGCGCGGCGCCGACACGCTCTCGGTCAACCTGACCCGCAACACCCAGCGCGGGTCGCTGCCGCGGACACAGGGCATCATCGTCGCCACCCTGGTGCTGCTGCCGACCATCGTGCTGTTCGCCGGTTCGCGCAACCGGGTGGAACTGAAGGGGTTCGAATCGCCCGTTCAGCTGGTCATCGGAGGCATCATGGTCGCCTCCGCGATCGCCGCCACGGTCTTGCGCAACCGCCTCGCCGCGGTGTTGGTCGTCGGAGTCACCGGTTACAGCTGCGGCGTGTTGTTCGCCCTCCACGGTGCACCCGATCTGGCTCTGACGCAGTTCCTGGTCGAGACATTGACGCTGGTCATCTTCGTCCTGGTCTTGCGTAAACTGCCCGCCGAAGCCGAGAAACGCCACCGAACGGGCTTCAAGCCGCTGCGCGCCATCCTCGGCCTGGCATTCGGTGCACTCCTGGTCGCGGTGGGCCTCTTCGCCGCGGCAGCCCGCAACACGATTCCGATGTCGTCAGAGTTGCCCTACGCCGCATACAAGTACGGCAACGGTTCGAACACGGTCAACGTCTTGTTGGTCGACATCCGCGCCTGGGACACACTCGGTGAGATCTCCGTGCTGCTGGTGGCCGCGACCGGTGTCGCCTCGATGGTGTTCCGGCACCGCCGGTTCGGCTCCGCGCCCAGCGTCGCCGACGCCACCCGCACGAATGCGCCGCGACCTGCCGCATACGACAGCGCCCAGCTGTTCGGTGAGCGGACGACATGGCTGCGCGGCAGCAACTTCCGCGACCCGCGGCACCGGTCGATGGTGCTCGAGGCCACCACCCGCCTGATCTTCCCGACGATGATCGTGTTGTCGCTCTACTTCTTCTACGCCGGACACAACGCACCCGGCGGCGGTTTCGCCGGTGGTCTCACGATGGGACTCGCCTTGGTACTCCGTTACCTCGCCGGCGGTCGCTACGAGCTCGGTGAAGCCATCCCGATCGATGCGGGCCGAATCCTCGGTATCGGACTGGGACTGTCGGTGGCCACCGCGGTGGCCTCGGTCTTCCTCGGCGCACCGGCACTGTCCTCGGCGACGATCGAGTTCACACTCCCGATCTTCGGGGACGTGAAGCTGGTGACGGCGTTGTTCTTCGACCTCGGCGTCTACTTCATCGTCGTCGGTCTGGTGCTCGATGTCCTGCGCAGCCTCGGCGCCCGCCTCGACGAAGACGCTCCGCGCGTCCGTCGCGAGAAACAGGAGGTCGATGCATGAGTGTCAACCTCGGACTGCTCATCGTGGTCGGCCTGATGGCGGCCTGCGGTGTGTATCTGCTGCTCGAACGCAGCCTCATCAAGATGCTGCTCGGGTTGTTGCTGGTCGGCAACTCGATCAACCTGCTGATCATCACCATCTCCGGCGGGATGGGCAATCCCCCGATCATCGGGCGCAACTCGGGAGACCGCACCGCCGACGCCGACCCGCTGGCGCAGGGCATGATCCTGACCGCCATCGTCATCACGATGGGTATGGCGGCGTTCATCCTGTCGCTGGCCTACCGCAGCTTCATGATCAACACCGACGACGAGGTCGACGATGATCCCGAGGATCTGAAGGTCCAGCACCAGCGCAGCTCGGACGCACCCGACCGCGACCGCAGCGACGACCCGGTCACCGGCCTCGACACCAGACGTGGCGACATGTTCGACGACGCCGGCAACCCGTTGACAGAAGAGGAGATCAGGGCCCGTCGCGCCGAGATATACGAAACCGACATCCTGCCCGACCCCGACGATCTCGCCGATGAATTGGCGGACCTCGAAGAAACCGTGCCGGACACCAGAGGGGGCTCAGACACATGACGCTGTCCAATGCCTGGTTCCCCACCCTGATCGTGGCGCCGGTACTGGTTCCGATGATCGGCACGGTGCTCACGCTGATCATGGGGCGCTACCCCCGTTTTCAGCGTGTGGTGACCGTGACGGCGATATCCATTTCCTTTGTCGCCGCCTGCCTGCTGCTGTATCTGACCAACCGGGACGGTACATACGCCCTGCACATCGGCGGCTGGGACGCCAAAGGCGGTGACCTGGGTCCACTGGGCATCACCCTTGTCGCCGACCAACTCTCGGCGCTGATGCTCGTGGTCTCGACCGCGGTCCTGCTCTGCGTCATGCTCTACGCGGTCGGTCAGGGTATCCGCGACGGCACGGTCGACCAGCCGGTCTCGATCTTCCTGCCGACCTACCTACTACTGTGCACCGGAGTCTGCAACGCCTTCCTCGCCGGCGACCTGTTCAACCTGTACGTCTCGTTCGAGGTACTACTGGCGGCCAGCTACGTCTTGCTGACCCTCGGCGCCAGCGCGGACCGGGTCCGGGCCGGTGTGTCGTACGTGATGGTCTCGATGGTCTCGTCGCTGGTGTTCCTGGCGGGTATCGCCTTCGCCTATGCCGCCACCGGAACCCTGAACCTGGCCGAGATGGCGATCCGTCTACAGGACGTACCCGACGGCACCAAGGGCGCGCTGTACGCGGTGTTGCTGGTCGCCTTCGGTATCAAGGCGGCCGTCTTCCCGCTGTCGACCTGGTTGCCCGACTCGTATCCGACGGCCCCGGCGCCGGTCACCGCGGTGTTCGCCGGCCTGCTGACCAAAGTCGGTGTGTACGCGATCATCCGGGCCCATACGTTGCTGTTCCCGGGTGGCTCCATGGACACGGTCCTGATGGTGGCCGGATTGCTGACGATGCTGGTGGGCATCTTCGGTGCGATAGCCCAGTCCGACATCAAACGACTGTTGTCGTTCACACTGGTCAGCCACATCGGTTACATGATCTTCGGCCTCGCGCTGTCCACAGAATTCGGACTGTCCGGCGCCATTTACTACGTGGCCCACCACATTCTGGTGCAGACAACACTGTTCCTCGTGGTCGGGCTCATCGAAAGACAGGCCGGCTCCGCCTCATTGCGCCGTCTCGGTGGTCTGGCGGCCAGTCCCCTGTTGGCAGGTCTGTTCTTGATCCCGGCACTGAACCTCGGTGGTATCCCGCCGTTCTCCGGGTTCATCGGCAAGGTCGCGCTCATCGAGGCCGGTGTCGAGGACGGCAGCGTGCTCGCCTGGTGCCTGGTCGGCGGTTCGGTGGTGACCAGCCTCCTCACGCTGTACGTGGTTGCCCGGGTCTGGACAAAGGCCTTCTGGCGGCCGCGCGCCGACGCCCCCGAAGGTGACATGGCCGACGCCGGCCCGTCCCCGCTGCTCGACGGATCCGACGCCGACGACGTCGCCTTCGACGACCGTGTCGACGTCGGCCGGATGCCCATCGGCATGGTGGTGCCCACCATCGCGATGGTCGTCGCGGGCATCATCCTGACCCTGTGGGCCGGGCCGATCTTCGAGTTCACCGATCAGGCCGCGGCCGACCTCACCGACTCGAGCATCTACCTCGACGCCGTGCTGGGAAGTGGCCGATGACCGATCAGACCGTATCGTCACGACCTCAACCGCCGAACCCGCGCGGGCCGGTGCGTGCGCGGCTGGTGAACGCCTGGCGGTTCACCGTCATATTCCTCGCCTGGCATATCTCGAAGCTCGCGATCCAGACCCGGAACCACATACAGATCAAGCGCTGGTTCGGCTCGGACCGCCGCGAGGTCGCGGTCCGGGTGTGGACGATCGCCTGGCTCACCTTCGTCTGGGTTCTGCTGTGGGGGACATACGACCTGGCCAACGTCGTCGCCGGTATCGGCGTCGCGATCGTGGTCCTGGTCCTGCTACCGCTGCCGCGGGTCCCGGTTGAGGGCCGCGTCCACCCGCTGACGTTGCTCGAGTTGGTCTTCCGCCTGATGTTCGACCTCTTCAAGTCGAGTCTGGAGGTCGGCTGGCTGGCGGTCCGGCCGGCCAAACCACCGCTGAGCGCGGTCTTGCGGGTCCGGCTTGCCATCAAGTCGGACCTGGTGCTGACGCTTGCCGTGGACTATCTGAATCTCGTGCCCGGAACCATGGTGGTCGAGATCGACCACAGCCGGCGGCTGCTGTATGTCCACATCATCGACGCCAGCTCACCGGAGAAGGTGAAGGCTTTCCACCGGCAGGTCGAAACCGTCGAACGGTTGTTCATCAAGGCCTTCGAGCGCGATAGTGAATGGCATGCCAGCCCGTACCACGGAATCGACGACGACGACCCGAGCGGAGTCATGAAGTGAACGTTGTCTGGATAATCGCTGCCTCCCTTCTGCTCGCCGCGTCGGTGCTCACCACGACGCGCATGCTGATCGGCCCCGACACCCTCGACCGGCTCGTTGCGCTCGACACCGCGGTGGCGGTGGCGATGTGTTCGCTGGTGGTGTGGGCGGCCTACTCCATGGACTCGACGGTGGTCTCCGGGATCGTGGCGCTGTCCCTGCTCAGCTTTGTCGGATCCGTTGCGGTCGCCCGCTTCCGGGTCCGGGACAACGAGGTGTGAGGACATGATCTCCGACATCATCGTCTCCATCTTGGTCCTGTCCGGATCGCTGATGGCGTTCACCGCCTCCATCGGGATCCTGCGCTTCCCCGACACACTGACCCGCATGCACGCCGCCACCAAACCTCAGACACTCGGACTGCTGCTGGTCCTGGCCGCCGCCATGATCCGCCTGTGGAACACCGTGGATTTCGGGATGCTGGTGCTGTCCAGCATCTTTGCCCTGATCACCGCACCCGTCATCGCGCACCGGGTAGGCAAACTCGCGTACCAGGAACAACGTATGCGCGATGACCTCATCCGCGAGGACGAGATCGAATCGCATCGCACAGACTGATGTCGCTGCCGACCTGATGGACCTGCCGAACTGATGGACACCGAGCCGTCGACGCCCGCACCGTCCACCTCTGCACTGCGTCGCGGTGGGGAGCTCGGAAAAGTGGCAGCACACACCGCGATCCGACGAGTCCGTTCGCGCGCGGCCACCCTGGGCGGTTCACCCGACGAACGCCGTCGGCGCGCCGAACGTGATGCACTCGCCGCCGCCGACGAGCTGATCACTGTGCTCGGGTCGATGAAGGGCGCGGCGATGAAGGTCGGGCAGTTCCTCTCACTGCTGGACCTGAACATGGTGCCGAGCGCCGCTCGACCGGCGTTCAATCAGAAGCTCGCGATACTCCGCGACAACGCTCCCCGGGTGTCGAACGAGACGATGCTCGGCGTCGTCCGCGACGAACTCGGTGACCGGATGTCTGCCGTCGCCGAGATCGATCCCGTCCCGATCGCCGCCGCATCCATCGGGCAGGTGTACCGGGCCCGGCTCGCCGACGGACGCGCCGTCGCGATCAAGGTGCAGTATCCCGGGATCGACCGGGTGGTGCGTGCCGACCTGAAGAACCTCGCCGTTGCGCTGCGCCTGTACAAGGGCCTTCTGCCCACCGCCGATCCGCAGTCGTTCATTCGTGAGATCACCGGCAACATCATCGCCGAACTCGACTATGAGGCAGAGGCCGACAACCAGCGCAGGCTGGCGGTGCGATATCGGGGACATCCGTTCATCCAGATCCCGGACGTCATCGAAAACCTGTGCAGCTCAAAGGTCCTGACCACAGAGTTCGTCAGCGGGATCACCTTCGATGAGGTGACGAAACTCGATGTCGACACCCGAGACCAGGTCGGGGAAGTGATCTACCGCTTCTACTGCGGGAGCATCCACACCGACGCGACGTTCTGCGGCGACCCGCATCCGGGCAACATCATGCTCGCCGACGACGGCCGGGTCGCCTTCCTCGACTTCGGATCCAGCAAGACGATGTCCAAGCGCGCACTACAACTCGAGCGAGCGGCACTGATCGCCGCACGCTCCGGTGACTCCGAACAGGTCGCCCAGATCCTGCGGCGTGGCGACATCCTCATCGACGAGGACAACATCACCGACGCCGATGTCCTGGCCTACGTCCAGGACTCCACCTGGTGGCACATGGACGACGTGACCATGACCATCACGCCCGAGATAGCCAACGCCGCCATGGTGGCGGCAGTCCATCCCGCGCAGGAGTACGCCGAACCCGCACGTAGACAACGATTCCCCGAAGAGCACCTGATGGCTCGGCGGGTCGAGTTCTACACCTGCGCCATGCTCGGACAGCTCGGTGCGAGCGCCAACTGGTTCCGGATCGAATCGGAGTGGCTCACCGGCGCCGACCCGGAAACCGAACTGGGACAGGTCGATCGGTGGTGGCGCAAGCGCACCTTCAGCGACTGAGTTCGCCGACCACCGCATCCACGACCGCGACCATGTCGCCGGTCTCCTCGTAGACCTTCCGCTGCCGCTGGTAGGAACCACCCCGGCGCGGTATGTCTGCCACCGACGCCAATTCATCCACGCAATCGAGTTCGACGGCAATCGGCGCCAGCCGGGTCAGCATGTCATCGAGATCGTCCGTGACAAGCCGCTCGTTGCACTGTGCGTCGGTGATGATGATGGCGTCGAGCCCGTAACGTGCGGCCCGCCACTTGTTTTCCTGCACCAGCCACGGTGCCATCACCGGAAGTGTCTCGCCGGCGTCGAGCCGGTGGTCGAGATCCACGACCAGGCAGTGGATGAGGGCGACCAGTCCGGAGAGTTCGGCGACGGTGGACACACCGTCGCACACCCGGATCTCCACCGTCCCCAACGTCGGGGACGGCCGGATGTCCCAGCGGATCTCGTTGAGATTCTCGATGATTCCGGTGGTCATCTGATCACCGACAAAGTGCTCGAACTCGGCCCACTTCTGGAACTGGAACGGCAGGCCCGCGGTGGGCAACTGCTGGAACATCATCGCGCGATTGCTCGCATATCCGGTGTCCTGGCCGACCCACATCGGCGACGACGCCGACAACGCGAGCAGGTGCGGATACTGGTTCAACAACGACGACACGATCGGTAAGACCTTGTCCCGGTGATTGATCCCGACATGCACGTGAACACCCCAGATGAGCATCTGTCGGCCCCACCACTGGGTGCGCTCGATCATCTCGGCGTATCGCGGTGACGGGGTCAACTGCTGGGTCGACCACTCCGCGAAGGGATGAGTACCGGCGCCGAACAGGTCGACGCCGATACCGTCGGCGATCCGTCGGACCACCGCCATCGACTCGGAGAGGTCGGCCATCGCCTCCCCGGTGTTGTCGCAGATCCCGGTGACGAGTTCAACGGTGTTGCGGAGCAACTCTTTGTGGATCCGGTCGCCGGAACTCGGGTTGTCGAGTCGGCTGACCTCTTCGAACAGTTGCGCCGCGGAGTTCGACAGATCCCTCGTCTTCTTGTCGACGAGGGCGAACTCCCATTCCACGCCGAGTGTTGGCCTCGGCGAAGCGTTGAAGTCGATCGATCGGGAGTTGTTTATCTCAGGCCTCTTCGATGACGCCGCAGGCGATGCGCTTGCCGGCGTCACCGGTCATCAGCGTTTCCTCGTCGGGTGCCGGTGCGTACTTGGTGGGGATGTTGCCGAAGTTGTCCGGCTTCTCGTGGATCACGATCGCGGTCTGCAGGATCTGCTCGATGTCGAAGGTGTCGGTGACCGTGACGGTTTCACCGGTGCCCTCGTCGTTGATGAAGATCGACACGAGGTCACCGCTGGCCGGGTGCGAGGTGTTGCCGTCGACCTGCAGGTGTCCGCCGGCGGAGAGGAAGTCTCCGCTGGCGCCACCGGTCGGAGGTGTCGAGCCGGGCTCACACTTGCCCACCGCGTGGACGTGCATGCCGTGGAATCCGGGTGCGAGGTTCTCGGCCTTGACGGTGACGACCACCGAGCCCTCCTCGTTGGTGTCGAAGCTGGCGGTGCCTGCCGACTGACCATCGGGCGTACGCAACTCGGCGGTGGCCTCGCCGCCTTCACTCGGATCGCCGATCGCGCCGACGTCGACCGGCGCCGGGTCGCCGGTCACGACGCTCGGCGTCGTCCCCTTTTCGCTGGTGGGGTTCTCGCCCGGGCTGCAACCGGCCACAACGAGCACAGCCATCGCTGCCGGTGCCACCAGCGCGGCGGCCCGCCGCATAGTGCTGAGGTTCTTGAGCGAGCGCTGCGCCATGATTGAGCTCCCTTTGGGGTTGGGCGTACGAAACCGCCGGTTCTACCGTCGGTAGTAGGTCAGAAAAATCATATCGGTGTTCCGGTCGGGACCATCACCGGGTCACGACGATCAGCGGCAGCCCGCCCGGGCACTGACTGAACGCCGACGGCCGTGGATCCACCGAGACATTGCCACCGAGATCCTCGGCGAGTTGCTCCGCGGCGGCGCGCTGCCTGGACGTGTAGAAAATGGTGTTCTCGGTGATGCTCGCCGACTGCAGATTGGTCGGCTCCGCGGTCTCCCAGCCCAGGTCGTCGACCTTCTTCGTGAAGGTCTGACCCAGACCGCTGACGGTGCCGGCATTGAAGACACACACCTCGGGACGACCGGGCTCGACCGAGGCGGACGTCGTCGCCGGGGCAGAACTCGTCGCCGGGGCAGATGAGGTAATGGTCACCGGGGCCTGCGGTGCGGCCGATGACGGCGCAACCGAGGTGGACTGGCGACTCTGCGCAGCTTGGAGGCCGGCTTCGGGATCGGAGTCGCCCGAGACAGCAGAATGCCAACCGAGTCCGATGAACACGACGGCAATGGAGAGCAGCAGCATTGCCCCGGCGCGTAGCGGCAGGTGCGGGTTGTCCCGGCGCGTCGGAGAATCCGCCGGGTCGGATCGGTCGGGCTTGGTCATTGGGACAACCTTACGAAACTTCCCCACCGGTCCGCACACGGCGGGTCCGGCAAGTCATCAGGAACGGCAAAGCCGAACCATCAGGTGAGGTCGAAACCAAGGCGGCGGGCCGCACGGGCCTTCTGACGACTGGCCCGCAGACGACGCAGGCGCTTGACCAACATCGGATCGGCCGCCAACGCCTCAGGGCGGTCGACGAGTGCGTTGAGCACCTGGTAATAGCGGGTTGCGGACAAGCCGAACAATTCTTTGATGGCCTCTTCTTTGGCGCCGGCGTACTTCCACCATTGGCGCTCGAAAGCCAAAACCTCATGCTCACGCCGAGTCAATCCATCGGCTCCAACCTCGCCGGGCCCCAACTCTGCATGGTGCTGGCTGATGTTGTCCGCAAGCCCGGAATTCTTCTCGTCTCGCGCGGTTGCGCCGTCCATCTCGCTCCCTTGAGAATCGGTCCTACTCCACCCCGTCGCCACACAAACCCACTTGACGATAGTTATGGCGCGAATTACATCAGTGTGGTTCGTGGTACATCTAACCACGCCGCCAGTGGATTTCGCGCGATGGCATGCCGAGTAATCTGACCCTCATGGCAATTCTTCCGATCTGCATCGTCGGTGATCCGGTGCTGCACAATCCCACTGAGATCGTCACTCTCGACGCTGATGGCAAACCACCGGCTGACGTGGTGGCATTGCTCGACGACATGTACGAAACCATGGACGCCGCCAACGGTGTCGGGCTCGCCGCGAATCAGGTCGGTGTGGGCCGGCGTTTCTTTGTCTACGACTGCCCCGACGGCGATGGCCGAGGAGGCCCGCGCCGACGCGGCGAGGTGATCAACCCCGTACTCGAGACATCTGAGATCCCCGAGACCATGCCCGATCCGGACGACAACGACGAGGGCTGTCTGTCCGTCCCCGGACTGCAGTTCCCGACCGGGCGCGCCGACTGGGCCAAGGTGACCGGCGTCGACCGCAACGGTGAAGCCGTCGAAATCGAGGGCAAGGGCTTCTTCGCCCGGATGTTGCAGCACGAAGTCGGGCATCTCGACGGCTTCCTCTATACCGACGTCTTGATCGGCCGGAATGCGCGCGCGGCCAAGAAGGCGATCAAGCGTTCCGACTGGGGTGTCCCCGGGCTGTCCTGGCTGCCGGGTTCGGAGTCCGATCCGTTCGGTCACGACGACGAAGACGACGACGACTAGGTGACCCCGTCTGCGGGTGACCGCGTGGTGGTGCGCTTCCGGAAAGGACCCGGAGCGCCCGCCGACTGGCGCGCCGACGAAGCCGCGACCCTGAGCGATGTCACCGGCATCCTGGAATCCGCGGCCCCGGGACTACGGGTCCGTCGCGGTGGTGAGTTGTTGCACATCCCGGCCGAACTGGTCGTCGCGGTGAAGGTGCTCTCCGACAAGCCCGTGCGGAACTCGGAGATCCGGTCGGTGGAGGTCGCCGCAGCCCGGGCCTGGCCCGGGCTCGAGTCGGAGATGATCGGCGGCTGGTTCGCGCGCTCCGGCGGCGGATTCACCCGTCGCGCGAACTCCGCGGTACCGCTGGAGATGGGTGCGCGTCTCGATTCGCAAACCCTGGAACTACTGCGCGAGTGGTATGCCGCGCGGGATCTTCCCGTGCTGCTCTCCGTGGTGTCCCGGCTCGTCCCGGGAACCCATGTGCCCGAAGACGATTACACAAGTCCGGTCGACGTCCTGACCGCACCGATCGGCACGACGGCCACAACTCGGGCCGACCACGCCGTGACGATCACCGATCAACCCACCGACGGGTGGATGGCAACCTACGCCGGCGGGCGGCCGATCTCCGACCTGCCAACGGCACGTGCGGTTGTCTCCGCATCGCGGGACGCACATCTGGGCTTCGCCGAGGTACGCGATTCCACCGGCGATGTTGTCGCCATCGGGCGAGGCGCGGTGACGACCGGACTCAAAGACGAAGTGTGGCTGGGTGTCTCGGATCTGCACAGCCACCCCGAACACCGCGGGCGCGGCCACGGGCGGGCGGTCATGGCCGCCGTCGAAGCCTGGGGCGCCGCCGTGGGCGCGACGTCGACCTACCTCCAGGTCGAGACCACAAACCGGCACGCCCGGCAGTGGTACCGCCGCCTGGGCTTTGGTCTGCACCACTCCTACGGCTACGTCGAGTACAACTAGCGCCGTCGACGGTAGAGGACGATCAACGCGGTCACGACCAGGGATATCGCCACCGACACGGCGGTCCGCGTCACCACACCGCCGACGCCCGAGGCCTCGATCAGGTCGATCGGCTCGGCGGACTTGCGCGGTGCCAAGGGCTTGTCGGCCGCCGGCGTCGCGGGCCGGGTCCGGGAATCAGCAGTCTGGGTATCGGCGGTCCGGGTATCCGGTGTTCGGGTATCCGGTGTTCGGGTATCCGGGGTCGCGGCAACCGGTGCCTCTGCTGAGGGCACCACATCCGGTTCGCCCTCGATTTCGGCCGCGAGGTTCTCGGAGAATTGTCCGATCAGCTTGCCGGCCACCTCGGCCATCGCGCCCCGCCCGAACTGTGCGGGTTTTCCGGTGATGTCGAGGTCGGTCTCGACAAAGACGTCGGTGCGCTCACCGGCTTCGACGAGACGGCAGGTCACGACCGCACTGGCGGTGCCGTTGCCGCGGGCCTCGCGGCCACTGCCTTCGAGGACGGCGATTTTGGCCGCCTCGTCGCGCGAGCGGAACTTGATGACCCCGGCGTAGCTCAACGAGATCGGCCCCAGCTTGACCTTGACCTTGCCCTTGAACTGATCACCCTCGTTCGAGGTGAGCGTCGCGCCGGGAACACAGGGGGCCACACGTTCGATGTCGAGAAGCACCTTCCAGGCCTCCTCGACCGGCACGCCGATGCTGAACTGGTTCTCGAGCTTCATGCGGGCCCATCACTTCCGTTGATCGAATCAGCTGCCGCCCGAACCGCTTCCACGATTCCCTGATATCCGGTGCACCGGCAGATGTTACCGGAGAGGGCCTCCCTGATCTCGGTATCGCTCGGATCCGGTGTCTGGCGAAGAAATGCCGTCGCCGAGACCACGAAACCCGGTGTACAGAAACCGCATTGGAGACCGTGATGGTCCCGGAATGCGCACTGCACCGTCGAGAGCTGACCGTCCGAAGACGCCATGCCCTCGATGGTCGTGATCTCGGCACCGTCCACCTGGACCGCGAAGAGCAGACAGGCACGAACCGCCTCCCCGTCGACGAGCACCGTACAGGCGCCGCACACACCGTGTTCACAGCCGAGATGTGTTCCGGTCAAACCACAGTCGACCCGCAAGAAGTCGGCCAGCGTGAGCCGGGGTGCTATCGATGCGTGATAGAGGGCGCCGTTCACCCAGACCTTGATCTCTACGTCAGTCATTCTTCGCCTCCAAGAGCGCGCGATCGAGCGCACGGTTGACTCGTGTTGCCCCGACCCGGGTGCGGTACTCGGTGGAGCCGTGCAGGTCTGCAGGAACCGAGGTGAGTCCCGCCACGGCGAGCTCCCCGATTTCCCTGGTGTCGATCTCATCGACGGAAAGCCCGACCAGCGCCTGCTCCGCGGCGGTGGCGCGGCTGACCGCGGGACCCAGACCGAATAGTCCGATCGCGCATTTGTCAATTCGCGAATCGTTGTCGAGCCGCAGCGCCACGGTCGCTCCGGCGATCGCGAAATCGCCTTGGCGCCGGGCGAACTCATCGACAGCGAAACCGCATCGGCCATCCCATATCGGGAAACTGATACCGGTCAGCAATTCGTCTTCGGCCATGTCGGTACTCCACATACCGGTGAAGAAGTCCGCGGCCGGCACCGTCCGCGCACCCCGCGGGGAGAGCAGCTCGATCTGCGCGTCGAGTGTGATGGCCACCGCCGGATACTCGGCGGCGGCATCGGCGTGGGCGATCGAGCCGCCGATGGTCCCGCGATTCCGGATCTGGAAGTGACCGATCAACGGTGTCGCCCGCGCCAGCAACGGCACCGACTCCGCCACCGTAACCGACCGACCGATGGCACTCTGCCGAGTGCCGGCACCGATCCAGACCGATGCACCGCGCACCTCGATACCGTCGAGTCCGGACAGCCGGCTGATGTCGATCAAATGCTCGAAGGCGGCCAGACGCAGGACCAGCATCGGCATCAAACTCTGGCCGCCGGCAATGAATTTGGCATCGTCGCCGAGTTCGGCGAGCAGGCTGACGGCCTCGAATGCGGTCGCCGGGCGGTGATAGTCGAACGCTGCGGGCTTCATCGGGCCACCGATCCCGCGCGCGCGGCATCCACCATCGCGACAATCCTTGCCGGGCTCAGCGGTAGTTCACCGACCTCGATACCGAACGGCGCGAGCGCATCGGCAACGGCATTGACCACGGCCGGCGCCGACCCGATCGCACCACCTTCGCCCACGCCCTTGAACCCGCCGGGCCCGGGACCCATCGTCTCGACGTGCACTATCTCGATGTTGCTGGGCACCTCGGTTGTTGTCGGCATCAGGTAGTCCATGAATGTTGTGGTCACCGGGTTCCCGGATTCGTCGTAGGCCATGTGTTCGTAGAGCGCACCGCCGATACCCTGCACCGCTCCGCCCCGGATCTGGCCCTCCACCACGTTCGGGTTGATCATCGGGCCGATGTCCTCCCCGACGATGAACCTCAGCAGGGTCACCTCTCCGGTCTCGATGTCGACTTCGCACGTACACACATGGGTGGCATTGGCCCAGATCATCGGGGCCTGCGCCTTGTAGCGGCCACTGGACTCGAGCCCCGGCGTCACGTCCGGCGGCAGTGAATCCGGTTGGTAATAGGCGATGTCCGCGATCTCCGCGAGCGTGAGCTCCGGCCCGGGAACACCGCGGACCGATGCGCGGCCGCGGATGAAGTCGATGTCCGCGACATCGGCACCCAACTTGTGGGCGGCGATCGCCAGGATCTTCTCCCGCAGACCGGTGGCCGTCACGGCCACCGCACCGGCCGTCATGGAACCCGTACGGCTGCCCTGGGTCCCGGCGCCGAACGGGGTGAGCGCGGTGTCACCCTGGATGGTGTGAACGTCTTCGATCGCCACACCGAGTGCGTCCGCGGTCAATTGCACGACGGTTGTCTCGACGCTGTTGCCCGCGGATCCGCCGTTGACGTAGACATCCACCGTCCCTGACGGATTGACCCGGATCGTGGCGCCCTCGGTTGCCATGAACGGTGTCGAGGCCGAGGTCGGTTCGATGTAGGTGCAGGTACCCACACCCAGATAACGCCCCTCTGCCCGGGCGGCCTCCTGCTCGCGCCGGAATGCCGGATAGTCGAGCGCCTCGATCGCCTTCTCGAACGTCTCGAGCGGTGTCGCATCCGAATAGGGCATTCCCAGCGGGTTGCTCACCGGCATCTCGTCCGCGCGGAGCAGATTACGGCGTCGCAGTTCGATCGGGTCGATGCCCATCTGCCGGGCGGCGGTGTCGAGCAGCACCTCTCGGGCCATCGACTCGTACTGCCACGGTCCGCGGTACGCCACTCGACCAACAGTGTTGGTGTACACCAACTTCAGACTGAACGTGGCCTGCGGAACCCGGTACGGACCGGGGAACAACATGCCCACCGCACCCGCACCGGTCAGGGGCGACGGAATCGGGTAGGCCCCGATGTTCTGCACGTGATCGAGTTCGGCGGCAATGATTTTCCCGTCGGAGTCGAAGGCCATCCGGGCATCACCGTGATCCTGGCGCGCCATACCCGCCGACATCAGGTGTTCCTGTCGATCCTCGATCCACTTGACCGGAACACCGATCTTCTTCGCGGCGATCATCACGCAGATCTCTTCGCGCTGCGGGACCACCTTCTGGCCGAATCCACCTCCGGTGTCCTTGCACACGACCCGAATCCGGTGCTCGGGGACACCGAGCACCCGCGCAGCGAACCCGCGCGCTTCGTGCGGCGACTGGCTGGAGATCCAGATCGTCATCTCACCACTGGGAGAAGACCATTCGGCAACAATGCCCCGCGTTTCCATCGGCATCGGCGAATGGGCCTGCTGGTACACGGTTTGGCGGACGACATGGGCGGCCGCGTCGAAGATCGGATCCATCTCCGCCGCCGGACGTCCGGGGAGTTCGATCGCCAGATTCCGCGCGAATGCCTCATGGACCAGTTCCTCGGAATCCTGTGCGGTCCGATAGTCGACGACCGGTGGCAGCACGTCGTAATCGACGATCACCATGTCGATGGCGTCTTCGGCGATGTAACGACTCGTGGCGATCACCAGGGCGATCGGGTCACCGACGAATCGCACCTCGTCTTCGGCCAGCGCGGGCCACTGCGCCGATCCGCCGACCATGCCATCGAGGGAGTAGCGCAGTTCGTGGACACCGGGATTGATGTCGGCGGCAAGGTAAATGGCCTTGACGCCATCGATGGCCAGCGCCTCGGAGGTGTCTATCCCCAGGATCCGGCCCCGGGCGACCGTGCTCCGCACAAACGCGATGTGCAGCATGCCCGCCCGGGTGATGTCGTCGACGTAGCACCCGGCGCCGGCCACGAGCCGGGCGTCCTCGACCCGCGGCACCCGCGCCCCGACGTATCGGGCGGTTGAAATTTCAGTAGTGCTCACCGGCGCCACTCCTCGACCTCGACCACACGAACCCCTTTCGGTGCCGGCCCGCCACACTGCGCATGATCGACATACTTTTGTGCACTCGCTCAGCTTTGTAGGATTGCGGTATGTATAGCAGTTTTCGGAGAAGTCGGTCAAGGTTTTGCCGACCTTCGCAGTCCGGCAAAACACCAGGTCTTTTGGCGTGACCGAGGGGGTACGACGCCGCCGGGTGGACGGCGCCGGAGAGTCCGAAACCCGGGACGCCCTGGTGCGGGCGACCGCTCAGATCATGCTCGAGGAAGGCTACGCGGCGGCCACCTCACGACGGGTCGCCGCGCGTGCCGGGATCAGGCCTCCCCTGGTGCACTACTACTTCCCGACCATGGACGATCTGTATCTGGCCGTCTTCCGGGACGGCGCCGAGGCCAACCTGAAACGCCTCAAGCGGGCACTGCTCGAAGAGCAGCCCATGCGCGCCATCCTCCGACTGCACAGCGACCCGAAGGGCACGGCGCTCCAGATGGAATTCATGGCGCTGTCGAATCACCGCAAGGCGATCCGCTCCGAGATCGCGGCGTACGGACTACGTTTCCGCGAGATCGAGACAGCCGCGTTCGCGATGCTGATGGGCGCCCGCGGTATCGATCCGCGCGATCTCCCACCGGTCGCGGTGTCGGTGGCGGTCACCTGCGTGACCCGCACCCTGGTCATGGAGAACGAACTGGGAATCACCGTCGGGCACGACCGGACCCAACGGGTACTCGACGATCTCGTGCAGCAACTCGAATTGCGGTCGCCGGCGACCGGCCGCGCTCCCGAGTAGGCCTGGAACAACTCGAGATCGAGCAGGATCGGGTCAACCACCGCGACAGCGAACGCGCTACCTGAAGCGGGCGACGTACCTTCGCTGCCAGGGCATTTCCACCGATCCCCGGCGGTAGTGGGCCCGCACATAGTCGACGGCCCGTTCGGCGGGCACCCCGTCGATCACCGCCAGCACGGCCAACGCCGTCCCGGTCCGCCCGCGTCCGCCGAGACAGGCCACCTCCACCCGTTCGGACTCGGCGCGCTGCCACACCTCTCGAAACGCCTCGGCGGCCGACGCCCGGTCGGCCGGTAGCCAGAAATCCCGCCATCGCAGCCACCGACTGGGCCAGGCCACGGCCGGCGGCGGGTGGCCGAGCAGGTAGAGCCCGAACTCGGGCGGCGGACCGGCGGGCATCGGGTCCCGTAATCCCCGCCCCCGCACGCGTCTGCCGGACGGCAGCGTGAGCACGCCCGCCATCGAGTCTTCCCAGTTCAGAGCCATGGCGTCAGGGTAGATCGCGAACCCTGCACCGAAACCGGATATCTGCTGACAGCGGATTCTGATGACGAATCCCTGTAACGGTGTAATCATGTAATCACCTACCAAGGAGGCATCATGAAAGGCACACATCCAGGCTCCAGAGGACCTGGCGGACGCCGTGGCGGCTGGCAGCAGGCGCAACTCCCGGACGCCGGTGACGCCGGTGCCTGGTTCACCGGGCGACTGCCCGACGAGTGGTTCGACGGACCCGTCGAGGTGACCGTCGACCGGGACGAGATCACCGTCATCGGCACCCTCACGGCCCCGGACACCGGCGACGACAGCGATACCGGCAACTCCGCGACCGCCGCGGCACAAGGTCGCGCGTCGCGCTTCCGGGAGGACACCCGCGCCGAGCGGATGTCCATCGCGGACGAGGCCCAGGCCCGCTACGCACGCAAGGTCTCATGGGGCGTCAAGGTCGGCGATGAGCGGATCCTGTTCACCCATATCGCCGTACCCGTGATGACCCGACTTCGTCAGCCGGAACGGCAGGTCCTCGACACCCTCGTCGACGCCGGGGTCGCCCGATCGCGTGCCGACGCACTGGCCTGGTCGGTCAAACTCGTCGGGGCCCACACCGACGAATGGCTGGGCAAGCTCCGGTCCGCGATGGACGAGGTCGACAACCTTCGCGCCGAAGGTCCAGAACTCTGACCCAGCCCCCATCGAAAATTCGCGCCACTTGCCTGCGTTCGCGCCGGTTACAACTGGTGCGAACGCAGGTAAGTGGCGCGAATTTTGGGTTGGCGAGCCCGCGCTAGAGGAACCAGCCGCTGTTCTTCGCCCGCCACAACATCTCCGACCAGTATCCCCAGTCGTGGGTGCCGGTGATCGGGTAGTCGGTGGTGATGGGGAGACGATTGATCGCCGCCTGCACCTCGAATGCCCGGGTTTGGGCCAGGGCCAGCGTCTCGAGCGGTGAGCCCTTGAGCGAGTTGATGGGATCGGTGTTGTACTGCCCCCACAGGCCGGTCGACGCCGCCACCCGAACCCTGAGCCCTTGCATCTTCGTCACCTGGATGAGTGGATCGTTGTCCGCCCATCGCGGGCTCCACGGCGGTCCGAACATGCTGTCGGCGTTGAACGGGCCGACCCCGGCCTCGATACCGGCATCGATGAGCATCAGCCGCACCGCCGAACGGGTGCCCGGGATGGACAACGCCAGGACGCCGGACATGGAGAACGCATGCGAGAAGTTCTGCCGGTTGTTCGCGGCGATCACGAGGGCGGGACCACCTCCCATCGAGATCCCGGCAATCGCGTATCTGCCGCTGGGCCCGCGAAGCCCCCGACCGTCCATGGCCTGGACCAGGCTCCGGGTGATCACGCAGTTCCACTCGTACCGGAACTGCTGGTTGTTGAAGTTGCTCGGGGCATCCCAATCGGCGTACCAGCTGGCCAGGCCGCCGACGGGCTGAACCACGTTGACACCCGAGTCGGCCATGTCCTGGACCCGGGTGTTGTGTTCCCACCCGCTGACATCGTTGGTCGCCCGCAGTCCGTCGAGGAGAACCACCGTCTTGTAATTCCCCGGTCGCGCCCAGTAGTTGACCTTGATCGAACCCGGCATGCCACAGGCGTTGATCCACATCGTCTGCCGCGCAGGTGCCGCATGTGCGGCGCCCGATCCGATGGTCAGGCCGAGAACGATCAACATCGTCGCGCTGAGCGCCGCAGCAAGTGAACGTTGTCTGATTCGAGCGCCCGAACGTCTGGCTTGAAAGAATTTCATCGACGGTTCTCCCTCAGGCTGGTTTTGCCACCTGATACCTATGTCGCCAAAAGCCCAACAAATGTAACGCGAGTGAACTGCTAATTCACCAAAAAGGCCAAACACTCAAAGGAATTAGGACAATCCCGGCATTTCGGCAATGGCGATGCGGACGGACCCAATTTCCGGCGTGGGGCCCGTGAATGCCTTATACACCGCAACCGAATTCGTGCCGATGTTCGAAAAAACATTGCCCACTCGACGGGACTTCAGGACAGCGAATGGTGCGGCACCAAAACGTCTTTCAACCGGGCGGTCACTCACCGGCGCCGACAATCATCGCCAACGCGTTTTCCACCGCTGCCGCGATCGCCGTCACGCCCGGTATGTGGTCGGAGTCGGTTTCGATACCGATCCACAACCGTCCGTCGTAGGACGCTGCCGTGAAGCCGATCCGGACGTTGCCGGCAAGGGGACCGAGCGGCCACAATTCGACAAGTGGTGCACCGTCGAGAACCAGCCGCCGACCGGGACCCCTGACATTCGACGCAACGGCCGCGATCATGTGCTGATGCCGCGCAACGACGTTGAAGCCCTTCGCAAGCAGGGCCGAACGAATGACGATCCCCGACGCCCGCGCCAAGGCCTTCGACGCCGCGGTGCGTTCGGCGACCTCCGCGAGCGCGGAAACCGGTTCGGCGAGTGGGACATCGACGATCATCACACCGACGGCATTGTGCGCGGGATCGTGCGCATCGATTCTCACCGGCACCGAGATCGCCAGGGTCTCCGGAATCGGTTCTCCCGCAAGGTCGAGCACCATCCGAAGACCCTGGCCGACCGCCACGAGATAGGCGTCGTTCACCGTTGCACCACCGCGCCGGGCAGCCGTTTCGAGCCCCGCGAGATCGACACTGGCGCACGACACCGCCCGGTTCCCGCCGACCGGGCCGAGCAGCGTCCGGGACCTGATGCGCGACTGCATCATCGAGCGCATCCGGAAGCCCAGCCGGGCGGCGAACGGCGGTCTCGGAACATCTTCATACTCAACGGCTCTCACCGGGTGTGCATCCGTTCCCGGCGACTCCCCTTCCCCGAACAGGCGCTCCATCAATGCGCTCGCGCGAGCTCCGTCGACCAGCGCGTGATGAAGCCGCACCACCATTCCGCAGCCGGCAGGTCGGGCGGACGGGACGAGCGCGATGTGCCAGGGCGGGCGGCCGGGATCCAGGGGCCTCATCACCAGGCGCCCGCACACATCTTCGAGACCTTCACCGGGCATCGGCTCCTCGACGGTGATGTGCACCGTCAGATCTGCCGGTTGGTGGGTCCACCACCACCGGTGGTCGCGATGCTCGGGACGCTGGTGCAGGCCGACCTCGGCCTCGATCCGCGGCGCAAGTGAACGACGGAGACGATCGATGTCGGGCCGCCCGTCGGGGTCGATGAAACCGCCGGCGCCGAGCACTCCGGCCAGCGTCACAACATACGGCTGACCACCGCCGCTGATGCCGAGCGTCGCAACATCGGCCGCAGCGATGGGCACATCCGGAATCGACCCGTGCATCGGAAACCCCCAAGCTGACGATCCTTCGAATATCCCGGACGGTACGCCTGATTCAGTCAGCGGTCAGCGCGCGGCTGTTGTCCTTGAGTTCGAAGCCACTGCGACCGAGCGTTCGGGCACCTTCGACCAATGCGGCGCACACCCGGGCGGCCTCGGTATAGCCCAGGCCGCCCGGCGGGTGGATATTGCTGATGCAGTTGCGCATCGAGTCGGCCCGGCCCGGTGTCGGTAGGTGGGTCAGGTAGATACCGACACTGTCGGCGACCGACAACCCCGGCCGTTCACCGATGATGACGATCAGCGTGCCCACCTTCTGGGCCGCCCCGATGTGATCACCCAACGCCACGCGCGCCTGGGTCGCGATCACCGGCGGGGCGAGCGAATAGCGCTGTGCCAGCACATCTTTCAATGCAGACAACAATCCTGCACCGTGTTCCGCGAGCGCGATCGGCGACAATCCGTCGGCCAACACGAAACCGATGTCGGCGCCGATGTCGTCCACCGAACCCAGGTCCACCGGCGTCCGCCCGAGATCGGGCCGTCTCAGGTACTCGCTGCGGTCGACGGCCTGGCTCGTCACCACCAGCGGGTCCCCCAGACCCACCGCTGCGACGTCGGCGACCAATGCATCGACGTCGAGGGGTTGGTGGACCGCGTCCCGGGCCGCGGCGTGGGCGGAGGCGAACTCGAGTACTCGGGTGGTGGGTAACGAATCCCCGGCGCGCCCCAGCCCGATTCGTGCAGCCGTCCGCAACCGCAGCGCCTCCCACAGCTCACTCATCGGACCACCGGCCCGGCGAGGGTACGCAGCGGCGAGGCCTCCGGCGCCAGATCCAGCACGCGACCGTCCGGGCCGAGCATGCCGACCCGGTCGAGCCAGGCGGCGAACTCGGGCGCCGGCGCCAAACCCAGTGTGCGGCGGGCATACAACGCATCATGGAAGGACAGGCTCTGGTACCCGAGCATCACATCATCGGCACCCGGCACGGTGATGACAAACGGGACGCCCGCGACGCCGAGCAGTGTCAGCAGGTTGTCCATGTCGTCCTGATCGGCTTCGGCATGGTTGGTGTAACAGACGTCCACCCCCATCGGCAGGCCCAGCAGCTTGCCGCAGAAGTGGTCCTCGAGGCCGGCCCGGAGGATCTGCTTGCCGTCATACAGGTATTCCGGGCCGATGAATCCGACCACGGTGTTGATCAACAACGGATCAAGTTCGCGCGCAACGGCATACGCACGCGTCTCCAACGTCTGCTGATCAACCGGTTTGCCGCCGGTCCCGATATGCGCACCCGCCGACAACGCCGATCCTTGTCCGGTCTCCAAATACATGACGTTCTCGCCGACCGTCCCGCGCTGTAACGACTTACCTGCCGCGTTCCCCTCCCGGAGCACCGCGAGGTCGACACCGAAACCCTTGTTGGCGCCCTCGGTTCCGGCAATCGACTGGAAGACCAGGTCCACCGGCGCCCCGGCCTCGATCAGGCCGATCGTGGTGGTGACGTGTGAGAGCACACATGATTGCACCGGAATCTCATACCGCTGCCGGATGTCGTCGAGCAGATGCAGCAGTTCTGAGGTGGCGTGCGGCGAGTCGGTGGCCGGATTGATCCCGATCACCGCATCCCCACAGCCGAGCAACAATCCGTCGAGGGTGGCCGCGGCGACCCCCGTCGGATCGTCGGTGGGATGGTTCGGTTGCAGTCGGGTGGCGAGCGTTCCAGGCAAACCGATCGTGGTCCGGAATGCCGAGACCACCGAGACCGCACGGGACACTGCGATCAGGTCCTGATTGCGCATCAGCTTGCTGACCGCCGCCGCCATCTCCGGCGTCACCCCTCGAGACACCGACGTGAACGACGCAGCAGCGGCCTCGGCAGGCCCGGCGGCTACCTCGAGCAACCAGTCCCGGAACTCCCCCACCGTGAACGATCCGATCACCGAAAAAGATTGCGCATCATGGGTATCCATGATCAGTCTCGTGACTTCATCGGTCTCGTACGGAACCACGTCCTCGGACAAGAACACCGCCAACGGCACATCGGCCAGGGCCCACTGCGCGGCCGCCCGTTCGGTCCCCGATTCGGCGGCGCACCCTGCCAATTCGTCCCCGCTGCGCGCCGGCGTCGCCTTCGCGAGCAGCTCCACCAGCCCGTCGAACGCGTAGGTGGTGCCGCCAAGGGTATGTCGATAGAGCGTCACGCGTTATTCCATTTCGTCTTCTGCCTCGGCCAGCAATGCGAACTCTTCGTCGGGCGAGTTCGCCACCAGGTGTTTGCGGCTGTAGAGACCAAAGTAGGCCATGAAGACAACAAACGCGCCCAGACACCAGAGCGCGGCCGTGGTGTCGACCAGGAAGGTGGCGATCACCGAGGCGACCGCGATCACCAGCGCGAAACCGGTGGTGTAGATCCCACCCGGGGTCTTGTACGGACGTGGCATATCGGGCTCGCGGACCCGGAGCACGATGTGACTGACCATCATCAGCACGTAGCTGAGCGCAGCTCCGAAGACGGCCATGTTCAACAGAATTGCGCCCTCGCCGGTGAAGGTGAGCGCGAAACCGATGATGCCAGGGATGATCAGCGCCCAGGTCGGCGCCTTCCGGCTGTTGGTGACCGACAGAGCGGTCGGCAGATAGCCGGCCCGTGAGAGGGCGAACAGTTGCCGGGAGTAGGCGTACATGATCGAGAAGAAGCTCGCGACCAGACCGGCCAGCCCGATGTAGTTGACGACAGTCGCGGCACTGCCGTCGATCGCATCGACCAGTGGGTTCGCCGACTCACCGACACCCTGCGCGCCGAGCGCACCGGTGGCCATGAACAGCACCAGGGCACCGGTCAGGAGCAGGACGCCCATGGCGGCGATGATGCCGCGCGGCACGTTCTTCTCGGGATTCTCGGCTTCTTCCGCGGCCAGCGGTACGCCTTCGATGGCCAGGAAGAACCAGATCGCAAACGGGATCGCGGACCAGATGCCCAGGTAGCCGAATGGCAGGAAGTCCGACGATCCGGCTGCATCCGGATCAGCGGCGATATCGGTGAGCAGTCCCGCGTCGAAACTGCCGATGGCGGCGATACCGAAGATGACCAGCCCGACCAGAGCAATCGCGGTGATGACGAACATCGCTTTGAGGGCCTCACCTGCGCCGACGAGATGGATACCGATGAAGACCACGTATACGGCGAGGTAGACCCACCAACCATCGGAGATGCCGAACAGGTCCAGCGACTCGACATATCCACCGATGAAAGTGGCGATGGCCGCGGGCGCGATCGCGTACTCGATCAGGATCGCGGTGCCGGTGGCGAACCCGCCCCACGGGCCGAGCGCCCGCCGGGCGAAGGTGTAACCACCACCGGCTGCCGGCAGCGCGGAGGACATCTCTGCCATCCCCAGCACCATGGCGAAATACATCGCGGCGATGATCACCGACGCGATGAGAAGACCACCGAATCCGCCTTCGAGCAGACCGGCATTCCATCCGGCGTAATCACCGGAGATCACATAACTGACACCGAGCCCGGCGAGGAGAACCCACCCGGCTGTGCCCTTACGCAGTTGACGCTTCTGAAGATATTCGGAGGACTCCGAGATCTCGGTTGCATGGGTCATGCCGAACGGTATCGAGCCTTTGCAGCGCCGAGGTTAGCGTCAGCTTGCGACTGTGTTTCGTGCGTTGGTCAGCTGACGGCCTGTTGGTCCACGGCCAATGCATGCGGGTACGCGTCCGCGCGATCCTGGAACGAGAGGATCGACGGGTTCAGGATCGCCCCTTTGCGGATCTCGATCGCCCGCGAGATGACCGGCGCCCGATCCCAGGCCGACGGCCCGTCCATGATCACGCTCAGATGTGGGAGCAACGCCGAACTGATCTCCCAGGTCGCCGAGTCCCAGAGATACGAGGGACTGTGATCGACGGCGTAATAAAGGACGTTGTTCCCTACGGTGAACGACGGCTCGGTGAACGTGGTCGGGCGGGCCCAACTGAAGCCCATGCCTTCGTCGCACGACACATCGATGATGATGCTGCCCGCTTCGAACCCCGCCAGGTCGGCTTCGTCGAGAAACGTCAGCGGCATGTCCGTGTTCTGCAGGACACAGTTGACGACGATGTCGTTGCCGCCGAGGAATTCCGCCACCGACACCCGACCGTCCGGCGTCTGCGCCGACATACGCGCCGGATCTCCGCACTCGCCGTACTCGAGTTGCACGATCTGAGTTCCATGAATCGGTGAACCGACCGCCGCGACATCACGGTTGGTCAGGACATACACTTCGCCGACCCCGTGCGCATTCAGCGCCGTCACCGCACCGCGTGCGGTGGCCCCGAAGCCGATCACGGTGGCCGTCAGCCGACGGCCGTAATCACCGGTCTTGCCTGCCAGTTCCAGCGCGTGCAGCACCGAGCAGTAACCGGCCAATTCGTTGTTCTTGTGGAATACATGAAGTGCGAAGCGGCCGTCTTCGGTCCAGTGGTTCATCGCCTCGAATGCAATGAGCGTCAACCGCCGCTCAATCGCGACCTGGGTGAGCTCGGCATCCTGCACACAATGTGGCCAGCCCCAGACCGTCTGCCCCACACGCATTTCCAACAGATCTGCGGCCTGGACCTTGGGTAGCAGGATGACATCGCAGTCGGCGATCAATTCCGCGCGAGAAGCGATCCTGCCGACCAGTGGCAGAAGATCTGCGTCGGCGACTCCGAAATGCTCCCCGTAGCCGTGCTCGAGGTGTATCAACGGGCGCAATTCGGCGTCGATATCCGCGAAATGCCGCGGATGGATCGGTAGGCGACGTTCGTTCTCTTTACCCGAATGAGCAAGTATCCCAACCGAAAGTCTGGGCACCTCAGCGTTTCTTGCTGCCGGTGAAAATGGTCTCGCCGGGCGCGGCATCGGCCTTGCCTTTTTTGATGGCGCGCTTTTCCTTGAGGGACTTGCCGGATTTCTGTGACATGCCTTGACGCGGCGATTTGTCTGCCATGTGGCGATCCCTTGATTGAGAACCTGATAGGTCCCGATCCGCCCACCCTACGCTGACGGAACCACAACCACCGGGCGCGACCTGCGCTGTCATACCGGTGTGAAAAACTTGCGGCATGCTTCGTATCGCCACCTGGAACGTCAACTCCATCCGCGCCCGCAGCGAGCGGGTGGTCAACTGGCTCGAGCGTTCGAACATCGATGTCCTGGCCATGCAGGAGACCAAGTGCAAAGACGAGCAGTTCCCGGCGATGGGTTTCGAAGCGGCCGGGTATGAGGTCGCCACCTCTGGCTTCAGCCAGTGGAACGGCGTGGCGATCGCGTCGCGGGTCGGCATCGAGGACGTCGCGCGCAAGTTCGACAACCAGCCCGGATTCAGCAAGGACCCCGAGGTGGACCCGGTGCTGGAGGCCAGGGCACTCGGCGCCACCTGCGGCGGCGTGCGGGTCTGGAGTCTGTATGTGCCCAACGGCCGCACCCTCACCGATCCGCATTACACCTACAAACTCGAATGGCTGGCCGCATTACGTGACAGTGCCGACAAGTGGCTGGCCGATGACCCGCAGGCGCAGATCGCCCTGACCGGTGACTGGAACATCGCCCCCACCGACGACGACGTGTGGGATCCGGCACTGTTCGTGGACAAGACGCACACCTCCGAACCCGAGCGCAGCGCATTCGAGGCGATGATCAAGACCGGATACACCGACGTGGTGCGGCCGCATGCACCCGGACCCGGTGTGTACACCTACTGGGATTACACCCAGCTCCGGTTCCCCAAGCGGCAGGGCATGCGCATCGACTTCAGTCTGTGTTCACCGGCATTGGCGGCGCGGGTCACGCACGCCGAGATCGACCGCGAGGAACGAAAAGGCAAAGGCGCCAGCGATCATGCTCCGGTGATCATCGAGATCGGCGACTGACCCTCACTTCTCGGGGCGTTCGGCCAACTCCTCGGCGATCTTGCGCAGCGACCGCGCCAGGACGTCCCGTTCGGTCTCATCGAGTCCGGCCAGGGCTTTCTCGAGCGCCTGGATCCGCCGAGAACGATTGCCGTTGCCCAGTTCGATACCGGTCTCACTCGGCGCCAGCAGGCTGGCCCGGCCGTCGGCCGGATCCGCGGTCCGCACCACCAGGCCGTCCCGTTCGAGACCGGTGACGATCCGCGACATCGTCGGGACGGTGAGATTCTCACGTTCGGCCAGCTCCGAGAGCCGGATCGGCACCCCGGTGTCGAGCAGCACCCACAGCGCCGACAGTGAACTCAATGGCAGTGAACTCTTGTTCGCTCCCGCCCGCAGCGCCCTGGCGATCCTCGCGAGATCACGCGAAACCGAGGCGGCGGCGTTATTGGAAGCTGTCATGAACAGGTAGTTTACGTGCGCAGAATTCGGACTTGGCGGGCTATCGGTCAGCGTGCCCCGAACAAGGCACCCCCGAGAAGGCATCTCGGCAACGACCCCACCGCAAAGTGAGTGCGGTCAGTCCGCCCGGGTCGTATCCACGTCTTTGCCCGCCTCGGCGGCACTGGCGGCCTGGGCGGCACCGGACCACGCGATCACCATCGCACCGACCACCGCGACGACAAACCCGGTGACCGCGAGCCAGGTCCGTCCCGGCACCGCGTCGTCGCCGAGCCAGATGATGCCGACGACTGCAGGCAGGACTGTCTCTCCGACCACCACGGCCGCCGTCGCGGCGTTCACCGAGCCGATCTGCAGGGCAACGGTATTGAGGTAATAGCCCCCGACCCCGGCCAACAAGATCGCGTAGGCCGCCGGGTCGGAGATGATCTCGATGACGTCGAAATCCGAGATCCCGTCGAGGATTCGCACCGCCACCGCGACCACCCCGAACATCGCACCGGCACCGAGGCCGGCGGCGACCGAGGCCCGTGAACCCAGCCGGCGGACGAGACCGAGGGATACACCGGCAAGGGCGATTGCGGCAACGAGAACACCCCAGTGGAACCAGCGCCCGTCGTGACCGGTGCCGTCCTCGTCCGCCGACAATCCGATCGCGATGAGCGCACCGACCACCGCGCCGATTGCAATCCAATCCCGGGGCAGCAGTTTGATGCCGAGGATGAAGATCCCGAGCACCGCGGTGACGACCAGATACGAACTGACGATGGTCTGGGACAAGAACAGCGGTGCCAGACGTGAGGCCACGGCATTGCCCGCGAAACCGAGTACATCGAGGACCGTTCCGACGAGGAAGGCACCGGTCAGCACCGCCGCGGCGGTGGCACGCAGGGTCGGAGCGCCGGTGGAGGTCTCGAATCCGGCCACACCCCTGGTCACTGCGTCCTGTTTGGATTGGCGTGCGCCGTAGGCCTGCAGAACAGAAGAGGTGCCGTACGCGAGAGCGGCGAACACGGCTGCCAGGACGCCATAGACCATCTGCCGAGTATGACCGATCAAGTACCTGACAATGCCCGGAAACCGGGCCTCCGGGGGGATCCCTGACACCCAAACCCCGAACGGTGACGTAAGCTACACCGAGGACAACTACACAAGCACGGGGGCTCTCATCGATCCGAGGGCTGAGATGACGGCAGGCGGCCGTCGACCGGATGAACCTGACCGGATAATGCCGGCGTAGGGAGAACACCATGGCGAACGCCGTCCATTCCGTCACGACCGGACCCATTCGTGGCAGCTCGAAGACCTACCAACAGATCGACCATCTGCGCGTGCCCGGCAGGCGGGTGCACCTGTCCAACGGCGAGCATCACGACTTGTATGACACGTCCGGTCCCTATACCGAGAACGACCCGCGACTCGACCTCGAAGCCGGACTCCCCAAGACCCGCGACACCTGGCAACGACCGGCCGCCATCAACGGAGCGAGTACTCAGTTGGCTTGGGCAAGAGCAGGTTTGATCACCGACGAGATGCGGTACGTGGCCGCACGGGAACAACTGCCCGCCGAACTCGTCCGCGACGAGGTGGCCGCCGGCCGTGCCGTCATACCCGCCAATCACCGACATCCGGAATCGGAACCGATGATCATCGGCAAGGCGTTCACCGTGAAGGTCAACGCCAACATCGGGAACTCAGCCGTCACCTCGTCCATCGCCGAGGAGGTCGAGAAGATGGTGTGGGCAACCCGGTGGGGCGCCGACACCATCATGGATCTGTCCACCGGCAAGGACATTCACGCCACCCGCGAATGGATCATGCGCAATTCGCCGGTACCGGTGGGCACCGTACCCATCTACCAGGCCATGGAGAAGGTGAATGGCGATCCCACGAAGCTGACCTGGGAGATCTACCGCGACACCGTGATCGAGCAGGCCGAGCAGGGCGTGGACTACATGACGGTGCACGCGGGCGTGTTGTTGCGATACGTGCCGCTGGCCGCCAACCGCGTCACCGGCATCGTCTCGCGGGGTGGTTCGATCATGGCGGCCTGGTGTCTGGCCCACCACGAGGAATCGTTCCTCTACACACATTTCGACGACCTCTGCCGGATCTTCGCACACTACGACATCACGTTCTCACTCGGTGACGGACTGCGTCCGGGCTCGATCGCCGACGCGAACGACGCCGCCCAGTTCGCCGAGCTGCGCACGCTCGGCGAGCTGACCAAGATCGCCAAATCTTTTGGCGTGCAAGTGATGATCGAAGGACCCGGCCACGTTCCCATGCACAAGATCGTCGAGAACGTCCGGCTCGAAGAGGAACTCTGCGAAGAAGCGCCCTTCTACACCCTCGGCCCACTGGCCACCGATATCGCACCGGCATACGACCACATCACCTCCGCCATCGGCGCTGCGATGATCGCCCAGGCCGGTACCGCGATGCTCTGCTATGTGACGCCCAAAGAACATTTGGGCCTGCCCAACCGGGACGACGTGAAGGTCGGGGTGATCACCTACAAGATCGCCGCCCACGCCGCCGACCTCGCGAAGGAACATCCCCGCGCGCAGGAACGGGACAACGCACTGTCGAAGGCGCGCTTCGAGTTCCGCTGGAACGATCAGTTCAATCTCTCACTCGATCCCGACACCGCAGTGGAGTATCACGACGAGACGATGCCGGCGGAGCCTGCCAAGACCGCCCATTTCTGCTCGATGTGCGGCCCGAAGTTCTGCTCGATGCGCATCTCCGCCGATGTCCGTGAATACGCCGAGAAACACAATTTGGTGACCCAGGACGACATAGACCGCAAATTGGCAGCCGACATGGCGGCGAAGTCCCAGGAGTTCCGCGACAAGGGAAGCGCCGTGTATCTGCCACTGGTCGAGGCGGATTCGGTTTCCGGATCATGAATCGGACTCCACTGCTCCCCCTCGCCGAACCGGGACAGAGCCCGGTTCGGGTGATGACCATCGCCGGCACGGATTCCGGCGGTGGCGCGGGTATCAACGCCGACCTGCGCACGATGGCGTTGCTGGGCCTACATGCCACCGCGGCAGTGGCCGCGGTGACGGTTCAGAACAGTGTTGGGGTCAGCGGGTTTCACCCGATACCCCCCGATGTGGTGGCGAGCCAGATCCGTTCGGTGGTATCCGATATCGGGATCAGCGCGGCCAAGACCGGCATGCTCGCCTCCGGCGACATCATCAACGCGATCGTCGATGTCGCGGGCGATCTCGACATCGGCCGTGGCCGGTCCATCCCTCTCGTTGTCGACCCGGTCTGTGCGTCCATGCACGGTGATCAGTTATTGGCCGACGAGGCGATGCACTCGTTGCGCGGCAAGCTCATTCCCATCGCCACGGTGATCACGCCCAACCTCGACGAGGTCCGGCTGATCACCGGGATCGACGTCACCGACCGAGCCGGCCAGGAGGCGGCCGCCCGCGAACTACACGCACTCGGCGCCCAGTGGGCGCTGGTCAAGGGTGGCCACCTACGGTCTGATCCGAACAGCCCGGATCTGCTCTTCGACGGGTCGGAGTTCATCGAACTGACCGCCAAACGCGTTGACACCACCCACGACCACGGTGCCGGTGACACGCTGGCCGCAGCCATCACATGCGCGCTGGCCCACGGCTATTCGGTGCCGGCCGCGATCCGCTTCGCCAAAGCCTGGGTCACCCGTTCACTGTCCGCGGCCTACCCGCTGGGGGCAGGCCACGGACCGGTGAATCCGCTGTGGCGCCTGGAGGGGTGAGACTCAGGCGTCGCGGCGGTCGGTGACCAACACCCCGGCGCCGAAGATCACGACGGCGAACACGAGGTAGTAGATCAACGAGCCGTACGCGTTCCAGTGCCAGTCGATCCCCAGGTCACTGTCGTCGATGAAGTGGCTGCCGTTGAGGAACGGAAGGAACGGTCCCACTGCGTCGCCCACTTTCGGGATCACCGACAACACACCTTCGAGCACAAGACTCCAGACCAGCAGGATCACGATGGCACCTGCCGTCTGCCGGATCAGCGCACCCAGCCCCAGGCCGATCAACACCGACAGGAGCGTGTACACCGGTACACCCCAATACATCCGGACCGCAGTCGATCCGAAGAGTTCGATGTCGCTGCCGGAGACGGCTTTCGCCAGTGGCAGTGAGATCACGGTGAGCACAAAGGTCAGCAACGCCGACAGTCCGCCGTAGACAGCAGCCTTGGCCAGCAGCACATTGGACCGCTGCGGAACTGCTTGGAACGACGTCCGGATGGTCCCGAATCGGAACTCACTGGTCACCGCGAGCACCGCCATGATCATCAGCACCGTCACCCCGAACGCGGTGGTGCCCACCAGAAAATCGCTCACGGACATACTGCTGCCGTCGCCGCTGTCGGTGTTGGTCGCCCAACCGAGCAGCAACGCGAGCCCGACACCGAGCACCACCACTATCCCGGTGCACCAGTACGCAGACTTGGTGGTGAGCAGTTTGATCCGTTCGGCCTCAATCGCATGTGCCAACATCAGTTGCCACCTCCCTGCTGGTTCCAGCCCTTCTGATCCACACCCTGCTGTGGCGGCGGCGCCGTTGCCCAGCCCGGGGGCGGTTGGTGGGGAGCGCCCGCCATGGATTCGTTGCCGTGGAAATCGACCGCACCAGATGTCATCGACATGAAGACCTCTTCCAGCGACGCGGTCTTCCCGGACAGCTCGTGCAGTCCGATGCCGTTGGCAGCGGCGATGTCACCCACCTGCTCGGTGGTCACGTTCTCCAGACTCAGTGCCGGGCCGGAACCGTCGTCCATCGGGATGGACCGTAGCCCGGCGGCGGCCAACGCCGATTGCAGTTCGCCGAGCCGCGGACTGCGGACCCGCACGGTGATCTGAGCGCCGCCGGTGAAGTCCTTCACCGAGGAATCCGCAATCAGCTGTCCTCGTCCGATGACGATCAGATGCTCCGCCGTCATCGCCATCTCGGTGAGCAAGTGACTGGAGACCAGAACGGTGCGGCCCTGTTCGGCCAAGGCCCGCATGAACTTTCGAATCCAGACGATGCCCTCCGGATCGAGTCCGTTCACCGGTTCGTCGAAGAGCAGGACTCCGGGATCCCCGAGCAGTGCGGCGGCAAGGCCGAGGCGCTGCGACATACCCAGCGAGAAGCCGCCTGCCTTCTTGCCCGCCACCTCCGTCAGGCCGACGTCGGCGAGGACCTGGTCGACGCGGTGCAGCGGAATCCCGTTGGATGCCGCCATCCACCGCAGGTGGTTGCGCGCCGACCGGTTCGGGTGCACCCACTTTGCGTCGAGAAGCGCCCCCACCTGCGTCAACGGATTCTTCAGGTCGCGGTACAGCTTCCCGTTGATGGTTGCCGTTCCCGCGGTCGGGCGGTCCAGACCGAGAATCATCCGCATCGTCGTCGACTTGCCTGCACCGTTCGGACCGAGGAATCCGGTCACCAGACCGGGCTTCACATCGAACGTGAGGTCACTGACCACCTGATTCTGGCCGTAGACCTTCGTCAATCCCTGAACACTGATCATGGCTCACAGTCTGCCATCGAGCCGTCGGCATCCGCATCATCCTTCAGTCTGACAAAACCGTCATCGGATCAGGTGCGGTCAGCGATCGACCTGCGGCGACGACGCCTGCGCCCAGAACCTCTTCGGGATCCGCCCCGCACCGTGGGCCAGGCGCCCGGCGATCACGGCCGAGCGCATCGCCGCAGCCATCCGCGGCGGATCCGCCGCGCGGGTGACCGCCGAGGCCAGCAGCACTCCCGCACATCCGAGCTCCATTGCCAGCGTGGCATCACTGGCGGTACCGATACCCGCGTCGAGGATCACCGGCACCTGCGCCGCCGCCACAATCATCTCGATGTTGTGCCGGTTGATGATCCCCAGACCGGTACCGATCGGCGATCCCAACGGCATGACGGCCGCGGCGCCCGCGTCTTCGAGCCGCCGGGCCAGGATCGGATCGTCGTTGCTGTACGGCAACACCACGAACCCGTCGTCGACCAGCGCGGTGGTCGCCGCGACCAGTTCCGGCCCGTCGGGCAGCAAGGTGCGGTCGTCGCCGACGACCTCGACCTTCACCCAGTTCGTCCCGAGGGCCTCGCGGGCCAGCTGGGCGGTCAGCACCGCTTCGGCGGCAGAGCGGCAGCCCGCGGTGTTGGGCAGTACTTCGATGCCCAAGCGACGCAACAGGTCCAGCACACCGGTCCGGCCCGCGGAGTCGACCCGCCGCATCGCCACGGTCGTGAGTTCGGTCCCCGATGCGATCAGGGCCTCTTCGAGCACAGCCAGATTCGCCGCGCCTCCGGTACCGGTGATCAGGCGCGAATGCAGGGTGCGATCACCGATGATCAGCGGATCATCCACCTTGCACCGCCGTCAGGATCTCGACGCTGCTGCACGATCCGAGTGCGATGTGCCAGGTGGACTTCGGACGCACCACCCCGTCGATCGCGATGGCCACGCCGGTGCGCGGCAGATCGAGGTGGTCGAGCAGTTCGACCACGGTCATCCCTTCCGGCAACGCGGTGGCAACCCCGTTGACGACCACGTCGGTTGTCATGAGAATCTCCCTGGATCGATGGCCGGTTCGTCAATACTGTTGCCTGCGAGCAGGTCTGCCACCAGATCGGCGGTGATCGCGCTCATCAGGATGCCGTTGCGGCCGTGCCCGGTTGCCGCACACGTGCGTTCGTCGAGTCTGCCGATGATCGGCAGCCCGTCCGGCGTCAACGGACGCAGACCGGCATCGGCAGAGAGCAGCCGGTATTCGCGTAACGACGGCATCAGCTCGATGGCATCTGCCAGCAGGTCGGCCACACCCCCGACCACCGGTTGCAGATCCGCATCACCGTCGTACTGGGTCGCGCCCACCACGACCCCGTCCGATCGGGGCACAACGTAGACGGCACGGCCGTTGATCAGCCCGCGGACAACATGTTCGGGCGGCGAGAGCGCCCCCTGCGCCCAGCCGAGCCGGAGCACCTCCCCCTTCGAGGGATACACCGGCAAACCCGGCCACAACTTCGTCGATCCCACACCCGCGGTCAGCAACAGCTGATCTTCCGGTGGGCGGCTCAGGTCGCTCACCTCGTCGGAGACGAACCGGACGCCGAGGCCGGACGCGGCGGCGGTGAGTACCGACAACAACCGACGGTTGTCGACCGCCATCTCACTGCGCGCCAGAAAACCACTGCGCACCCGCGTCGACACCGCCGGTTCGAGTCCGCGAATCTCGTTACCGGTCAACGGTTGCACGGGATGACCGCGCTGCCCGAGCCAATCGGCGGCCATCGTGAGCTCGCCGACGTCGGCACTGTCCACCCCGGCCATCACGCTGGAGCGCGCAGCAACCACGCGGGGATCTCCGAGTCTGTCCAGGAAAGCCGGCCATCGGGCCATGGCTCGTTCGGCAAAGGCGAGATGGGCATCTTCTCCGACCCGGCTCTCGCCGGCGATACCGAGCATCCCGGCGGCGACCGCCGATGCCGCATCACCCCGCCCGGGGTCATAAACGGTTACTTGCCAGCCGCTTTCGGCGGCGCGAAGAGCGCACGAGAGCCCGATGACTCCGCCACCGACAATTCCGAGGGTCTTCATCCCACGTCCTTCCTTCGCCGGCATTATCCGGATCAGGTGTAACGGTCTCGCGGACGGTTCGTGTCCTGCGGTCTCAGCCCGAGCGGTTCCCTCGAGCACCCGTGTGTGTACTGCTGAACAGAGTACGCCGGTACATTCGGGAACTGTGACTGCCCACGACCGTTCGGCCCCTGACCACAATCGTTCGAGTGCGGCCCGCAATCGTTTGAGTGCCGCCCGGCTCTACCTCTGCACCGACGCCCGACGCGAGCATGGCGACCTCGCCCGGTTTGCCGACCGTGCGCTCACCGGCGGTGTCGACATCATCCAACTCCGGGACAAGGGTTCGCCCGGCGAGCGCGAGTTCGGGCCGCTCGAGGCAGCCCAGGAGCTGGACCTGCTCGCTGAACTGGCCGAGATCACCGCCCGCCACGGCGCCCTGCTCTCGGTCAACGATCGCGCCGACATCGCCGCGCTGGCCGGTGCCGACATCCTGCACCTGGGCCAGGACGACCTCCCGGTCTCGGCGGCCCGGCGAATCGTCGGCGACGACGTCATCATCGGCCGCAGTACCCACTCGTCCGGCGAGGCCCGCAGCGCCGCAACAGAATCCGGCGTCGACTATTTCTGCACCGGCCCCTGCTGGCCGACGCCGACCAAACCGGGACGCAGTGCGCCCGGACTCGATCTCGTCCGTGACACCGCCGCTCACGCCCCGTCCCGTCCCTGGTTCGCCATCGGTGGAATCGACGAGCAACGACTGCCCGAGGTGATCGCCGCCGGCGCGCAGCGCATCGTGGTCGTCCGGGCGATCACGGCCGCGCCCGACCCGGAAGCCGCTGCCCGTCGTTTGAAGGACAATCTGCTTGCATCGGCCGAAAACTGAGCGCTATGGTGGGCAGATCATGATGAAACAGCTTCTCGTAGTTCACCGCCGTAGCGGGGTCTGATCCGACCGGCCCCCCGCTGCGGGCCGTTGAGCTATCCGCTGGTCATCCTCTTTCCCGGAAGACCGCCCTCATGAACACTCTGAGCACCAACGATTCACAACACCATCGCGACCACTTCACGGCGCGGTTCGGACGCCCGCTGCCCAGCGCCTTGCATGCCGAAGCAGCGGGTATGAACTGGTCCACCTTCACCAGCACCTATGCCCCCACCTCGGGTCCCCTGCGCCTGGGGAAGTGGTCTGCCGACCGGGGCGCCGGCGACCTGCTGTTCTGTCAGGCGACCATCGCCGACGGTGACCGGATCTCGGCGCTGGCCGCGACCGCATCCGGACCGATCGGCGCACTCAGCGACATGCTGTATCAGCTCGGTGCCGGAGTCGAGATCTCCGACCTGCACCAGTACGCCCAGGCGGGTGGCGTCACCACCTTCCTTCACTGCGAACGCAACGGCCGTCGGACCTGGTCGATGGGTTCGGGTACAACCGGCGAGGGTTCAGCGCTGGCGGCATTGATCGCGGCAGCGAACCGGCTCAACTGACGGTGCCGGTGTCGGCCGCGGCGACGATCAAACCGAGCCGGTTCCTCAGGTCTGGCCAGCTCGCCCCGAACGCGGGGTGCAGCGGCAGGTCGTCCACCTGATCGGCGCTGACCCAGCGCAACTCCACCGATTCGCCGTTCGCCGTGGTGACCAGCGGGGCCGCGACCTCGGCGATCACGGTGGTGTAGGTCCAACCGCTGGGGGCTCGATGGGTCACCGATTCGGTGTGCACGGTCAGGGCCGCATCGGCGATCCCCGCCTCTTCATCGGCCTCACGCACCGCGGTGTCCACTGCGCTCTCGTGGGAATCGCGGGCTCCGCCCGGCAGTGCCCACGTTCCGCCCTGATGGCTCCATACGGCGCGGTGTTGTAACAGAATCAGCGTCTGGTTCGCTTCACCAAGTGTGAAGAGCAACAGCCCCGCAGCACCGTGACGGCCCCAGTAGCGCGATCCATCCGCGTCGAAAACCCATCCGTCGCCGTCGCCTCGCACCCGACACCTCCTCGCCAGCCCGCGTTCGTTGACAGTCACGCTACTTGCACTGACCGGGTGACACGGGGCCGCACTGCCACAAGTCGGTGATCAATCGAAGTAATGTCGCAGTCAGTCGAGAAAATCTCCGATCAGGACACGACCTGAGACGACCCGGCGAACTCCAGGAAGAAGGGACCGTGTGACCGGCGGCAACGCAACATCTTTGCGTACCCGGTTCATGCGTGCGGATAAGCCCTACTCCGACCGCCCGGCACCGCTGACCCGGCGCGAGCTGATGAATCTGACCCGGGAACGGTCGCCACACCCGATCACGAACATGCGGGAGATCGCCAAGACGAGCCCCGGCAAGCTGATGATCATCATGGCGGTCCTGATCATTTCGTGCGTCACCGTCGGCTGGTATGCCTCCGAAACCCTCGACCAGCGCACCAGCACGCTCGAAGAGATGATCGATGTGACCGAGCCGCTGGCCGAGGCATCGCAGGTGCTCTACAGCTCGCTGTCGATCGCCGACGCAGCGGCCAACACCGCGTTCATCTCCGGTGGACTGGAACCGGCCGCGCTTCGCGACAGCTACAACAACGCTGTGGCCACCGCCGCCAACGCCATGATCGAGTCCGTCAGCGGTACTGCCATGGACAACGCGCAGGTCCGGCAGGACCTGACCACCCTGTCGACCCAGTTGCCGGTATACACGGGGCTCATCGAGTCGGCGCGGATCAACAATCGTCTGGGCAACCCGGTCGGGTCGGCCTACCTGGGTGAGGCGTCGAACATGATGCAGGAGACGATCCTGCCCGCGGCGGAACGCCTCTACACCGAACGTTTCGAGGCCATCGGCAATGCGCGGACCAACTTCACCAGCCCACCGTGGGGTGTCTATTTCGCTCTCGCGCTGGTCCTGGCCGCGGTGATCGCCACCCACCTCTACATCGCCCGCCGCAGCCGCCGTCGTTTCAACGTCGGACTGCTCGTGGCCATCGGGTGTCTGGTGATCGGGTTGGTGTGGTTGCTGGTCGGCGGGTTGCTCTCGGTCAAGGCGACCAGCGATGCCGAAAAACTCGGGGCGGCGCCCCTCGGGGAACTCACCTCTGCCCGGATCCTGACCCAGCAGGCCCGATCGGACGAAACCCTCTCGCTCGTCCGCCGCGGCGATCAGCAAGATTTCGAGGCGAGCTGGACCGAGGCCACCAACGAGATCGATGTGGTGCTGGGCGACTACCTCGACGACGAGAGCAAGGACGTGGCGGAGGACTCCGTCACCGACGCGCTCGATGCGATGGCACTGTGGCGCGACGCGCACGCGGCGATGCTCGAACGCACCAATGCCGGCGACTTCAACGGCGCCACCGCCATCGCGGTCGGCGACAATCCCGACGGCTCGGCCGCCGCATACAGCGCCCTCGACGACGCCCTCGTCGACGGCATCACCCGCACCCGGGAGACCTTCCGCGACGACATCAACACCGCCCGCGTTGTGATCGGATACGCCGGACTCGGGATCCTGCTGCTGGGTATCGGGGCGGCGTTGGCGTCGGCGATCGGCATCGCACCACGGATCCGGGAGTATCGATGACCACGCGCCGTACCCTCCGCCCGGCGGCGGCCGTCATCGCCGTGACCGCAAGTCTGCTCGCGGGTTGTGTACACGCCGCCGCGCCGCCGAATGATCCGCCCTCGGCCACCGCGGCCTGGCCCACCCCGGCCGGTGTCAGCACCGATGTTCCGGTCGAAGCGCCACCGGCCACCGAATCCTGCGACTCCACCGCAAGCCTGTCCCCCGGACCGGTTCCCACGCCCGGACAGATGCCGGCGGGCAGCAGCATGGAGGCCATCTACAAACGCGGGTGGCTCAAGGTCGGTCTCGACATCGGCTCGAACCTGATCTCGTTCCGCGATCCGGTCAGCGGGAGCATCGAGGGATTCGACGTCGACATCGCCAAGGAGATCGCCCGCGGCATCTTCGGCGATCCCGAACGCATCGAGTTCCGGATCCTCAACTCCGACGACCGGATCAGCGCGCTCAAGGACGGTTCGGTGGACATCGTGGTCAAGACCATGAGCATCACCTGCGACCGGCTCGAAGAGATCGCCTTCTCCACGGTGTACTACGAAGCGTCTCAGCGCATACTGACAATGCGGAGCTCGGGCATCAACGGTGTGGCCGACCTCGCCGGCAAACGGGTGTGCGCCGCCCGCGGGACCACATCCATCGCCCGCATCCAGCAGCGCGTTCCCGACGCCATCGTCGACACCGTGTCGACGTGGGCGGATTGCCTGGTGATGCTGCAGCAAGGTCAGGTGGACGCTGTTTCGACCGATGACGCGATCCTCGCCGGGATGGCAGCGCAGGATCCGTACATCCACGTCGTGGGCCAGAGTCTGGGCGAGGAGCCCTACGGGATCGGCATCAACAAGGACGACGAGGACATGGTGCGATTCACCAACGGGGTCCTCGAACAGATCCGCAACAACGGGACGTGGTTCGAGATCTACAACAAATGGCTCTCGATCCTGGGTCCGAAATACTATCCGCCACAAGCCGAGTACCGGGATTAGGACGCAGATCCGTTGACTGATCATCCTTCCTCCGACAAGACCCCTGAGGTCGGCACCCAAGCTGCCACCCTCAGGGATCTCGAGGTGGGTACGGAACCCTCCGGCGACGACGCGGACGTCCAGACGCAGGCGGTGGCGGCCGATATGGCCTTCACCGAGCCGACGCTGCGTGCGCCGGTCGGCACCGCGAGCCAGCCAAATCTCCTGGTACCCACCAGCCGGAGTTCACGTAGTCGCCGCCGGATGGGTGGCGGTCTGGTGGATGTGCCACGGATCCACGACATCGAGCCGTTCGATGCCGTGATGGACGACGCCGTCATCCCCGAGGCGAAACGGTTGTGCTGGAGATGCGGCCGGCCGGTCGGCAGGTCGTCGGGTGAAGGCAGTGGTCCGCTCACCGGCACCTGCGGCAACTGCGGGGCCCGATACTCGTTCGTCCCGGGTTTGAGCAAGGGCACGATGGTCGCGGATCAGTACGAGATCGTCGGCGCCATCGCCTATGGCGGTCTGGGCTGGATCTATCTGGCGATCGACCACAACGTTTCCGACCGACCGGTCGTCCTCAAGGGGCTACTGAACTCGAAAGATGCTCAGGCGCAGGCCGTTGCCCTGGCCGAGCGTCAGTTCCTGGCGTCTGTCTCACACCCCGGAATCGTCAAGATCTACAACTTCGTCGAGCATCCCGATGTCGGCGAGAACACCTTCGGCTACATCGTGATGGAGTACATCGGTGGTAGCACCCTCAAGGACCTCACGTCCGACGAGGACGAATCCGGCTCGCACCGAAAGCAACTGCCGCCGGAACAGGCGATCGCCTACTTGCTCGAGGTCCTGCCCGCTGTCACGTATCTGCATTCGGTCGGGCTGGTCTACAACGACATCAAGCCCGAGAACATCATGATCGGCAGCGAAGACGTCAAACTCATCGACCTCGGCGCCGTCTCGCGCATCAACGGTTACGGCCACCTCTACGGGACCCCCGGATTCCAGGCACCCGAAATCGTGCAGACCGGACCGCAGATCGCGAGTGACATCTATAGTCTCGGGCGCACGCTGGCGGTGCTGACCGTCGACATGCCGATGGAGAAGGGGCGCTACCTCGACGGACTCCCGGACCCGGCGGATGTGCCGTTGTTCCAGGAGAATCCGTCGTTCTACCGGCTGCTGCAGCGCGCCACGAATCCCGATCCGGCCCAGCGTTTCGCCTCCGCGGACGAGATGGCGGGCCAGCTCCTCAACGTGTTGCGGGAGACCGTGGCGGCCCGCACCGGCATACCCCGGCCCGGGTTGTCGACGGTGTTCAGTCCCCAGCGAACGACCTTCGGTACCGAGATGATGCTCGCCCCGGTGGACGGCATCCTCGAACCGGTGCGCACCAGGCGAAGCCTCGACACGATCGACATCGTTGCGGCCCTTCCGGTTCCACTGGTCGACCAGTCGGATCCGGCGGCCGGTCTGCTCAACTCGACGGTGCTGTCCGAGCCGACCCAGACTCTCGACTCGATCCGCAGCGCCCGTGAGGGTGGTCTGTCGTCGGTCATCGGCACCGACCCGTCCGATGATCACCCGTCCCGTGAGATCGACCTGATCGAGGCGCGCGCCTACCTCGAACTAGGTGAAGCGCAAACCGCCCTCAACCTCCTGAACGACGCCACCGAACACCACGGAAAGTCTTGGCGCACAGATTGGTTCATCGGACTCGGAACCCTGTTGATCGGTGATGTCCCCACCGCACACGAGCGCTTCAACGACGTCCTCTCCGCGATGCCCGGTGAGACGGCCCCCAAGCTCGCAGTGGCCGCCACCGCGGAACTCATGGGCAACCACGATGTTGCGCTGCAACATTATCGGACATTGTGGCAGACCGACAGGTCGATCATCACCGCCGCGTTCGGTCTCGCGCGGATGCGTTTCGCCAAGGGCGACATATCGGGCGCGGTCAAGGCACTGGACGAGGTGCCCCCCACCAGCCGCCACTACAACGCCGCCAACTGCACCTCGGTACTCACCCTCGTCCACGGCCGCGACCCCGCTGCGGTCTCCGAGGACGAATTGCGCGAGGCCGCAAGACGACTGGAAATAATGTCTGACGCCGAGCCCCGGAAGCAACGACTGGTGATCCTGGTGCTGGGCATCGCACTCGGCTGGATCCACCGCCGTCCCGACCAATCCCCCACCGACGCCTCGGCGCGGGGTGACATCCTCGGCTACCCGTTCAACGACCACGGTCTCCGTGTCGGTTGCGAACAGTCACTCCGCAGACTCGCCCGCAGTACTGTCAACCGCACCCAACGTTTCCGTCTGGTCGACCTCGCCAACTTCGTTCGGCCACATACATTGTTCTGAAACCGGCTCCGCGGGTCCGGACCTTCGCAAACGAGCCGGAAATCCGAGGACGAGCCACAAAGATGTGGCTCGTCCTCGGATTTCCGGCTCGTTTGCGGTGGGGGTCAGCCCACAAACACTCGGAACGGCCGCAGCACCAACTGGCCGCTCTCTTTGAGTCTCATCTGGATGTCGATGCGGACCTCTTCGTCCGAGACCGCGCCCACCACACCTGACACCGCCAGCTCCGCGGGGGCGTCGTCGAATACGACAACGGGTTTGACGAACCTGGTCTCGTATCGCAGGAATTTCCGCGGTTGGCCGTCGAGCCATCGCATCACGTGCCCGACCCCGATCCCGACCGTCAACATGCCGTGCGCGACCGGTCCGGCCAGACCTACTGCAACAGCGACCTTTTCGTCGACGTGAATCGGATTGTCATCCTTCGCGGCCTTCGCGTAGGCGCGGATTCTCTGCTGGTCGATTGTCTCGGACACGTTGAACAGTTCGGTCCCGACCGTGAGATCGCTCATTCGGCGGCCTCGGTCTCGCAGATCAATGCCGAGTTGACCCGGACGATCTCCTGCCCGTCCAGATCGGTCACCAGCGACATGATCTCGAATTGTGTGACCGACGCCCTCGCCCGCACGCTGGTCACCGTCACAGTGGTGTTCACGACATCTCCCGCCTTCAAAGGCCTTGTGTAGATCGTTGTTTCGGCAGTGTGGACCACGCCCGAGAGAGGCACGTCGCCGTTATCCAGGAACGACTTGATCGCGGGCTCCAAGACCACGTTGACAAAACTCGGCGGCGCTTCACCGCGGCTGGGCGGTCCACCGATCACCGCCACCACCTCGTCGATCTCCGCCTGCGTCACCTCGTACGGTGACTCCGGCGAGACCTGCGTACCTTCAACGATCATGAGAGTGCCTCCACTGATTGCCGGGCGATCGCGAGTTCTTCGTTGGTCGGGACCACCAGGACGGTCACCGCGGAATCGTCGGCTGAAATGATCCTCGGCTCACGACTTCTGGCAGCATTGCGTTCGGTATCGAGGACGATGCCAAAGTTTTCGAGTCCGGCCATGGCATCCGCACGAACCTTGACAGAGTTCTCCCCCACGCCCGCGGTGAACACGATCGTGTCGGTGCGACCCAACGTCACCATGTAGGCGCCGATGTATTTACGTAGTCGGTGGATGTAGATGTTGAAGGCCAGTATCGCATCGGCGTCACCCTCCTCGATCGACCGGGTGATCGCACGGAAGTCGTTCTCGCCGCACAACCCTTTGAGACCCGACCGACGGTTGAGCACCGCGTCGATCTCGCCGACATCCAGACCCGCCGCCCGCTTGAGGTACATCACGACCCCGGGGTCGATGTCACCGCTTCGCGTCCCCATCACCAGACCCTCGAGCGGGGTCAATCCCATCGACGTCTCGACCGGCCGGCCACCCGCGATGGCAGAGGCCGATGCGCCGTTACCCAGATGCAGGACAATCTGATTGAGGCTTTCCACATCGACGCCCAAGAACTCTGCGGCGCGCGACGACACGTATTCGTGCGATGTGCCGTGGAATCCGTAGCGACGAATGTCGTGCTCGAGCGCCAGCTCACGATTGATCGCATATGTGGCGACGTGCTCGGGGAGTCCGTGGAAGAACGCCGTGTCGAACACCACCACCGACGGCACGTCGGGCAAGAGCTTCCGGATCGCTTCGATCCCCAGCAGATTCACCGGATTGTGTAGCGGGGCCATGTCTTCCAGGTCCTTGATGGCCTCGATCAGATCGTCGTCGACGACCGTCGGCCGAAAGAGGTCGGGACCACCATGAACCACCCGATGCCCCACCGCGGTGATGCCCTCTGATTCCAGGTCGTGCCCGGCGGCCTTGAACAAGGCGAACGCCTTCGACAACCCGTCCTGGTGGTCGACGATCTCACCGACGTATTCGTTGACGACATCGCCGCGGACGAGCATCACCCGGCCCTCCGACTCGCCGATGCGCTCCACCACACCCTGTGCGACCACATGACCCGAACCAGGCTGCACCAGCTGATATTTCAGCGAAGAGGAACCCGCATTCAGTACCAGGACGGTCTCGATCTCACTCACCGGCGATCCCCTGCGCCTGGATCGCGGTGATCGCGACCGTATTGACGATGTCCGACACCAGTGCACCTCGCGACAAATCGTTGATCGGCTTGTTCAACCCCTGCAGTACCGGACCGACAGCCACGGCATCGGCGCTGCGCTGCACGGCCTTGTATGTGTTGTTGCCCGTATTGAGATCGGGGAATACCAACACGGTGGCCCGCCCCGCGACATCTGATTGCGGCATCTTCGCACTCGCGACCGCCGGATCGACCGCGGCATCGTATTGGATCGGCCCCTCCAACAACAGTTCTGGCGCTCGCTGCCGCGCCAGTCGAGCAGCCTCGCGCACCTTTTCCACATCGGCGCCGCTGCCGGACTCACCCGTGGAGTACGACAACAGCGCCACCCGGGGATCGATTCCGAACTGCGCTGCCGTTGCCGCCGACGAGATGGCGATGTCAGCCAGCTGTTCTGCGGTCGGATCCGGAACCACCGCGCAATCACCGTATGCCAGAACATGATCGGCGAGGCACATGAAGAACACACTCGACACCGTCGAGACACCCGACACCGTTTTGATGATCTCGAACGCCGGCCGGATCGTGTGGGCGGTGGTGTGTGCCGCACCGGACACCATGCCGTCGGCGTATCCGAGGTGCACCATCAGGGTGCCGAAATATGACACATCCTGGACGATGGTGCGGGCCCGTTGCAGGTCCATCCCCTTGTGTTTGCGCAGCTCGGTGTAGACCGCACTGAACTCGTCGAGCAGATCGGATGTCGCCGGATCGACCACCACCGCCTCGGACAGGTCCACCCCGAGCTCCGCCGCCCGGTCACGCACAGCCCGTTCGTCACCGAGGATGGTCAGGTCGGCCACCTGCCTGCGTAACAGGCGTCCGGCGGCCCGCAGGATCCGATCATCACCACCTTCGGGCAGGACGATCCGTTTGCGAATGGACCGGGCGCGCTGGATCAGCTGGTATTCGAACATCTGCGGAGTGACGACCTCGGGGATCGGCAGCTGGAGCTTCTCGAGCATCGTGACCGCATCGACGTGCGCTTCCATCAGATTGAGGGCGATGTCGATCTTTCGCGCCGAATCGACATTCATCCGGGCCCGGGCATGTACCGCGGCCCGCGCTGTTTCGTATGTCCCCTGTTCACAGCAGACGATGGGCAACGCGGAGTTGAGGCCCTCGACCAGAGCGGCGATCTTGGGGTGGGGCTTGAGGCCACCGTTCAGGATGATGCCGGACAGCTTCGGGAAACCCTCGGCGGCATTGGCTGCGACCAACGCGAGCAGCACGTCCGAGCGGTCGGCCGGGGTGATCACGGCCATCCCGTCGGTGAGACGCTCGAGGATGTGCTCCACGGTCATCCCGCCGACCATCACCTTCACGGCCTCCCGGCCCAGTAGTTCCGGATCGCCGCTGTACATTTCGCCGTCGAGCTCGTTCATCAGCTCCGCCACGGTGGGGGCGACCAGCAGCGGATCCTCCGGCAGCGACCAGGAGGGCAGTCCGGTGGCCCGCTCCAAAGCGGCCTTCACCTCGGCCAACCGATCGGGCGCGCAGCGGTTCGCGATCAGCGCGACGGCCTGGGCATGATTGACGGCCAGCTCCGCCAGGCACAACTCCGCCAGCGACACCACCTCGTCCTCGGTGCGGCCGGCCGCCTTGAGCGCCAACAGCATCGGTGTCTGGAGGTTGGCCGCGATACGTGCGTTGAAGCTCAATTCCGACGGGCTGGCGATATCGGTGTAGTCGGATCCGACGACCAGAACCGAATCGCACCGCTCCTCCACCGCATGGAATCTGGTCACGATCTCGCTCAGGGCCCCATCGGGATCGGCATGGACCTGTTCATAGGTCACTCCGATGCAGTCCTCGTAGCTCAGGTCGCTGGAATCGTGCTCGATCAGAAGTTCCAGGATGTAGTCGCGTTGACCGGTGTTTGTCCTGGAAATCGGACGGAACACCCCCACCCGACCACCCGAGGCCGCCAGCAGGTGCAAGACCCCGAGCGCTACGGTCGACTTGCCCGTGTCGCCTTCCGGCGATGCCAGGTAGATGCTGTTCGACGTTGAAGCGCCCATGGGCCCACCCTAGACCCGACGGCCGAACGCTACTCGGCCACTCGGACCGTCGAGCGAACAACCATCTCCGCGACGTCTTCGTCTGACATCGCACTGCCCGGAATCAGCATGTAGGAGTACACGACCCGAACCATGAACTCCGTTGCGCGTCGCGCGTCGGGGATGAGTGCGGCCTCCAGCTCCGGCTCGGCGGTGAAATTTCCGACACTGTTCGCCACGATGATGTCGACGATGGTGGTGGCCGCATCGCGATCGGGCCCACGGGCGACGATCGTGGCGATGATCTCTTCCGGCTCGTTGCGCAGAACGTACTGCAGCGCTTCGTGTTCCCGGATGTACGCCAGGACATTGACGATCATCGTGGAGACCTTGGCGGCCGGGTCGGTCTCCGAGGCGATCCATCCCGAGATCAGGTCACCGAGGCTTTCGACCTCACGTTCGACGATCGCCTGAACCAGCTCGTCGCGGCCCCCGAACATCCGGTAGGCGGTCGCTCGGCCGACACCGGCGTGCCGCGCCACAGACGTCAGGCTCAGCGCCCGGGAGCCGAAACGCTCCACGACGGCGATGGCGACGTCGACCATCCGATCTCGATCCATACCCCTGAGATTAGGAGGTCACCGCTGGTTCTGGCGATTGTGGACGGACTCGGCCGCGGCGACGGCTGATCGCCACTCCGGCCAACGCCATCGCGCCACCGACCAGTCCGAGCAGCGTCGGGACCTCACCCAGGAAGATCCAGGACAGGACGATCGCGATCGCGGGCACCGCCAGCGTGGTGGCCGCCATCTTTCCGGCATCGGTCCGTGAGAGGGCATACGCCCAGGTGAGGAATGCGATGGCGGTGGGTCCCACGCCGAGGAAGATCACTCCCGCGATTGCCCCGGTCGAGGCCTCCGACAGTTCGGAAACGGCCTGCGGGGCGAAGGGCAGGGTGGCCAGGAGCCCGGCGACGCATCCCACCCAGGTCGCGGTGACGGCATCGACTGTCCGCAGCGCCACTTTCTGCATGAGCACGCCGATCGCGTAGAGCACTGCGGTGATCAGCCCCAGGATGATCCCGAGCCGGTCATTGTTGCTGCCTCCGGACCCACCGAGCGCGATCAGGAGCACGCCGGAAAATGCCGCCAGGATGCCGATCACCAGTTGCCGCGGAAAGCCCTCGCCCATGAAGAGGCCGGCAAAGACCGCCACCAGGATCGGGGCGAAGTTCACCAGTAGGGCCGCGGTCCCGGCATCGAGATGCTGTTCGGCCCAGTTGAGGAGCACGGTGTAGCCGGCGAACCAGACCAGCCCGTAGCCGATGACCAGCAACAGCGCCTTGCCCCGGGGAAGCGGGCGGCGGTAACGCAGGGCGATGATCACCAGGACAACCGAACCGACACCGAGCCTCGCCACGGTCATCGGGCCGGGGGACAAGCTCTCCCCGACGAACCGGATGACCACAAACGCCGATGCCCAGAGCAGGACGGTCACCGCGGCGGCGACCACCGCCAGGTTGTTCGCCAGTGCTGCCCTCACGACCTGCCTGCTTTCATGACTCCTACTTTCACCCATGCCACCCGTAAGCACAAGTGACTTTTCCTTGTTGTCATTTCAGTACGGCTGTACATTGAGGGGATGTTGGACGTCCATCGTTTGCGAATCTTCCGAGCCGTGGTGGCTGCCGGTTCCATCAACGAAGCGGCCACAGCGCTCGGATACACCCCGTCGGCGATCAGTCAGCACCTGACGGCCCTGCAGAAAGAGACCGGCCTGACGCTGATGGAAAAGGATGGCCGGGGCATCAAACCCACTGCGGTCGGGCTGACGGTTGCCGGTGAGGCCGCCAAGGTTCTCGAGCGTCTTGCCGAACTCGAATCCCTGGTCGCCGACCTGCGCTCGGGTCGGGTGGGCAGTCTGTCCGTCAGCTATTTCTCCTCGGCGGGCGCCGCCTGGATCCCCCCGATCATCGCGACGCTCACCCGCGAATACCCCGACCTGCGAGTGGATCTGCGGCTGGTCGAGTTGGCACACGACAATTCGGGTGACCCGGACGTCGAGATCTATGTCGAGGGCGCCGCCTCCACGTCGCTGCGTGGCTACGACGTCGAGCAGCTGCTCGCCGAGCCCTATGTGGTGGTGCTGCGCGACGACCATCCGCTCGCCGGACGCGAACAGATCGACCTCGATACCCTGCGCGACGAGCAGTGGGTCGACAACGACGTCTCCCGCGGGCCGTGCCGACAGGCACTCCTCGACGCCTGCTCGGTGGTGGGTTTCAGTCCCGGCTTTCACATCGAGACCCACGACTATCCGACCGCGATCAGTTTTGTCGCGGCCGGTGTCGGGGTCACGGTGCTGCCCGCCCTGGGCGCTGGGATATTGCCGCCGGGCGTGGTCAGTCGGCCGCTGATCAACCCGACCCCGATGCGGACCATTTCGGTACGAACGCGTCAGGCCGTCCGCGGCAACCCCGCGGTGCAGCGGATCCTCGAACTTCTACGCGAGCGCGTCGCGACTCCGCTGGCGGCCTGACCCATGCCGGCCCCGAGTGTGGTGAGGTGACTCATGGCCAACAACCAAGTATCCGGTGCGGTGGATCGAGCCACCGACAGCAATCTCTTCGAGCGGGCCGCACGTGGCGGCCACGTCGTCAGCGGGCTATTGCACCTGCTGATCGCCTACATCATCCTGCGGCTGGCGTTCGGGTCCGGCGGCAGCGCCGACCAATCAGGGGCCCTGGGGACGCTGTCCGACAAATCCGGCGGCGCGGTGGTGCTGTGGATCGCCGCCGTGGCCTTCGCCGCCATGGCACTCTGGCGCATCGCCGAGACCATCGTCGGCCAGCATGCCAGCGAACCGGGCAGCGGCGATTCGGGCATGTCCGGGCTCTTCGATCGCGCGAAGTCAGCCGGTGTGGCGGTTGTCTACATCGGGTTCACCATCTCGGCGGTGCAGTTCGCCCGTGGCAGCGGCCAATCGAGCGGCAAACAGAACGCCGGCCTATCCGCGCGGCTGATGGAGAACACGGCAGGTAAGACTTTGCTCGTGGTGGTCGGACTGATCATCATCGCCATCGGCGGATATCACATCTACAAAGGCGTCACCAAGAACTTCCTCGACGACCTCAAGATTTCCGAAAGCTCCGTCGTCACCCCGCTGGGTGTCGTCGGATACACCGCGAAAGGGTTGGTCCTGGTGGGTGCCGGGATCCTCGTGATCGTCGCGTCGATCAAGTCGGATCCGTCCAAGGCAACCGGGATCGACGGTGCGGTCAAGACCCTCGGCGAGGCACCGTTCGGCCAGTTCCTGTTGGTTGTCGCAGCACTCGGGATCGCCGCCTACGGCCTGTACAGCTTCGCGATGGCCCGCTACTCACGCATGTAAACCCAAAAGTGTGCCCTTTTGGCGGCCCCCACCTGGGGTTTTGTTCGCCAAAAGGGCACACTTTCGGTGTCGGGGGGGCGGGTCAGCCCAGCTTGCGCAGGCGGGGTTCGAGATCGTTCTGGAAGTTGGTCAGGAACCGGGCCTGATCGTGGCCGGGGGCATGGAACACCAGGTGGTTCAGGCCCGCATCGGTGTACGCCTTGACCTTCTCGACGGCCTCGTCGGGATCGGAGGCGACGATCCAGCGCTTGGCGACCTGCTCGATGGGCAGCTCGTCGGCAAGGCGCTCCATCTCCGTCGACGAGTTCACACTGTGCTTCTGCTCCGGCGTCAGCGACAGCGGCGCCCAGAAGCGGCAGTTCTCCAGTGCCAGTTCGGGATCGGGGTCGTACGAGATCTTGATCTCGATCATCCGGTCGATGTCCTCGAAATTGCGCTCTACCTTCTCGGCACCTTCCTTCACCGCCGGGATCAGCTTCTCGGTGTAGAGCTCCATGCCCTTGCCCGAGGTACAGATGAAACCGTCACCGCTGCGACCGGCATAGCGGGCCACCACCGGACCACCGGCGGCGATGTACACCGGCACCGGCTGCTCGGGGATGTCGTACATGTACGCGCCCTGCGTCTTGTAGAACTCGCCGTCGAAGTTGACCTCTTCACCGGTCCACAGCTCACGCATCAACTTGACCGCTTCTCGCAGCCGCGCGAACCGCTCCTTGAACTCGGGCCATTCACCCTGGAATCCGGTGGCGTATTCGTTGAGTGCCTCACCGGTTCCGACACCGAGCATGATGCGCCCCGGATACATGCACGCCATCGAGGCGAACGCCTGGGCGATGACCGCCGGGTTGTACCGGAATGTCGGGGTCATCACCGAGGTACCGATCTGCACCCGGTTGGTGCGCTCGCCCACCGCGGCCATCCAGGCCAGCGAGAACGGGGCATGGCCTCCGTTGTGTCGCCACGGCTGGAAATGGTCCGAGACCGCAACCGAATCCATGCCGTGCTCTTCCGCGGCCACCGCGATCTCGACCAACTCACGAGGATTGAATTGTTCCGCCGAAGCCTTGTACCCGAGTCGCAAAACCACCGTGTCTCCCTCGTCACTATGTGCACCTTTGATTCCAGTTGACCACAATGCGTCGGCGGGAGCACCCACAGGCCGATGAGAACAGCACCTCACCAGCGGTTTGACTTCAAGCGAACTTTAACTTCTACAGTTGACGGCATGAGCATGGAGTCAGTGGCCTGGAGCACGATGTACCGGTCGGCGAACGGGCCCGACCTCGACCGGGAGAGGCAGCGGGGCAACCGAGGCGTCACGGTGCGCCGAATCCTGGCGTTCGCCACGCCACATCGGGGCAAGCTCGCCGTGTTCATGATCCTGAGTGTGGTGGTCGCGGTCCTGACCGTGCTCACGCCGATCCTGGCCGGGCAGGTGGTGAACCAGGTCGTCGACGGGGGTGTCGCGTCGACCGTGGTGTGGCTGTCGGTTCTGATCGCACTGATCGCGCTCGCCGAGGCCGGGGCCGGACTCGTGGTGAGCTGGTTGTCGTCCACCATCGGCGAGGGTCTGATCTACGACCTGCGCCGAGCGGTGTTCGACCACGTCCAGAAGATGCCGGTCGCGTTCTTCACCCGGACCCGGACCGGCGCCCTGGTGAGCCGACTCAACAACGATGTCATCGGTGCGCAGCGGGCGTTCTCCGACACGCTTTCGGGGGTGGTGTCCAACATCGTCACGCTGACACTGACGGTTGCCGTGATGCTGACGATCAGCTGGCAGATCACCCTGCTGACACTGATCCTGCTGCCGTTGTTCGTCGTACCCGCCCGGCGCATGGGCAAGCGGATGCAAGCGCTGTCCCGGGAGGCCGCCGAATACAACTCCCTGATGTCCACCCAGATGACCGAGCGGTTCTCGGCCCCGGGCGCGACCCTGGTCAAGCTGTTCGGACGCCCCGACCACGAATCCGACGAGTTCGCCATCCGGGCCGACAAGGTCCGGGCCATCGGCGTCCGCCGCTCACTGGCCCAGAGCATCTTCGTCACCTCGCTGACACTGGTCTCGGCGCTGGCACTGGCACTGGTCTACGGCCTGGGCGGCTACCTCGCGGTCAACGGACATCTGGACGCCGGCGCCGTGGTGTCGTTGGCCCTGCTGCTGACCCGGATGTACGCACCGCTGACCGCACTGGCCAACGCCCGGGTCGAGATCATGAGCGCAGTGGTCAGTTTTGAGCGCGTGTTCGAGGTCATCGATCTGCCGCCGCTGATCACCGACAAGGACGACGCCGTGACCGCCCCGGCCGGACCACAATCGCTGACCTTCGACCACGTCCGTTTCGCGTACCCGTCGGCCGACAAGGTCTCACTGGCCTCGCTCGAAGAGGTCGCGATCCTCGACACCCGTGGCGGCGAAGAGGTCATCCACGATGTGTCGTTCACGGTGCCACCCGGCAAGATGGTCGCCCTCGTCGGCAGTTCCGGCGCCGGGAAGTCAACGGTGGCACAGCTGGCCACGCGGCTGTACGACGTCGACGAAGGTTCGATCCTGCTGGGCGGCACAGACATTCGGGACATCGAGAGCGGATCGCTGCATCGCTCGATCGGGCTGGTCACCCAGGACGGACATCTGTTCCACGACACGGTCCGCGCGAATCTGTTGTTCGCCGGCCCCGACGCCACCGAGCAGGACATCTGGGACGCGTTGCGCCGCGCCCGACTCGACGGCTTGGTGGCCGGCCTGGCCGACGGCCTCGACACCGTTGTCGGAGAGCGGGGATACCGCCTTTCCGGCGGTGAGCGGCAGCGCCTGACCATCGCACGATTGCTGCTGGCACAACCGTCCGTGGTGATCCTCGACGAGGCGACCGCTCATCTCGACTCCACCTCGGAAGCCGCGGTGCAGGAAGCACTGGGCGAAGCGCTGGCCGACCGGACATCAGTGGTGATCGCTCACCGACTGTCGACCATCCGGGCGGCCGACGAGATACTCGTCCTGGAAGAGGGCCGCGTGGTCGAACGTGGCACGCACCTCGATCTGCTCGCGCGTGGCGGGCGTTACTCCGAGCTGTATCGAACCCAGTTCTCGGACAACAACTCCGCGCCGGTCAAGTGAATACAGCCACCCCTCAGGGCCGCACACCCGCCTCGGCGAAACCCTTCAGCGCAAACTTGTTGTAGCGGACTGTGACGGGCAGCTTCCGGTAGATCGGATCGATGGCCCGGACGGCAGCACAGAAGCGCCGGTAGTTGCGTTCCTTCCGGTCACTCCACGGCAGGTTCAACTGGCGACGCGAACGCGGCGGCAGTCCCCCGGTGGTGATGAATGCGGCAAACGGATTCACGATCGGTGAGATCAGCTTCCACACAAGCGGATTCATGCCGGGCGGCAACGGATAACCCTTGGTGACGAAACCGACGCCGTAGCGCGCCGTCTTGTGCGGGACGAGGACATCGTCGACCATGTGGTCCCAATACGCCACGAAGTCGGCGTACGTCGCCGGAACCGGCCGTTCGCTGACTCCGTAACGGCGATACCAGGTGACCGATTCGGCGTAGATCTGTTCCTTTTCGGCATCGCTGAGCTTTTTGATGAAGCGGTCGGTGGCCTGCAGGACGATGTCGACAAACGTCGCATGCGCCCAGTAGTAGGTCTCCGGATCGAGCGCGTGATAGCGCTCGCCATCGGGCATTTTTCCCTTGATGTCGAGGTGGAAATCGCGAACCGTCGGGCCGGCACTCGAACCCTCGGGGGCGTAAACGGTGCCGTAAATCCCCGGTAACGAACGCTTGATGCGGGCAAAGGGATCGGAGAAGAACACCGAATGCTCCAACACGGCCTGGCCGAGTTCGGGCAGCATGTTCTCGAGCACGCCGGGCCGCGGACCCAGCAGTGTGACCCGGTTGTCACCGAAGTAACGCCAGGTCAGAGAGCCCGGGCCCAGTGGTGCGCCAACGATCTCCGGGCGCGCATCATCGGGCTCTGACGTGGCGGCCGCCGTGTCGATTGCGTCGGTCATGAATCCGACGTTAGCAGCGATGGAACAGATTCGGAAGTTTGTGCCAACAGTTGTCAGCTGACACCGCGTAACGGGGCCTGCCCGCCACGCGCGGCCGTTGCGACCGCGTCTTTGGCGAACCGCGCCGCCATCGCGATCGCGCGCAGCGACTCGGGATGGCGCCCCGCGAGCGCCGGGAAGGCGTGAACCTGCCAGGCATAACTGTGCATCTGCGACGTCACGCCGGCTGCGGCCAGCGACTCCACCAGCTCCAGCGCGTCCGGCTCGAGCATCTCGTCCTCGGCAGTGATGACGATGGTCGGCGGGAACGCGTGGTGCGGTACATCCACGATCCGCCTGGCCCCGTCGAGTTCGTGTGGGCCCTTGTCGAATTGCGGTCGCAGTGCGGCCAGTTTTCGGATCGGGAGGTACGCGTCGCTACGACTCGAACGGTCGGGATTCGCGCCGAGGTCGAGGTCGAGCAACGGCGAGAACCCGAGATAGGCCGTGGGGGAGGTCAATCCGTCACGATGGGCAAACTCGACGATCTTGCCTGCCAAGAACCCGCCGGCCGAATCACCCGCCACCACAACGTGTTTGTACCCTCGTTCGACAACCAGTTCCCGATAGGCCTGATAGGCGTCGGCCACGGACGTTCCCACGCCGGCTTCCGGAAGTTGCCGGTACGCAAGCGAATACACCGGCAGGTCAGTGTCCTGACACAGCCGCCCGGCGATCGCCCGATGTGTGGCCAGACCACACACGACCAGGGCCCCACCGTGCAGATACAGCACGGCGGCAGTTTCATCACGACCACTCGGGCGGGCCGGCACCGACAATTCCACCGGTCGGCCGGCCAAGGTGATCTGCTCGCGCGCCACAGTTCTTGCCTTCGGCCCGAGGGCGAAGATCTCGTCGATGAGGTAGAGCGGTCGCAGCCCCAGGGCCCCGATGGGCCAGAGCGCGAGGATCGGCTTCACGAAGAGCCGCGAGCCCATCCAGATCGGGTACGACCGCAGGCTCGGCCGGGCATGTCTAGTCACTGACATCTCGAGTCCCCTTCGCGGTGACCAGGGCAAATCGTTGTGATCAGTGAATTCTAAACAAACCTCTGGCGAAGTTACACCGCCCGCCGAGCAATAGGTCCGACCTGGATATGCCTGGCGACGGGCCGATGTGGTCTCGTTGCACCGTGAGTCCACGACTGGACTGCAACACTTGTTCGGACGAATGTGGACAGAAAGGCCCTTGGTGACAGCTCCGACCCTCGCGCAGTTCAGCAGGTCTGCGCAGGCACCAGCCGCACGGACCCTCATCGATGTACTGACCGAGACCGCGTCGGCACATCCGGATGCGCCGGCCATCGATGACGGCGACACGATTCTGACGTACGCCGAACTGATGGATCTGGTGAACGAAGGTGCGGCCTGGCTCGGGACGCGAGGGATCGGGCGCGGTGATCGTGTCGGAATCCGGATGCCGTCGGGGTCCCGTGAGCTGTACCTGGCAATCCTGTCGACCCTCGCGGCCGGTGCGGCCTATGTGCCGGTCGATGCGGACGATCCACCGGAGCGGGCCACCCTGGTGTTCGGTGAGGCCCGGGTGGCGGCGGTTCTGGGCGCCGACGGCTTGAGGCGGCCCGCCGATCTCGGTCTGTCCGGCGGTGCGGGCGTTGCGAACCCGACCCCGCCGACCATCGGGGACGACGCCTGGATCATCTTCACCTCCGGCTCCACCGGCACGCCGAAAGGTGTGGCCGTCACCCACCGCAACGCGGCGGCGTTCGTCGACGCCGAGGCCATGCTGTTCCTGCAGGACGAACCGCTCGGTCCCGGCGACCGGGTGCTGGCCGGGTTGTCGGTCGCCTTCGACGCGTCCTGCGAGGAGATGTGGCTGGCGTGGCGGCACGGCGCCTGCCTGGTCCCCGCGCCCCGCTCGCTGGTGCGCTCGGGCATGGACCTGGGCCCGTGGCTCGTCCAGCGTGACATCACCGTGGTCTCCACGGTCCCGACGCTGGCCGCCCTCTGGCCCCCGGAAGCCCTCGAAGCGGTCCGGTTGCTGATCTTCGGCGGTGAGGCCTGCCCGCCCGAACTCGGCGAGCGGCTGGCCGTCGACGGACGCGAGGTGTGGAACACCTACGGCCCCACCGAGGCGACCGTGGTGGCGTGCGCCGCCCGGCTCGACGGCAGCCGGCCGGTCCGGATCGGACTGCCGCTGGCCGGCTGGGATCTGGCCGTGGTCGACGGAGAACAGAAACAGGTCGACGTCGGTGAGATCGGCGAGCTGGTGATCGGCGGGGTCGGACTCGCCCGCTATCTGGATCCGGTCAAAGATGCCGAGAAATACTCACCGATGGAGACCCTGGGCTGGGAACGCGCGTACCGCAGCGGCGACCTGGTCCGGTTCGAGCCCGAAGGCCTGGTGTTCATGGGCCGCGCCGACGATCAGGTCAAGGTGGGCGGACGCCGCATCGAACTCGGCGAGGTCGACAACGCCCTGCAACATCTCCCCGGGGTCGCCGGTGCGGCCGCGGCCGTCCGGAAATCGGCGGCAGGCAATTCACTGCTGGTCGGATACCTCGTCTCGACCGACCCTGATTTCGACGTGGCCCGGGCCCGCGATCAGCTCACCGATCGTTTGCCGGCCGCGCTGATCCCGCGCCTGGTGCTGGTCGACGACCTGCCCACCCGAACCTCGGGCAAAGTCGACCGCGACGCACTGCCCTGGCCGCTGCCCTCCGGTGACGGCGAGGCCGCCGGCGGCGACCTCAGCGCGACCGAGGCCTGGCTGGCCGGGCACTGGGCAACGGTGCTCGGCGTCGGTATCACCGACGCGAAGGCCGACTTCTTCTCCGAAGGCGGCGGCTCGCTCGCGGCCGCCCAACTGGTGACCGTTCTGCGCCAGCGATTCCCCACCGTCACCGTCGCCGACCTCTACGACCACCCCCGGCTCGGTTCACTGGCGCAGATGCTCGACGACCTCAACCCGGGCGCGGTGGTCGAACCGCGGATCGTAGAGCCGACCCCGCGCCGAACCGGACTGGCCCAGGTCGCGCTGTCCGTACCGCTGACCACCTTGACCGGTCTGCAGTGGGCGACCTGGTTGGCCATCGTGAACAACGTCCTGTCGGCGGCCTTCGACGCGCCTTGGATCCATCCGATCAACTGGTGGATCGTTCTGGCCGCCTTCATCATCTTCATCACCCCGCTCGGCCGGATGCTCACCGCCGCGGCGGGCATCCGACTGTTGCTGGCCGGGGTCCGCCCCGGTGATCATCCCCGCGGCGGGTCGGTGCATCTGCGGCTGTGGATCGCCGAACGCCTGACCGAGGCCAGTGGTGCCGCGAATCTCTCTGGCGCGCCCTGGATGATCTATTTCGCCCGTTCGCTCGGCGCCCAGATCGGCCGTGACGTCGACATGCACACGTTGCCGCCGGTGACGGGCATGATCACACTCGGCGACGGCTGCTCGGTGGAGCCGGAGGTCGACCTGTCCGGCTGGTGGATCGACGGGGACGTGGTCCACATCGGCGAGATCGAGATCGGTGCCGGCACCAGTATCGGTTCGCGATCAACGCTGTTGCCGGGAGCGAGAATTGGCGCGGGCGCCGAGATCGCACCGGGTTCGGCCGTGATGGGCCGGGTCAAGGGCGGCCAACGCTGGGCCGGTTCGCCTGCGGTCAAGACCGGTAAGGCCCAGCGCCCCTGGCCGGAGGAACGGCCCGCGAGGCGCAGCTACTGGGTGCCTGTCTTCGGGGTGTCGTCGGTGTTGCTGGCCGGGGTTCCGCTGGTGTCCCTGGCTGCCGGTCTGACCATCATCGGCAGCTGGGCAGGCGGTGCCCACGACCTCGAGTCGGTGACGCTGCGCGCGATGGCACTGCTCCCCGCCGCGACCCTGCTGAGCCTGCTGGTGTTCGCGGCGCTCACCGTGGTCCTGGTGCGGTTGATGTCGATCGGAATGCAGAAGGGCTATCACCCGGTGCGTTCCCGCGTCGGGTGGCAGGTCTGGGTGACCGAGCGGTTGATGGACTCGGCCCGGACCTTCCTGTTCCCGCTCTATGCCTCCCTGCTGACCCCGCTCTGGTTCCGGATCCTGGGCGCCGACATCGGCAAGGGCACCGAGATCTCCACCGCCCTGGTGATCCCGAAGTTCACCACCGTCGGCGACGGCGCGTTCCTGGCCGACGACACGATGGTCGCGTCGTACGAACTCGGCGGCGGATGGATGCACATCGACGAGGCCAAGATCGGCAAACGTGCCTTCCTCGGCAACTCCGGCATGACCGGCCCCGGCCGCAAGGTCCCGAAGAACTCCTTGGTCGCCGTCCTGTCGGCGACACCGAGCAAGGCGAAATCGGGATCGAGCTGGCTGGGCAGTCCACCGGTTCGCCTGCGGCGGTCCGCGGCCCGCACCGACACGTCCCGGACATTCGATCCCCCCACGAGACTGAAGATCGCCCGCGCGACGGTGGAGACGATGCGACTGATCCCGGTGATGGTCAGCTTCGGCCTGGGATTACTGGTTCTGATCGCCTTGCAGTACGTCGTCGTGGAGACCAACTATTACGTGGCGGCCCTCGTCAGCGGGCTGGTGCTGCTGATTGCCGGCGCCGCCGCCTGCTGCATCGCCGCCGCCGCCAAATGGATTGTCGTCGGCCGCATCCGGGCCACCGAATATCCGTTGTGGAGCTCGTTCGTCTGGCGCAACGAACTCTCCGATGCCTTTGTGGAAACGGTCGCCGCGCCCTGGTTCGCGAACGCGGCGACCGGAACACCCATCCTCAACGTCTGGCTGCGGATGCTCGGCGCCCACATCGGCAAGGGCGTCTGGTGCGAAACCTACTGGCTACCCGAGGCCGATCTGGTGACCCTGGGCGACGGCGCCACCGTGCAACGCGGTTGCGTTGTCCAGACGCACCTCTTCCATGACCGGGTGATGGCCATGGACGAGGTCGTCCTGGGGCCCGGCGCCACACTCGGACCACACTGCGTCGCGCTTCCGGCCTCCGGGCTGGGAGCCGGTGCCACCGTCGGACCCGCCTCACTGGTCATGCGAGGCGATGTGGTCCCCGATTCCACCCGCTGGCAAGGGAATCCGATCGCACCGTGGAACTAGTGCTGCTACACCCGGGTGCGACGTCGGCGGCGGTTCATCAGGTAACCGTCGGCTCCGACACGGCCGGTGTCGGCGAGTCCGACGGCCACCAGTCCGGCGATCAGGGCGAGCGGGAGCTCATACCCGCCGTCGGCGTTCCAGAATCCGTTGTCGATGTGGGCGTAGAAAATTGCGCCGATCATATCGGCGATCAACAACAGCGAGACCAGTGGCGTCAGTACACCCAGGATGAGCAGGATGCCACCACCGAACTCGACCAGCGCGGAGTACCAGGCCGCGGCAGCGGGCGCAGGGATGTCCAGCGACCTGAAGTACGCCTCGGTGGCATCGATTCCGTTGGTGCTCAACTTCTGCCACCCATGGAAGATGAAAATTATGCCCAGGATCACACGTGCGATCAGGGATGCGAAGCTTCTCGATGTAACCATGACTGTAGGTCCTTATCCTCGAAAGAAAGTACGTCGACTTCGCCGGCCGTGTGCCCACGGGTCTTGAGACACCATCGCCAGGGTGGCCATGTAACGTCACGAGCGATCACGAATTGCCGTTGCAACGTCTCAGATGCCCACCCCGGAGCCATTGAACTCGATCGACGATGCAGATCGGAACCGAACAGGAGGATTTGTGCCAGGTAAATGCGGCAGGCGATCCTCACGGTCAGGACAGTCGATATTGGGTGACCCATCTGATGGAATCGACCCGTATCTGCCAGCCAACGGCAATCTCGGATACCGGGTTTCCCGCTACGACCTCGACCTCGAATACAAGGTCGCGACCAATCGGCTCGCCGGTGTCGCCGCCATCACCGCGACCACCGTCAGCAACCTGAGCCGCTTCAGTATCGACCTGTCATCGGCCCTCAAGGTCGAACGCGTCACCGTCAACGGCAAGCGTCCGGCCCGCTACACCCACCGCAGTCACAAACTCACCATCACGCTGGCCACCGATCTGCCGGCCGGCGGCGGGATGATCATCGTCATCAAGTACGCCGGCAATCCGAAGCCGATCCGCGGCCAGTGGGGCGAGGTCGGCTGGGAAGAGCTCACCGAGGGTTCGCTGGTCGCCGGCCAGCCCAACGGCGCCGCATCCTGGTTCCCCTGCGACGACCATCCCAGTTCCAAAGCCGCGTACGGGATCTCGATCACCACCGACAGTCCCTTCATGGCGATCGCCAACGGCGTCCTCAAGAGCAAGCGCACCAAGGCCGCTCAGACCACCTGGGTGTACGAGCAGATCGAGCCGATGGCGTCCTACCTGGCCACCGTTCAGATCGGCGCGTACACCCGAAAGACACTCAGCACCAAGCCCGTTCCCATCCACGCGGTGATCCCGCCGCGGCTGCGCAAAGAATTCGACCTCGACTTCGTCAAGCAGCGGTCGATGATGGAGGTGTTCGTCGACCTGTTCGGGCCCTACCCGTTCCCGGAGTACTCGGTGGTGGTCACCGACGACGAACTCGAGATCCCGCTCGAGGCCCAGGGCATGTCGATCTTCGGCGCCAACCACTGCGACGGCTCCGGATCGTCCGAGCGACTGATCGCACACGAATTGGCTCATCAGTGGTTCGGTAACTCACTGACGCTGAGTCGGTGGAAAGACATCTGGCTACACGAGGGATTCGCCTGCTACAGCGAATGGCTGTGGTCGGAGGCCTCGGGCGGGCTCAGTGCCGAGGCCCAGGCCCGTAAATACTACGGGCGGTTGGCGGCATCCCCCATGGATCTGGTGATCGGCGATCCGGGACCCAAGAACATGTTCGACGACCGGGTCTACAAACGTGGCGCACTGACTCTGCATGCACTGCGAAAACGACTTGGCGACAACAACTTCTTCGATCTTCTCCGGGAGTGGACGAGGGACTACCGCTACAGCTCCGTCACCTCGGCCGACTTCACCGGCCTCGCCGCCAAACACAGCCCGGAGCCGCTGAACGAACTGTGGCAGCGCTGGCTCGACGAGAAGCCGCTGCCGGCGTACCCGGGTGTCTAGATGAGTCGGGTGGCCCTGGCGACCGTGATCGCCGCGGTGTCCGGCTATCTGGTACTGCTCCTCGCGGCCCGCGCCCTCGGTGCCGACGGCTACGCGGCATTCGCGGTGTTCTGGGCCGCGTACGGACTGGTCACCGGGACCCAGAACGGGCAGCTCCAGGAAACGACCCGCGCGATCCGGGGCGCCCGGATCGCGGACGCGGGCGAGAAGGCCGCACGGCTGATGCCGCTCAACGCGGCGGTCGGGATCGGCCTGGCCCTGGTCGTGGCGGCGACGTCGATCGGCTGGGCCGGAGCGGTATTCGAGTGGTACCGCATCGAATCGGTGCTGTTGCTCGCCGCGGGTGTCGCGGCGTTCGGGGTCTACGCCGGTCTCGGCGGTGCCCTGTCCGGACTCGGCAGGTGGGGACCTTTTGCCGCACTGCTCATCGTCGATGCGCTGATCCGCTTGGCACTGACCATCATTGCCGTCATCGCCGGCTGGGGTTTGTTCGCGTTCCTGGTGATGACCGTGGCGGGCACGGTGTCGTCGGCGATTGTCGTCCTGTGCCTGCGGCCGGCCCGGGAGGCACTGGGTGCCCGCGGCGATGTCGCGGTCCGGGAATTGACCCGAAACACCTTCACGGCCATGGCCGCCGCGCTCGCCAGTGCCGCCCTCGTCATGGGTTTCCCGGTGCTGATCAAACTGTCCACCTCCGGCGACCTCGACTCTGTTGCCGGGGCCGTGATCCTGGCGGTGACTCTGACCCGGGCTCCACTGCTGGTGCCACTGAACAGCTTTCAGGGCGTCCTGATCAGCCGGTTCGTCGAGAATCGCCACCGGGTGGTGGCGTCATTGATGACCCCGCTGCTGATCGTGACCGGGGTCGGCGTGATCGGCGCGGCCCTGGCCTGGCTGGTCGGTCCGTGGCTGCTCGAGACCGTCTTCGGCGGCGACTACCGCCTCTCGGGTGTCACCATCGCCGCGCTGACCATCGGCGCGGTGGCGATGGCGGTGCTCACGCTGACCGGTGCGATGGCGCTGGCCGTCGGGCAGCACCGTCTCTACGCGGCCGGCTGGTGGGTGGCCACCGCCGCGAGCGTCGCCCTGCTGTTCGTACCGGCCGACCTCGAGGTGCGGGTCTCGGTCGCCCTCATCGCCGGGCCGTTGATCGGGATGGCCGTGCACCTGTGGGCCGCGCGGTCGGCCTCAGCGGACAACGTGCCGCGCGAGCACGGAGACAACCGGCCACTGCCTGCCGAGTAACGCTGCGGGCACCAGGGTCGCCGCGTTCAACCTGGAGGTCAGGTGGCGGCGCGCGGCACGGGCCGCATCGGGCCAGCCGATCTCCACACACCGCTGTGCCTCGCCCGAAAAGAAGGCGCGTTCCTCGTCGAAACGCCTGCCGTCCACGGCCTGCAGCGAGCTCACCGAACCGGTGTGCCTGCGGTAGGAGAAGGTGACGCGGTCGGTGAGGACCAGCGCACCGCCCGACCGCGCGATGTCGACCAGCAGGGCCAGGTCGAGCACGATCTCGAGCCCGGGCCGAAAGCCGATCGGTTTGGCCGCCGAGGTCCGCCAGACCAGAGACGGGAAGTACGTCCAGTTGCCGCGGTACAGACTCGCGGCCAGCGCCTCACCCTGTAGGACGGCCGGCGCCTGGGGTGTCATCCGGGCCTTCACCCGGTCACCCAGCGGCCGCACGACGGAGTCGTCGACATCGACGACCTGCACACCGGGTTGGACGACCGCCGCAGCCGGATGCGCCTCGAGTGCGTCCAGCGCCGTGGCCAGATGTTCGGGCGCCATCATGTCGTCGCAGCCCATGAGTGTGAACGCGGGAGCCTCGACGAGGTCGACACAACGCCGGAAGTTGCCGTTGACGCCGAGGTTCACGTCGTTGCGGAGGTGGTGCACCCGGACGTCACCGAGTGATTGCAGCCAGCGAGCGGGCTCGGGGTCGGGGTACTGATCGTCGACCACCACCAGCCGGAAGTCCGTGAAGGTCTGATCCAGCACGCTACGGACCGCGGCTTTCAGTTGATCCACGTCACCGTAGAACGGCAACATGACGTCGACAGCTGGCACGCTCCGCAGCGTACAGCGGCGAGACCGATAGACTGCCTATCGGCCCGACAGCGGTTGGGTTGTCCGGGACCTGTTTCGGTACCCGGTCGATGTGCGCGTGGAGGTGTGATCATCACTGTCTCACCCGCCGGCACCGGCAATTCCGACGTCTGGCTGATCGTTCCGGTGTTCAACGAGGAACCGGTGATCCGATCGGTGATCACCGCGGCGAAGAAGACGTTCCCGAACATCGTCTGCGTCGACGACGGCAGCAAGGACAACTCCGTCTCCGAGATTCGGGCCTCGGGAGCCGATCTCGTCCGTCACCCGGTGAACCTCGGCCAGGGCGCCGCGATCCAGACCGGTGTCGAATATGCGAGGGCGCAGCCCGGAGCCCGATACTTCGTGACGTTCGATGCCGACGGACAGCACCAGGTCGACGATGTGGTCGCCATGCTCGAACGGCTGCGCAACGAGCCACTCGACATCGTAATCGGCACCCGCTTTGCCGAAGACCGCAGCAAGAGCGTCCCGGTGATCAAGCGGATGGCACTGCGCACCATCGTCTTCCTCAGTCCCCGGACCCGCCGGATGGGTCTGACCGACGCCCACAACGGACTGCGCGTCTTCAATTCCACGGTGGCCGGTCAACTCGACCTGATCATGAACGGGATGAGCCACGCGTCGGAGTTCGTCGCGCTCATCGATGAGTACAAGTGGCGGGTGGCCGAACAACCGGTGACCATCCTCTACACCGAGTATTCGATGGCCAAGGGCCAGTCACTGCTCAACGGTGTCAACATCTTGAGCGACGGCCTGCTCGGTGGCCGGATGAGGCGGTAGCACCCCATGCTGGTCATCCAGATACTTCTGATCCTTGCCGTACTACTGATGGTCGGCTACTTCATCACCCGCCGCGGCAGTGCCCGGGCCTCGGCGTGGGTGAAGCTGATCTTCTTGGCGTTCCTGGCGTTTGGCGTCTACGCGTTGCTGCGGCCGGACGATCTGACGGTGATCGCGGGCTGGGTGGGCGTCGGACGTGGCACCGACCTGGTGTTGTACGGACTGGTGGTCGCATTCGCCTTCACCACGATCAGCACCTACCTGCGGTTCCGGGATATCGAGATCAAATATGCGCGGCTGGCACGTTCGGTGGCGCTGCAGAACGCGGCGAACGAGAACAAACACGAACCGCAGCAGCCCCCCGCCGATCCGGCTCAGTGATGGTGCGGGTGCTCGGCACCCATGACGTCATGAAGGATTCGGTGCACGATGGCGTCGGCCACCACCCGATACTGCACGGAACGACCGGTCTTCGTGGTGGTCACCCAGCCCTGATCCCGTAGCGCCCGCAGGGATTGCGACGCAGCGTTCTCGGTGATCCCCGCCGCCTCGGCGAGTTCGGCCACCACTGCCCCGGGGTGTTCGTGCATGTGGGTGAGCAGGCGCAGCCGGGTGGAATCAGACAGCAGGGCAAACCGTTTGGCCCAGTCGTCGATGTCACCCTTCGGATGGCTCACGATGCTAGGCTACGGCACACATCAAATGTGTCTGTCCAGACACATATCGAGGCGAGGGGTTCCACGGTGTTCGTGCGTCTGGCATTGATTGCAACCGCGGGGACCCTGGTCCTGGCCGGGTGTTCGTCACCGCCGGCTGAGGACTCGACCCGCATCGTGCTCGCCGACAGCGGTCCGCTCGGGGGTTACAACCCGGTATCGGGATACGGCGCGCTGGGCGTATCACCGCTGTACGAGGGACTGCTGAGACCGCAGTCGGATACCGACACCACGCTGCCCGCACTGGTCCCCTCACTCGCCGGCGGCGCCCCAGAACTCGTCGCGCCGCGGCAGTGGCGGCTCACCCTGCGCCCGGATGTCAGTTTCTCCGATGGTTCGGAGTTCGACGCGGCGGATGTGGTCGCGACCTATGACGCGGTACGCAATCCGGTTGTCGCGTCCGAGATCTCGGCCGGACTCGAACCCATCGTGGAGGTTGCCGCCGACGGACCGGATGCCGTGACAGTCACCATGAACACCGATTCCGATCCTTCGCCGTACCTCCTGCTCGGTATCGCGCCCTCGGAGATGATCGAGAATGCACCGGCCGCCGACTGGGCGCTGAACACCAAACCCGTTGGTACCGGCCCTTATGAGCTCGAAAGCCTGGACGCCGACCAGGCGGTGATGATCGCCCGCTCCGACTACTGGGGACCGCTACCGCAGGTGAGCACAATGGTTTTCACCCACAGCCCCGACGACAACAGCCGGTCCGCGCAGATCTCGACCGGCGAGGTCGATGGCGGTCCCCTACCCCCCAAGATGCTCGCCGCCCTTGATGGCCGGGACGGCATCGAGACGGTCGGGGTCCGGTCGGCCGACTGGCGGGGGGTGTCGTTTCCCGCAGGCAACACTTTCACGACCGATCCGCGAGCCCGCCTGGCCATGAACCACGGCGTCGACCGCGACGCGATGATCACCGATGTCCTGGCCGGTCACGGCCGGCCGGCCAGCACCCCGGTGGCCGACGTCTACGGGGACGCCCACAATCCGGATGCGGTGTTCGAGCACGACCCGGCACAGGCCGCGGCGATCCTCGACTCCGCCGGCTGGCGAATTGGGACCAACCGGGGCGTCCGCGAAAAGGACGGCGTCCGAGCATCATTCGAGTTGCTGTACAACGCGCAGGACACCCTGCGACGCGATCTTGCCGTCGCGTTTGCCGCCGCCATGCAGCCGCTGGGCATCGAGGTCACACCACGCGGCAGCAGCTGGGACGACATCGAGACCAGAATGGACACTTCGGCGGTCCTGCTCGGCGGCGGAGATACGCCCTACAGCATCGACTCTCAGGTCTACAACACACTCCACACCCGTGTCCCGGACTCGTCGCCCTACTCCAATCCGGGCAACTTCACCGCGCCCGGGCTGGACGAACTCCTGCAGCAGGCCCGCGAATCGCCGACCACACCGGAGAACGACGCCCGGTACCGAGAGATCCAGGCCATCTACATGGCGCAGCCGTCGTCGGTGTTCCTGGCCTTCCTCGACCACACCTACGCATACGGCGACCTCGGCTGGAAGCAGAGCGCACCCATCCTCGAACCACACTCCCATGGCGTGACGTGGGGCCCGTGGTGGAACATCACGGCCTGGAAGCGGTGAACACCGCCAGACGAAGGCTGGTCCCGGCGATGCGCCTGCTGGGACTTCGTGCCCTGATTGCGATCCCGGTGACCATCGCGGTCTCCGCTGCCATCTTCCTGCTCGCATCGCTCTCGCCGTTCGATCCGCTGGCCGCCTATCTGGGCGACAACTACCAGAACGCCACCGCGTCGCAGCGCCGGGCCACCGCCGACGCCTACAACACCGACCAAACCTGGTACGACGCGTGGTGGCAGTGGATCCGCGATGTGCTGCACGGCGATCTGGGCTGGTCATCGACCCAATCCCTGCCCGTGGCCGAGGTTCTCACCGGCAGACTGCCCTTCACCGTCGGGCTGTCCGCGGTCGCACTGCTCGCCGCCACGCTCATCGCCGTCGGTCTCGGCGCGGTCGCCGGGATGCGACGTGGCGGCCTCATCGACAAACTCTGCTCCGGTGGTTCGGCACTGTTCGCGTCGGTTCCCCCGTTTGTCGTCTCCCTCGTCCTGGTGTCGGTACTGGCGGTGGGATTGCGCTGGTTCCCCACCTCCGGGGCCCGTGAACCGGGGGATCCGTACACCGCATCCGGAATACTCGTACACGCGGTGTTGCCCTTTGTGGCCCTGACACTTTCGCAGATTCCGTGGCTACTTCTCACCACCCGCGCGGCAGTCGTCGAATCCATCGGCTCCGATGCGGTCCACGCCGCCCGCGCACGCGGAATCGGTGGCGCGGCCCTGATGCGCGGACACGTCCTTCCCACCTCCGTGGCCCCGACACTTGCATTGTTGGGAACGCGGCTTCCCGAGGTCATCGCCGGCGCGGCGATCGTCGAGACGATCTTCGGATGGCCCGGGGTCGCCTCTGTGCTGGTGGACTCTGCTGCCGCACTGGACTTTCCATTGATGGCCGCACTGGCGGTCGGATCGGCACTCGCGGTGCTGGTGGGGTCCGCACTCTCCGACGCCGCCGCCACCGCACTGGATCCACGGATCGGGATGGCAGCATGAGTACACAGAGCCTGATCAGGCACCGGACGCACCGACATTGGCCATGGCTGCTCCTCGCGGCCATCGCACTCTTCGCAATCTTGATCCCGGTGCTCGCCGGTGATCAGGTGGCCGACTTCAGCAAATCCCTCCGAGCACCCGCCGCCGACAATCTGATGGGGACCGATCATTCCGGCTACAGCCTGCTGGTCCGAACCGCCGAAGGACTCCGGATCTCGTTGCTCATGGCAGCCATATGTGCCGTTGTGGCAACAGTTCTCGGGATTATGATCGGCCTGTTATCCGTAACCGCGGGTGGCTGGATCGATGCCGTGGTCATGCGTGTGGTCGACGGGTTCAACGCCCTCCCGCATCTTGTGGTCGGGATCGTCATCGCGGCGATGTGGCGTGGCGAGCCGCTCGCGATCATCGCCTCCATCGCCCTGACCCACTGGCCGGCCGTGGCTCGCGTCGTCCGCGCGGAGTTGTTGGCCAACGCCGAGTCCGGTTGGGTGCACACGGCCCGGCTCTCCGGTGCCTCACGCTGGTTTGTCGCGCGGCGCCATCTGCTGCCCGCCGTCGGCGGTCAGGCGCTGGTGGCGATGGTGATGTTGTTGCCCCATGCGGTGTGGCATGAATCGACACTGTCGTTTCTGGGGGTCGGGCTGTCGCCGGACCGGGCCAGTCTGGGCACACTTCTCGGGCAGGCACGCGGTGACGTGATGCTGGGCGCCTGGTGGACGTTGGCGGTGCCCGCCGGAGCCCTCGTCCTCACCGCCCTGGCCATTGCGGCCGCCGCGTCCGGGCTACGGCGACGAATGGAACCGCCACCGGGAGCGATCTGGTGAGCGCCGGTGCCCTCATCCGCGATCTGAAGGTGGAGATCGCCACCAGGGGCGGTCGCGGGTCACCGAGTGTGACCGGACTTGCCGGTGTGGATCTGACCCTCGGCCGCGGCGAGGTGACCGCGCTCATGGGTGAATCCGGGTGCGGGAAGTCCCTTGTCGCAGTGGCGCTCTGCGGCCTCCTCCCGCCCGGGTGCCAGGTCAGCGGTGACGTCGAGATCGGCGGGGAGGCAATCGCGCCGAACGACGAGAAGCGTTGGCGCCAGATCCGCGGACGTCATGTCGGTCTGATTCCACAATCCCCCGCCACCTCCTTCACCCCGGTGCGGACTGTGGGCTCTCAGATCGAAGAGTGTATTCGCGTCTTGGATGGCAACTGCGGTGCCGAGGAGTTGGCCGAACTCGTTGAACTCCCGGTTTCGGCGCTGGATCTGTTTCCACATGAGCTGTCCGGCGGCATGGCACAGCGCGCCGCGATTGCTGCCGCGTTGGCCGGCAACCCGTCGGTCGTGGTGGCCGACGAACCCACCTCCGCGCTCGACCCCGACCTCGCGGCGGCGACCTGGGGACTCTTGCGCTCGATCGCAGACACCGGCGCAGCGGTTCTGGTCATCACCCACGACGTGAGAAGTCTTTTTGCACAGAAGATCTGCGATTCCGTTGCGTTGATGCGATCCGGCCGGATCGTTGCCGACGGCACACCGACGTCGGTGCTGCGCATCGACAACACCTATGTCAGCCAGTTCTTCGATGGGATCTCAGCGTGAACAGCCATTTCCTGCAAGCGAAGTCGATCTCGGTTCGATTCGGCGACCAGACCATCCTGGAGAACGTCGACGTGGAGCTGCACTCAGGTGAGATCACCGGCGTGATCGGGCCGTCGGGCAGCGGGAAGACCACCCTGCTCCGCGTCATCGCCGGGCTACAGATACCCGATTCCGGATCGATCTCCTACGACGGCGAACCCGAGACCGCGCCCGGATCGTTGGCCATGCTCGACCAGCATCCGAGAATGGTCTGCAACCCGCGCTGGACACTCTCCCAGATCATCACCGAGCCCGCCGACATCGCCGGACGCAGCGTTGATCTCATCGCAGTTGCCGACCGCGTCGGACTCGATCCGGAATTGTTCACCAGATTTCCAACCCAGGTCAGTGGCGGACAACTCCAACGCGCTTGCCTCGCACGGGTACTCGTCGGGGAACCGGCGTTTCTACTCTGCGACGAACCCACCGCGATGCTCGATCCCATCGCCACCACCGCCGTCGTCGACCTGCTCCGACAACTATCCGACGCCGGAACGGCCATCGCGCTCGTCAGCCACGACAACACACTGCTCGATCGACTCTGTACCTCGTCCCGACTGCAGTTGTGAAGCCACCGGCGCGCAGCTACGAGCGCGCCTCAATGGACAGTTCTGTTGTTCAGTGCCCGGGCCGCACCAGGTGGCCATCCCCGCGGTTGCGGTCAACCCACGTACAGTCTTGAGGGAACATCCGATGAAACGGGTTCCTCCAGATCGCCATGGACTTGACTGGTGTTCTTGACATCCTGACCTCTGCGCCGAGCCTGCAACGACACAGCACCTCAGGGCTTTCCACCCGTTGAAATGGGCCGCATTGGCGATGGCCCTGGCCGGTTTGGCAGGCAACTCGCCAGCACTCAGATCGAAGCGGACACCAACCACGGAAGAGTGCTCCCAGTAAGGACTCGGCCAACAAAATACCGCCAGCGGCAGTCGGTTTGGCCACCACCGGTGGCCAATTGTCACTACCACCATTGGCCCGGTCGCGGCGACGGCGCTGCTGTCAGACCACTTCGATACACTACTCGGCCCCAGACGTGAGTCTGGCGAAAGATATTGCGCCACAGCCGAATGAGTCCATTCGAAAGCTTGTGCGAATCGGTTTTAGGCCGTAAACTTGTCCCATGGACTTCGGGGGAATGTTCGCCAGGTTGTCAGATCTGGCCGGGGATGCGGCTGTGGTCGCCGGGGATGATGCTGAGATTTCAGCTCGCACGGTGACGGTTATCCGACTCAATCATGTTGTGGAACAGATACTTTTCCGCCTGGTCGGGGAAGTCGACCGGCTCGGGTTGGCGCAGAAATCGGGCGCGGGTTCCACAGCGCGGTTGTTGCAGCAGGAGGGGATGGCGCCGGTAGCGGCCCATCGATATGTGCGGGTGGGTAAGGCTCTCGGCGACATTCCCTCGGTAGCGGCCTACGGTGTCGACGGAGCGCTGTCGGGTGAGCATGTGGACTCGATAGTCAAGGGCCTCAACCACATTGAGCGGCGGAACCCGGATCTGGCCGACGAGGACCGCGCTGACTGTGTGCGCGGCTTGCTCACCGAGGCCTTGATGGCGAGTCCGGCGGCGGTGTCGGAGCGAGCACGCCACATGGCGATCGTGTTGTCGCCGCCGGATAAAGAAATACCCGACGCCGAAAACCATGAACTCAACGAGTTCACGCTCGGGAACGGTGACGACGGCCGCAGTCACGGCACCTTGGATCTGGATAACCTGCTGGGCGAGAAACTGCGGGTCGCCCTCGATCCGTTGTCGACGCCGGTACCCGAACCCGACGGTTCACCGGACCGTCGATCGAATGCCCAGGTCCGTGCGGATGCTCTGGAACGCCTGCTGGATTCGTACCTCGATCAAGAGGATCGTCCGACGCGCGGCGGCGCCAAACCGCATGTGGTGGTCACGGTGACCCCGGAACACCTGCAGGCGCTGCAACTACGCGGCATCCCGGGCGCCAAGGCGCCCGCGTTGGCGCCGGCCTTTGAATGGACCGGACCCGCATCAGCATCGACCGCGCAGCTGGTGGCCTGTGATTCGGTGATCACGAAGATCTTGCTCGACAACAATTCGGTGCCACTCGATGTCGGCCGCGATCAACGGACCGTGACTCCGGCGATCCGCAAAGCGTTGATCGCCCGCGACCGGGGCTGCGCCTTCCCCGGTTGTGACTGCCCTCCCGGGCGGACGGATGCCCACCACATCGACTTCTGGAGCCATGGCGGGGGCACCAGCATGATCAACATGGTCCTGCTGTGTCGGCGACACCACCGCTATATCCATCACCGTGGCTGGGAGGTGTTCATCAATCGCGATGGTCATCCGTGGTTCATCGCCCCGGACGATGCCACCAGGACCCCGATCAGATCCAACGCCCGCCGCACCCTGACCACCGAGCTCACCGCCGCATAGGCAGGCAATCCCAGAACTGCTTGATTCCAGATGCAAAAGCAACGCAGCGGAAGCTGCGTACTGCGCGATCCTTGAAAACTGAATAGTGTGGCGGGCTCCGGTACCGGATTCATCGCGGGAGGTCTCCGTATGGTCAGCAAAGCCGACTGGCAGCAACAACTGAATCAGCTGGAAAGGTCGTCGTGGCCCGCATTCCTGGATGCGAACTCGGGGCTTCCAGGACCACGGGGCAACATCGAACTGGCAATGGCCCTGGCGGACCTCGCCGCCAACGAGCTCGTCGACGCCCTGATCAGCAGCGGTGACGAGTACCGGATGTTCTGCGGCGCAGTCTGCCTCGGCGCTCGTGCCGCGGAGAATGACGTGGCGGCGCGCATGCGGGCTTTGGCCGCCGAAGACCGGTGGCGGATCCGCGAAGGGGTCGCCATCGGGCTGCAGCGCCTCGGCGACAAAGACCCGGCTGCCCTGCACCGAATCGTCAAACAGTGGGTCGACGATTCGGGCCCTCTGGTGCAGCGGGCAGCCATTGCCGCGATCTGCGAGCCTCGACTGCTGCGTGACCCGGCGGCTGCCGCGGTGGCGATCGAGGCCTGCAAACGTGCCACGGCACATTTGGCGGCGCGGTCGCTGCAGACTCGCCGGGACCCGGGGGTACGCACCCTCCGGCAGGCACTCGGCTACTGCTGGAGCGTGGCTGTGGCGGCCGATCCCCGGCCTGGCCTGGCGGAGTTTCAGCGCCTCGATGATTCAGACCCCGACATCGCGTGGATCGTCACCAACAACCTGCGCAAGAAGCGACTCGCCCGCCTGCTGTGAGGCGGATTCGGAGAAACCGTCAGCCGAGGGTCGGATCTGCCAGTGCCTGCAAGAAGGCAGTGACCTCACCGTGGTCCGGTAGTAGACCGGAGTCCCGGGCTTGGGCCAGTGTTGGTGCGGCGGTGTCTTTGTCGGAGAGTGTGAAGGTCAGTGGGCTGCCGTCGCGGGCGGTGCTGGGTAGGTTGAGGTTCAGTGCGGGGTCCAGGGGTGAGATGCCGTGTTCGCCGGTGGGGTTGTAGCCGGCTGAGCACAGGTAGGTCACGACCGAGTCGTCTTCGAGGCTGACGAAGGCGTGGCCGAGTCCTTCGCCGACGTAGAGGGCTTTGCGGTTGGAGTCGTCGAGCAGGACGCCTTCTGATTGGCCGAATGTCGGTGAGCCCACGCGGATGTCGACGACGATGTCGTAGATGGCACCTTTGGGGCAGCTGACGTATTTGGCTTGTCCGGGTGGGACGTCGGCGAAGTGCACTCCGCGTAGGACGCCGGCCGCGGAGACCGACAGGTTGGCCTGTTGCAGGTCGAAGGGATGGCCGATCGCTTCGGTGAGCAGGTCGGCGCGGAACGATTCCATGAACAGTCCACGGGGGTCACCGAACATCTTCGGGGTGATCACAAAGGCACCGTCGATGGACAGGGGTTCAATCTGCATGAGGTCAGTGTTCCATGTCGTCAGTGGTCTTTGCCGCGCTGTAGTAGGCCCAAGAGGTAACTGCCGTACCCGGATTTGAGGAGCTTGTTCGCCACGGCTTCGAGTTGGTTGTCGTCGATGAATCCGCGGCGCCAGGCAACTTCTTCTGGGACAGCGATTTTCAGCCCCTGGCGTTGTTCGACGGTACGCACGAAGTTCCCGGCATCGAGCAGCGAGTCGAAGGTGCCGGTGTCGAGCCAGGCGGTGCCGCGGGGCAGGACCTCGACCTGCAGGCGGCCCTGGTCGAGGTAGGTGCGGTTGACGTCGGTGATCTCGTATTCGCCGCGGGCACTGGGCTGCAGGCCGGCGGCGATCTCGACGACGTCGTTGTCGTAGAAGTACAGGCCCGGCACGGCATAGTTGGACTTGGGGTGTTCGGGTTTTTCTTGCAGGTCAACGGCTTTGCCCTGGGCGTCGAAATCGACCACGCCGTAGTCTTCGGGGTTGCGGACCCAGTAGGCGAAGACCGCACCGCCGTCGATGCTCTGGAAACGGTTGAGTTGTTCGCCCAGACCGGGGCCGTAGAAGATGTTGTCGCCCAGGACCAGGGCCACCGAATCGTTGCCGATGTGATCGGCGCCCAACACAAATGCTTGCGCGAGTCCGTCGGGACTGGCCTGCACCTGATAGGTCAGCGACAGACCGAATTGGGAGCCGTCGCCGAGGAGAGACTGGAACGCGGCCTCGTCGTGGGGTGTGGTGATGATCAGGATGTCCCGGATTCCCGCGAGCATCAGGGTGGTCAGCGGGTAATAGATCATCGGTTTGTCGTATACCGGCACCAGCTGTTTACTGACACCCTGAGTGATCGGATGCAACCTCGATCCGGTTCCCCCGGCCAGAATGATTCCGCGCATGGTTCACACCATAGGGTGCGGGTCCTGTCACTGCCCAGAACTGAGCCGGTCGGTAGGGTTGCACCAGCGAATGGAGGCAGCAAATGCGGGTACTGATCACCGGTGGCGCCGGTTTCATCGGCGCCAATTTTGTGCACCGCACCCTGGCCACCAGGCCTGATGCGCAGATAGTCGTCCTTGACGCGATGACCTACGCCGCCAACGCACAATCATTGGCACCGGTCGCCGACCGCATCGAGTTCGTCAAAGGCGACGTCGCCGACAACGAACTCGTCGACCGATTGGTCGCCGACGCCGACCTGGTGGTCCACTTCGCCGCCGAATCCCACAACGACAACTCCCTGGCCGACCCCACCAGCTTCGTCCACACCAACATCGTCGGCACCTTCTCACTGCTCGAAGCGGTCCGCAAACATGGCGTCCGCTACCACCACATCAGCACCGACGAGGTCTACGGCGACCTCGAACTCGACGACCCGCACCGCTTCACCGAAGCCACCCCCTACAACCCCTCGAGCCCCTACTCCTCGACCAAAGCCGGCAGCGACCTGCTCGTGCGCGCCTGGGTCCGCTCCTTCGGGGTGCAAGCGACCATCTCCAACTGCTCCAACAACTACGGCCCCTACCAACACATCGAAAAGTTCATCCCCCGCCAGATCACCAACGTGCTCTCCGGCATCCGCCCCAAGCTCTACGGCACCGGCACCAACGTCCGCGACTGGATCCACGTCAACGACCACAACGACGCCGTCTGGACCATCATCGACAAAGGCCAGATCGGCGAAACCTACCTGATCGGCGCCGACGGCGAAGCCGACAACCGCACCGTCATCGAAACCATCCTCGAACTGACCGGGCAACCCACAGACGCCTTCGACTTCGTCACCGACCGCCCCGGCCACGACCTGCGCTACGCCATCGACTCCACCCGCCTACGCACCGAACTCGGCTGGCAACCGCAATTTCTCGACTTCCGCACCGGCCTGGCCGACACCATCGACTGGTACCGCAACAACCCCGGGTGGTGGCAACCACTCAAACAAGCCACCGAAAACAAATACGCCACCACCGAAAAAGTGGTCGACTGACCCGCCTACCCGAATTCGCGCCACGTACCTGCGTACGCGCCGGTTGCAACTGGCGCGAATGCAGGCAGGTGGCGCGAATTTTGGGTGGGATTGGCCTATCGGAAGTAGTCGACAGTCCGCTTGATGCCTTCGGTCAACGACACCGCCGGGCTCCAGCCGAGCACCTCGCCGGCCAGTGATCCATCGATCGACGAATCCCGGACGTCACCGAGGCGGGCCGGTTCGAAGGTCGGATTGTCGGCCGCGCCGGCGGCAGCGGCGACCATCGTGTGCAATTCCCGGTCGGAGGTCTGCACCCCGGTGCCGACGTTGAAGCGTTGCCCACCACCGGCTTCGGAGGACGCCAACACGAATGCGGCGACCACGTCGTCGACGTACACGTAGTCGCGGGTGTTGCCGCCGTCGCCGAACAACTTGGTCGTCGTGCCGGCAAGAAGGTGCTTGGCAAAGATCGCGACCACACCGGCTTCACCGTGTGGATCCTGGCGTGGCCCATAGACATTCGCCGGCGCGATGTGGGTGCAGTCGAGGCCGTAGAGCGACCGGTACATGTTGAGGTAGATCTCGCCGCTGACCTTGGCCGCGGCATAAGGACTCATCGGCGCCAATGCCGCGGTCTCGGCCACCGGCAGGTGCTCGGGCGATCCGTAGATCGAACCGCCCGATGACGTGAAGACGATCTTGCGGACACCGGCCAGCCGGGCCGCCTCGGCGAGCCGGATCGTTCCCAGCACGTTCACCTGAGCGTCATGCAGGGGATCGGTCACCGACGCCCGGACATCGATCTGCGCGGCCAGGTGGAAGATGACCTCCGGCTCGGCCTGTGCGACAACCTCATTGAGATCGACGACGGTGATGTCACCCTCGACCACCGTGGCACCACGTGCGATCGCGGCCTGAAGATTCTCGCGGCGCCCCCGCGAGAAGTCATCTACGGCGACCACCTCGTGTCCCTGGTCGAGAAGCCGGTCGACCAGCGTCGATCCGATGAAACCGGCGCCGCCGGTGACCAATGTGCGCATTACCGCGTCCCGTTCCGTACTTCTTCGGTGACCTCGAAAATGGTCACATTGCCTTGGCGATAGATCTCCCGCAATCCCGGCGCCCCGGACTCACGCAATTGCAGATAGGGGTCTCCGAAGATGCCCTCGTCCGGTCGCGGTGGACCCTGCTGGAACGGCCAATAACTCGGCGGGGCGTCGATGACGTAGCGGATGTTCAGATCCCGCACGATCTGATCGATTTCCGGGTCACTGCCGATCTTGGCCACATTCCAGTGGAGCTCGGTCTGCCGCGCACTGAAATCGTTGGCCCGATAGAACGGGAAGAGCGGCGTCAGACCTGCCACCGGATACATCCAGCCGGTGCCCTGATCCAGGTTGTTGAGGATCACCGTGTCGCGCGCGTCGGGTTGTTGCGCAAGCCATTTGTAGGCCTCGACATCTTCGACGCCGATGCGCAGCTCGCTCCGGTACTGCGTGGCGATCTTGCCGTTGTCGGCGTAACGCCAGACCCCGGCCCCCAGGACCAGAAGCAACCCGACCATCGTCACCGCCGGGATCACCAAGACGTTGCCGCGGAACCGTTCCCGTCTGCTCAGTAGACCCGCCGCCCACAAGACCACGACGCCCACACCGATTCCCGCGGCCGCCGCGGTGAACATCGACACGACGAAGGTGAGACGGTGCGGCGAATTGTAGAAGTATCCGCCGAAGGTGCCCAGCAACTCCGACGGCAATCCCCCGAAGTCATAGATGGCGTTGGCAGTGGTCAGGACGAACACGATCCACGCCGCGACCATGCCCCAGCTTCTGGACCACACCATCCAGACCAGACCGATCGCGGCCGGAACCAGCAGGTAGATCAGCGGATAGTTGCTCTCGAGCAGATCGGTGCCCTGAAAAGCCGCGCGGGCCAGCGCGCCACCGGCGGTCGCGTCCGCATCGCGGAACCCGTATCCGGAGAGCTCGTTGTTGTCCGACATCTTGAGGGTGCCGATGATCACCGGGCTGATCAGCACCAGCGCGGCTGCACCGATCGCCGCCAGACCGGCGACGTCACCCAGCCTGCCGCGAACGGGTGCCCACAACCGCTGCAAGACCCACCACAGCCCGACGATGGCAGCGACGACGACCAGGCCGGACGGATGTGTCGCGGCGGTACCCGCGATCGCCAGTGCAGCAGCAAGTATCCGACGCCGATCGGTCAGCGCCGAGGCGACCAGCACCGCGGTGACCGGCGCGAGCGACACCCCGACCGCGTTCGGAACGGCCGTGAAGGCCAGCTCGACGTACGGAAGGGAGGGGAACACGGCGGTGATCGCTGCGGCCAGAGCCGCGAACACCGCGGCCCGGTCGGGATCGAGCCGGCTGCGGCCGAGCCAGTACGCCAGCGCCCCGATGCTGATCGGCAGGGTGAACGCCAGCACCGCCGGTGAGTAGACGTTGTAGATCTCCACCGTGTTGGCGCCGGTCAGCGGGTACAGCAGAGATCCCAGCGAATGCCAGGTGTTGGGGTAGTAGTTGAACCCGCCGGTGTCGTAGTTCATCAGTTCGCCCATGTGCAGCGCGGACGCATCGCCGGTCTGATGGATCCAGCGCAGCGCGTCGGCATGCCAGAGCGCATCCCATACCTGCGAGACGTTGTTCAAACCGAGGAACGTGGTGCCCATGAGTCGCCGGATCGACGACATCATGATGATCACCGCGCCCAGCAGCACACCCCCGGCCATCAGCAGCAGCGACCGACGGCTCGGACCTGGCGTATCGGCGACCGGGGTCGGCGCGAGCCATCCCAGGCGGCGAGCACCACGGTCCCAGCCCCACGCGATCAGCCAGCACACCACCACCATGAGCAGCGCGGTGAGCAGATTCCACGGGATCGAGACGACGCCATACAACACCGTGAACAGGCCGACCATCCCGAAGGTGAGGGGCGCCCCCGCCGCCACGGCCACCGGCCAGGGCAACGACATCCGTCGGCCGACAAGTGCGCCGGGCACGATCATGATCACTGCCGTGACCACCGTGACCCATGCGGCCAGCAGCATTCAGATCCCATCCGTCGGTTGCGAGTCTCGCCATCAAGTTCGGTTAGAACCTTAAACGAGGCCTCTGCGCACTAGGTTGAAGCATATGGACTGGCCACGTCATATCCCGACATTGACCGATCGGGTGATCACCCTGCGGCCTCTGACCAGTGCCGATATCCCATCCGTGCACGCCGCGAGCCAGGATCCGCTGACCGTCGCGTTCACGATGGTGCCGAGTCCGTACACCGCAGCCGATGCCCGCGACTTCGTCGAGAGTCGGTCGGTGCGGGTCTGGCCGGGGTTCGATCTGGCGATCGTCGATGACGCCAACAGTTTCCTCGGCCTGTGCAGCCTGCACTCCGAAGACGACGATGCGATCACCAAAATCGGGTACGCGGTCGCCCCGTGGGCACGTGGGCGGGGCATCGCCACCCGCGCGACCCGACTACTCATCGACTACTCCTGGCAGATCGGGGCCGTCCGGGTGTGCCTGGACGCCTACGCAGAGAACGCCGGCTCGCGGGCGGTGGCCGGCAAGTGTGGGTTCGTCGAAGAAGGCGTCGCGCGGTCGGCGGCACTGGGTAAGGACGGCCGACGCCACGACGTGGTGCTGCACGGCCTCCTCCGGACGGATCCCAGAGCGTAGCCGCTGCGATCAGACGACCTGGTAGGTGGCGTGTATCGCTGTCGAGGTCGGGGTCACGCTTTGCCGCATCAACGTGCGCGTGGGGCCGCCGGCGAACAACGGCGTCCCGGCACCCAGGATCACCGGCGCGTGGTGCAGGCTCAGCACGTCGACCAACCCCGCTGCGATCGCCGAACCTGTCGTGGCACCGCCGCCCATCAGGACGACATCGAGGTCCCCCGCTCGTCGCCGTGCCGCAGCGACGGCGTCGGACAGACCCGTCGTGACAAACGTCCAATCGAGGTCGGTGAGCCGCATCGATGCGGGCGGCGTACTCGTGACCACCACAAACGAGGGTTTGCCGACCTCCCCGGCGCCGTACCCGACATCGTCGTCCCAACCACCCGGTGCGTCCACCACGTCGAAGAGCCGCCGACCCATGACAACAGCCCCCGACCGGGCGGTCCCTTCACCCAGAACCCGTTTGTCGTCGGGATCGTCGGAGAACGCCCAGGTGTGCAGGGCCTCGCCGCCAACGCCCAGCCCGTCGTCCGGGCCGGCGCCGGGCCCGGTGACGAAGCCGTCAAGGGAAACCGAGATGTCCGCGATGATTCGAGTCATACGACGGTAGACCAGAACTGCCGCCCGAACTCATCGTTGCCCCTCGCGACCGGCCAGGATGCCGAGGATCTCCTGCACCAGCGCATCCGAATCCGCGCCGGTCGTGTCGATCACGAGGTCCGGGTTCACCGGGGCCTCGTACGGGGTATCGACTCCGGTCAGCCCTTTGAGTTCACCGGCGCGGGCCCGCGCGTACAGCCCCTTCGGGTCGCGGCGCTCGCACTCCGCCAGCGGGGTGGCCACGTGCACTTCGATGAACGGCAGGTCCGCGGCCGCACTGAGTGCCCGCGGGATCTCCCGGTCCGAACGCAGCGGTGAGACGAGCGAGGCGATTGCCACCACCCCGGCGTCGGCAAACAATCGGGTCAGATGCCCGACCCGACGGATGTTCTCGGCCCGATCACCCGCCGAGAAGCCGAGGTCGTCGGAGAGTCCGTGACGGACGTTGTCGCCGTCGAGCAGGTACGCCACCCGCCCGGCCTCGACCAGTTCCCGTTCCAGCGCAACCGCCACCGTCGATTTGCCCGACGCCGGCAGTCCGGTCAGCCAGATGACCGCGCCCCGTTGGCCGACAGCGTTCCAGCGGTGGTTTCGTTCCAGTGCCGACGGATGCCACTTGATGTCATTGCGTTTGCGTTCACCGGGTTTGACCACCCGGGCCTCGGTGATCGTGCCGGCTCCGACGGTGTCGTTGGAGTGCTCGTCGATCAGGATGAACGCCCCGACATCCTTGTTCGTCGAATACGGGTCGGCCACCACGATCGAACTGGTGCGCAGGGTCACGGTTCCGACGTCGTTGAGCGCGAGCTCCACCGGATTCTTTTCTTCGCCAAGGGTTTCCGGATCGAGTCGACCGCTGATCTCCTGCACCGTCGCGCGCACGGTCCGGGTGGCCTGCTTGAGCCCGATCCGGTCTCCGGCCCGTAACGGGGTCTTCGAGAACCAGCAGACCGTTACGTCGAGTTCGCGGGCGGACACCGGCAGGTGCGCGTCGCCGGCGCCGCTGACGATCATGTCGCCGCGGCCGACGTCGATGTTGTCGGCCAGTTCCACCGACACCGACAGCGGCGCCACCGCAATGGTGCGGTCGGCGTCCAAGGTGTCGAGAGAGGTGACGGTGCTTCGGGATCCGGAGGGCAGCACCAGGATCGGGTCCCCCACCTGCAGGGTTCCGGCCGCCAATCGTCCGGTGTAGCGTCGCCGCTGCCTGTCGTCCGGTCGCGAAACCCACTGCACGGCAAGACGGACCTCGGTGGGCAGCGGGGCCGGTGCGCTCAACTCGACACCTTCGAGGAACTCCAGCAACGTCGGACCGGTGTACCAGGGCGTGTTGGCCGAACGGGTGACCACGTTGTCGCCGATCTTCGCCGCCAACGGGACCACCGCGAGCCCCTTGACCCCGAGTCGCGCTGCGAGCGTGTGCAACTCGGCTTCGACCTCGCCGAACCGCTCCTGGCTGTAGTCGACGAGGTCGATCTTGTTCACGGCGGCCACCAGATGCGGGACGCCCAGGAGCGTCGCGATCCGGGCATGACGGCGGGTCTGCCGCACCACGCCGGCGCGGGCGTCGACGAGCAGCACTGCCACGTGGGCATTCGACGCGCCGGTGAACATGTTTCGCGTGTACCGCTCATGACCGGGCGTGTCGGCCAGGATGAAATTGCGGGTGGCCGTGGAGAAGAAGCGATAGGCAACATCGATGGTGATGCCCTGCTCGCGCTCGGCCCGCAGTCCGTCGGACAGGGCGGCGAGGTCGGCAACCCCCTCGGTGTCTGTCACGGATTCGAGATGGTCGGTGGGCAGACTGTCGGTGTCGTGCATCAGGCGCCCGATCAGGGTGCTCTTGCCGTCGTCGACCGATCCCGCGGTGGCGAGCCGCAACAGTTGGCGAGTCATCAGAAGTACCCCTCCCGTTTGCGGTCCTCCATGGCCGCGACCGAGGTCCGGTCGTCGGCGCGGGTCTCACCACGTTCGGACACCGTCGACGCCGAGATCTCCTTCACCACATCGGCAATCGTGGTCGCCCGGGAACGGACTGCACCGGTGATGGTCAGGTCGCCCACGGTCCGATACCGGACCCATTCGACCCGGGCGATCTCTTCGTCGGCCGGATTGGTGTATTCCGAGGTGGCGAGCAGGATGCCGTCGCGCTCGAACACCTCTCGCTCGTGCGCGAAGTAGATCGGCGGCAGCTCCAGACCTTCGAGTTCGATGTACCGCCAGATGTCGAGTTCGGTCCAGTTGCTCAACGGAAACACCCGAACCTGTTCACCTTTCCGGATCCGGCCGTTGTACAGGGACCACGGCTCGGGCCGCTGGGACCGGGGGTCCCACTGACCGAACTCGTCGCGGAAGCTCATCACCCGCTCCTTGGCCCGCGCCCGTTCCTCGTCACGGCGGGCACCACCGAACGCGGCATCGAACCCGCCCGCCTCGAGTGCGTCGAGCAAGGTCCTGGTCTGCAGGCGATTACGGGATCCGGCGCGGCCGCCGACCTCCTGCACCCGGCCGCGGTCGATGGATTCCTGCACCGATCCCACGATCAGCCGATGCCCACCCTCGGCGAGTCGTCGATCCCGAAAATCGATGACCTCGGGAAAGTTGTGACCGGTGTCGATGTGCAGGACCGGAAACGGGAGCGGCGATGGTCGAAAAGCCTTCTCCGCCAGCCGTAACAGGACGATGGAATCCTTTCCGGCAGAGAACAGCAGGACCGGTCGTTCGAGTTCGGCCACCACCTCCCGGATGATGTGCACCGCCTCGGCTTCGAGTATCCGCAGTTCGTCCACGTGTGTGATGTCGCCGGCGATCCCCGCACTGCTGCTCATGTGGGCAGTCCCCTCTGCTCTGCGTCCTCGCGATAGCGCTGTACCCACTCATTCGAACGGCCGTTGGCCTGCCGTTCCAGGACCGGAGGTGGCGCGGAGGCCGGATCGAGGCCCAGCGCGGTCAGGATTCCGGCGATGACCGTTGTGGTCTCACGGGCCAGATCGCGATAGTTCACCTCGATGGGCGTGATCGCCTCCTCGGCAAACCATTCACGCCAACCCTTTTCCTGGTCACGCAGGATGGACACCAGATGTGCGATGCCGTCGGCGTTGTACTCTGCGGTGTCGTCGAGTGCCGGCGGCGCCTGACCGCGCCAGACCTGGGTCTGCACCGCCCGCCAGAACGAGACCGCCTGCGGCACCGGATCCTCCCGATTCACCTTGATGAACAGGGGATCCTCGCCGAGGACGTCACGCAGCGCCGATCGCAATCCGGTCCCGCTGCGCCCGGTCAGGCCGGCTGCACGCTCGATGACCAATGGGGTCTGATTCCACATCAACTTGCCGCCCCACACACCGTTTCCGGTGCGGCCGTGACTGGAGATCCGGATTCGCCACTCGTCGCTGGTCTCCGTGGTCGGGGTACCCGGTTCCAGTGGCGCAAGCAGTTTCAGTATCTGAGGATCGTCGACACCGGCGAACCACTGCCGGGGCTGCGGTGCGCGCGACGTACTGGGCAGATACTGGAAGTATTCTTCGGGCTCACCGGCGATACCGGTGTACCGCAGGCACTCGACGAGCAGTGTGCTGCCACTGCGCTGCGATGCGCACACAAGGTAAGACCGGGGCCGGTTTGCCATGGCACTGAATATAGAGATATCCAGCGCCGGAACAATTGATCAGAGCGGCTGTTGATCAGAACGATTCAAAGTATTGACTTTGTCAGGATTTGAGCCTGCCGGACAACAGATGTGCCTGCTCGAGCAGCAGGACCCCCATCTCGTGGATCCGATCATCGCGAAAGCGGGTCTGCACCCCGGTCAGACTCAGGGCCCAGGCCGGACGTCCGGTCCGATCGAACACCGCCGCACCGATGCCCCAGCTGCCGTCCACGATCAGCGCCGGATTGACCCCATAGCCGGTCCGTTTGGTCGACCTGATCCGCTCCCGAATGTTTTCTTCTGAATGCGCTGGGCCCCAATCCTTCTCGGGCCTCCTCCGAGAGAAGTAGTCGTCGACGTCGCGATCCGGGAGATGACTGAGGATCGACAGTCCCGCCGAGGCCACCCCCAAGGGGAACCGGATCCCTTCGTGCAGCACGTGGGACCGGAGCGGAAAACTACCCTCCTCCCAGAGCAGGCAGACGGTCTCGTCACCACGCCGGGCCGACAGGAAGGCGCTCTCCCCGGTTTCCCGGGCGAGCGTGATCAACACATCGTGGGCCTGATCGCTGATGTCGTAGCGATTGGCCGCGCCCACACCGAGCAGATACAACTCGGGCCCGAGTCGCCATCGGCCGGTCTCGAGGTCACGGTCGATCAGGCCTTCCTCGGCCAGAGAGGTCAGCAGCCGGTGTGCGGTGGGCCGTGCCAGGTCGGTGGCCTTGCCCAACTCGGTGGTCGAGGCGCCACCCGGCTCGGCCGAACCCACCGCGCGCAGGAGCGCTCCGACCCGGGCGACCACATGCGAGCGAGTCGGCGAAATCGCGTTCATCTGATGAACGTACCTGACGCCACCGATCGTTCCGCGAACAGTTTCCGAGCGTTTCGCCGGTTCACTTGATCCCCCGAGCTGCGACGTTGTTGACTGAAACCCGACATCGTCAGCGTTTGCTCTGTGAACGTTGTCGATTGCCCGATGAAGCGAATGGGAGAAATGGTGAGTTCAAAGGTGTACGAGTCGGCCGCGAGCGCAGTCGCCGACATCAAGGACGGCGCATCGCTGGCCGTCGGCGGATTCGGACTGTGCGGAATCCCCGACGCACTGATCGAGGCCCTGGCGGAGACGAAGGCCGCCGAGCTCGAGGTGTTCTCCAACAACTGCGGCGTCGACAACCAGGGCCTGGGCATCCTGCTGGGCCTGGGCCGGATCCGGCGGGTCACCGCGTCCTACGTGGGCGAGAACAAAGAGTTCGCCCGGCAGTATCTCGCCGGTGAACTCGAGGTCGAACTGACCCCGCAGGGCACGTTGGCCGAGCGCCTGCGTGCCGGCGGGGCCGGGATCCCCGGCTTCTACACACCCGCCGGCGTCGGCAGCCCCATCTCGGACGGTGGCATGCCCTGGCGTTACGCAGCCGACGGTTCGGTCGCCATCGCGTCCCCGCCCAAGGAGACCCGCGTCTTCGGTGACAAGCGGTACGTCCTCGAAGAAGGCATCAACGCCGACTTCGCACTCATCCATGCCGAACTCGGTGACACCGACGGCAACCTCGTCTTCAACAAGACCGCCATGAACTTCAACCCCCTGGCCGCGATGGCAGGCAAGATCACCATCGCGCAGGTCGAGCGTCTGGTCGAGCCGGGGCAGATCGATCCGGGTGCGGTGCACCTGCCGGGTGTGTTCGTCCAGCGGATCGTGCACACCGGGCCTCAGGACAAGAAGATCGAAAAGCGCACCGTCGCAACCGAAGGAGCCAAGTGATGTCTGCCCCCACGGTCACCGGATGGACCCGAGACCAGATGGCCGCCCGCGCGGCCGCCGAGATGATCGACGGCGAATACGTCAACCTCGGCATCGGTTTGCCCACCCTGATCCCGACGTATCTCGGCGACGATGTGCGCGTCACACTGCATTCGGAGAACGGCATCCTCGGCACCGGCGGTTACCCCACCGATGACGCCGTCGACCCCGATCTCATCAACGCCGGAAAAGAAACGGTCACCGTCAATCCCGGTGCGGCCTTCTTCGATTCGGCCCTGTCCTTCGGCATGATCCGCGGCGGGCACATCGACACCGCGGTACTGGGCGGCATGCAGGTCTCCAAAACCGGTGATCTCGCCAACTGGATGGTCCCCGGAAAAATGGTGAAGGGCATGGGAGGCGCGATGGACCTCGTCCACGGCGCCGCCCGCGTCATCGTCCTGATGGAGCACACCGATCGCGGCGGCAACCCGAAGATCCTCGAGACCTGCACCCTGCCGCTGACCGGCCAGGGTGTGGTCGACCAGATCATCACCAACCTCGGCATCATCGACATCGTCGGCGACGGCACGCTGGTGCTCAAGGAACTCGCACCGGGAGTGACCGCCGACGACGTCATCGCCGCGACCGGCGCAGAACTCACGGTCCGGCTAGAGGGGTAGCGCGGTCTCCTTCGGCCCGGAGTGATGGGTTTCGCCGACGCGGCGGAACCACTCCAGGCCGAAGGCCGCCCGCAAATCGTCGATGGGCATGTCGAGGAACGGCCCGAAGTCGCCGACCTGCGTGGCATGCGCGAACATCGCCGCCCGCTTGGCCTCGATGAACTCGGCCACGTCGATCTCGGTGGTGATCTGATCTGCCGGGACGCCGATCTTGTCGATGTTGGGTGCGTCCTGGGCATCCCACTGGTCGTTGGCCTTGACCAGCGCCTGGAAGTGGTCCCGGTTCGTCACACTCTCGTACACGTGTGGCGTCCCGGCGATCTGTGAGGCCCTCAACCCCACGTGGTGTACCTGGATGTGATCGGGGTGTCCGTAGCCGCCGTAGCTGTCGTAGAAGGTCACGACATCGGCGCCCTCTTCGGCAAGCACGGCTGCCAGCGCCTGAGCCGATGCCTCCACCGGCAGATTGGCGAACGCCCTGGGATTGTCGTTCTCGGGCGTTCCGGCCATACCCGAATCCGAATAGCCCAGCATCACAACGCGACTCACACCCAACGCCTCCGCCGACTTCGCCAGCTCATCACGCCGCCGCTCGATCAGCGATTCGTCCTCGGCCAAGATGCCTGCCGGGAATTCTCCGGCCGCGCCGTCGGTGGCGGTGACGAGCACAACCGATGGCCGGCCTCGGAGGCCTGGCGCATGGTCCCGCCGGTCCCGAACACCTCGTCGTCGGGATGCGCGTGGAAACATACAAGAACACTCATGAACTACCCCTTGCTCAGCGGTACCGCAGAACCAAACAATGCAGTCTAGCCACTGGAGTAATTCACTCGAAGCGCCGCAAACAAACATTAATCTCAGTTAACCTGTGCGCGAAGTCGCCACCCATGAGACCACCCCGGGGGGACCGCACTCATGCCGCGTTCACACACCACCTGCCGGCACCGGCTGTCGGCGACAACACTGATCCTGTGCATCGCCACGCTGACCGGAGCGCTGTTGTCACCCGTACCGGCCGGAGCAGCACCGCTGTATCCCACGCCGCTGCCGGACCGGTTCTACAGCCAGCCCCCGGATCTCGCCGACAAGGCACCGGGTGATGTTCTCGCGAGCCGTCCCATGCCTGGTTTGCCCGCTTTCCCTGACACCACAGTCACTCTCATCAAATTCCGGTCCACGAGTTCAGAAGGCGACCCGATCGCGGCGACGACCACCCTGCTCACCCCCCGAAGCCACCAGAACAATGGGCCACTGTTGTCCTATCAACACATCATCAACGGCCTCGGCACCAAATGCGCTGTGTCGCAGGAGTTGTACACCTCAGACCCGAATCTCGTGATCCGAGAGGCACCCGGCCTGAATGTGGCACTCGCCCGTGGCTGGAGCGTGGTCCTGCCCGACCACCTCGGTCCGAACAGCGCCTACGGCGCCGCCAAACTCGGCGGACAGATCACCCTGGACAGCATCCGGGCCGTCCAAGCGCTACCGCAGTCGAATACCCGCCAGAGCCCGGTGGCGATGGTCGGATACTCCGGCGGCGGGATGGCCACCGCCTGGGCGGCGGCTCTGCAGCCCTCCTACGCGCCGGACCTCGAGATCGCCGGCGCAGCGGTGGGCGGTGCGCCGATGAACCTCACCCAGATGGCCGAAGGTCTTGGTCTGCAACCTCATCCGGCATTCGGACTGGCATTCGCGGCGGCCCTCGGCCTGGAGCGGGAGTATCCCGACCGGTTGCCCATCAGCGAGCAGCTCAATACCAGAGGTTTGGCGCTGCGCAATCAGATGGCCAACGGGTGCACCAACGACATCCTCGCGGGCGGAGCCGGTCTGAGCGCGCGGATGGTCGCGACATCGGAGTCGCTGGCCTCCGACCCGCGGGCTCGCGCCGTGCTCGATGAGAACAGCGTAGAACTGTACGACGGTGTCCCGACCATCCCCATTTTCGAATGGCATGCACCGAATGACGCCTTGATCCCGGTCGCGGCGATCGAGAACACCATTCGGCGTTACTGCGGTGCGGGAACAAAGGTCTACTCCGCCCAGATCCCGAGCCCCGACCACCTGACGACTGCGGTCTTGGGCGCACCCGTGGCGTTGAACTATCTCGATGAACGGTTCCGGGGAGTCCCGGCACCAAGCACCTGCTGACACCACTAGACCAGATAGATCACCAGGATCGCGGCCCAGAGAACGAACAGCCAGGTGTCGGTGGCCACCTGCAGCCACTTCGGAGCCGACCGCACCTCCATGAAGTACCGGATGATGAGCCGGCCCTTGATGAAACCCAGCGCGATCACGGTGACCGTGATCGCGACACCGGCGGAGGCCGAACCGCCGGCATGTCCAGGTGCCAGCCACCACGATCCGATGGTGATGCCGCACAATACGATCCACGCATAGTTGATGGCGCGGGTCGATCGATCGCCACGTTCGACCCGATCAGTTGTCGCGGTCACCGGTTCACCTCATCACGTAGAGCAACGCAAAAATGACAACCCACAGCAGGTCGACCATGTGCCAGTAGGTGGCGCCGGATTCCACCATCGACATCCGTCGGCGCCGGGGGTTGCGAAGGTCGCGCACGACAACTCCCAGCACCACCAGGCCGATCAGCACGTGGAGAAGGTGCACGCCGGTGAGCACGTAGTAGAACGAGAAGAATTCATCAGAATTGGTGTAACCCTGTGAGATCTTCGACCACCACTCGTATGCCTTGATGCCGACGAATACGACCCCGAGCGAGCCGCAGGCATAGATGAGACGTACGGCCCGGTCCGGATCACCAACCCGTGCAGCGTGGACACTGCGTGCGATGAACCATGAACTCGTCAGCAGCACAATCGTATTGATCACACCGAGGTTGATGTCAAGATGCTGCTGCGATGCCAGATAGGCATCCGGCGACATGGACCGGTGCACCATGAAGACGATGAAATAGCCACCGAAGATGACCATGTCGCCGAGCACCATGACCCACATGTGGCCATCGCCGGGCAGGTGTCCGTCCCGTTCGTTCGGGGAGATCTTTGTGGGCGACAGGGGTTTTGTCACTGGTCAAGTCCTTGGTTGTCAGTCCAGCGGCGGAGAATCGACGGGCTCCTTCGCGGTGGCGATCCGCAGCAGCACGATCATCCCGCCCAGCCAGACACTGAAGACCACCACCGCCCACCAGAATGAGATCGAGCCATTCCAGGCGAAGGGCCCCGATTCGAAGACAAACATCTGGGTTGCGATGACCTCGGTGACGATCTGCCAAATGGTCACGTAAGCAAACCATTTGGGGAAGATCTCGTTCTTGTCGTAGAGGATTGCCACAGCCAGCGCAAAGTAGGCGGCCGTGAAGCATCCCAATGATCCGTTGTACGACAACAGACCGAGGTCGTACAGCATCCCCAGTTGCTGCGGATCCCGATCGGCACGGAAGGTTGCAGTCAGGAAGACGACCGCAACGAGAAGGAATCCCGGGACTGCTCCGACGGCCATGCCACCCATGTAGCCGTAAGCGAAAACCGACCCGCACGACATCCGCTTCATGTGGTAGAAAATCAGGCCGTTGGTCAGTGCCGCACCGCCGAGGATCACCAGCAGCAGCGTGAATCCGATCCGGATGGTGGTGGCGTGGTCCTGGAAAAAGTCCACCGCCTGTTGATCATTCACGTCGGGACGCGGCGGCGGGGTGACCCTGGCCAGTAGTACGAACACCGCACCGAAGATCGCGTAGAACGCCGGGAAGATCCAGTAGACGATCCAGACGTCCGGCTTGCCCACCGGTTCGGAGTGGTCGGCGCCCGGCGGTCCCCGCCTGGACAACAGGATGCTCATCGGGCCACACCTTCCTCGACGGCCTGGCGATGCAGCGCTGCGCGGAGCACGAAGAACATCACCACCACAAATGCGGCGACGGCTCCGTTGCGCAGCCAGAACGACAGCAGACCGTCCCAGGCCAGCGGCCCGGTTTTGGCCACTGCCGCACCGGCGGCGGGAAGCATGGCGATCGCGGTCGCAAGCGAGTAATGACCCACCCACCGCGGGAAAACCGGGTTAGGTCCGTTGTCGAAATAGACGGCGATCGCCAGGAGCAAGAACTGCGCGACCACCATGCCGATCGGCGCGATGAACGTGATCCAGGCAAGGTCGTTGAGAAGCAGGACCAGTTCCGGGTTGCGATCCGGCCGGAACGCTGCGACCAGGAAGAAGATGTTCGACAGGGCGAAAATGGTCGCACCGCTGACCGCCGCGGTGAGGTAGCAGTACGCAAAGACATGGCTTTGCGTCGCCATCCGCTTCATCTGCACCACGATCACCAGGAAAAACGGCAGTAACATCACGCCACAGAGGTTGTAGGTGACCATGCTGAACCGGATCCAGGCTGTGTTGTCGCGATAGAACGCCGCGACCTCGTCGGCCGGCATGGTGGGCGGCATCGGCGGCCAGAAGCCCGGGAAGGCGACAAATGCAATCAGCATCACCACCGCGAACACCGGTCCCGTCCACAGCGCGACGAGTTGCGTCCGGATGTTGGTCGCCTTCGGTAGATCTTCGGCCTCGACGAGGAACTGCATGCGTCGAGGAAACCACGCTTCGCTGACTCGAGTCAGTGAATTCGCTAGACTCGTGCCGGGGGGTCGAGCAGGAGGTGGACCATTTCGGTTACGGACAAGGTGTCGGCCCGCGAGGCCAAGCGACGTGCGACCCGCGAACGTCTGCTGGAAGCAGCGGTGACGGAGTTCAAGCGCGACGGGATGGCATCGGCCGACATCGGTGCCATCGTCTCCGCGGCCGGCGTGGCACACGGGACGTTTTTCTTCCACTTCCCCACCAAAGAACATGTCCTGCTCGAACTCGAACGGCGCGAAGAACTTCGGATTGCGGACAGCTTGGCAAAGTTCTTCGACACTCCCCACACCGTTCAAGACACGTTGACCCAGATGGTCCGCGAGCTCGAGGACCTCGAAGAGCGACTGGGCGGCAGGTTGTTCAAAGATTTTCTGGCACTGCACTTCTCGACCACTCGACCGCCCCAGGAAGAGTGGGAACATCACCCGGTGATCATCTCGGTGATCGGAGAGCTGGAACGAGCCCGCGACCGCGGCGAACTGCCACCAGAAACCGACGTCTTTCACCACGGCGTCTTCTACCTACTCGGCATGTACGCCCTCTTGGTCACCATCCCCGAATCCCCCGAGGCCCGCACGCCGATCGTCGAGAAATACGTGACCATTGCTTTGCAGGGCATGACGGCCGTCCCCGGATAGCCACCCGGGGACGGCCCGGACTGCCGACAAGAAATGGACTCGCCCGCGATCGAAACAAAAATCCCTTCCCCTGTCACTACAGGAGAAGGGATTCTTCGTGGAGCCGCCTGCGAGAATCGAACTCGCGACCTTTTCATTACGAGTGAAGCGCTCTACCGACTGAGCTAAGGCGGCGTGCTGCACCAGGCAGCGCCAGCCAGTCTATCCAGCGGTCACGCCGAGGACCAAACCGGCTCAGGTGACCGGAACGCGAGGGGGGACCAAGCCCAGGTCAAAGGACTTTTGGGCCAGATACTGCGCCGCCGCGATCTTCTCCGTGAGGTCGGTGGTAGCGCCTGCGACCTCGAACCCGTTTCGGATCACCGCGGAACCGACGAAGCCGGCCCACACCGTCGAGACGTCGACCGGCACGCCCCCGGCGGCCAGCCCGGCGGTGTATTCGCCGACGATCCGCTCGATGACGTCCTCCCCCAACCCCAGCACCGGACTGTGGCGTCCGAACACCAACTGACCCAGGTCGAATCCGACCGCATGACGTGGCATCTGGGCCAGGTCGATCAGCACGGTCCTCCCACCGCCACTCGGATCGGCAACAAGGTTGTCCGGCGCAGCGTCGCCGTGCACCGGCGTCTGAGGGAGCTCCGACAGGTCGGCAAGGAGGAGCTCGATGTGATCGCCAACCCACAGCAGGTCGTTGATGAGGTCCGTCGGGATTGGGGTGTCGCGGGGTTCGGCCAGCATCTCGGCAAGCAGAATCAGGTCCGACTCCTGAACGCGACTGCGCGCGATCATCGACAGCGCAAACCCGTCATCGAACTCCTGCGACAATGGCGATCCGGCTGCTGCCCGGTTGCCTGACAGCTCGCCCAACAGGCGCGCTGCATTCTCGAATTGCCCTGCAGTGGAGAACAGTTGGACATCACCGAGATCCTCCAGCCACATCGATCGCATATGCGAACCGTGCCACTGCGTGCCCAACAGTGTCACCGTCCGCAACCCCTCGGGGCAGCGTGCCGCCACCTCTGACAGCACGTCCGGGTCCTGCGACCACGGAAACGTGCGCAAGAAGAACTCTTGAACCGGTGGAGCCAACTCGGCCAGCACCGGCCACTTCGCCGGATGGCGTAACACCTTGACCACCGCCGACGCCTGCCCCTGCTCGCCGCGAAGGAAAACCCGCCACAGACCGGCCGTCCCCGGTGCGGCGACGTCGAATTCGAGCGGCTCCGAGCGGTGGTCGATGTACTGCCCGATTCTCAACCGCTGAGCGACGTCACCGAGCGTGGATTCGTCGGGCGTTGGCAGCTCGATCATGGCCGGCTCCAGGGCATCTTCGGGAGTGTGAACTTCCTTCGATGGTAAAGCCGCCGACCACCACGATGAACGCCTTCGGCCTGATCAACAGGACTGTCCGGCCTGATCAGTAAGGTTGTCAGAGGAGGTTCGATGACCGAGAGCACGGAACGGACAGTGGTGGCCTTGTCGATTTCGGCACTGGCCGAACTCGGTGTCGAGGTGACTCCCGTCGACGACCCCGAGTACGGCGACGTCTTCCTGGTCGGCCCCGACGCCGAGCGATACTTCCTCCAGAACGTGGTCACCACCTGTCAGCGGTTGCCCGAGGACGAATGGGCCGGCTACATCGCATTCCATTTCCAACAGCACTTCGAGGGGCTGCGTTCCCCCCAGGCCGACGAACTGACCGAACCGGCTTTGCTCTCCGAAGTGCGCACCCGACTGCAGCCGGACACCACCATCGACCCCACGATGACCACCAACTATGCGCGCCCCTTCGTCGGCGATCTGGTGGTGTACCTGTGCCGGGACCTTCCGACCACGGTCGAAACGCTGACCGACCGCACCGTCGAATCACGCGACCTCGACCTGCTATACCAGGCCGGCCAGCGCAACACCGACGCCGAACCCTTTGACACCGAAGAGCTCTCGGTGGACGGCACCAGGGCGATCACCATACTTCAGGGCGAGTCGTTCTTCATCGCGTCAAAAGCTCTGAACATGCAGAACGTGGTCGAGACCGTCTTGGGCGGCGCCGAGCACGGCGTCGTTTTCAGCGTCCCGCACCGACATCTCCTGATGCTCCATCCGGTCGCCAATCTGCAGTCGACCCTCGCCCTCCGAGAGATCATCGGTTCCACCCACAAACAGGCCGCCGACGCACCCGGCGGCAGCATCAGCCCCCACACCTTTTTCTGGTACGGCGGTCGGGTACAACAGATCACGCAGTACGACCCCGTCAAGAAGGCCGTCACAATCGAGAATCACGGCATGCTCTTCGACGCGCTCAGTCGATTCATCTGAGAGCCGGGCGCGCGTCGCTGCCCCCGAACGATCAATGCCGCAGAGCCATCCCGATCTTGGCGACCATCGCGTCGACGGCAAACTTGGGTTTCACGTTGAACGCGAGCACCTCCCGGCATTCGAGCACCGCCTCGACGCAGGTCAGCAACTCTTCGCGGGTCGCATACCGCGCCATCCCCTGGGTCTGTTCGGCCATGTCGGGATGCATCGCAACCACTGCGGCCCCGTAGGACGCGGCGAGCGCATCGCGGAACAGCGCGGCCAGATCCACCAACGCCCGGTCGAGGAGATCGCGACTGGTACGCGTCTGCCGCGACTTCTGTCGCTTCTCGAGGTCTTTCAGGATGCCCGCCGAGCCACGCAACGCCCCGGCCGCGCCCTTGCCGGTGCCGCCGGCACCCAGTGCCATCCGCATTTCCTCGGTCTCGGCCTCGTCCAACTTGGCGCTGATCGACTTGGCGGCGGCCTCCGCTGACTTCACGAGCTCTTCGGCGGCCTGATATGCCCGCGCATTCGATGTCGCGGCCCGGGCCAACCCCAAGGCCTGCGTGCGCTCGTCGCGCGACTGTTGATCGGTGGCCAGACGACGGGCCCGGCCGACGTGACCACCACACACCGAGGCCGCCCACTGCGCGAGAGAGGGCTCGATGGAGTCCTGCGCGATGAGGACCTCGCTGATGGCTGCCGCGCTGGGCATCACCAGCGGCACGTGCCGGCTACGCGAACGCAGGGTGACCGAGATGTCCTCGGGGTCGATGCTCGGCGCGCACAACAGGAACACGGTCCGCGGTGGCGGCTCTTCCACGGCCTTGAGCAACGCGTTGCCCGCCGCCTCGGTGAGCCGGTCGGCGTCCTCGATGAGAACCACCTGCCACCGACCGACACTCGGCCGCCGCGCCGCGGTCTGGACGATGTCCCGCATGCCCTTGACACCGATCGAGAGGCCCTCCGGCACGATCCGCCGGACATCGGAGTGCGTACCGGCCATCACCGTCGTACACGCATGACATTGGCCGCACCCGGGCGCATCGATTCGCTCGCACTGCAAGGCCGCGGCAAAACACTGCGCGGCGATCGATCGTCCCGACCCGGGAGGGCCGGTGAAGAGCCAGGCGTGGGTCATCGCCGACGAGCCGTGTCGCGGTCCATCGTGGTCCGTGACCGCAACTTCACCGTGAGACTCGCGCTCACGTATCGCAGCCAGCTGGGCTGCGGCGATGGCCGCAGATGTGAGTTCGCCCACGACCGCATGCTGGCCGACGAGCCGATCGAACACTGTTGTCACAGGTCAACCCTATCTCGAAGGCCGGACAGCGATGCTTAACTCCTGCAAGCGGCCAGCTACCGTATGCACGTGGTACAGAGACAGTCACAGCTGCAACATGCGTGGCACATGTTGCGCTGGCTGGTGCGCACACCTTGGCCGGTGCTGGCGCTGGACATGCTTCGGGCGAACATCGCCGGAGCCCTGTTCACCTTTGCTTTTCTCCGTTTCGGACTCCCCGAACAGACCTCGGTCAGCCTCTCCCAGATCAGCGGCGTCGGCCAGTTGGTCTTCGTCGTCTATCTCGTCCTGGCCGGCATGGTCAGTGCCTACGCCACGATTCGGCTCTCCCTGCCGGTGCTGGTCTGGCATCGGCGACGATCCCGTCCCGACAACGAAGCCGCCCGGCGGCGCGCACTTCGACTGCCGCTGCTCCTGATGCTCGTCCACGGCGGGCTGTGGCTTGTCGGCGGCGTGGTGTTCTCGTTACTGAGCCTGTCCCAGTCGGGTCGCACCGCGATCGTGGTGGCCCTGGGGTCGTTTGTCGGCGCCCTGGTGACCTCGGTGCTGGGGTACATGCAGTCCGAGAAGATCCTGCGCCCGATCACCGTCGCGGCGATGGCCAACAATCCCGAGGCCGCCACCGCGCCCAGCGTCACCCAGCGCATCATCTTGTTCTGGGTGATCAGCGTGGCCGCCCCGCTGGCAGTGATCATCGCGCTGGTCGTCGGCCAGAAGACCGGCATCATCGACACCGACGCCGAAGGCCTGCAACGGCCCATCCTGTGGATGGCCGGCGCCGCCCTGGTGTTCGGATCGATCGGCGTGGTGCGTGTCGTCTCGGCGATTGCCGACCCGATCAAGCAGCTGACCCTCGCGCAGCACGAGGTGCGTGAGGGCAACCTCGACACCTCCGTGCGCATCTACGACGGCAGCGATCTGGGCCTGCTGCAGGCCGGCTTCAACGAGATGGTCGCCGACGTTCGCGAACGACAGGAACTGCGCAACCTGTTCGGCCGCTACGTGGGCGAGGACGTCGCCCGACGGGCCATCGAAAGCGGCACCGAGCTCGGTGGTGAAGAACGCTACGTGGGCGTGCTGTTCGTAGACATCGTCGGTTCGACCAGCCTGGCCGTCAACCTGCCTCCGCGGGAGGTCGTGGACCTGCTCAACGAGTTCTTCCGGGTGATCGTCGATGTGGTCGGACGGCACGGCGGCTTCGTCAACAAGTTCCAGGGTGACGCGGCGCTGGCTATTTTCGGCGCACCGCTCGACATGGAGGACTTCGCCGGGCAAGCTCTTGCGGCCGCCCGCATCCTGCGCAAGGAACTCGACGCCGCCCTCGGTGACACCGACATCGGTATCGGGGTCTCGGCGGGCAAGGCCATCGCCGGACACATCGGTTCGAGCCAACGCTTCGAATACACCGTGATCGGCGACCCGGTGAACGAGGCCGCCCGGCTGACCGAGCTGGCCAAATACGAGCCGAGCCGTGTCCTGGGATCAGCCCGCGCGGTGTATCTCGCCTCCGCCGCCGAGGCCGCACACTGGGACATCGGCGAGGGCATCGAATTGCGCGGCCGCGGGATCGAGACCCGCTTGGCCAGACCGAACTACGCCATCAACTATTAGATTCCAAGTTCGTCCCGCAGGCGGACGCCGACGGGAATACTCCCTCGACACCCGCCTGCGGGACATTCCTGGCGTCAATCCGACTCGGGTGCAGCCTTCTTGGCCGCGGCCTTTTTCGCCGGGGCCTTCTTGGCGGTGGCCTTCTTGGCCGCCGTCTTCTTTGCTGCGGCCTTCTTGGCCGGAGCCTTCTTCGCAGCCTTCTTGGCGGTCTTCTTGGCGGCCTTCTTCGCCGGACCACGAGCGCGCCGGTCGGCCAACAATTCCGATGCACGTTCGTCGGTGATCGACGCGACGTCGTCGTCCTTGCGCAGGCTGGCGTTGGTCTCACCGTCGGTGACGTACGGACCGAACCGGCCGTCCTTGATCACCATCGGCTGCTCCGACACGGGGTCGGTACCGAGTTCACGCAGCGGCGGCGCGGCAGCTGCCCGCCCCCGACGCTTCGGCTCGGAATAGATCTTCAACGCCTCTTCGAGGGTGATGTCGAAGATCTGGTCTTCCGAGGTCAACGAACGAGAGTCGGTGCCGCGCTTGAGGTACGGCCCGTAGCGACCGTTTTGCGCGGTGATCTCCTGACCTTCTTCGTCCTTGCCGACGATTCGAGGCAACGACAGCAACTTCAGCGCATCGTCGAGGGTGACCGTCGCGATGTCCATCGACTTGAACAGCGACCCGGTACGGGGCTTCGGCCCGGCCTTCTTCGCTGCCTTCTTGGCAGTCTTCTTGGCCGTCGCCTTCTTGGTTGCGGTGGCGGTCAACGTGTCGCCGGGTGCGTCCAGCGGCGTGACGCCCTCGTCGAGCGGAGTCGGCGCCGGCGGCGGGGTCAGGGCAGGCACTGTGCCGCCTTCTGGGCCTTCGTCTTCGGGCTCCGGCATGATCTCGGTGACGTACGGCCCGAAACGACCCTCCTTGGCAACGATTTCGTTGCCGGAGAGCGGATCGACGCCGAGTACACGGCCCTCTTGCGGTGTGCTGAAGAGCTTTTCGGCCAGATCCAGTGTCAGCTCATCCGGGGTGATGTCGTCAGGCAGATTGGCGCGCTGCGACTCCGGCTCTCCCCCGTCCTCGGGCGTGACCGTGCGTTCGAGGTAGGGACCGAACCGGCCCACCCGCACGTACACCGGGCGACCCTGTTCGTCGTCGAACAAGCGGATCGAGTTGACCTCACGCGCGTCGATCTCTTCGAGGTTCACACCGACGAGCTTTTTGAGGCCGGTACCTTCTTGGCCTTCGGCGCCTTCTTTTCCGAAATAGAAGCCGGTCAACCAATCCGTGCGATTCTCGGCGCCCTGGGCGATCTGATCCAGATCGTCTTCGAGGGTGGCCGTGAAGTCGTAGTCGACAAGGCGTTTGAAGTACGCCTCGAGCAGACCGACCACCGCAAACGCAATCCAGGACGGCACCAGGGCCGACCCCTTCTTGTGCACGTATCCGCGGTCCTGGATGGTGCCGATGATCGACGCGTACGTCGACGGACGACCAATCCCCAACTCCTCCAACGTCTTCACCAGAGAGGCCTCGGTGTAGCGCGCCGGCGGATTGGTGGTGTGTCCGTCCGGCTTGAGCTCCGTCGCGGTGAGCGACTGGCCCTGAACAAGATTCGGCAGACGGCTCTCGGCATCGTCGGCGGTGCCGCCGGTCTGTTCGTCGACGGTCTCCACGTAGGCGGACAAGAATCCGGGGAACGTGATGGTGCGACCGGACGCGGCAAAGGTACACGTCTCGCCGGTATTGGCGTTGCCACTGATCCGCAGACTCATGGTGGTACCGCGCGCGTCGGCCATTTGCGAGGCGACCGTACGCTGCCAGATCAACTCGTAGAGCTTGAACTCGTCGGACTGCAGCGCGGAGGCAACCTGACCGGGGGTGCGGAACGATTCACCGGCCGGACGGATGGCCTCGTGCGCCTCCTGCGCGTTCTTGACCTTGCGGGTGTACTGCCGCGGGGTCGGATGCACGAAGTCGGCACCATAGAGGTCCCGGGCCTGGTTCCGCGCCGCGGTGATCGCCGATTCCGACAGTGTCGTCGAGTCGGTACGCATATAGGTGATGTAGCCGTTTTCATACAACCGCTGCGCCACCCGCATGGTGCGATCGGAGGTGAACCGCAGCTTGCGGCCGGCTTCCTGCTGCAGGGTCGAGGTCATGAACGGCGCATACGGCTTGCGGGTGTAGGGCTTCTCCTCCACCGAGGCCACCGAGAGCGATGCACCCTGCAGACCCGAGGCCAGCGCCACCGCGCGGGCTTCATCGAGAACGGTGACGTCGTCCTTCTTCAGGCCACCCGTCGAATCGAAGTCACGGCCGCTGGCCACCCGGGCCCCATCGACGCTGACCAGTCGGGCACCGAAACTACGTGGCTTCGCCGATTCTCCGGCGTCGAGCGTGGCGGCGATATCCCAGTACTCGGCCGACCGGAACGCCATCCGCTCGCGTTCGCGTTCGACGATGATCCGCGTGGCCACCGACTGCACCCGGCCCGCCGACAGCTTCGGCATGACCTTCTTCCACAGGACCGGCGAGACCTCATAACCGTAGAGACGGTCGAGGATGCGTCGGGTTTCCTGCGCATCGACCAGGTCTTCGTCCAGGTCGCGGGGGCTTTCGGCGGCAGCACGGATCGCCGACTCGGTGATCTCGTGGAAGACCATCCGTTTGACCGGGACCTTGGGCTTGAGCGTTTCGAGCAAGTGCCACGCGATGGCTTCACCCTCGCGGTCACCGTCTGTCGCGAGGTAGAGCTCGTCGACGTCCTTCAACAGAGCCTTCAGCTCGGTGACGGTCGACTTCTTGTCCGGCGAGACCACGTACAACGGTTCGAAGTTCTCGTCGACGTTCACCCCGAGCCGAGCCCACGGCTGTCCCTTGTATTTGGCGGGCACATCGGCCGCGCCGCGCGGCAGGTCACGAATGTGACCGCGCGAGGACTCGACCACGTAGTTCGGGCCGAGATACGACGAGATCTTGCGGGCCTTCGTCGGGGACTCGACGATCACGAGACGGCGCACTGCCTTACCTGTCCCGCGAGCTGCTGTATCTGAATCCGCCACCGTAGTTGCCTGCACCTTTCATGGTTCTTCTGGCCGTTTGTACCTTATGTATAGCGGTAGTGGCATCCGAGTATGCCGCCTGGCACCCGAGAAGAGCCTGATCAGGCCGTCGGCACCCCAGCTTTGAACAGGGTGTATTCGCAGTTCAGATAGTGAATTGCGAGAAATTTGATCAAATTAATGGCCAATGTGCCGCCGCGCCCGGAATGTCCGGTGGTTCACCGACCGATTCGATCAGACGCGTCAGACGCCGTTTTCCGGCGATCCGCAACGAGGGATTGGCGCCGCGTGTGCCCACCAGCGTCGGCGCGATCCCCGCCCGCATCACCGCAGTCGCCAGAGAACCGTGTGAGTCGGGAGCGTGCGGATCAAGGCCCAGTACGTACCGCTCGGCGTCGCGACGACCGGCCGCGATGACCCACAGCCGCAGCGCGCGGGGTCCGGGTACCCAGTTCGGGGGCATCGTTTTGATCGCACCCTTCGTCCAGGCGCGATAGAGATCCTCGAGTTCGGGGGTCGTGACCGTCCCCACGAGGGGGGAACCCTCAGACGACAGCGAGATCTCCGCAGCGACGCCGCAGCGCTCGAACTCGTCGGCCAGGGCCCGGGCACGCCAGTCATCGGGAACCACCACCGACAGACGTGCGCCCTGAGGGTTCACCGAGATCTGGCCGGCGGTCGCCAAGATCCCGGCGAGATCGTCAATCGACGGCTCGTCGGTCTCCGCGGAGAACATCGACAGCTGACCCACGTTAGAACCGTACGGTATTTTCACCCGAAAACGACTGACCCCCGACGCCGTTTCACGACAAACCGGGGGTAAGACGCCGACACCGGGTTGTGGTGCCGGAGATGAATCAGAGGTACTTCACGCAATGCGAAGGTCCTCGATGGAGTGCCCACGAGGGGCGATCTGATGAAGGGTGCCGCTACAACCCTCGAACACCCGTGGCCTGCGGACCTTTCGTTCCCTGACCGACCTCGAACTCGACCCGCTGGTTCTCCTCGAGAGTGCGGAAACCGGATCCCTGGATCTCGGAGTAGTGGACAAACACATCGTCGGGTCCGTCATCTGGCGCAATGAAGCCGAAGCCCTTTTCCGCGTTGAACCACTTCACAGTTCCCTGTGCCATTCTTGTATTCCTTTTCTTTCACCGGATACGACGGGGAGTTACCCACGTCGGGCCGGTTCCGACCGCCATACCTTCTGGCGCCGTTTACGGGTGCCCCCCGCACACTGACCTTCAGTACCACGCTCGCAACACGATCCCAAGAGACTGGCCGTTATCTTGAACCGCCCCCCAGAAGCTGCGACCACAACAAGTCAATCATGTTCTGGGCGTACACAACAGTCAGGAAGTCAAACTGATTCAAATCATGGTCGACTTCGCAATCGACACTTCACAGTAGGTAATATTACGAGGTGATGAACTGGATCGATGACTAGCTCCGACTTCGGCTCCCAACTGCTCGCCCGCACGCTGGCGGGCGTCGGACCTGACGAATCACCCTTGACCCACAAGACCCTGATCCCCAGCAGGACAGCCAGTTTCACCGAATGGCCGACCTGGGTCGGCGACCCGGTCCGGCAGGCATTGATCGATGCCGGTATTCGCCGACCGTGGTCCCATCAGGTCGCCGCCGCGGAACACGCCCGCGCCGGACGCCATGTGGTCCTGGCAACCGGCACCGCCTCAGGCAAATCCCTTGCGTACCAGGTACCGATCCTCACCCGGCTCCTGGAAGACCCGCGAGCAACTGCTCTCTATCTTTCCCCCACCAAAGCACTCGGCTCCGACCAGTTGCGTTCGGTGAGTTCGCTACTGGCCGGTCGTAAAGAGTTCTTACATCTTCAGCCCTGTGCATACGACGGCGACACCGAACCGGCCATTCGGCAATGGGCTCGAGAACATTCCCGATGGATATTCACGAATCCGGACATGCTCCATATCGGAATCCTCTCTTCACACGCCCGTTGGCGGCACTTCATGAGAGGTCTGGCCTTCATCGTCGTCGACGAATGCCACCATTACCGTGGCGTATTCGGCTCACATACCGCACTGGTCATACGACGTCTGTTGCGGATCGCCCGCGCGGCCGGGGCCGATCCGGTGGTGATCGGCGCCAGTGCCACCTCCGGCAGTCCGGGCGCCGCGATGAGCCGCATGATCGGAGCCGACTGTGCCGAGATCACCGAGGACGGTTCACCCCACGGCGCGCGCACCGTCGCACTGTGGGAGCCCGCGTTCATCCCCGGGATCAGCGGCGAGAACGGCGCCCCAGTCCGCAGGCAAGCAGGCGCCGAAGCCGCGCGCATCCTCGCCGACCTCGTACTCGAAGGTGCACGGACGCTCTGCTTCGTGCGCAGCCGGCGGGGCGTCGAACTCACCGCTTTGTCGGCCAAACGCATTCTGGAACAGGTCGACCCGGAGTTGGCTCCGCGAGTGGCCGCATACCGGGCGGGTTACCTGGCCGACGATCGCCGGACCCTTGAACGCGATCTGGCCGACGGGAAGCTTCTCGGGGTGGCCACCACCAACGCACTGGAGCTCGGCGTCGACATCAGCGGACTCGATGCCATTGTGGTGGCCGGGTTTCCGGGTACGGTCGCCTCCTTCTGGCAACAGGCGGGCCGGGCCGGACGTCGCGGCGAGGGATCCTTGGTGGTGCTCGTCGCCCGCGACGACCCGCTCGACACCTATCTCGTCAATCATCCGGAAGCGCTGTTGGACAAGCCCGTTGAAGCCACGGTCACAGACCCGACCAATCCCTACGTCCTGGGACCGCAATTGCTCTGTGCCGCAGCAGAAATGCCGCTCAAAGAATCGGAGGTCGATGCCTTCGGCGCACGCGAACTACTCGAGGACTTGGCCGTCCGCGGGCTCATCCGGCACCGCAAGGCGGGGTGGTACGTCGCCCCTGGCGTCGAGCCGCACGCCGACGTCGACATCCGCGGCGGTATCGGTGGACAGGTGATGATCGTCGACGAGACCACTGCCCAGCTACTCGGGACCGTCGACTCGGGCCGGGCGATGTCGACTGTGCACCCGGGAGCGGTTCACATCCATCGCGGCGAGAGCTACGTCGTGGACGAGCTCGACCTCGAAGACGGTCTGGCGCTGGTTCACCCGGAAGAACCGGACTGGACCACCAGCGCCCGAGAGACCACTCTGGTCGAGATCACCGACGTGATGGAGACCAATACGTTCGGACCACTGACGGTGGCCCTGGTCAGGGTCGACGTGACCCACCAGGTCGTCGGATATCTGCGCAAACTGCACACCGGAGAGATCCTCGATTCGGTCGAATTGGACATGCCGGCCCAAACCCTTTCGACCCGGGCGGTGATGTACACGATCGAACCCGACGCCCTCGAGGCGGTCGGCGTCACCGTGGGTATGTTCCCCGGTGCCCTGCACGCCGCCGAACATGCTGCCATCGGACTGTTGCCGCTCGTCGCGACCTGCGACCGGTGGGACATCGGCGGACTGTCGACGAACCTCCATCCCGATACCGGACTGCCGACGGTGTTCGTCTACGACGGGTATCCCGGCGGGGCAGGATTCGCCGACCGCGGTCACGAAGCTTTCGAGATCTGGATCCGCGCGACGCGAGATGCCGTGTCGCACTGCGCTTGTGAATCGGGTTGTCCGTCATGTGTGCAGTCCCCAAAATGCGGGAACGGCAACGATCCGCTGGACAAGGCCGGCGCCGTTCGGGTGCTCGATCTGATCCTGAGGCAACTGCCGAGTTCTCTGGCCTCCGATTCCGACACGCCGTGACGGCGTCAGGGTGAGCAGTGTTCCCGGGTGTCGATCAGCCGCATGAAAAGCAGGTCTGGTGTCGCTCGAACGGCGGAGATAATGCTGTTATGAGGGTCCGAACGGGTTTACCGTGAGGAATCCGATCAGCTGAAAAAGGTAAATCCAATGACGCAAGCGCCCGGGCAGCCAGACCCCTACGACCAGACCCGCATCAGGCCCGCCTCGGCGCCACCCACTCCGCCGCCCGCCGATTCAGGATCGGGCCAGGGCCCTGCGCAGTATGGTGGGCCCCCGCCGCAGCAACCCTACGGCGCACCACAGCCGCAATACGGCGGGCCGCCACAGGCGTGGCAATCCCAGCCCGGACAGGCACCGCCGTACGGACAACAATCACGGCCACCCGCGCCGCAATACGGACAGAATCCCTACGGCGCCCAACCGCAGTCCGGGCCGACACCTCAGTACGGACAGGGGCCTCAGTACGGACAGGCGCCCCAGTACGCACAGCCCCAGGCGGATTCGGCAGGACCGGTGTCTTCCACGGTCCGCGTCATCGGCTGGGCGATCGCAGGGTTTGCGGTCCTCGCCGTCATCGCCGCGTTCCTGCCGTGGATCTCCGGCACCGTAAGTGTCAACGGCATCGGTGATTCGGATACCGGGGCCACCGATGGCGTTCTGACCGCGACCCTCGGTGTGGTCGCCGGGATCTTCGGGGTGGTCAGTGCGGCGATCGCCAAGCGCTCGGGCCTACACCTCACCGCCGGCATCATCGCTGTTGTGGCCGGCGCCCTGATCACCTTGATCGCGGTCATCGACATCTTTGACGTCCTCGACGCCGAGAACACCTGGGGGTTGGGTTTCGAGGTCGGTTTCGGCCTGTGGCTCACGTTGTTCGCCGGCATCGCCGTCGTGATCGCCGGCATCGCCGCCGTGGTGAAACGGACCTGACCGTCAGATCGACCGGAAGCCGCTGCCCACGATATTCCGGCCGTTCAGGTCGTCCAGAATCGTCGTCATCGGCGTGCTGATGGCGGGGTTGTGGATCGGGAAGTTCGGGTTGGTGCAGGGCACGTCGATCTCGAGGCCGGTGCCGCCGATGTTGCGGATGACGCGACCACCGTTGAGCAGTCCGACGACCTTGTCCCCCACCACGATCGGCGCGCCGGAATCACCGTGGTTGGAACAGACCTGGCTCAGGGTGAATGTCGGTACCTGCGGGTCATTGCCCCACACGATGCCGCACGTGGTGCCGGTGGTGCGGCCGGCCTTGCAGGCCGACTGGCCGAAAACCGGCCGAGGGCCGGTACCCGATATGGTCAGTCCCCGGTAGCTACGCTGGGGCGTGACCTTGGACTTGTCGAACTCGATGACGGCATAGTCCCAGCGGAAGTTGGACTCCGTGATCACGCCGAGTACGCCCGAGCCCATGCTCTTCTCTGCCTTGACCGCGCTCCCGCGTCCGCCGCAGTGACCGGCGGTCAGACCCACCAGCCGTCCCGCGCGGTCATGCCCGATGGTGGTCAGCGTGCACACGGCGTTGTCTGCGATGACAATCCCGGCACCACCACCGAGCCCCACGGGCGGGGCCGCACTGGCGGTTGTGGCGGTCATCCCGGACACTCCGATCAACGCGATAAATCCGGTCACGATAGCCAACAGTCGCCGCATCAAGCCCCCACCAATTCCCCTGTAGTCGTCCGAGTCTCTCCGCACCCTATGCTGCTACTGCACCCAGCCGCCAGTCGCCTGCCGATTTGCTCCGGCAATGCCCACATCCGACAACACAACACCGACGAAATGTGTTGCGAGGTAGGAGCTCTCGCAAGGCCAACGTGCACCTATCACGATCGTCGCGACTCACAGCACAGTAGCCGGCCACCCATCAAGTTCTGTACGAAATGGTCTGGACATAGCAAAATACCCTGTATTCGAGTCCATTGCTGGAATCGGATACAGGGTATTCGCAAATTGTGTTCGGCGGTGTCCTACTCTCCCACACTGATTAGGGTGCAGTACCATCGGCGCTGGTAGGCTTAGCTTCCGGGTTCGGAATGGGACCGGGCGTTTCCCTACCGCTATAGCCGCCGTAACAATGTGAAACAACCATCGTCACAAATCAAGTCAATGATTAGTGCTGATCATTTGTTTGTTTGTGTGTTGTTTCAGATATTGCACAGTGGATGCGAGACATAATTGTCTTCTTGTTTTGGTTGTAAGTCCTCGGCCGATTAGTACCAGTCACCTGCACCCGTTACCGGGCTTCCAGTTCTGGCCTATCTACCCCATGGTCTGTAGG